>NZ_LKIR01000001.1 GCF_001462205.1 Haloparvum sedimenti
TTCTCTGTCGTTCCAAGATACTCCTCTGAAACCAAAATACGGGTCTGTGAGTATTCTACCCGGTGAGCACGCTGTGTGAAGCGCGGATGCGACACGGAAGCGAGTTCCGACAAGGTTGCGTTCGACTGAACTGCCGATTGACTGTCGAGGCCGAATTGGTGCTCGAGTGTCGTGTAGTACCGCTCTGTTTCGGGATCGAAAGCGATGCTGTCCCCACCACCAGCAACGGTGACTTCGAGCGCAGACGGGTCGAACAAGACGTACTCGTCGGAGTGGCCGTACGTGAGAATACCCCGTTCGACGAGATCGGCAACCACCTCGGTGGCTTCTCTACTCGGGCTGGGACTTTCGAAGTTCGCCACACGGTAATCGTTCCCCTCGTCAACGAGTTCGCGGACAATTGCCCGTTCGTCACCAGAAAGGGCATCCAGCCCGGGGGCGAACCGTACGTCGAGTAGACCGACTTCCGAGAGGGGGTCGTCACGTTCCCCGAGACGCTGACTGTAAGTGTGCGGTAGTGCACGCCGCGTGAGCCGGTCGTACAGTGCATCATCGTCGTCCCACCGCTTACGAGGTTGGTCCTTGAGACGCGATTTCAGGTCGAATTCGACGTTCCTCGCCACTCGTGGCGGTTCCAGCGACTCGTTGAGGCTATCGATGGACTCGTCGGCGTACTCGAGGACATCGTCGAATGATACCCACGAGGACGAATCGTCGTTCACTGCGCCACGGACGAGCAGTTGGTCCAGTAGCGTCTCGGTCTCGGGCTCGGAGAAGTCCCTGCTGAGCTCCTTCATGTCGCGGTGGGAGTCAGCGAACGAGAGGAGTTTGGCAGCTTGTTGTCCCTCGTCGTCAGCGACCGCACGCATCAGGTACTGTGATGTCGTCGCCGCCAGGTTGTTCGGGCTGCGCATCAGCTCGTCGAACCGACTTCCGATTTCGTAGCGAGCGTATGAGTGTGGACACGGAACAGCCGAGCCCTGAGAACTCATCGAGTGCACTCTACTGTGTGCGTCGAGCGTTTTGTAGGCCTGATGAGAGCCCGTTCTCTCGTGGATGTCGGGATCGTCACAACCACATCCTTCCCCGACGAACGCGGTGTCACACGACCGGCAGTGCTGGTCGTACTGGATCTCGAATAACCCTCGCTTCACGAACGACGACGACCCACACTGACACTGGTCGGGGGTATCTCGGAAGTGAATCCGATCACAGTTGTCGTTCGTACAGACCCACGGTAGGTGCCGAGTCGTTTCGAGTGGGGAATTACACTCTCGGCAACGTTCTGGGGCATCTTCAGGACGTCCGTACGTAGCGCCGCATTCAGTGCAATCGAATCGTCCTTCGACGCTAGCGACTTCGAACACAGAGCCTTCACATTGCTCACAGGCGAATTCGACTGTTTGGGTGCTGCCACACTGTGGATTGATGCAGGTCGCCGTCTCGGGGTCTGTCCGGACAGTACGGGATCCGCAGTCGGAACACTGGTCGATGGTGGTCCGTTCTGCCCGATGGGTGCACTCCTGGCACTCCAAGAATGGCTGGAACGTGGCACGAACCATCTGCACGGGGTCGTCTCGAGCGCCCTCACATCGGGTACAGACGTGGTCCTCGTCCTGCCCGACTGATCCGTGTTCGGTGGGCGTGTACGGTTCCAACTGATCGCACTCGGGACAGTACCAGGCAACGAGATGTTCGTCGCTACAGTGTCGACAGTATGTGGAACGAGTGACGAACTCGAATCCACATTCCCGACAGGTATCCTGTGGCGAGCGATAGACGGCTTCGCACGCTACACACGTGTAGAACCCGTCGATCGGCCAGGAGAACATGTGACTGCGGTTTTCCAAGATTCCGGAGAACTCCCCGAGTGTGCGGACGTTCTCCACCAGCGTATCGACACCTGTCTCATCGAGGTCGAAGGTCTCGGCCAACTGGTCGTGCAGTTCCGAGCGTGTCAGCGGATCGTCGTAGAGCAGTTGGTGGACGTACTGTACAACTTGCACGCCGGGATCGTCGTGAGCGCCGGTCAAATGGTCGAATAAGGCATCGGCGACCAGTGTCTCCCGGCGGTCCCGGTCGTAGCTCGATGCCTCCTCGAGCGTGTAATCGAACGTGTCCAGCCCCGGAACAGCGTCGTCCGGTATTCCCGTCGCACGCAGAATGCGGTCGACGGACAGACTGTGCGACGTAAGCTCTTCCGGGACGGACGATGGCAGCGTCACGTCGAGCTCACGCGGCGACTCGCTCACCTGTGTGACGTCCACGGCGCCGCTGACTTTCTGGAAGAGTTCGACATCGTTCTCGACGGTCGCGCTGCTCGCGATGAGTTGCAAGTCGTCGACGTCTCGGTTCTCTCGCAGCGCCTGTACGCGCTTCATCAACGTCGACGTGTAACTTCCGAACAGCCCGTCGTACGTATGAACTTCATCGAAAACGAGGAACTCGGGTTCGTAAATGAACCGCTGGTGCTCGTCCTCTGCGTTGGCATTGATGAGCCGGTAGTTGATGGTGTCGGGGTTCGTAAGGAGGATGTCTACGCCGTTTTCCAGGATGTCGTACCGGGTCAGTCGGAGGAAGTCCAGCGGTACGTCGTTCGGTTCGTCGTCCTCACATTGAGCTTTCTCCGGAATGAGCTTGAACCGGGCACCGGTGTTTCTGACGCGGACACCACCACCGCAGTCCTGACACTTGTCAAGATCGGGATTGTACCCTGGACACTCGAAGTGCTTGAACGTGGAATTGAGGTACCCTTCCGCACCCGACTCGCTCACGTCGCGGGGCGTATCCCCGTCGTAGATACCGACTGAGATGCGCTGAGACGACTTGAGCTGCTTATTGATGAGGTAGAGGTACTGGAGGAGGCGTTTCAACTGGTCCTGGGCAAGCGCCTTGGTCGGATAGATGAGCGTTGCCTTGACGCTCGTGTCGTCTCCTACGTCCTCTTCGTGGCGTTTCGCTTCCAGGATCCGATTGAGAATCGGAATGAGCCAGGCCTCAGTCTTCCCCCGCCCCGTCGCGGCAGTTATCACCGTGTCGTCACCGTCGAGTATCGACTCGATACTCCGCTCCTGAAAGTCGTAGAGCCTCTCGAACCCGATCTCCGAGAACGCTCGTCTGATGTGGGGTTCGAGGTGGGCCGACCTGGCGAAAGTATCCCACGAGCGGTCGCTCCAGTTTGGGATGTCGAGAGCTTGCAGGAACGGCCCACGCATTCCTGTGACGTCGCTCTCACCGTCGGCTAATCGATGCGCTACGCTGCGAGCGGCGCGTCCCCCTCGACCGATGAAGTAGTCGCGGTAGGCCCCTTGCATCTGTTCCGCGCGGGCAGCGGGGTCCTTCATTGTCAGAGGCTGAGTTCTACGGCCGACTCAAGTTCGTCGACGCGCTTCATCTCCTCGAGGGTCTCTATGGAGACGTCGGCCAGCGTGAGCTGCTGGGACTTGCTGAGTGTCTTCACGTCCTCGATAGTCGAATCCGACAGGTCGTGTTTCTCTTTGAAGTCGTCGAAGCTCTGGAGCGATTGGTGTTTCTCCCAACTGTCCGTAGCGTTCTCCCACTCGGACACGAACTTGGAGGCGCTCCCGCTGGAATCCATCAGATCCCGGGTTAGGAGGCGGTGCATGTGATTGAGCGTACGCGAGAAGTCCGAATTCTGGCCGCCGAGGATTTTTTGAAGTTCTTCAGCGGCGCTGACTCGCGTACTCCAAGTGTCTCGCTTACTCTTCAGTTTACTCTGAATAGTCTCGCTGACGTTTTCGACCTGCTCCTTTGCGGAGCGAATCTGACTGAGGTGAGTCTCAACTTCGGACGTGAGTTCGACTTTCGGTTCAGTCTCATCCTCGTCGAGAGAGATCTCGTCGTCCGACATCTCACTGCTCTTGACGTTCCCCAGCAGATCGTCCTGGGTAACGTCGACCACGTTCTCGGCCGTCTGGACGGCACTACCGAGCATCGTCGGTGCTGAACCACCGAACGCATCCTCGAGAACCGTCTTGTAGTACCGTAGGTCTCGAAGCGCTTCTTCGAGGTCGTCGAGTTCACTATTAATCTCGCTGATATTATGGCGAGCAATCGACACGTGATACTGGGTGTTCTGTGCTTGCTTGTGCTTTCGAGCCTTGTCCTCGAGTGCGTCGACAGCGGTGGGTAGTGATTGTGTCCCGGACATCTCACAGGTCCTCCGTCACGGAGATGATTTTCTGGCGCTTCTGCTCGTAGTCGCTGTACTCGCTGAGCTGTTTGATACGGTGTTCAAGATCCGCACCGGTCGCATGGTCTTTTTCCTGGAGGTCATCGATGAGCGAGTCGAACGCCTCGTAAATGTCCCAAGCGTCCTGTTCGTGCTGACTACGGGCGAAGTCATGAAGTCGGGCAATGAGCGTCATACCCGTTGTGTCCTCCATATTCTGGAATTGCTCGACGTCGGCGATGAACGCCGATAGCTTCACTTCCTCAGGCGATTCTGTTAGCGTCTCGTAGGCGTTTTCGTAACTCGGTTTAATCGGTACGTCCACCGCTCCAGCGCATTCATACAGGGTCTCGAACCACTCGGCCAGGTCGTCGACGGTATGGCTGCTATCGTACCAGCGCTCCACCGGTTCGAGTGCTTCCTGAATGTGGGATGCGTCCTCCTCGACGGTGAGGCGATCGAGTTCGGCAGCGTAGTCGGAAATCCGATCGAGCAGGCTCGACAGCTTCGTGTTCGCCTTGTTACGTGTCGTGCCAACCTTGTACGCGTCCGCGAGGTCAGCAGTGTCGATCATGAGCGCTGCGTCGACATGCGCTTGCGGGTCATTCGAAATTTCACGCCGTGCTTCAGAAAGACGCTCGTAGTCCACGACGTTCTTTTTGAGGAGGAAGATCCCCTCGATCAGGTCGCTGATGTCGCTGGACGACATTGTCAGGTCGCTGAACGCCTGTCCAAACGCACTATCTCTATCAAAGTGCTCGGAAACTGGTTTCCCGTACGGCTGATTACTGTCGTACTCCTCAAAAACGAGGTCAGGTTGAATCCCCCCGTCTTCGAACTCGACGCCACGTGCCGAGTTGATCAGGAAGCACTGGGCAAGCACCAGCGTCTTCTCGATGTCGAGTTCCGACGGAAGACAGTTCTCGATCTCCTCGCGCATCTCGTGTTTGAACTGAGCGACGTTCGTATCAGCCCACGCGCGAAGTTGGTCGAAATCCGTCGTCTGGGGATCGAACACATCGAAGAGCCCATACTCGAGCATACTGGTATAGAGGTCAGCGTGTTCGGGTCCCCACTCGATTTCGATGTCAATACTGGCCTGGCGCTGTTGGTCACCCTGAATGGAGACGGGGATGCTGTCGCCGCGTGCGTAGTAGATCCCTCCGGCGGAACGCGTCGACGCGTTGGGATTGCTGAGGCGCGTGGGTTCGTGCCAGCGTTCGAGTGTCGCGACGGCACCGTCGTGAAGCGTATCTGAACTCGGGTATTCCTCCCCGCTCGTTACCCAGTCCTGGAACTCTTGGAACTGCTGCTGGCGCTCGCGCTCTTCCTCCGTGAGTTCCGGTTCGTCGATGACTTCGACTTCTTCCTCCTCATCCTCAGTTTCGCCCTTTTCTGATTCCCCGGCCTCTTCGTCGTCTTCTTCGCCGCTCTCGTCGGTTTCCTCGTCTTCGTCAACGTCGTGTTCCGGTGTCGGCGGATTCTTGATTTTCTCGATGACGGCACTACCCCTTCCCCGTTCGAACACCACGTACTCACCCTTGACCGGTGCTTTGTCGCTGTCGGGGAGGTCGATGTCGAAGGTCTCGAGAATACCGACCTTGACACCGATTCCTTCGTCGACCGGGACGCCGTACCACCGGCTGACGTCCTGGTATATCTGGTCGTACTTCATGTCGATCTCGAAGGTCGGTGTGTCGACGAACGAGTTCGACTTCATCGCCTCGTAAGGCGGCAAACTCGACTTCAGACAGTGTTTGACAACCCGCAGGAGTAAGAGCCGCGGCGTCTTCCGGTTACTCCCCTCGTCGTTCAGTTGCCTGTATGCAACGTGGATGAAGCGCTCGTTGAACGGGTAAATGTCGTCGAACGCTTTCTCGACTTCTTCGGGGGCACCCTCAACGTCGGAGTTCCGCTTGATCGCATTGAGGTATGACCGGGCGAGTGCGACGGACGCGTCGTCGTCAAGGAAGTATGCCTCACCGTTCTCGTCGGTCATCGTCAGATACCCCTCCGAGCGCCCCTTCATGTACGTCGCAGCGTCCGCTCGGGCGAGCGCGTCGTTGATGTTGTCCTGTTCCCAGCCGATCGTCCAGCCGAGAACGATGTCGAAGCTGCTACTCCCGAGCTCAAAGATGTGGTCCAGGAGTTGCTCTTTCAGTACGCTGAAGGTCGTGAGATCCTCGCAGATGAGTGTCGGTCGAATGCCCTGGTCCTGATACCGCTGCGAGTATTCTTGGAGCAGCTCTTTGAAGTCCCCGACGAGGTTCCGGGAAAGGTACTCGTGGGCTTCGTTCTTGAGGACCGAGTAGAACACGTCCTTGTTCTCGGTGAGCTTGTTGCCGAAGCTCAACTGTAACCGAAGGTCTCGGTAATCCGTCCGGGTCAGAAGGTTGAAATCTGGGTTCTCGTCGCGTGATTCGAGAGCCTCTTGGTACTCCCGGATGTTCTTCGCGAAGATTTCGCGAAGGTCACTCTTGTCTCCCCGAGCTTCCGTCAGCTCACGAATTTCTTCGTCACTGAGATGTTCTGTTGACCAGATACCGCGAAGGTACTCGACGATTGCAGCGGCCGCATCGTCGGGGTCCAAGTCGTCGATGTTGCGGACATCGGTGTCGACATCCAAGGGTTCAGTCAGGATGTCGAGAATCTGGTCCATGCGGGTCTGGCTTCGTGACACGTGGAGCGCCACTCGGTCCTCGATCCCCTCGTCGTCCTCTCCGTACCCGTTGATCTGGTACTTTGTCCACTCACAGAGCTGCGACTTGCCAGATCCAGGTTCGCCTCGGAGGATGAAGATACGATTGGGGTCGTCGAGGCTCGACGCCGTAATGGCGTTGAGTACGTCTTCCTGGGTGACGAATTCACCGGAGACACCGAGCGGCGTCAGGTTTTCCGCGTAAATCCGGTCGATGTCGACGTGTGTCTCCTTGAACTGTTCTGGCGTCTTCTTTTTCGTGTGCGCTTCAGACGTGATGAAGTGGTCGACTTGCTGGTCGTCCCAATAGCTGGGCATCTCGTTGCCTGCCGTCGATTTCGGAGTCTGTTGACTCATTAGTGGGTGAGGAACTGGTCGAGGGGGTACTGGTAAGCCGTCTCGTTCGGTTTGGAGTGAACCGACACGTACGTCACGTCCTGCCGATTGCCGCGGGCGTCATCGTTGAGGTCTTCAGGTGGGAGCTTCACTTCATTCTGTGAATCTCCAGGTGCTGAAAGGTCGACGACGCCATCTTCGGCCATGTTCCGAAGTACGTCGGCGATAGCGGGGTGGATCTTAGGGGTTCCCGTCCTGGCCTCGTAGATGGTGAACAGGTTGTCGTTAACCCAGTTGAGCATCTGCTGAACCTCGCCATCGTCGACAGTGAGGTCGTCGTAGTCGGGGTCCTCACTCGAGGTGGTCGGAGCGAGCGCAAGGGCGTCGTACATCAACGCACGGCAGGGGCTCAAAACGAGGCCGTCCTCGGTCTCAGTGATGAGGCCCAGCTGCTCAGTCAGCGTCACCCACATATCGATTTTTTCGTCTGTCCAAGAGAAGTCGTAGTCAGTCTCCCGCTTCAGGATCGTCCGGATATTGTCCCGGCCAGCGTTCACTGTCCTACTTCCCTCGCTCAAGAGCGCTCGGTGGATATCTGCGAAATGACTCTGACGACTGCCCTGCTGGTTGCAGTGATACAGCAAGCGCGCCTCGAAAGGCAATCCCTCGAAGTGGCGATCATTGATTCGCTCAACGGTGTCGAGTACATCTCCTGTCGGGCTCTCCACAAGGTCGACAGCGTTCAGGAAGCGCAGTGAGTCTTCGACGTGGTTCGTTTTGAGCCCGCTGCCGGACGGGCGACCGAACTTACTCGCGACTTCTGAGGCGCTCGTCGTTCCCTGAAGTGAAGCCCAGATGTGTTTGAGTTCCGGTGCTCGCACCGAGATGAACCCGGTGAGTAATTTTTCCGGCTTGTGACTCGCCGGTGTGTACGTCGTACTCATGTGTCCTTTTGATGACGGTAGCGGTAGTTATCGAGCCGGTCCTCCTCGAAATCCACCCGCTCGATCATGTCGAGCATGCTGTTGGCGACCTTCTGAGTCGGCCCGCGCTCGGTCCAAGACCGAAGTGCTTCGCGAATACGTTCCGAGTAATCCTCGAGGACTTGGTCAACGTCCTCGCGGATGAGGTAGTAGAGGGGATCCCATGCAGGACTGTCTGCGGGAATGCGCGTGTAATCGAACAGATCTGGGATGGAACCAGCTTCAATACCGGCGCGCTTGTGGTGCGCTGACACTTGGTGGAAGTACAGGTTCTGTGTCGTTGACAAGGGGAGGGCGGAGTCAAGGTTGTATTGGAGGTACCGTTTCAGCAGCCCCTTGTAATCCGCGACCGAGCACTCGAATTCGTCGATGAACGACTTACCGGGTTTCTTCGTGAGTCGTGGCATCTTCGGGGTGCTCGTATCGGTGACCAGTACGTACGTCGTATCGGTTGGCCGCGCTCGAAGTAGCCGCCGAACGACATCCTGCTCATCGAAGGTACTGTCCTCATCCTGGAGTTCACCAGTCAGCATTTCCTGACTGACGTAGTGAACCAGCGGGAATTCGACATCATCGACACCGTTCTTTCGTAGCGTTTCGTTCGCTACGAGGTCGTATTCAACGAGTCGTAGTCCGTTGTCGTAGATGCTGGGATGGGCGATATGCCGGAGGCCAAACTGCGCGAGGAACGGCAGTGACCTGAGTTGTGCGCGGGCCTGGGAACCAGTCTTTGCGAGTTGTGGGTCTCGGATGACGAGAAATGAATCTCGTGTTCCGATGAAGTCCGCTAGTGCTGGCGTCTCTGAGTCGGGTGGGTCCATCATTCACCTGGGGTGCTTGGGTTTTTTGCGGCGTCTGTGTGGGATGGGGTGACGCCTTTCCTTCGCATCAATTACCCATAGCCGTAGCTACGGGATGCAGGCCTTCTCCGACCTGCTCGTGATATATGCTTCCGTGAACCAGTCATACCCCCGATAGCATAAATATGTCGGATAGATTATAATTATAGAGATGTATCTCTTTGTACCGGTGGTAACCATGAACCGGCACATGGTGTGCGAACGACCACCAGTTGCTAGCCAGACATCAAATAATTATCGTCGATGAAACAGTTCTCCATCGATTGCATTAATCTGGGACAGTGAAGAGGTCCGTCCGAGGAACTGCTGAGTGAGACGCATTTTGGACTCCGTTTTCAACCTAATCTGATGACTACTGTTGCACTATTTCGGAACAGTAACAGGGGCTCGACAGAATATTACAGGTATGAGAACGTACCTCGCGCCACTAGGATTTGACAGTCGACGTGTCGTTCGACCGGTATTAAGCGAAGGTTTAGACGAGTCGGATCGGGTTGTACTCCTCCAACCCGCGAAAAGTTCCGATCAAAGCGAGGACGCATTCGAAGAAGTGGCAGATGTGTTGACACAGGTGGTCTCAGACCTCGAGTTGGAGTCCGAGCAACTTCCATATACAGATTTTGTAGAAACGACGCTTCTCTGTACAAACCTTATACAAGCGGCGGAAGGTGAAACGATAGTCGTCCTCGGTGGTGGTGCGCGAGAGATCCTACTTCCACTAACGGTTGCCACGTTCTCCAACGAGAACTATATTGATACCATACTCCAAGTCGGTGATATTGACAGTAGTGTGCGTCGGATCCCTCAATTGAACCTTCGGGGGAATATTTCCAATGCTGAGACAACGCTACTCGCGGATCTAACAGACCTAGATACACCGTTGTCTATCAGTGAAATTGCTACCGAGCTCGAGAAGTCCAAAAGTACTGTTGCTCGCCACGTTGACAGTCTAGAATCGGAAGGATTCGTCCAAACAACTAAAGAAGGTCGAACGAAGACTGTAGAACAGACAGATAGCGGACGGATTTTTCTGAGTGGTGTTGAATTTAATAATCATATACACCGGGGGTAGCACTACACCCGATCTACGCTCCTCTTTGACATCCTGACCAGGGGATGACAAAGTGCCGTTTTTAACCTTCGATGAACAGGGGGTGCAAAGCTGCTGTGTTCCCGGAAGTAGTGGACTCTGAGAACAGAAATCAAATGACTCCGCTCGGTTAAACCGGGCCTCGAAAGCCATAATTGCGCCTTTCCGGAAACAACCCGGTCAGGCTTTTATGACCTGGCCGAAAATCAGTCTATCAGAATCAAATGATTCGCGATGCTCGCGTTCTCCGCGCCGGGTTCGTCCCTCGGGAAGTTGAGCATCGCGATGCCGAAGTCAACCACCTCTCCAGCGTTCTCGAGCCCATCACGAACGGAGAACCAGCCGACACAGCTATCGTCACCGGACCCAGCGGAACGGGGAAGACCTGTATCTCGAAATTCGTCACGGAACGACTTCGGGAAGAAGTTCTCGACGTCGAGGCCATCTACGTCAACTGCTGGCGCAACTACACCCGGTTCCGCACGCTCTACCAGATTCTCGACAATCTCGGCGCCACCATCGACATCCACCGGCAGTCGACACCGCACGACGAACTCGTCGACCGGCTTCAGCAGCACGACGGCCCGCGAACGGTCGTCATCCTCGACGAGGTCGACCAGCTCGAAGACCCTAGCGTCATCTACGACCTCCACAGCCTCCCGCAGTTCGCGATCATCTGCATCGCGAACAAAGAAGAGGAGCTGTTCAGCCGCGTCGACGACCGCCTCGTGAGCCGGCTGCGCTCCAGCGAACACGTCCGGATGGACAAGTACCACGACGAGCAGCTGTACGACATCCTGAGTGCTCGGGCAAAGTGGGGGCTCGACGAGGACGTCATCACCGACGACCAGCTCTACCGGATCGCCGATGCGGCCGCCGGCGACGCCCGCCTCGCAATCGGCATCCTTCGAACAGCGGCCAGCAAGGCCGACCGCGAGAACCAGGAGCGGATCACCAACGACATCCTCCTGGACGCCGCCGAGGATGCCCGGGCCCAGATTAAGCAGAAGAGCATCGATTCACTCACGCCACACCAGCGCGTCGTCTACGACATCGTTCGCGAACACGGCCCGGTCGGGCCCAGCGAGATCCACGAACGCTACTCCGAGGACG
>NZ_LKIR01000010.1 GCF_001462205.1 Haloparvum sedimenti
GGCTCCTACGACCATCGTGAACGTCGCGAAGTGCACTATCTGTGGTCGGAAGGCCATCCGGTCGAAGACCTCCTGCAGGATCGTCTCCACGGTCCGGCTGCCGTCGCGCCTGACGGTGGACGAACTGGCGACGTTCGCGATCGAATGATCGTCACGGAGCACGCGAACCAACACGGCGAGTTGGAACCACGCACCAGACGCGCCGTCGACGAGGAGATGGCCGTCTCGCTGCTCGAAAAAGGCGGTCGCTACGAGGTGCAATCCGCGTCCGGGAGTTGGTACGAGGTCGACGTGATCAGCGAGTCCTGCACGTGTCCAGACTGGAGGAAACGAACGCCCGAGGGCGGCTGTAAACATCTCCGGCGAGTCGATCACGAGATCAAACAAGGGCGGGTTCCACGACCTGATGGACGGCTCCCCTCGAACTCGTAGGATCGTCCAGTGTTCGAGAGTCCTCGGGGGCTGTAACATCAGGTGAAACTCATTGATATAGAGTTTCGAGTAGTGTTACAGGTGCAGGAGAACCGTTGATAGTGATTTAACCAACAAAACTATGCCTTTTGCGTCTGTGTTGGTTAACACTGGTCAGCCCATGCCCTACGAGCCACCGACGCCCTCAGCAGACCTTCCCCCTGACGTCGTCGATACTCTCGACGACTACTCGCCCGAACTCCTTCGCCACATCGCGAGCTACGCTGAGAAACTCGCTGAATACCGTGAGCGTGAAGATCGCCTTGCTGAGGCGGAGGATGAAGACGAGATCGAAGAACGATCAGACGACCTCCCGGATCACGTTCCATCGAAGGCGACGATTACGATCAAGGAGATCAACGATAACCGCTACTACTACTGGCAGTGGCGGGACGGCGACAAGATCCGCTCTCAGTACAAAGGTCCCGTCAATCCCGGCGAATAGACGAGAGAACGTCACAGTCGGCTGCCCAGTTGTTCGGGGTGACACCCCATCTGCGAAGTGAAAGACGAGAGCTGTTAGCGCTCGGGTCGCGGGGCAGTCTCGTACCGTTCGATGTCGTCCGTCTTCTCAACCCGGTCATATATCTCTAGAAGCGTGTCTTGTGCCCGGAGGAGCTTGTGTTCCTCGAGGAACTGCCGACCACTTTCACTGAGCCCATAGAACTTGTACGGCAGGTCGTTCTGCCGGCGGTCCTCGGGCAGGAGCACCTCCATGACGATGCCGGCGTCGACGAGCTGCTGGAGGTGCTGGCGAATCGTCGTCTGACTCTTGTTCGGGTTGACGTAGTCGAGTTCCTTCAGTGTCGGCAGTTCCGACGGATGCCCGAGGATGTCCTGGAGGAGCGAGAACCGCGTCTCCTGGGTGACCACGTTGAGCCGCTCCCGAACGGACTCCAGGTCGCTTGGCGTGTGGTCGGACGTACTCATTACCACAGATTTCGAGTGTTGCGTGAAAAAGCGTTTCGCTCAAATGCGAATCGGTCTGTAGCGAATTGAATGAATTCCTACATGTCTGCGGTACCATCGCCATTAAAGAAGACTTGAGGTCGAGATCTCTGACGTCGGTTGAGTAGTTGGTGAGACGCACCCCTATCGACTTGTTCAACGAAACCACCAGCATACGGAGGGTCACCTCTATCGATTTGTTCAGCGGGGAGGCATACACGAAAGACTAGTATTGAACCAATGGGACGAAAATGCCGAAATCGAGTATAGAGTCGGCTCTATACACGATCGGCTGCATCTATCGCGACCGTGTCGATAAGACCACACACCCACCCCTATCGATTTGTTCTGGCGAGTAAGGGCGGGGAGGGGAGAGTTGATCACGAGGAACTCACGAGGATATGGCACATCTGGATGAGATCATTTAACCGTATCAGTCTTTATTAGCTCGATTTCTACTAGATTCGGTAGACTGGAGTAGCATTAGACAAATCGATAGCGGTGAGTGTAGAGTAGTTCACTTGGGAAACTGAGGGGATAGCAAGACGTCCCGCCCTGATACCTACAATATGCCTGAACCCACTGTTCGTCACCTGGTTTTCCCAATCCGTGTTTATATACTTGATCAGGAAAGAAATAGAGTGAAGGAGTGTAGTTAGGACAAGTCGATAGAGGTGTGTTCTACTAGCTAGCTAGAACTAGAACTAGAAAGAAGAGAAAGAGAAGATGAAAGCAGCTCTCGATTCCGTGCTATTCGTGACGGAGATGGACTGTTAGTCCGTTCGGGAACTCTCTCACCCCCACCCCTCCTTTGTGGTCAGAACAAATCGATAGGGGTGAGAGGGTGTTCGGGAGTTCTCCTGGATTGGTCCAGACGAAGGGTTCCTAACAAATCGTCGGGGGTCGCGGAAGACAGCGGTGTAACCCTCTGATATCCCGGTTCTGAACGCCGTACCGGTAGAAAAGAAATCGACAGGGGAATCTTTTAGTATCCTGATAGAGTGGGGTTCGGTATGCCCACGGATCCTGGTCCCGAGGAGACCCCTGAGTCCACGGGTTCTATCAAAGATCTCATTCTCGAGCAGGAGGAAGCCGCGAGTCTCATCAAGAACCGGTCGCTCCTCGAACCGAACGAGATCGTCGACGAAGAACGTATCGTCGGTCGTGACACCCAGCTCACTGATATCACTCAGCACCTTCGCGTTGCGATTAGTAACGAGCGGCCACCGAATCTTCTCCTCTATGGCCCTTCCGGGACCGGGAAATCTCTCATCATCAACGCTGTCTGCCAGAATATCGTCGAACTCTGTGAAAGTCGTGATATCCGGTTCGGCGTCATTCAGATGAACTGCCAGAACGTGGGGACCCTCGGCGCAGCCGTCTACGAACTTGCGCGAAAGGTGTCGAACGACATCGGAACGACTGTCGATGTCCCAGAGCACGGGGTTCCAAACAAGAAAAAATGGCGCGAACTCTACCGCCTCATCAACGAACACTACGATACAGTCGTGTTCATCCTCGACGAACTCGACATGCTCGTCGGTCGTCGCGATAAGGACGAACCAGCCTTCTCCCGACTTCTCTATCAGCTCTCTCGCGCTGGAAGTACTAACGAGATCACCGCCCAAGTCTCCGTGACCGCGATCACGAACGACACGAAAATGATGGAGAGCGTGGGAAGTCGAGCTCTCAGTTCGTTCACCCCCGAGGACGTTCACTTCAGTGACTACGACGCCAACCAGCTCCGGGAAATTCTCTGGGCTCGGGAAGATGCCTTCCACGAGGATGCACTCAGTGACGACGTCATCCCTCTTGCAGCAGCCTTCGCCGCGCAAACCAACGGGGACGCACGGAAGGCGATCGACCTGATGCGAACAGCGGGGTCGATTGCAGAAAAAACGGGTGCAAACGAAATCCGTGAAGAGCACGTTCGAGAAGCTCAGGATAAAGTTGAGAAGAACCGCGTGTTAGAGGTGACTCGTGGGATCAGCACACAGAAGAAGCTCTGTCTTTTCGCGACTGCAGCTGTAGCGTGTGAAACCGGAACTGGTGCAGCGATAAGCCCGATCGGATACCGAGTATATCAGTACCTGACCGGCACCCTTGATTCGGATCAGTACCACCAGGAGACGTACGTGAATAAGATGAAGGAACTCACGACGTATTCCTTGGTTGAGACAGAGCGGAAAAGTCAGGGGCCACACTCGGGCAGCTATCTCGAGTTCACGTTTGGTGAGAATCCGGAGACCATTATTGAGACGCTCCGGGAAGATTCGCGGCTAGACGACGTCCACGACGACGAACTCCGCACCGTCGTGAACGCACAGCTCAAAAAGTAGCTCATCCCTCGAACAAATCGATAGGGGCGAGGGTGTTGTCGACGACTCAGTTTCGTCGCTGACGTGAACAAGTCGATAGGGGTGGGTCCACACAGTTTGTTGGTCTCTCACACAACAAATCGATAGGGCTGCCCCTCCGCGATCTCGAGTCACCGGTATTCTTGAGAAGCAGTGGAGCCGCTCTCGATTCCTCCGGATCCAACACTCCGTATTTCCTGAGCGTAGGTCTTCCCGGCACCCCTCGTCTTTCGAGGAACTCTCATGGGAGACCTTCGTGAAATCTATATTACCTCTCTTGCTTGGGGCGGAATCATCCCAATCTCTCAAGCGAGCCATAGAGCTCTTCGTTCTGAATGTGGGTACAGAACTGCGCGCACAGCCGACAGCAGTCCGCGGCATCGGTGAACGTCCGGACGCTGGCGTCCCAGCGTGCGTGGACCGCCCCAAGCATGGCACTTCGAACCGATGGTTCGGTCGCGACCATCACCCGCCGCGTGCGCTCTGGTGGAGTCGCGTCGGCCGCCGGTCCCTGCATTCCGGCTGTCGACAGCAGATCTTCAAGGACGCTCCCGATCTCGATCCCGACGCCGAGATTATCGCCTACCTGTGGGGCGATGAAAATCGTCGCATTGCTGGCTTGCGCGAAGGCAATACTTTGTGTGGCGGCATCCATCTCATCGAGCGAGATCCCGACGTCAATCGCGAGGAAGGCATTGAAGCCACGGTCGCGAAGACAGTCTCGTGTCTCCTGGAGGAGGCGCAAGACCTCATCTTCAGCGTACTCGCCGCTGGCCTCGTCCCACGTCGCGAACGACGGGACGTCGGTTTCGACATCCGCGTCCGCCGGTAGCAGCGCGTCGACGTCGAACGTCCGGTACGGCCCCATCAGATAGACGAGAAACTGTTCGCGCCGGGCTGGAGTGAGGGCGTCCGAATCTTCAGTGGCCCGGGAGAGATTGTCGATAATCCGTTGCCGCATTCGAGTCGTCGATTCGGAACAGTAGTATATAAATATCGGTGTTCTCAGGAATATTCTAGTAGAGAACGACTAAGTATGTGGCGTCCCAACTCTCGAACCGAGGCATCCCTCAATGTCCGAAACCGATCGCCAGCCAACAGAGGACGTTCGCCAGCCGGAGCCGCCGCTCCCTGAGGAGAGCGGGCTGACGCTCGAGGAGTATCTCACGATGCAACAGGCGATCGGCCACCCGACGCGGTTTCGCATCCTGCGAACACTCGTCGCGAACGACGAACTGAGTGCTGCTGACCTCAAGGTTGTGGTCGACGTCGAGCCGCACAATTTCCACTACCACCTCGACGAACTGGTTGATGTGGGGCTCGTCGACAAGCGCCAGCGACGAACCGCTGACAGCCAGGGCTTTTACACGTACTATCGGCCAACAGCGATGGGACGCGGGATCCTCGAGCATGGTGTCGAGGAGTTGATGCGCCGTGAACGCGAGTTCAACGACGCCTATTCGTAAGCTGTCGTAGGGTTCTTTGCCCCCTGTCAGCGATCCTGTTACCCTTCGATATCTTCGCTGCGATTACCGTACCTCATAGTATTAACCAACAACTACGGTTTGTTGAGTCGAGATGTTGGTTAACCCTCTTTCGACGTGACGTTTGCAGATCCCATGTGGCCGTACGAACAAGAACACATCTTCTCACGTTCAATCGCGGTAGAACGGTGGCTTCACCGCACTACCCGTCAATACAGGAGGTCGCTGTCTCGTGCCGTTTCCATGGAGTTAAGTTCTCTACCAGCCGAGTATTGGACCATCGAATGGTCGAAATTCCGGACTCGCTTCGCTCTGTTTTCAGCGCGACTGTTCACGAACGGGACGGGACATACGTTGTCGAGGTTCCGTCCGGGGAGCTCAATCATGACACTGTCTCCCTCGGCGAAACGTATCGGATCGCTGTCTTCGACTCACCCACGACGGCGCAGGACGAGCACGAGCCCGCGTCCGCAGATCGTGCCCAATCTGACCGACAGCGTGGATCTTCTGGGCCGCCGGTTGAGGAGGGCGAAATTCGGGACGTGACAATTGAGACAACC
>NZ_LKIR01000100.1 GCF_001462205.1 Haloparvum sedimenti
CGCCGTGCCCTCGACGCGGCCCGCGCCCAGCAGGATAGCGAGTGCGACCACGCAGCCGGTCATTGCGAGCACGGCGACCCGGACGCCTGCGAGTTCCTGGACCAGCGCTGTGGCTACGACGCGGACGAGATCGACCGGCTGCTGGCCGACCGCGAGCCGGAGCGCCCGCCGGAGGACCACGGCGAGAGCGAGCCGTGGGAGCTAACCGGCAAGCAGAGGGGCGCTCTCTCGCGCTCGTGGAACGGCTACAAGGCCGCCATCAACGAGGTAGCGGAGGCGCTGGACACCCTGCGGACGGCGTGGGGCGACGCGCAGGCCGCAGCACGGGCCATCAACAACATCCGCGGGACGGTCGGGCAGGACCCGCTCGTGTTCGACAGGCTCGGCGAGGAGCAAGAGGAGCTGTCCGCGCTGCTCGCGATGGCGACGGAGGACTGCCACGAGTGCGGCGGCCTCCCCACCACGGTCGGGCCGACCATCACCGTGCGGACCGACGACCTCGACGAACCGGATCCAGACGAGATCGCGGAGCGAGCCGCGGAGGAGGCGCGGCGGCTCAAGCGGGCTCGGCAGCGCGTCGCAGACCGGCCGAGCGCGGAGCAGGCCACCGACCGGCTGGCGACGATGCGGCAGGACGACGGCCCGATTTACACAACGGGCCACGACGTTCGCCACGTCGACGCGGACCGCCCGGACCGCCGCGAGGAGGAGGTCGACCGGCTTCGGGCGGCACAGGCCCAGCGCAGCGCCCCGCTTCGGGACGACCGCCATCGGGCCGACGACAGCGGACCGCTCGGAGAGTTCGGCGTCGAGGCCGAGGAGGGCGCTGACGCGGCCGGTGAGGAGCACCGCCGCGCACAGAACAACGGCTACCTGCGGAGCGGCAGCCGCGGGTTCGAGGAGGACGCCAGCGCTCGGGAAGGACTCGGGCGCTACGCCGCGACGGGCGGCGAGAAGACGTTAGACGCCTACGAGGAAGCATGAAGGCAACTCTCACCATCGAGGACGAAACTGTTGAACAGACCATCGAGTACGCCGGCCCCAGCGAGCCGATGACCTACTACCACAGCATCGAAATCTTCGACAACGGCGAGCTGCTGGCCGAGGTTCATGTATCCCGCGATGCAGCGCCGGACATCGAGGACCCGGAGGACGTGGAGGAGCTGCTGGAGAGCGCGCTGGCCGGCGTGAAGGTCGCGCAGGAGATGGACCCGTGACGGGGTTCGCCTGCCCTGCCGAGGGGTGCGAGTACGAGCGCGACAGCATCGGCGCGGTCCGATCACACATCAACGCGACCAAAGACG
>NZ_LKIR01000101.1 GCF_001462205.1 Haloparvum sedimenti
CTGCGTTTGGGTCTATCGAAGTCGAGCATCGCGAGGGGATCACCTACGAGAACCTCACCTGGTGAGCCGTTCCGGCCGGTCACCGCAGCGGGACTGACGACGAACCGATCCGGCTCGCCCCGAACGTCCGGAACTCGCCGCCGATTGTACGACACGAGAAATGGTTCAAGATCCGGATATACTCTGTATATATCTGATTTAACATATGTTTCGAGAGCGACGAACCCCTCGGGCGTCACGTCGCTGTCGGCGCCCGACCGAGCGGCAAGTCGCCTGCAGATCGCTGCGAGTCGCCAGCGGAACGGGCGGTGTCCCAGAAACTGCATCGGTCACGTGACGCACATCCCGGGGGCCGGTACGGACGTCGCGGTAATCCACTGCCTTCTCGGCAGCGTCGCCGGCGCCGAGGAGGGTCCGCGGCGGGACGGACGGCAGGATGATGTCGCCGTCGCTCGTCCTGGAGCCGGACCCGGTTTCGCCGGGAGCAACGTGAGACGACTCCGGGCCAGCGTGGGGTCGTGGATAGCGGGACCGGAATCGCGAGACTGGAGTGGTCGAACAAGCGCGGGTCCCGGTCACGTTCCGACTCGTCGAAACCCCAATAATACTTCGGGTTGACAGGTTCGCGACCGACGGCGCGGTACGGTCGATCGCTCCATCGGTCACTCAAAGGGTACTCGGTCACTCGCAACGGGCGACGGTCCATGCCGACGGTCGGCCGGGGAGCGGGTTGTCACCCGCGGGAGCGCTCGGCCGCCGACGTCGGCGCGGAAATCTCGATTTGGGAGACTGTGTCCGGATCTGATACGATCGGCGGGTCGGAGGGCTATCGCCCGTCGACGTCGCGACGGGCGCCGGTTCGTGCTCGGGAGACGCTCGACGGTCGGTTCCGGTGAGTCGAGCGAGTTTCGCGCGACCGCCCGGCGGTCGCGCCGCCTCGGGCTTCGGCCACGTCGGGGACTGCGAATCCGCCGCGTCGTTGGCGGCGATTCGGTCGCCGGCGACTCAGTCGTCGGCGGGTTCCGCGTCGGTGGGTTCGACGTCGACCTCGATCTCGGCGGCGGCGGCCTTGTACTCGGGGATCTTCGCGCGGTCGTCGAGGACGTCGTTGGTCAGACGGTTGCCGGAGGCGGCCGCGAAGTGGGGGGTCGTCCAGACGACGCCCTCCTTGGTCGCGTCGGTGACCTGGGCTTTCACCTCGATTTCGCCGCGCCGGGACTTCAGGCGGACGTACTCGCCGTCCTCGATGCCGTATCTCTCGGCGTCGTTCGGGTGGACGTCGACGAAGTTCTCCGGGTGCTGGCGGTTGAGCGTGGGCGACCGCCGGCTCATCGTCCCGGTGTTGTAGTGCTCCTCGAGGCGGGCCGTGGTGAGGATCAGGGGATACTCCTCGTCCGGGGTCTCCTTCGGCGGCTGGTGGCGGACGCCCTCGATCCGTCCGAGGCCGTTCTCGGTGTCGAACGACTCCTCGTAGAGGTACTGGTCGCCCTCGTCGCCCGGCTCGTAGCAGGGCCACTGAACCCCGCCCTCACCGAGTCGGTCGTAGGTCATCCCGTGATAGATGGGACAGACCTGCCGGAGCTCCTCGAAGACGGCCTCGACGTCGTCGAACCGGAACGCCTCTTCCCCGAACAGGCGGCTGCCGACCTCCATCAGGATGTCGAGGTCGT
>NZ_LKIR01000102.1 GCF_001462205.1 Haloparvum sedimenti
CGACGAGGTCGTTGACCAAGCGTTGGGCCGTCGTGTCGTCGATGTCCGCCGTGTCGACGCTGGTGGCGTCGCGGTCCTGGGCGAGCTGTTCTTTCTCGAACCGTTCGTAGTCGCGACTCGTGTCGTCGTGAGGATCGGGACCCGGCATGGTGAGTCACGCAGCGCACGCTGTTGCGCGCTGCACGCCTCCTGGCGCCGACAAACAGTTCATGGCGTACAGATTCGGCACCTCCTCGGATCGCCCGGCCGCCAGGATACACTCATTCGAGGAGTCGGGCGGTGGGTGGGGGCGAGGGAGTGGATCCAGCCCCACCGTTAACCAACACCGTGCCGGTATTGGTCGGAAATGTTGGTTAAGCCTCGTCCCTACGGCGCTCGGAGCTCTCGAACTGGCTTCACGACGAAGGTATCTGGCTCGCTGGTTGCTCCTTCACCTGATCGCTCCGCCGACGTCGAGGGCGACTGCGTGAGCTGGGTGATGAGCTCGTCGCGAACGGTTCGTCGAGGGACGGTGGTCTCGTGCCAGCCCAGCCGGTCGTCGAAGTGCCGCTTCTGGAACTGCTCGCCGACGTCGTCGGCGGCGACGTACTGCGTCCGCGTCGACCGCCCGACCTGCCGGGAGATGAAGACGGCGCCCACGGTATCGTGCGTGAGTTCGACGAGAGAACACTCCACGAGCGCGACGACCGACGCGTGATCCCGGTCGGTCGGAACCGCCATCTCGAGGTCCGCCCACGGCGCCTCATCGTCGGGGGTACTTGCTGCGTAATCCGCTGCTCGTTCCCTGCTGCGTTGTTCCGAAGCCATCGTCTATCGGGGGCACGTGATGCGCCCCGCCACCCCCTCGTGGGGGCGACAGACCCCACCGAATCGCACCCTGTCAACCAATGCGCTAAATCTGATACTTCCGTAGTTCCGCTACCCCTGTGATGGCCCCTCGGCCTGAGAGAGCCGGCGGCCTTCGCACACTGCATATCGCCTCTTTCTTTGGACGAAAACCGCGATATGCAAGACACTATAACGCCCTCAAATCGAAGAAGAACCCCGTCGGGCCGATTTGAGGCGGTAGAAAACACCTCGACGAAGACTATAGATTGCGGTGAGACGGAAAAATTGCTCGACGGAGGGTTCTACTCCCTCAAAATAGGGGATTGAATCTGACATGGATGGATTAGCCCTACTACCTTGGTATAGGAAGTCTCTTTTTGGAATCAGTCAGGTGGTCTGATATCACCTATATCAAGTGGTTTCGGGTGTATTAAGCACTGAAACGGCTCGACGTGCTTCAAGGAGGTAGAATCAAACTACGGTCAGCTGAAGCATAATAGTCTAGATATTTTCATCATGTTGGGGGCCCTCCACCTCTGAAAGAAGGCACAGACAAATTACCGCTCTACTATCGAAATACTCTGTGTGCTATTGGTTCAACCAAGATTCAAACCCATCATCTCCGTCGTATTCGGTTGTGGGGGGATAGTACGATCCCCCATGGGCTTCCTTATGGCAGGGTTCACAAAGAGTGGCCAAATTCTCATCACAGGATTCACCTCCTTCTGAAATCGGGAGAATATGGTGTACCGTTAATTCTTCCTCCCGATTGCATCGGAGGCACGAACCGTCGCGTCTAATGATCCTGTCTCTCGTTCCAGGCGAGACTTTTTCTTCCTGAGCAGACTGTGACCAGGCTTTCTCGACGGCTCTCTCTTTTTCAGGGTCGTATTTGAACCGGCGGGCATAGCTATCCGAGCAGCCAACAACGTTGGCAATATCCTTCGATGCAGCCCCCTCTGCCATTTCCAATAATGCCAGTATTTCCTCCTTAGCAGTCGCCGCCTCCTCAACTCCAGATTCATAGAGCTGTTTCAACTCGTCAAGAGATGTCCGCCTATGAGGAACGTATTGAGAGTCATCACTAGTTAGCGTTGCAAAATGGGTTGATAACAGATCTGGGTTTCGACGGAAATACTTCTCGACACGGATCGAGAAGGATAGACCGAGCTCGGAGACAATCGGGAAACAGTCTTCAGCAGCAGCCCTCGCATCACTTAGAGAATCGAGCTGGTTGATATCCACTTCACTCAGATATTCCTCAAGGAGTCCATCAAAAATCACACTCTCAGCTTCATCGCCAAGATATCGGTATCCATCCACAATACACGGAATCCCCTGAACGACAGAGACACTAGCTGGGCCCCTTCCTCGGGCTGTACTATATGGGTCGTATCTCCAGTTGGCTGCGTCCCAGCAAAGCTGCTGATATTCCTCGGAATAGACTTCACGAAGAGGCAACACAGCAGTCTGAGATATATAATCGCCTAGCTCTGAATTAGCAATAGCGCTGAGGAGCGAGTCTGCATCGCTCCGTGTGGAGGCAAACAGAACTATCCCTTGGCTTTCGTAGCCTTCTATCAGGAGTTCGATTTTGAACTCATTATTCTGTGAAAGCGCGGTCTTGACGACGTCATTGTGGTTCCCGAATCGCCCTGACGGTTCATAATCACTATAGTCGAACGCCGTTTCGTCGCGGGCAAGGTAACACGAGAAGCAAAGGGCCAGATCGAGGCGACCCAACTCATACTGGTCAACCATAAAATCATCAAGAGAAGTCTCGCAGTCGGCACATTCCATAGATGGTTTTCCAATGGCATAGGCCATAATATCTGTCTAGTTAAAACTGCTCAGCGGGGCTAGCTGATTCCTCCTCAACCTGCTCGTACATCTCATCAGGAAACGGGAGACTGCCCCAGATCGAGTAGGGACACTGGTCCTGGCCGATACAGTAGCGCTGCAGATCGTCGTTATCGCAGTTCATCGGCAACGGCGTGTCGCCGTCGATGGTGTTCGAGAACTCGTAGCGGACCTGGTATTCGGTCTCCTGC
>NZ_LKIR01000103.1 GCF_001462205.1 Haloparvum sedimenti
ACAGCACTCCAGTTAGAGCGCCCGAAGTCAGGTCCGGTCCTAGTTCACTACAGGCCAGGTTTGAGATTCGAAGCACAACTCGTCAGAAACACGGCGTTTCTGGTATTATAATTATCCCCAGCTTTTCCCAAGACCTATTCAATTAATCTCGTTATCGTTGTAGGAACTATCTATATATACAGGAATTTGTTCGGTTTTGGATGTGTGGAAGCGTCCAGGCAGCACTGTTCGCCGGCGATGCGGATCACTGTTTTGTCGATCGTAATCAGAACCAGATTACCGTCGCTATCGGACTATAGATTTGATTTCTGCAGCCAATCATGGACGACTTGAGAGTTCTAGACACCAATCCCCCAATTTTGTTAACAGTATTTTAACGTGGTAGTTAATCAGGAGTAGAGTCTAAATCTGAGATTCATCAGGTCGGACAGTATCTTCTTTCTCTCTACATACACTAACACAACCCAGTCGCTACAACCACTAGAGAATGAGTTCAACTACGGACAGCAGAGATTAGACCCGCCACGTCGGCGTTGAACTCGTAGCGGCCGTCGGCCGTCCCGACGAGCCCACGGTCGCGAAACCGCTTGAGGACCCGGTTGACCGTGTTGCGGTAGTTGTCGCTCTGGGGGGCGATTTCGGAGACGGTTCGCGGCTGATTGAGGTAGTACAGTACTTCGAGTGCCTTGCCGGTCAGCAGCTCGGGGAAGTCGATGTAGGAGTTCTGGCGGACGAGGTCACGATAGAGCTCGACGGCGCGAGCATCCGACGGGACGACGCGTTTTCGACGGCCGTCGCGTTCCGTGTAGACGAGCCCCTTCTCGACGAGGTCGGCGACGGCACGGGAGAGGTAGCTCTCGCTGTGGTCGAGCTTCGTCGCGAGTTCGGAGATCGTGTCGCCGCGGTCGACCGTGGCGAGGGCCTCGAGTTCGATGCGCCGGAGCACGGTGTAACATAGTACGAAACTTGTTTATAAATAAGCTTCGAGATTTGTTACAGCTCGTCGAAGCGGAGCGGTCACGAACGGGTCTAGTCTCGGCACCGCTCGTGGTGTTTTTGCGCGCCCGCTGAGGGGCGGAGGCGCAGACAGCCCTCCAGAGAACCATGAGTACTGAGAGTTGCACGACGGTTCGGACCGGCGGACAGCGAGCAGCCGGTCGGGGAAGCTGGCAAGGCGTAGCGACCGACCGCGGCCGCGGGATCAGCCGTGCTGGACACAGTCACCGTGAGACCAGCCACCCGGGAGTGATCGCCTGATGAAGAACCTGTCCCGTGACGCGGAGAAGCGTCTCTCTCGCGAAGTCTCCGCGGCCGTCGCGGGCTTTGACTCGGTTCTGCTCAGCAACGTCATTCACGACCGATTCACCGCGGATGACCAGCTCGTCCACCTGGCAGAAGCGAGCGCCCGGCTGCAGTACGCGGTCGACACGCGACGTCGGGAGCTTGCGGACGACGAGACGGCAGAACAACTCGACGAACAACGCGGCGTGCTCAGCCACTCTATCGATCAACGTGCTCGCGAACGGCTCGCGGAGCTGTGTGAACTCGTCGTGCCGGATGCGCCCACGTGG
>NZ_LKIR01000104.1 GCF_001462205.1 Haloparvum sedimenti
GGGGCCGACCATGTGGACGCCAACAATCCCGTCGGTCTCGTGGTGCTTCACCACCTGGACGAGTCCATCCGTGTTCTTGACGGCCTTTGCCCGAGGGACATCTTCCATCTGAACCGTCCGGCAGGAACAGGTACCGTGTTCGTCCATATATTCACGTTCAGTTGTCCCAACGACTGCTACCTCGGGACTGGTGAACACGACTGCGGGGACTGCATCGTAGTCGATGCTGACGCCCTCGTTGCCGAAGGCGTTCTTGACGGCGTGATTGCCCTCCTTGGCGGCGACCGTCTCCAGTTCGGGCTCGCCGATCACGTCCCCCGCCGCGTAGATGTCGGAATTGGTCGTCTGGAAATGCTCGTCGACGCGAATCGCGCCATCGGATTCGGTCTCGACGCCGACTGCTTCCAAGCCGATGTTCTCACTGTTGGGCTGGACGCCGGTTGCGACGAATAACGTCTCTGCGGTGAACGCTTGCTCCTCGCCCTCGATGACAGTCTCCACAGCGACGCCCTTCTGACCAGGGTCAGCACCACTGTCGGTAGCCACATCCTGAACCTGCTGGAAGTCGTTACTGGTCACGACATCGATTCCCTCCTCATTGAAGGCTCGTTGCATCTCCCGGCCGAGCTGACCTTCCATATCTGAGAGCACGTGACCGGAGCGCTGGAGAATGGTTACGTCGACGCCGACACGGTGGAGGATCTGGCCCCACTCCAGCGCGATGTATCCGCCACCAAGGATCACGATGCTCTCGGGGAGGTCGCGCCCCTCGAGGATGGTCTCGCTCGTGTAGTAGTCGACGTCGTCGAGGCCGTCGATGGGCGGCGCCCACGGTGAACTGCCCGTCGCGACGAGCGCCTTCTTCCCAGTAATGTGCGCGCCCTCGTCGGCGCCGTCGACGACCTCAATGGTCGTGTCGTCCATCAGCTGGCCGTAGCCCTCGTAGATGTCGGTCTCGAAGTGCTCGGCGACGTCGACGTAGTTCTCCTGCCGGAACCGCTCGACGAGTTCGTTGGTGCCGTCGAGTGCGTCGGCCCAGTCGACAGTCGGCTCTTCGGGATATGTGACGGCGTCGAAGGGATTCTCCGACGCTGCAGCGCCACTCTCGGCGACGGCGAGTAGATGCTTACTCGGGACACAGCCGACGTTCACGCAGGTCCCGCCGATCGGCAGGCCGGTGTTCACCATCGCCGTCGAGAGATCTCTCCGGCTCGCTTCGGTGATGGCGGCGAAGGCAGCGGCTCCGCCGCCGAGGATCACGAGATCATAGTCGGAGGTGTGAGTCATCTATACTGATACTTTACGATGGGAAGTTCTTATACTCCAGAGTCCGAAGCTATGGAGTAGGTTGGAGGCCA
>NZ_LKIR01000105.1:0-9017 GCF_001462205.1 Haloparvum sedimenti
GAGATTTGCGTCATAGACAACCGCATTCTCTCGCTTCAACTCCTTTGATTTAGCGGCCTAACTCGCTGCTGTATGGCGATTCAACACAGCCCTTCAACCCCACAAGGGTTCGTCTGAAACAGGTTTCCTACGAGGGCGCGGACACGGATAAACTCGGCTTCAACCCCACAAGGGTTCGTCTGAAACCCGTCCCAGGAGGAGCTCCAACAGCAACAGGCACAGCTTC
This sequence comes from Haloparvum sedimenti, assembly GCF_001462205.1. GTDB lineage: Archaea > Halobacteriota > Halobacteria > Halobacteriales > Haloferacaceae > Haloparvum > Haloparvum sedimenti. Next base: position 227 of record NZ_LKIR01000105.1, read on the forward strand.
AACCCCACAAGGGTTCGTCTGAAACTGTGCGTGACCGAGGCGTGTCAGACGGGCCACGCGCTTCAACCCCACAAGGGTTCGTCTGAAACGCGGATCTCCCACGGCGTCGTGCTGACCTGCGTTTGCTTCAACCCCACAAGGGTTCGTCTGAAACTCAACTCGAACAGCGAGTCGTTCGACCACTTGCTGCTTCAACCCCACAAGGGTTCGTCTGAAACGCGCGGTGCCGTACTCGCCGGCGCGGCCGCGTCCGCTTCAACCCCACAAGGGTTCGTCTGAAACTTCGAACTGCTCTTCCGGCTGATCCACAATCCCAGCGCTTCAACCCCACAAGGGTTCGTCTGAAACACTATTGACATACGACCAGTGTAGCCACTGGGTGATGCTTCAACCCCACAAGGGTTCGTCTGAAACTCGATCGTGTCCTGCGTCGCGTCGTCGGTGCCGCGCTTCAACCCCACAAGGGTTCGTCTGAAACCGGAGGCCTTCGCGGAGCGGGCTGGCGAGGATCTCGCTTCAACCCCACAAGGGTTCGTCTGAAACCGCGGCGTCCATCACGCCACCTCCGCCGCGGGAGTGCTTCAACCCCACAAGGGTTCGTCTGAAACGGTCCCAGTCCGCGCGCGTCAGCTCGTCGAGCGCGCTTCAACCCCACAAGGGTTCGTCTGAAACGCAGGCGCCCTTGTACGGCGCATGGGGGGGGGAGTGCTTCAACCCCACAAGGGTTCGTCTGAAACTCTATGCCCGACAGCAGATGTGGGACTTAGCGGTCGCTTCAACCCCACAAGGGTTCGTCTGAAACTCGTGAGCGCCGTCCGCGACGGGAGCGTGGTCGCGGCTTCAACCCCACAAGGGTTCGTCTGAAACCGCCGCCAACGCCATCCTCGCCGCCGACCGGCCGCGCTTCAACCCCACAAGGGTTCGTCTGAAACGCTCCGTACTGGTAACGCTCAAGCGGACCGCCGACCGGCTTCAACCCCACAAGGGTTCGTCTGAAACAGCGGTCGCCCCCTGCGGACCGCTTCGCGCCCGCGCTTCAACCCCACAAGGGTTCGTCTGAAACTCGGGTTGGAACCGCCCCGTCTGGTCTTGCAGCTGGCTTCAACCCCACAAGGGTTCGTCTGAAACCAGTGGGCCGCCAACCTCCGCAGCCAGTTCGCGGCCGCTTCAACCCCACAAGGGTTCGTCTGAAACTTCGGGGTCGGGGTCCGCCGTTACCGTGTCGACGGCTTCAACCCCACAAGGGTTCGTCTGAAACCCGCTGCTGACGCCGCCCTCGACCGACGCGGAGACGGCTTCAACCCCACAAGGGTTCGTCTGAAACGCTGCACGAACTGCTGGACCCGGAGAACGAGGCGAGCGCTTCAACCCCACAAGGGTTCGTCTGAAACAGGGCCAGTCTGCCAGCGCGAGTCGGTCCCGAACCAGCTTCAACCCCACAAGGGTTCGTCTGAAACGCAGTTCGGTTCGTGGTTCGTGATGCCCTGCGGCGTGCTTCAACCCCACAAGGGTTCGTCTGAAACGCGTCCCTGGTCCAAAATGAAGGCGTGCCCATCGCTTCAACCCCACAAGGGTTCGTCTGAAACGCGCCGGCGATCGGGCGGCGGAGCGCGGAGCGGCGGCTTCAACCCCACAAGGGTTCGTCTGAAACTCGCGGTGGTCCGCGAGTACGTCCGCGCTCAAGTCGCTTCAACCCCACAAGGGTTCGTCTGAAACCGAGGTAGCGAACGCCCGCGAACGCGGGTATTACGCTTCAACCCCACAAGGGTTCGTCTGAAACGATGGTCTCGCCCGCCGCGACCGTGCCGTGGTTGTGCTTCAACCCCACAAGGGTTCGTCTGAAACTGCTCGAAACGCAGGGCGGCACCACACAGATCACGGCTTCAACCCCACAAGGGTTCGTCTGAAACCGTGTCCCATTCCCCGGACACAGCCCGACTACGCCCCGTTTTCACTCAAGCGTTTCCATCGACCCGCAATACCCCTCGATACCCCCCGGGGTCGACAGTCTGGGCGTCCGGACGGGGGGTCCAGTAACCCCACGGGAGCGTTTTAGTACCGGGGGAGTAGACTTGTCTGGTATGGCTGATATGCGCTCGTTACGTGTTCCATCCCGTCGCGTCGGAGGGCAGCGGTGGTAGACCTCGCCATCTCCGCGGGGTGAGTCCTCCTCGCGCTGTTTCTGGTCGCGCTGAACGGCTTCTTCGTCGCCGCGGAGTTCGCGTACGTCCGCGTTCGCGCGACCGCGGTCGAGTCGATGGTCGACGCCGGCAAGCCCGGCGCCGAGACGCTCGACGCGGCGATGGACAGCCTCGACGACTACCTCGCGGTCACCCAACTGGGGATCACGCTCGCCTCGCTCGGACTGGGGTGGATCGGCGAACCCGCGGTCGCGGCCCTTATCGAGCCCGTTCTCGGCGGGTTCCTCCCCCAGAGTCTCGTCCACCTGGTCGCGTTCGCGGTCGGGTTCTCGGTCATTACGTTCCTCCACGTGGTCTTCGGGGAATTGGCGCCCAAGACGATCGCCATCGCGCAGGCGGAGCGCATCGCGCTGCTGGTCGCGGCGCCGATGCGCGTCTGCCACTTCCTGTTCTACCCGGGACTCGTGGTGTTCAACGGCACCGCGAACGCGTTCACGCGCGCGCTCGGCGTCCCTCCCGCCTCGGAGACGGACGAGACGCTCACCGAGGAGGAGCTCCGCATGGCGCTCGCACGCGCCGGCGAGGAGGGCCACGTCGCGGGCGCGGAGGTGGAGATGGTCGAGAGCGTCTTCGAACTGGACGACGTGAGCGTCCGCGAGGCGATGGTCCCTCGGCCGGACGTGCGGACGGTGACGACGGACCTGCCGCTGTCGGAGCTGCGGGCGGTCATCGTCGACGCCGGTCACACGCGCTACCCGGTCGTCGCCGCGGACGATCCCGACCGCGTCGCCGGCGTGGTCGACGCGAAGGACGTGATCCGAGCCGGGATCGACGCCGCGGCTGCCGAGGCCGACGGCGAGGGAGAGCCCGCTGTAACCGCGGGCGACCTCGCGCGTGACCTCCACGCGGTCCCGGAGACGACGAGCGTGGCCGACCTGCTGGCCGACCTCCAGAAGCGCCGGACGCAGATGGCGGCGGTCATCGACGAGTGGGGCGCCTTCGAGGGGATCGTCACGATCGAGGACCTCGTCGAGGTGATCGTCGGCGACATCCGCGACGAGTTCGACGCCGTGACGACGGAGCCCGCCATCGATCGGCGCGAGGACGGGAGCTTAGCCGTCGGCGGCGCCGTCCGGCTCGCGGAGCTGGACGAGGAGCTCGGGACCGCGCTCGACGCGGAGTGGCCCGGGATCGACACGATCGGTGGCCTCGTCGCCGACCAGCTCGGACGGCCGCCGGAGGACGGCGACGCGGTCACGGTCGACGGCCACACGGTCGAGGTGACTGACGTGGACGGGATGCGGGTCGAGACGGTGGTCGTTCGCCGCGCGGACGCGGACGAGGGTCAGACCGACCGTGAAGACGGCGAGGGTGAGGCGGATAGCGAGGGCGGGAAGGGCAGCGACGACGCGACCGGCAACCGCTGATCCGAGCTCCCCAAACCGTCACTGCGCGTTCGCGATCCGCTTTTCGACACGCTCACGGTCGGCGCGGATCCGGCTCACGAGCGCGGCCACCTCGGCCAGCACCGGATGGTCTGTGTTCGGGTCCCGACCGTAGAGGTACCGGTAGAAGGAGGGCGACGTTTCGGGACGGTCGAGCGGGGGGTCCCTGATCTCGGCCTGCCGGTCGCTTGCTACCGCCGCACAGCGCTGTTCGAGCTCGTCGAGGCGTCGCCAGACGTCGGCGCAGGCGTCGAAGCTGTTCGCGACGCGACCGTCGAGGTGCTCGGCGAGCGCCCGTCGTTCGCGGTCGATCCGCGCCAATCGCGTCTCGGCGTCGTCGAGGCGGTCCCGCTCGGCATCGAGCGCGTCGGTCAGGTTCTCGCGCCGGCGGACCGCCTCACGGGTGCGGGTCGTGAGGCCCTCCCGGAGGTCCGGCGTGAGTCCGTCGCTCGCGATCAGCGCCGCCGCCGCGTCGTCACCGAGCTCCGCGGCGACGCTCGCGTGGAAGTCGTCGTCGTACTCCTCCTCGTAGTGGGGGACGCTCATCACGGTCTCGCGATAGGCGCGCTTTACGCGGTCCAGCGTCGGGTCGCGACCGGTCGCCGGGACCGCACTCGCGGCGCCGGCCGGGAGTCCACGCGGCGAGGCGGACGGTCCCATACCGGTCGGGCGTCCCGCCGGAAGGTCGCGGAGCTGAGCGGCGAATTCCTCGAAGGCGTCCTGTTCGTCCGCGACGCGCCGACACTCCTCGCGGCAGCGTCCTCTGGCGTCGCGAAGGTACGCGAACGCCACGAGCGCGAGGACCGACGCGAGAACGGTGCCCACGACGACGGCCGGATCCAGAAGCTCGGCGGCGGTCGAACAGGTGAGGTCCGTACACTCCGCTGCGGCCGGGTCCGGGTCCGCGACGCGAAACGTCACGTCGGCGGGAGAGATGCTCATGTGAACAGATAGCACGCTCGGAGGACATAGCCTTTCCGTCCGTTCCGAGCGACTGATACTTCATCTCTGACTGACATTTTTTGACGCGGATGGCGTGTTCGGTCGAATCCCGCCGCAGTGTTTCGATCGGACGACGTTCCTCCGAGAAATTCTCCGAAAAGTATTCCTGCCTGAACTGTCACCGAGCGAACGTGCAACGCGACGCCGTCGCCGCGATCGCGGTCGCCCTCCTCGCGCTCGCGGCGCTCGGCGTCGCCGCGGCCACCATCGACACTGCCGTCGAACCCGACGGCGGCGGCTTCGGTGGCGGCGGCGGCGAGTCGACGGGCGTGGGACCGGACGACCCCGACTCGCTGGGCGAGGACGCCCCCGCCGCGTCGACGCAGATCGCCCCGCTTTTCGACTGCGTCCCGTGGCTCCGGTCGCCGCCGGCGCTGGCCGGGCTGGGGCTGCTTTTCGCCCTCTTCTTCGGGCTGACCTACCGCGACACGGGGTCGCCGTTCGCGGGCGTGATGGTCGCCGGCGCGCTGTTCCTGCCGATCAGCTTGCTGTGGTACGTCTTCGCCTTCTGCTCGTCCCCCGAGGCGCTGGACCGGGACCTGCGACTCGGGCTCGGCAATCAGACGGAAGGCGGGCTTTTCGGGCGAGCCGGCGGGTCAGCCGGGCTCGGCGGCGCCGGCGAGACGGTCTCGACGCCGACCGCGCTGTTCGCGGTGCTGCTCGTCGTCGCGGTCGTCGCCAGCGCGGTCCTCCTGATCACGGCGGGCCGCGACGACGAGGCCGACGCGGCGGGCGGGCCCGGGGAGGACGACCCCGAGGAGCCGCCGGAGGTTGCGGCGCTCGGCCGATCCGCGGGGGCGGCCGCCGACCGGATCGAGGCGGACGCGGACGTGGACAACGAAGTGTTCCGGGCGTGGCGCGAAATGACTGACGCGCTGGAGGTCGACAATCCGCAGTCCACGACGCCTGCGGAGTTCGCCGACGCGGCGGTCGTGGCGGGCGTCGACCGCGACGACGCCGAGGCGCTGACGGCGCTGTTTGAGGAAGTACGCTACGGCGGCGCCGCCCCCACGGAGGAGCGGGAGCGGCGAGCGGTCGAGGCGCTCCGGCGGATCGAGGCGGCGTACGCGGACGCCGACGGGAGCCGGAGGGCGGATCGATGAGGGCGGCCGAGGCGGTCGGCGTCGCCGCCCTGCTGGCCGGCTTTCTTTCCGTGTTTCAGCGCGGGATCGCCGGCCTGTTCGACTTCAGCTACGCGTTCGTCACGCTGGTCGGCGTGCTCGCGGCCGTCCAGGGGATCCGATATGTAAGCGCTCGCCGCCGGACAGAGTACGTCTCGCTCGACTTAGGCGACCCCGAGGAGCGCTACGTCGTCGACGTGCCGGGCGCGGAGGTGGACGACTGGCTCCGCCGCGTCGACCCGCGGAGCCGCGGCGGTTCGCGGTTCCGCAACCGCCTCCGCGAGCGGCTTCGGGAGGCCGCGGCGGACCGGCTCGTCGCGACCCGCGGCTACACGCCCGCCGAGGCGGAGGCTGCGCTCGCGGACGGGTCCTGGACCGACGACGCCGCGGCGGCCGCGTTCCTCGCGCCGTCGCTGGGGTATCCGTTCCGGACGCGCGTCCGGGTACGGCTGCGTGGCGGCTCGCTCTTCCGACACGGCGTCGACCGGACCGTGACGGCGCTCCGTGAGGAGGGGGACGGCTCGTGAGCGCGGGCGCCGACGTCGACGCCGCAACCGAGGGGGGAGACGATCGTGCGGACCCCGTCTCCCCGTACTCCCCCTTCGCGACGAACCGGTGGGAGGGGATCGCGGGGGTCACGCTGCTAGTGATCGCGGCGGGCGTGATCGCCAGACAAGCCTCGCTGGTGCTCGCGGGCGCCGTCGGCGTCGGGTACGCCATCTACGCGCGCTACGGCGACGCGCCGCCCGCGCGTCTCGCGGTGAGCCGGAGCCTCGACGAGACTTCGCCCGAACCGGGCGACGAGGTCCGGATCACGGTGCGGGTCACGAACGAGGGCACGGCGACGCTCGCGGACCTCCGACTGGTCGACGGCGTCCCGCCGGCGCTGGAAGTCGTCGACGCGCCTGCGCGGCTCGCGACCGCACTCCGGCCCGGCGCGAGTGCGACGCTCTCGTACCGGGTGCGCGCGGTCCGGGGGTCACACGACTGGAAACCGCTTCGCGCGGTGACGCGGTCGCCGGCGGGCGCGCGGGAGCGGGAGACCCGGATCGAGGCGACGACGACGCTGCGATGCGCGCCGACGCTCGACGCCGGGGCGGACCTCCCGCTGCGCGGGCTGACGACGCAGTACCACGGGCGCGTTCCCACCGACGTCGGCGGCTCCGGCGTGGAGTTCTACGCCACGCGCGAGTATCGGAAGGGCGACCCGCTCCGGCGGATCGACTGGAACCGGCGCGCGCGGACGGGCGAGCTGGCGACGCTGGAGCTGCGCGAGGAGCGCGCCGCGACGGTCGTCCTGCTGGTCGACGCCCGCGAGGAGGCGTACGTCGCGCCGGAGCCGGAGGCGGAGAACGCGGTCGAGCGGAGCGTCGAGGCGGCCGGGATGACGTTCACGGCGTTACAGAACGGCGGCGACCGCGCGGGCATCGCGGCGGTCTCGCGGCGGGACTGCTGGCTCCCGCCGGGCGCGGGCACCGATCACGCGGTGCGAGCGCGGGAGCTGCTGGCGACCCACCCCGCCCTGGCGCCGACGCCTGCCGACGACGACGGCGTCTTCTACGCCTCGGTCTGGCTTCGGCGGCTCCGACGCCGGCTCCCTGCGGACGCACAGGTGATCCTGTTCTCGCCGCTGGCCGACCGGTACCCCGTGCGAGTCGCCAAGCGGCTGGACGCGCACGGCCACCTCGTGACGGTGGTCTCGCCGGACCCGACCTCGGACCGGACCGTGGGCGCGACGATCGCCCGGTTCGAGCGGGACGGGCGCGTCAGGGACCTCCGCGGGCGCGGGATCCGAGTTGTGGAGTGGGGCGACGAGTCGTTCCCGAAGGCGGTCGCGGGCGCGAGCAGGCGGTGGGACGGATGACCGAGATCGACCGCCGGCCACCGATGGCTTCGGTGGTCGCCGGGACGGTATTCGCGCTTTTGTCGGTGCTGGCCTGCGCCGCCGCCAGCGCGCAGGGGGCGCTCGTGGCGACGGTCGGCCTGCTGGCGCTCGTCGTCGGCCTGGTCCGCGCCTCGCGACGCGCGCTGACGTGGAGCGTGGCTCTCTACGTCGCCGGGTTCGTCGTCGCGGGGCTCTCCGGGGCGGACCCCGCGCCGCTCGTCGCCGCGGCGGTCGCGCTGACGCTGGCGTGGGACGCGGCCGACCACGCGCTCTCGCTCGGCGAGCACGTCGGCCGCGACGCGCGCTCGCGGCGCAACCAGTTCGTTCACGCCGGCACGAACGCGCTCGTCGGCCTGCTGACCGGGGGGGTCGCGTACGGAACCTACGTCGCCGCGACGGGCGGCCAGCCGGTCGCGGCGCTCGTGTTTTTGCTTCTGGGTGCAGTCGCGGTCGTCACCGCGTTTCGATGAGCGTGGTGTCGCCCGTGCCCGGCCGACATCGACGGGGACCGCCGCTCAGGCCTCCGTTTCCTCAGCGATCGTCGGAACCGGGACCCGCTCGAGCACCTCGCGGATCACCTTTCGCTTGGGGATGGCGTCGACCGTGGCGTCCGGCGTGAGCACGAGGCGGTGGGCCAGCACCGGCTCGGCGACGGTCTTTACGTCGTCGGGAGTGACGAACTCCCGGCCGCGGATGACCGCCTGCGCGCGGGTCGCCTCGAACAGGCGCTGGGTGCCGCGCGGGGAGACGCCGACCTCGACCCGGCGGTCCTCGCGGGTCGCTCGCGCGAGATCGGCGACGTACTCCAGCAGGTCGTCGTCAATTCGGACGGTCTCGGGCGTCTCGCGGAGTTCCAGCACCGAGGTCTCGTCGAGCACGCGATCGACGGCGGGGCTCTGCTCGACCCGGCCGGCCCGCCTCCGGAGGAGCTCGATCTCGCCGTCTGCGTCGGGATAGCCGATGGAGCTTTTGACCACGAAGCGGTCGAGTTGCGCCTCGGGGAGCGGAAACGCCCCCTCGCTCTCGACGGGGTTCTGCGTCGCGATCACGTAGAAGGGCTCCGGCAGCTGATGGGTCTCGCCGTCGACCGTCACCTGTCCCTCCTCCATCGCCTCCAGCAGCGCGGCCTGCGTCTTCGGCGGGGCGCGGTTTATCTCGTCGGCGAGGACGACGTTGGCGAAGATCGGGCCGGGCGCG
>NZ_LKIR01000105.1:9027-25477 GCF_001462205.1 Haloparvum sedimenti
CCCTCCCGCTCGTCGAAGACGTTCGTCCCCGTCACGTCCGTCGGGAGGAGGTCGGGCGTGAACTGGATCCGGGAGAAATCCAGCCCGAGCGCGGCCGCGAACGCCCGCGCGGACAGCGTCTTGCCCGTCCCGGGTACGTCTTCCAGCAGGACGTGGCCGCGCGCCAGCACGCCCAGCGTCACGCGCTCGAGGAACTCGCGGTCCGCGACCACAGCACCGCCGACCTCGTCCATCACGCGGCCGCACGCGTCGGCCGCCTCGGGGACATCCATATGCGCGTGGTCCGCTCCGTACGCCAAAGGTCTGTCGGGGATCGGGAGATAGCCGACCACCGGCCGTCGCTCTCCCGCCAGGGCGTGTTCGCGACGCGAAGCTCGGACCGCCGGAAGGAGTCCGGATCGAAACCACTAAAGTCGGCAACCCAGTAGGTGGAAGCGAGCCGAGGTAGCCTAGCCTGGCCAAGGCGGCAGATTCGAAATCTGCTGTCCATTCGGACACGGGAGTTCAAATCTCTCCCTCGGCGCTTCTTCCGACGCTTCGACCGAGAGCGACCGGTCTCGATTTCTCTCCGACCGGTATCGTGGGTCTGCCTACACAGCCGGCGGTCCCGTCCTGCGGACTCACTCCGCCCCGCCGAGCGACTGCTGTTTGCCCCCTTCCCCGCCGCGGAGCCGACGCCGACGCTTGTCGTAGGCCGCCTCCAGTTTCGCGTTCGTCGCCCGCGAGACGAGGTAGCAGTCGACGTCGTCATCGTCGGCGGGGTGGGCGGCCGCGATCCAGACGTGGCCGTCCCCGGTCGAGAGCGACTCCGCCCATCGCTCCGCGGCCGCGCGGCTCCCGAAGGCGTGGCGGGTTCCCTCCGCCGCAACGAGCCGACCCACCTTCGCGTTTCGCTTGCGCGCTGACGGTTTGACCGCGACGACGACGCTCACTGACGGTGTGTGCGTCGCTTCGGGTTAAAAAGGGTCGGCAGACGACCACCGTCGAGAGGCGTCGATCGACCGCGGCCGGTTCGGACGTTCTCTATCGCGCTATCGAGTTTATTCCGCGTCCTGCGCCATCTCGGCCGCGACGCCGGTGTAGTTCGCGGGCGTCAGCGCGTGAAGTTCGTCGCGGACCTCCTCGTCCACGTTCAGTTCGTCGAACAGGCCGCGGAAGTCGTCGAGGGTCACCTGCCGGCCGCGGGTGAGCGCTTTCACGCGCTCGTAGGCGTCGGTGTCGCCCTCGCGGCGGAGGATCGTCTGGACCGCTTCGCCGATGACCGCGGGCGTGTCGGCCAGTTCCTCGGCCATCACCTGCTCGTTGGGGACGACCTTCGCCAGCCCGTCCGCTGTCTTCAGATAGCCGATCAGCGAGTGCGCCAGCGCGGCGCCCACGTTGCGCTTGACCGTCGAGTCCGAGAGGTCGCGCTGGAGCCGGGAGGTGGTGACGTAGTCCGCGAGGAACGTCAGGTCGGAGTTGGCCTTCGAGAGGTTCCCCTCCGAGTTCTCGAAGTCGATGGGGTTCACCTTGTGGGGCATCGTCGAGGAGCCGGTCTCGCCTTCGACGGCTTCCTGTCCGAGGTAGCGGTCGGAGACGTAGAGCCACGCGTCGCGATCGAGGTCGAGCAGGACGTTGTTGATCCCGCGGACGGCGTCGAAGACCGCCGCCAGGTCGTCGCAGGGGTTCACCTGCGTCGTCGCCGGCTCGTGGTCGAGTCCGAGGTCGTCGACGAACTCGGCGGCGAAGCCCCGCCAGTCCACGTTCGGGAACGCCGCCTCGTGGGCCGCGTAGGTGCCCGACGCGCCCGCGAGCTTTCCGGATACCGCGTCGGTCGCGTCGCGGAGGCGGCCGAGGCCGCGGCCGAGACGGGACGCGTACACCGCCATCTCCTTGCCGAAGGTGGTCGGCGTCGCGGGCTGGCCGTGGGTGCGTGCGAGCATCGGCGTCTCCGCGTACTCGTGGGCGAGGTCGACCAGTTCGTCCCGCACGTCCCGGACCGCGGGCACCAGCACCGCCTCGACGGCGGACTTCACGAGCAGGCGGTGCGCGAGGTTGTTCACGTCCTCGCTGGTGAGCCCGAAGTGGATCCACGGCGTGATCGCGTCCGGGTCGGCAACATCTCCGGCCTCCGCGGCCCGGTCGAGCGCCACGCGGAGGAAGTACTCGACCGCCTTCACGTCGTGGTTGGTCGCGTCGTACCCCGCCGCGCCCCGGACCTCGAGGTCCTTGATCAGGCGGGCGTCGTCGGCGTCGAACGCCTCGTAGCAGTCGCGCAGGATGGCGCGCTCGTTCGTGTCGAGTTCGAGCGGCGTCGCGGGCAGGTCCGCGAGCGCGATCAGGTACTCCACCTCGACGCGCGTCCGGGCCCGCATCAGCGCGGCCTCGCTGACGTACGGCGACAGCGGCGCGGTGCGGCCGGCGTACCGCCCGTCGAGCGGCGAGACGGCCGCGAGCGGGTCCGCCCGGTCGAGCCCCGGAATCGTGGCTGCGTCGTCGGTCATACCCGACCGTCTCGGCGGCACTCGCAAAAGAGTGTCGGGGCACGTCCGTGCATCGTTCGGCCAAGATGTCGCGGAAGATGGCATGTTTCTGTGGCCGAACGTGGATCGAACCGCGCCTCGGACCGCAACCCCTATACTCGGAGCGACGGACGGTTCGGGTATGAAGATCGCCGGCATGGCGAGCAACCGAGGACGGAACCTGCTGCACATCGACGACCTCGCGCCCGGCGGGGCCGGACTGTCGGTCGTCGTGACCAACCGCGAGGGTGCGCCCGCCGTCGAGGCGGCCTCCGAGCGCGGGATCCCCACGGAGGTCGTCGTTCGCGAGGAGGGCGAATCGCGGGAGTCCCACGAGCGGCGGATCCTCGACCGGCTCTCGGGCTACGACTTCGATGTCGTCTGTCTGGACGGGTACATGCGCGTGCTGACGGCGACGTTCCTCGACGAGGTGCCGACCACGCTGAACGTCCACCCCTCGCTGCTCCCCGCGTTCCCCGGGATGGACGCCCACGAACAGGTGCTCGACGCCGGCGTCCGGACGACTGGCGCGACCGTCCACGTCGTCACCGAGGCGGTCGACGCCGGCCCCGTGGTCACGCAGGAACCGGTCCCCGTCTACGAGGACGACGACGCGAACTCGTTAAAGCGTAGAGTGCTATACCAAGCCGAGTTCGCGGCGTATCCCCGGGCGGTGCGCTGGTTCGCGGAGGACCGCGTGACGGTGGACCGCGAGGCCGGCGAGGTCCGCGTCGAGGGCGACACGGGCGGTGACTTCCCGCAGCGTCGCTTCGTCTCGGAGGACCGGGCCGAGACGCTCCGCTACGGCGAGAACCCCCATCAGGACGCCGCGCTGTACGCGGACGACGCGAGCGAGGAGGCGAGCGTCGTCTCCGCGCCGCAGTTGAACGAGGGCGCGAAGGGGATGGGCTACAACAACTACAACGACGCGGACGCGGCGCTGAACCTGATAAAGGAGTTCGAGGCGCCCGCGGCCGCGGTGATCAAGCACACCAACCCTGCGGGCTGTGCGGTCGCGGACACGCTTGCGGAGGCGTACGACCGCGCGCTACGGACGGACGCGAAGTCGGCGTTCGGCGGCATCGTCGCCCTCAACCGCGAGTGCGACGCGGAGACGGCCGACGCAATCACGGAGTCGTTCAAGGAGGTCGTCGTCGCGCCCGGCTACACCGACGCGGCGCTCGACGTGCTCCGCGAGAAGAAGAACCTTCGCGTGCTCGACGTCGGCGAGCTGGGGCCGATCGAGGAGCGATTCTCGGAGCGACTCACCGAGAACGACCTCGTCGGCGGGCGGCTCGTGCAGGAGCGGGACCTTCAGCGCCCCTCGGTCGAGGACCTCGAGGTCGTCACGGAGCGCGAGCCGACCGACGAGGAGCTGGAGACGATGGTGTTCGCCTGGAAGACGCTCAAGCACGTCAAGTCCAACGGCATCCTGTTCGCGGACGGGACGGAGACGGTCGGCATCGGCGCCGGGCAGGTCTCGCGCGTGGACGCGGTGACGCTCGCGGCGATGAAGGCCGAGAAGGACGCCGACGGCAAGTCCGCCGAGGGCGCGGTGATGGCCTCGGACGCGTTCTTCCCGTTCCCGGACGGCATCGAGGAGGCGGCCGAGGCCGGCATCGAGGCCGTGGTCCAGCCCGGCGGCTCGGTCAACGACGAGGACGTGATCGCGGCCGCGGACGAGCACGACATGGCGATGGCGTTCACCGGCTCGCGGTCGTTCAGACACGACTGAGAGAACCCCGCGAACGGTTCGAGAGTCCACGCCTGCCCGTCCACTGATCGTCTGCTGCGGCGCGCGCGAGCAACGCGCGCGAGGGAGGCGGCGGGCGCGGCGCGATGCGGTGCAGTGCGGTTCCGCGCCGCGCCCGCGGCCGAGGCTGGGGAGGTGTGAGGTTGTGGTGCTGTGCGGGGCGGTCGCGGTGCGGGGCGGTCGCGGTGCGGGGCGGTCGCGGTGCGGGGCGGTCGCGGTGCGGGGTGGGACTGAAAGGGGCAGTCGGCTCGGTCCCGCCCGGACGACGCTCTCGCGAGCCTGCCGAGCGAGAGTCAGCAAGTCGCAGCCCGGACCCGTCCGTCGGGCGGTGCGGAGAGACGCAACGGAACGCCCGGACCGTCTTGCCAGATAAGCACCGCAGCGGGCGGTGTCTCCAGCGCGCTACCGCACGCTGGAGGCTCGCGAGACGCGGTTTGTCTCGCCAAGCGGAGAGCGAGGAGCGCAGCGAGGGTCCCGCGAGCCCGCCGAGCGGGACGACGGCAGTCGCAGCCCGGACCCGTCCGTCGGGCGGTGCTGAGAGACGCAACGGAACGCCCGGACCGTCTTGCCAGATAAGCACCGCAGCGGGCGGTGTCTCCAGCGCGCTACCGCACGCTGGAGGCTCGCGAGACGCGGTTTGTCTCGCCAAGCGGAGAGCGAGGAGCGCAGCGAGGGTCCCGCGAGCCTGCCGAGCGAGAGTCAGCAAGTCGCAGCCCGGACCCGTCCGTCGGGCTGTGCCGAGAGACGCAACGGAACGCCCGGACCGTCTGCCGGAACCCGGCGCGGTCGAGCCGACTGGGGCTTTCTGGGTGTTGCTGTCCCGATCAGCAGGATCAGCAACCGATCCAGATCAGTAGTACAGAGAGCCGACTGGGGCTTTCTGGGTGTTGCTGTCCCGATCAGCAGGATCAGCAACCGATCCAGATCAGTAGTACGGAGAGCCGACTGGGGCTTTCTGGGTGTTGCTGTCCAGATACGCAGATTCTGTAACCGAGACAGAACCGGAGTAGCAGCAAACCGGGTCTTTGTGCTCTTACGGCGCGACGAGGTCGATAACCGTCTCGGCGTCGACCACGTGGTTGTACGCGCCCTCGTCGTCGTTCCACAGGACGAGCGCGTTCTCGACCGCGAGCACCGCGCCGTACTCCGCCTCGCGGAGCGCGCGGTTCAGCTCCGTCTCCCGGGTGAGTACGGCGTACTGCTCCAGTTGCTCCGAGCCGTCGCCGACCTTGAACAGGCGGTTGCCGCCGTCGCTCAGGTCGTGGCTCAGCTTCACCCAGAGCATGTTGACGCGGTCGGTGACGTGCTCCTCGGCCGCGCTCAGCGGCATGTGGCGCTCCGGGCTTGCGGTCACGTCGACGCGCCGCTTCCCGTCCGGGCGGAGGATCGAGTACGCGAACTGCACGTCGACGTTGACGAACTCGCCGGGGGCCTCACCCGGGTCGCGGTCGGCCGCCTCGTCGAGGCGCTGCTGGAACGGGGGCACCTCGAGGTCGGGGCGCACGTCGAACGACCAGCCGCGGTCGTTCGGGGCCGCGTCGGGCCACAGGCGGAGCGTCGGGCTGTAGACGCTCGTCGCCGCGTCCGGGGGCGTGACCGCGCGCTCGATCTCGCGGAGCCCGGTGGCCGTGTTGAGGTCCGCGGGCGCGAGCGCGACGACCGAGCCGTCCGCGGCGAGCGCGGCCAACGCCGCCTCGACGACCGGAACCGGCTCGGCGAGCTCCGAGAGCACGTTACCGAAGAGGACGAGGTCGAAGGGCTCGCCGGTCGGGTCGGCGTCACCGTCCCCCTCCAGTCCGAGGAACGATTCCGCGGTCTCGCGGTGGACCGTCGGCCGGAAGTTGCGGCCGGTCTCGTCGAGCAGCGCTTCCAGCACGTCTGCGGCGGCGCTCGGTTCGACCGCGTGGTAGTCCACGACCGCGCCGTCGGGCAGGTAGTCGTGGAGGCCGAGCGCCGGGCCGCCGACGCCCGCGCCCACGTCGAGCACCCGGAGTCGGCGGTCGAGCAGGCCGTTCTCGGCGAGGTCGTCGAGGGCGTAGCCGACCGCGGCGTAGTAGTCGGGCAGGTGGTAGATCGCGTAGCCGAGCGCGGCGACGCGGTCGTACTCCACGTCGTTCTGGAAGTAGTAATCCTCCTTCAGCCGGCGAACGGCCGCGCGGAGGTCGTCGCCCGAGTCGCCGCGGTGCCAGTTCGCACCGAACTCGCCGATCAGCAGGTCCTCGACTCCGAACGCGTACGCCTCGGGGAACGCCTCGGGCCCCCAACCCGGCAGCGGGGCGGGGTCGTCCTCGACCGGGACGAAGGTCCCGTCCTCGCGCTCGCGGAGGTCGAGGTCGAACGCCTCCTCGCGGAGCGTCTGTTTGACGACGGCCGGGTGAGCCCCGCCCTCGACGTAGTCGGCGAGCTCCTCGGGGTCGATCGGACGGACCTGTCTGAGGTACTTCGCGCTGTCGCGGACTGCGTCTCTGTCGATCATTGGGGTAGCATGTGGGTCATCTGGTGTGGGTCATCGGCGTGGTGTGGGCCATCGGAATCGGCGGGTCGGTCAGTCGTGTCTGTCGCGCGCGTCGCGTTCGCCGCGGGCCGCCTCGTAGAGCGCGGCGAACGCCTCGGGGTCGGCGTCCGCGAGGTCACGGGCCGCGTCGGCGACCGCGTCGGCGCCGTCGAAGGCGCGCTGGATCTCGGCGTACACCGCGGGCGATCCCTCGGTGACGGTGTCCGCGAGGTCGTCGAGGGCGCCGGAGATCGGGGTGTGGAACTCCTCGCGCACGTCCTCGCCGGCGAGCCGCCACGCGAGGATCGCCGCGTGCGTGCCCGCCTGTACCGTCTCCATCGCGCGGTCGTGCTCCTCGGGCGTCGTCTCGAACACGTCGTTGCCGCCGGCCTCCACGTCGTCGACGACAGCGTCGATCAGCGGGCCGCCGGCGTCGATCACGGCGGCGACGTTCCCCGGCACGCGCGGCGGCGCGAACAGGGGATGGAAGCTCGCCCGCTGGGCGTCCGGACACGCCGCGCGCAGCGCCGCGACCGGTTCCGCCATCGCCCCGGACACATCGAAGACCGCCTCGCCGACGTTGTCGGCGTAGGCGTCGACCGCGTCCGGCACCGCCGACATCGGGACCGCCAGACAGACCACGTCGAACGTCTCCGTCGTGTCGGGGTCGACCGCGCGGGTGTCGCGCGCGCCGGCCGCGTCGCGGGCGACGGCGAGGTCGCGGTCGGCGAACGCCACCGTCGCCTCGACGGTGTCGGCGACCCACCGCCCCATCTCTCCGGCGCCCACGACGAGTAGATCCATCGGTCATCCGTCGTAGGGCGCCGGCGGGGTAAAAACGTTCGAAGCGCGCGTTGCTCGGTGCGGACCGGCCCGTCAGAGCCGGTCGTCCTCGATGCTTCCGGGGTCTTCCGCCGTGTCGAACATGTTGTTCTCGGCGCCTTCCAGCATCTCGTCGCGCGGCTCCTCGTCGACGACCGTCACGTTGTACGCCTCGATACCCGAGGAGATGAGCTCCTCGGCGGCCTGTTCCTCGGAGACGAACTCCTGTTCTGCGAGCTGCTGAAACTCGGAGTACACGTCGTCTGACAGCGAGAGTTCGAAGGTGGGCATACCTGGGGGTATCTCCTGCGTCCTTTTGAACCTTGGCTCCGGATGCGCACCGCCAGCACGACCGGCACGGACCGACGCCCCTTGCGTTTCGATCCACGTTTCTGCCTACAACGAGACCTCGGGTGGCAATCCTTATGCAGCATCGTCCGCAAGCCTCGCGCGTGACAGTGACACTTCCCGGTCCGACGCTCGGCATCGTCGGGGGCGGCCAGCTGGGACGAATGATCGGCGAGGCGGTCGCGCCGCTGGGCGTCGAGGTGGTCGTGCTCGACCCGACACCGGACCCGCCGGCAGCACCGACGACCGCGGACGGGATCGTCGGCGACTTCGACGACGAGGACGCCGTCCGCGAACTCGCCGAGCGCGCGGACGTGTTGACCTACGAGATCGAGCTCGCGGACCCGGACCTGCTGGCGGCGGTGAGCGAGGAGTTCGACGTGCCGGTCCATCCCGACCCGGCGACGCTCCGCACCATCCAAGACAAGCTCGTCCAGAAGCGCGCGCTCGAGGAGGCGGGCATCCCCGTCCCGGAGTTCGTCGAGGTCTCTGACGAGGCGGCCCTCCGCCGCGCGGTCGAGGCGTTCGGCGGCGTGATGCTGAAGGCCCGCGAGGGGGGCTACGACGGCCGCGGAAACCGGCCCGTGGAGGACCCCGACGAGGCCGCGGAGGCGCTCGCGGAGCTCGGCACGCACGCGATGGCCGAGACGCTCGTCCCCTTCGAGCGCGAGCTCTCGGTGATCGGCGTGAAGGGCGCTGACGGGGTGGCGACGTACCCCGTCACCGAGACCGTCCACCGCGAGGAGATCCTCCGCGAGAGCGTGGCGCCCGCGCGGGCGGCCGACGCGGTACTGGAGCGCGCGGAGGCGGTCGCGCGCGACGTGCTCGAGTTCCTCGACGGCCGCGGCGTCTACGGGATCGAGCTGTTCGAAACGCCGGAGGGCGAGGTGCTCGTCAACGAGATCGCGCCGCGACCACACAACTCCGGCCACTGGACCATCGAGGGCGCGGCGACCTCCCAGTTCGAGAACCACGTCCGCGCGGTGCTGGGCTGGCCGCTCGGGCCGACCGACCTCGCCGCGCCCGCGGTCACCGCGAACGTGCTCGGAGACGTGCCCGAACCGGAGCCAGCGACGCTGTCGGGCGTCGAGACGGTGCTTTCCGCGGCCGACGCCGACCTCCACTGGTACGGCAAGCGCGAGGCCCGACCGCTTCGCAAGATGGGACATCTCACCGTGACCGGCGAGGAGACTGGTGATCGCTCGACCGGCGGGCGCGCCGGGGGCGACCGAGAGGAACTGGTCGCTCGCGCCCGCGACCTCCGCGACGGGCTGACGTTCACCGAGGGCTGACCGACCCCGCGACCCGGTTCACGACAGGACGCGGAGGGACCCGTCGCCAGTCCCGTTCGCGATCATCACGAGCAGCTCCTCGTCTGCGGCGGTGACGTAGCTCACGCCCCCGTCGAGCTCCTCCTCGAACCGGGTCCCGCCGAGTCGGAGGGAGCGGAGCCCGACGCCTCCGCCGACCTCGAACGCGTGGAGGCGCTCGCCGCCGACGTACACCGTGTCTCCGACGAGCGCCGGCGGCGTGGGTCGGACAGCGTTCCCGATCCGGGCCTGCCACTCGCGGTCCCCGTCCTCGGCGTTCAGCGCGTACAGTCGCCCGGCCGAGACCGTGAAGACGCCGCCGTGCCCGACGGCGACGCCGCCCTGGGCGAATCCGCGGACGTTCGTCCGCCATCGGCGCTCCCCCGTCGGGGCGAAACAGTGGACGGAGCCGTCTCCGGCGCCGACCACGACGTCGCCCGGGCCGCGTATCGACTCGCCGTCGGGTCCGCGGGACGCGACGACGGTCGGCGCGGTCCGGATCCCGGCGTCGACGGTCCGGTTCCAGCGCACCCGGCCGTCGTTGTCGACCGCGTACAGCTCCCCGCCGGCGGTCGCGACGTAGACGACGCCGTACACCGACGCTGGCGCGCGGGCGGCGGCATGCCGAACGATGCCGTCGAGCCGGCGCTCCCACGCCAGGTCGCCGGTCGCCCCGTCGAACGCGCGGAGGTACTCGCCGGCACCGATCACCACGCGGTTCTCGTCTCCGCGTTCGACGACGAGCGGTGAGGTCTCGCCGAAGACGTACTCGAACTCGTGGGCCCAGAGGCGCTCGCCCGCGTCGAGGTCGCGTGCGACCAGCGTGTCGCCCTCCGGAACGTACGCCACGCCGTCCGCGACGGCCGGCGCACCGGTGTACCGGTACGCGCCGTTGTCCCCGGGCGCGACGGACCAGCGCCGGCTCAGGTCGCCGCGATCGAGCGCGACCACGTCCACCCCGGTGTTCAGAAGAGCTGCGTCCCCGGTCACGACGGGGTCGCCCGCGGGGATGCCGTCGAACTCGTGCGTTCGGTCGACGGCCGGGCTCACGCGAGGCGCGGCGCCGTTCGGCACCGCCCGCGAGTTCCACGCGTCGCCGCCGCCGGTCGGCCAGTCGTACGACTCGTCGGAGCCGGGAGCAGCGTTCAGGCCGCCGAGGCAGCCGGCGGTCGCCGTCAGTCCGGCCGCTCCGAGGCCGGCGAGGAACGCGCGTCTGGAGGGCATATCCGGCCGACGGTTTCCTCCCCGGGGCCTTCGCCCTTGTGGTGGCCGGTCCGGCGTCGGCGGTCGCTCTCGCGCCGGCCGGGCCGCGGACCGGCACGATTTACAACGCCGCCCGCACCACCCACGGACATGACCTCGGTGCAGGACCTCATCGACAGACTCGACGCGGAAGCAGACGCGAACGCCGACCCCGACACGACCCCGGACGTGGGGATAATCATGGGATCGGACTCGGACCTCGACACGATGGCGGGCGCCTACGACGCGCTCCGCGAGCTCGGCTTCGCCGAACAGACCGACTTCGGGAACCCGCCGGACGCCCGGTTCACCTTCGAGAGCTACGTCGTCTCCGCCCACCGGACGCCGGAGCTGATGTACACCTACGGGGAGACCGCGGAGGCCCGCGGGCTCGACGTGATAATCGCCGGGGCGGGCGGCAAGTCCGCCGACCTGCCGAACATGACCGCCTCGGTCGCGTATCCGGTCCCCGTCGTCGGCGTCCCCGTCCAGGAGAAGTCCGTCGACAGCGTGCTGGGGATGCCCACGGGGGCGCCCATCGTCGCGGTCGACGCCGGCAAGTCGTTCAACGCCGGGCTCTCGGCCGCGCAGGTGCTCTCGCGGGAGCACGAGGCGATCCGCGACCGGCTGGTCGCGTTCCACGACGACCAGAAGGCCGGCGTCGCGGACGTCTCCGCGGCGCTGCACGACGAGGGGATCGACGCGTTTCGCGAGCGCGAGGAGTGAGCGCCGGTCGCGCCGCTTTCCCGGCGCGCTCTCCGAGGGCCCGCTTCGCACGCGCGCACCCGAGAATCAACGCTTATGTAGGGGCCAACCAAACTCGCGCACGTTACGGAGACCCGTATGAACGACTGGATAGCTATCGGCGCACTGGCGGTCGTCGGCCTCGCCATCCCGCTGGGGATGATGGCGGTGTCGGCGCTTCTTCGTCCGAGTGTGCCGGAACAAGGCAAACGCACGGTGTACGAGTCCGGCGAGGTCCCGACCGGAACGGCGCGCATTCGGTTCAACATCCAATACTACATGGTCGCGCTGCTGTTCCTCGTGTTCGACATCGAGACGGTGCTGCTGTTCCCGTGGGTCACGATCTACCGGCCCGCGCTCGAGCAGGGCGTCCCGCTTCTCGACGTTCTGTGGCCGATGCTGACGTTCGTCGGCATCCTCGCGGTCGGACTCGTCTGGGCGTGGCGCAACGGCGCGGTGCAGTGGACTTCCAGCCCGCGCGCGACGGCCCGCAAGACGGAGCGTGAGACGGAATCATGAGCAGCGACCAACCCTTCATCACCGACGACTCCGCCGTACTGACCGAGACCCGCGACGCCCGGATGGGCGCGGAGCGCGGCGACCGATTCAACTCCCGCCTCCGGGAGGCGTTCGGCTCCTCGCCGTTCATCCTCACCAAGTTCGACAAGTTCATGAACTGGTGTCGCGGCTCCTCGATGTTCATGCTGCAGTTCGGGATCGCCTGCTGCAGCATCGAGATGATGCACACCTACGCGGTGAAACACGACCTCGACCGCTTCGGCTCCGGGGTCCCCCGCGCCTCGCCGCGACAGGCCGACGTGATGATCGTCCCCGGGACGATCGTCTCGAAGTTCGCCCCGCGGATGAAGCGCGTCTACGACCAGATGCCCGAGCCGAAGTTCGTGGTCGGGATGGGCTCGTGTACCATCTCCGGCGGCCCCTTCCAGGAGGGGTACAACGTGGTCAAGGGCGCCGAGGAGGTCATCCCGGTCGACATCCACGTGCCGGGCTGTCCCCCGCGGCCGGAGGCGCTCGTCTACGGCGTCGCAAAGCTCCAGGAACGCATCGCCAACGGCGAGGCCTCCCCGGTGACGGTCAAGCCCTACGAGCTGGAACAGTTCTCGGATCTGGAACGGGACGAACTCGTCGACCACCTCACCGACGAGATCGACGAGGACGACCTGGTGATGCGGTACAACTTCGCTGATTCGCCATGAGTCTGGAAAAGCCAGAGGCCGACGAGGCGGTCGTTCCGGCCGACGACGCCGAGGACATCGCCGCCCTGCTGGGCGAGAACGTCATCGGCCGCGAGGAGCACGTCAACGCGCCGGGCTTCGTCGTCCGACCGGACGCGGTCCAGGACACCCTCTCCACGCTCAAGGACGAGGCCGGCTACGACCACCTCTCGGTCGTCACCGCCCAGGAGTACGAGAACCGCTACGAGTCGATCTACCACCTGAAGAAGTACGACGACCCGACCCAGGAGGTCAGCGTCGTCGTCCCCGCCGACAAGGAGAACCCGGTCTCGGAGTCCGGCGCCGGCGTCTTCACCACGGCCGACTGGCACGAGCGCGAGGCGTACGACCTCGTCGGCATCGACTACGAGGGCCACCCCGACCTCAAGCGCATCCTGCTGCCGGAGACGTGGCAGGGGCACCCGCTCTCGATGGACTACGACCAGGACCAGCCGCAGGTCGTCAGCCTCTCCGAGCACGCCAACCCCCTGCAGGACGACTACAAGGACGCCGAGTCGGACACGATGTTCGTCAACATCGGCCCGCACCACCCGGCGACCCACGGCGTGCTTCACCTGAAGACCACGCTCGACGGCGAGCAGGTCGCGGACGTCGAGTCCGACATCGGCTACCTCCACCGCAGCGAGGAGCAGATGGCCCAGAACGGCACGTACCGCTACCAGATCATGCCGTACCCGGACCGCTGGGACTACATCTCGGCGGGGCTCCTCAACGAGTACGCGTACGCCCGCGCGGCCGAGGACCTCGCGGACATCGACGTGCCCGAGTACGCGCAGGTCATTCGCACGATGGGCGCGGAGATGTGCCGCATCGCCGCGCACATGCTCGCGCTCGCCACGTTCGCGCTGGACGTCAACGGCGACTTCACCGCGACGTTCATGTACGCGATCAACGACCGCGAGCAGGTGCAGAACCTGCTGGAGGACCTGACCGGACAGCGGATGATGTTCAACTACTTCCGGCTCGGCGGCGTCGTCTGGGACCTGCCCGAGCCCCGCGAGGAGTTCTTCTCGAAGACGCGGGACTTCCTCGACCAGCTCCCCGAGTCCGTCGAGGAGTACCACGACCTGCTGACCTCCAACGAGATCTTCCAGATGCGGACGGTCGACACCGGGATCCTCCCGCCGGAGGTGGCGAAGGACTACGGCGCGACCGGCCCGGTCGCCCGCGGCTCCGGCGTCGACTACGACCTGCGCCGCGACGACCCCTACGGCTACTACGACGAGCTCGACTGGGACGTGGTGACCGAGGACGGCTGCGACAACTACGCCCGCCTGCTCGTCCGGATGCGGGAGGTCGAGGAGTCCGCGAAGATCATCGAACAGTGTATCGACCTGCTGGAGGACTGGCCCGACGAGGAGCGCACGATCCAGGCCAACGTCCCGCGCACCCTCCGGCCGGACGACGACACCGAGATCTACCGCGCCGTCGAGGCCGCCAAGGGCGAACTCGGCATCTACATGCGCGCGGACGGCACCGACAAGCCCGCCCGCTTCAAGATCCGGTCGCCGTGCTTCTCCAACCTGCAGACGCTCCCGGAGATGGCGCAGGGCGAGTACATCCCGGACATGATCGCGGCGCTGGGTAGCCTCGACATCGTGCTCGGCGAGGTGGATCGGTGATGTCGCTCGCGCCCGCCCAACTGTTTCCGGAGTTCGTCGCGAACGCGCTCGGGCTTCCAGGCATCGCCGGGGAGATCGTCGGCGCGCTGATCGCGGCGTTCCTCGTCGGCAACGTCATGCTGACGTTCACGGGCGTCGCGGGCCCGTGGGCCAAGCGGAAGATCACGGCCGCGTTCACCGACCGCATCGCGGTCAACCGGATCGGGCCGTTCGGCCTGCTGATCATCCCGGCCGCGGCCGTCCAGCTCCTCGCGAAGGAGCTGATCATCCCGGAGGGCGCCGACCGCCCCTCCTACGACCTGGCGCCCATCGTGCTGCCCGCGTCCGCGCTGCTCGGCTTCGCGGTGATCCCGATGGGCAACCTCGGCCCGATAAACGTCCAGCTCGCGGACCCCGAGGTCGGGTTCGCGCTGGTGTTCGCGTTCGCCTCCATCGCCTCCATCTCGCTGGTGATGGCCGGCTACGCGTCCAACAACAAGTACTCGCTGCTCGGCGGTCTCCGCGCCGTCGCGCAGAACCTCGCGTACGAGATTCCCCTCATCGTCACGGCGATGTCCGTCGTGGTGTTCGCGGGGACGCTCCAGACCAGCGGCATCGTCGCCGCCCAGCAGGAGGCGCTCGTCACGCTCGGCGGGATCACCATCCCGTCGTGGTACGCGTTCGTCAATCCCTTCGCCTTCCTGCTGTTCCTCACGGCGAACATGGCGGAGATCGGCCGGAACCCCTTCGACATCCCGGAGGCCCCGACCGAGATCGTCGCCGGCTACCAGACCGAGTACTCCTCGGCGTACTTCGTGCTGTTCTACCTCGGGGAGTTCCTCCACATCTTCCTCGGCGGCGCCATCCTGACGATGGCGTTCCTCGGGGGCGCCTCCGGGCCGGGCCCGGAGAGCATCGGGTTCGTCTGGTTCGTCGTGAAGATCTGGGCGTTCTTCCTGTTTACCCAGTGGTGCCGGGCCGCGATGCCGCGGTTCCGCATCGACCAGCTCATCGAGGTGGGCTGGAAGGGAATGCTGGTGCTATCGTTCGCTAACCTCGTGCTCACGGCCGTACTCGTGGGGGTGACCGTCTGATGATCGGACTGCTCAAATCCATGGCGACGACGATGAAGCACGCGCTCGACGGCTCGACGTTCACGGTCGAGTACCCGGAGACGGCACCGGAGGTGAGCCCGCGCTTCCGCGGCGTTCACAAGTTCAGCCAGGAGCGCTGCATCTGGTGCCGGCAGTGTGAGAACGTCTGTCCCAACGACACGATCCAGATCGTCCAGGACGACCAGCGCAACGGCGAGCAGTACAACCTCCACATCGGGCAGTGCATCTACTGTCGGCTGTGCGAGGAGGTCTGTCCCGTCGACGCCATCCTGCTGACGCAGAACTTCGAGTTCACCGCGGACACGAAGGACGACTTCGTCTACAACAAGGAACAGCTCAAGAACGTCCCGTGGTACAAGGGCATCGACCCGCTCAACTCCCGCAACCCCGACCGCAACGCGTGGGTCGGCGAGGGTGACGGGGAGGTCGATTACCAGTAGTTCCGCGAACGGCGTCGCGCCGTTCTCGAAACCTTCAAAGGAAATCTCATAGGAGACACACACAATGGTCTACGAAACCATCGCGTTCGCCCTGTTCGCCCTCGTTACGCTGGCGAGCAGCCTCGGCGTGGTTCTCGCGCGGGACGTGTTTCACGCGTCCCTGCTTCTGGGAGTCGCGCTGGTGAGCGTCGCGGTGCACTACGTGATGTTGCAGGCGGAGTTCCTCGCCGCCATGCAGATCCTCGTCTACGTGGGCGGGGTGCTCATCCTCATCACGTTCGCCGTGATGCTGACGCGGTCGACGGAGCCGGAGGTGCATAGCGCATGAGCGACCGCCGTTCCGGACTCGTCCCGGGGCTGGCGTCGGTCCTGCTGTTCGCGGCCATGGCCGCGGCGTTCGTGAACGCGGAGTTCGGCGAGCCGGCCGGCTTCGAACTGTCCGGCGAGGCGGCCGACACGGTCGTCCACAACATCGGCTACGCCCTCTTCAACCTGGACCTGGGCAGCCTCGCCGCGAACACGGAGGGGTTCCTCGCCGCGTTCCTCATCGTCGCACTGACGCTGGACGTGGCGGTCGACGGGGCGCTCTACCTCGCGAAGCGCGAGGAGGGCGACTCCGTCGTCTCCGCGGTCGGTGAGGCGTTCACCGACGGCGGTCGGGAGGGGGGTGACCGCTGATGGTCCCGCCCACCTACTACCTGTTGCTCGCGGCCGGCATCTTCTGTATCGGCCTGTTCGGCGTCCTCACGCGGCGTGAGGTGCTGTACTTCCTGATGAGCGTGGAGCTGATGCTCAACGCGGCGAACATCAACCTGGTGGCGTTC
>NZ_LKIR01000106.1 GCF_001462205.1 Haloparvum sedimenti
CGCGAGCGTCTCGCTGTCGTAGTCGAACGCCACGACCGCGCCGAGGTCGCGGACTCGCTCGCGCGCTTCCGCAGAGCCAGCGGTTGCGAGCACGTCGGCACCCATCGCGTTCCCCAACTGGACGGCGGTGTGCCCGACGCCACCGTTTCCGCCGTGGACGAGACAGTACTCGGTGGGCCTGAGTCCGGCGTTTTCGACGAACGCCATCCACGCGGTCACGCCCACGTTCGGAATCGCGCCGCCGACTTCGAACGAGATGTTTTCGGGGAGATGGGCCACCTTCATCTTTGGAATCGAAGCGTACTCGGCGAAGGTGCCACCCTCGCCGTGTCCCATCCCGCCAGCGAAGACGCGGTCGCCCTCCGCAAATCCCTCGACATCCTCGCCCACCTCCGCGACGACCCCTGCCGCATCGCCGCCGGGAATCGCTGGCAACGAAACCGACCCGTAGCTTCCCGCCCGAAACCTCGCATCGACCGCGTTGACGCTCGCGGCCCGCACTTCGATGAGGACCTCGTCCGCCGCCGAGTCCGGTTGGTCCACTTCGTCGACTTGCAGTACGTCCGGCCCGCCGTGCTCGTGATAGCGAACGGCTCGCATGGGTGGTCGGTTCGACCGAGTTCTGTATGGATTCTCGGATACCAGTGATAGGTTACCGCATTCCTGCGTTGCTCACTTGCGGCGGTCGTACCCTGTGGTGTCATAGCACAAGCAATTGGCCCCGAGGAGTTGGAACTCTCAATCGGCGTATTGAGCGGCGGTGAACCGGCGGACAGCAGTCCGATATTCCGGTTGTGCCTGCAACGCAATTCTCTCCGACAGTATCTCAGATGCGCTCTTCTTCTTCATCGCCGACGAACCGCCATTCGTCATCCCGGTACTCCACGTCCGGCAGCACAATCAGGCCGGGACGGACGACCTGCTCCCACCAGCCGTCGTCCGGGTTCTCATATCCGGCGGGGTGGTCGGAAAACACCACCGTCGTAATATCCTCCTTTTGGGCGCTGGCACCTTCCCGAAGGTAGCGAT
>NZ_LKIR01000107.1 GCF_001462205.1 Haloparvum sedimenti
CCGCGGAACGAGAACCGCGACTCGGCCGTGAGCCGACGACGCGGAATCCGTTCCCGTATGTATTTTTCCTTCCCTGCGACTGTACATCATTACGAAACCAATAAATAGTGATGGATCCCTCTGGTTATGTGAGGCAGTACCACAATGGATGACTGGAGATCGGCTATCGGTAACGGCAGCGATCGGAGAAAGTTCCTGAAGGCAACCGGCGCGCTCGGCATCGCCGGCATCGCGGGCTGTACCGGCGGTGGCAACGGCGGAGACGGCGGAGACGGCGGCGATGAGGACACCGAGGCGAACGGTGGCGGCGGAGACACCGAAGAGAACGGCGGCGGTGACGGCGGTAGCGACTCCGTCAGCTGGACCATCGGCACGTCCGGCCCGGATTCCGCGACGCACGCGTCCGGCGTCGCGATGTCGCAGGTCATCTCGGAGAACTCCGACATGATCGACATGAGCGCGCAGACGACCGGCGGGACGGCCGCCAACCTGCCGCTCATCGCGAACGGTGAACTCGACATCGCACAGAGTACCTCGTGGGGCGTCGTGCAGGGGAACGCCGGCAACGCGCCGTACAACGAGCAGCTCTCGAAGACGATGACGCAGGTGCTCCCCTTCATGTCCATCGAGTACTTCCTCATCAAGCGGGACGTCGAGGAGCTCTCGGACATCGAGACCGTCTCGGACATCCCGCAGGACGGCTCGATCGACATGGCGTGGGGCAACCGCGGCGGGACGAACTACTTCGCGGGCGTCGACGCGTTCGAGCTGTCGGGCATCGAGAACCCCGAGGAGAAGTACAACATCAGCTCGATGGACTGGGGCAGCCAGAGCGCCGCGATCCGCGACGGCCGCCTCGACATCTGCATGGGCTACACCGTCAGCCAGGTGACGACGGTCGGCTGGGAGCAGGAGGTCGACGCGACGACGGACATCGACGTCGTCCAGTGGGAGTTCGACGAGTCCGACATCGCCGACTCGGGGATGCCCTACGTCTACCTCGAGTCGCCCGCCGACGTGTGGGAACAGGAGATCTCGGTCGACCAGGTCCCGTCGCTCGGCGTCGGGTACGAGACGGTGTTCCCGGCGGAGATCAGTCAGGAGCTCGCGTACGAGTTCGTCTCGGTCGTCAACGACAACATCGACCAGGTCCGGAGCGCAAGCGCCGTCCTGGAGGGCGCGGGGCCCGAGCTGACTCAGCAGCTCACGCTCGCGTCGCCCGACGCTCCGGTCCACCCCGGGGCCGAGCAGTTCATGAAGGAGGAGGGCCTCTGGAGCGACGATCTGACGACCCTCGAAGAGTACGAGTCGAACCAGTAATCCAGCACGGATCGACGGTCGATCCCCCGCTTTGATAACCCCTCACGTAGTTCGTTCCCCCGACGTGGCCCGAGCGGACACACATCACGACACATGACTGAGACAGCAGACACACAGACCGAACGAAGCCCCGCCGCACGCCGCCGGATGATCAAGTACGGCGTGTTGATCGTGCTCGGGGTACTCATCGCCGGGTATCACCTCAGCTACGTACGGACGTTCTTCGTCGAGCAGAACCAACACCGCCTGATCCACGTCGGGACGATGACCCTCGGGGCCGCGGTCGTCGCCTACGACGTGGACCCGCAGACGACCAAACAGCGCATCGGCAACTACATTGGCCTGCTGGAAGGGTTCGTCGGCGTCG
>NZ_LKIR01000108.1 GCF_001462205.1 Haloparvum sedimenti
TTGCGACCGCGTTCCCAGCCAGTAGATGAAACCGAGGGGGACGGCGACGAGGAGTGCCATCCACAGGAGACCGAACAGCATCATCCCCCAGCCCCAGCTACCCCATCCGGCCATGTGGCCGTCGTTCCACATCCCGTCGTGCCAGCCCCACATCATTGCATCTGGGACAGTCGCGTGTGTTAGCGCCATTCCGGCGACGACGGCCAGAGCCAGCGCTCCGACGACGATGAGTCCCAGAGAACGAATCCCGCGTGCTTGAATTGGATTTTGCATTGTTGTACTCCCAAAGGTCTCGGCGTGGTTAGCCGAGGATGTATTCGAGGGCGGGGTAGCGCTCGACGAGCGTCTCGCCGCCGACGTCGTAGTTCTCGATGTACTGGTCGAGGCCCAGGATGCGGCCCGCGGCGAACGCGGCGACCGCGAGGAACACGAGCATGTACGCGAAGTCCCCGTTGATGAACCCGTGGCCCATGTCCCAGTTCCCGAAGTAGAACATGAGCATCATGAGCGCGCCGAAGAACGCCGCGAGGCGGACGAACGCGCCAACGAGCAGGCCGAGGCCGATGAACAGCTCGCCCCACGGGACGGCGACGTTCGCGAACTCGACGAACCACGGCGTGCTACCCATCCACGCGAACATGCCCGCGAGCGGGTTGCCGTTCGTCGCCGCGACGTTCGACAGGTAGCCGCCGGCGGCGAACTCGCCGGTGATCTTCGTGAACCCGGAGTACGCGAACGCGTAGCCCATCATGAGGCGGAGCGCGAGTACGAACCACGCGCTGAGGCTGTGGACTTTCCCGCCGACGGTCAGGCCGCCGACTCTGCTCTCGAGCTGGTTCATGCCGGAGTCGAGTGTGGACATAATTATTGCACCTTCAACTATCAGTAGGCGGAGTAAGACGATATAATAGCGAGCCGGCGTTCTGAGTCAGAAAACCGGGGGGCTATATTACGCTCCTGTCGCGAGTACGGACGTGTGACTGAGGAGGCCGACCCGTCGGACATCTTCGCCACGCTTGACGACGAGTATGCCCGGGACATCCTCGTGGCGACGAAGACCGACCGACTGTCCGCGAAAGAACTCAGCGAGGAATGCGACATGTCACGGCCGACCGTCTCACGCCGTGTCACGCGCCTCGTCGAGCAGGGCCTCCTCGAGGAGTACACGCACGTTGACCCCGACGGACGGCACTACAGTGAGTACGAGGCGCGCCTCGAACGCGTCGAAGTCCTCCTGCAGGCCAAGGGCTTCGATGTCCAGATCGATGTCCGGCCGGACCCCGCCGACCGGATTACGACCATCTTCGAGGAGATGCGGGGAGACTGACTCATGGAACACACGTTATTCGTCATCGGCAAGCTGTTCACGACCGCGCTGGCGCTGGTAATCGCGTACCAAGCCTATCGTGGGTACCAG
>NZ_LKIR01000109.1 GCF_001462205.1 Haloparvum sedimenti
GAACACCCAAAACGTGGCGGCACTCCAGCGGGCTCGCGACCAGGACCTTGCCGTCCATCCCGGACAGGATATTGCGTATGTAGTCGTGGACAACGAGAAGTCCTCGCGGGATCGCGTTGCTCTCGCTCACGAAGCGGTCGAGTCCTACGACGCCTCGTACTACCAGACCCGACTCGTCAGAGCTGTCGAGAGTGTGCTGTCACCGCTTGGCTGGGACCGAACAGAGATTCAGAAGCAGCTCTCCGACGTGGAGGGCACCACGTTGAGTTCGTTCGGACACGACCAGATGGTCTGAGTGCTCGCATAGCGGTCGTCCCGCGGCCAGACGGAGGGATGGGGACTGAGAGCTCCCGTCATCCGGACTCAGAAACAGCCAGGTAGAACTGGCTCACGTATCCTCGTCCGACGATAGGCGTTTTGACAACCGGTCGAACCGATGTTGGGCTGTGGACTCCCTTCCGTCATCCGTTCGGGATCGTAGGACGCACGTTCGAACTCACCGTCAACGTCGTCACGTCAAGCACGGCGTTCGCGTGTTGAGCATCGTCCGAGAGGTGGGAGGTTTCGAGAACAGCGTTGCCGCGACCTCGTCGCCGTGTTGCTTGAAGAAGACCGTGGCGAGTCCGTCCTCGATCGTGTCGACAACGGCCGTATAGTCGCCGTCCGCGAGCGAGATCGGTTCCGCCATGAGTAGAGCTCTTTCAGGACGCGGTCGCCATCGGCATCGACGACGATCACAGTATCGTCGCCGTTGCTCCAGACCGGCGTTCCAGTACCCCAGTAGAGGTCGGTGTCGGACTCAGTCCCGCTTCCCGTATGGAGGGTCACGGGTTTGCAGCAGCGAGCGTGACCCCATCCGGGACGGTGTGACCGTGGCCCGCCTCGTCTTCGACCATCCATCTGGAGATGCCGAGCGCGTCGTCTCTGGTGTTCTCGAAGACGACGTATTCGTCGGTGGGGTTTTCGCGGTCGTCACCGGCCGCACCGGCGTGGATCTCGGCTATTGCTAAGGAACTCATCACGACCGAGCCACCGTCTGAGGCAGTTGCTGTCTCGGGTTGTGTGTCGTCAGCAGTCTCGATATTGGTGGCGCTGTCACCGTCAATCCGAGTGCGGACGGTAACCGCATCGCTCGCCACCGGAGCGATCGGGTCGCCGTCCTGCAGCGCGGTCAGGTCGGCTGGCGCGTTTCGCTGTGTGGCGATGGTTACGCGGTCGCCGTCGTTCGCCCTCCACTCGGAGTGGGAGTCAAGGTTAGTGAGTGTCGGTATCCACGATAGCCACACCTCGTTTCCGCAACTCCTCAGGGGATCACAGTGAGTCAAACCACGTTTGATTTCGCAGGATTCAACGGAGCTACGATCGCCACCTGCACTCCG
>NZ_LKIR01000011.1 GCF_001462205.1 Haloparvum sedimenti
ATGTCGTCGAGAAGTTGGCGTTCGGCCGCGCCCTGTTCGATGGTCTCCTCGTCGAGCAGATCCGAGAACTCGACCTCTTCCTCGTCGTCTTCGGTGTACCAGTCCCAGAGGAGTTTCCCGCCGATACCGACCAGTACCGTGAGCAGGATATAGAGGGCCGCCCCTTCAGCTGAGGTCGGATTCGTGAGCCACTCTGTGAGCTGGCCAACGGCTCCGCTGTCTGTCTGGAGGACGAGATTACGCATCGTGGGTATCCTCCCGGCGTGAGTGGCCGATGATGGGTTGTTCGCGAACGACGCTCTCTGCGTCGTCGTACTCGTGTTCGCGACCGTTCCAGAAGTCCATATTCAACACGAAGAGTTCGACCGTGCTGAGCCGCCGAGCGGACCACCCTGAGGCCTGCTGGATGAACTCCGACCGCACGTCGTTGACTCGGCTATCGAGTTTCTCGAACATCTGGGCGCGGCGCTCGACGTCGGTGAGGTCCTCGCGGCGGGTCACGAACGGGTTGAACAGGAACCCGATGACAGGGAACTGCGTCAGCTTCTCGGCCGGTGTCCCCTCGTCTCGGAAGCGGTCATAGACCTCCAGCGGGGTAACTTGGACGCCGATGTAGTACCGCATCTGCTGGATTCCACGGTCGCGCATCTCCTTCGGCCGCGTCTCCCGATACTCCTCGAGGAGTTCCCGGAAGATCGGATTTTCTTTGACGTCCTCGTCGTTCAGGCGGTCTTCGATGTTCTCGGTGATCTGTTCGACCGGGAACGAGCGGGTTGTGGCGTGGAGTTTGAGTTTCGAGTCGAGTTCCTTGTTAGCGAACTCCTCGCCGGCGTCCTGGAGCTGTGCCCAGTCGTCGGACATCGCGAAGTCCATGTTGCCGGGGTCGACCTCGATGAACGCCTCCATCGTGCCGTCCGCGCGCTGGATCGCGCCGCCCCCCGGCCACGCCCGCTCGATGTTCGTGAGGTCTTGGGTCCGCTCGTCGGGCTTGAACGGCGTGTAGTTCGCGAGCCCGCCCTCGTTGCGCTCTGTTTCGTTGGTACTACTGTCGGCCTCCTCCGGGGCGCTGAACGTGATCTGGGGGCGCTTGACGTAGCGATAGACGTCTTTGGTCCACGTCCACGCGTTGAGGTGGTCGGGCGAGACGTAGACGATCGCGACGCCGAACCCGAAGCCACCTGCGACGAACGGCAGGGCGAGTGATTCGATGCCGGTGAGGCCGGCGATGAACAGGCCGACGATCGGGAAGGCGATCAGGACGCCGACGTCGCCTTCCTCGATGTTGAGGTAGGGGATGCGACTCTCCTCACCGAACTGGTTCATGATGCGCCGTGCGGCTGCGTCTTGGTCGATGGACATGTTTAGTGGATACCTCTATCAAAGTCCATTCCGCGTTCCTCACCCGATGTTTCCGACGTAGTGCCACCTGGGTCGTTCTCGGTGCGTCGGTACGAGGGCGTACTATCTCCACCCTCGCCATGACCACCGCGGGCCGCAGCTTTCTGTGCGACGGCATGGCCGGCTGCGGCTTTCGGTCCCCACCGAGCGGCGGTGGTCGCGACGCCCGCGCCCCCGGCATACGCACCGGCAGCTACGCCACCGATAAGGGCCGCTCCCTTGGTGGCACCGCCGAGAACTTTCGCCGTCAGCGGGGTTGCGTATTTGAACGTCTTCCAAGTGAGATAGACCGCGATAAGCGGTAGTGAGGACGCAACTAGGTACTTCAGAAACGCACTATTTGGCGTGAGCGCTCCCTGCGAATAGAGCAGATCGTATCCTTTGAACACGACTGCTGCTGGAAGGGGTAGAACCGCCAAAGGAACAAACCGCTTAGAGAATCCCATCGCGATGTCCGAAAGGACTGGAACGTTACCATAGGCGAGAGCGAAAGCTATCGGCATCCCGTAGACATACACGTAAAGTAACACCTCCCGAATGTAGTAGAGAGCCTCAAGTGCCCACATCGAGAGACCGCCAACCATTGCGAACACGAACGCAAGCCCGGGATTGGTTAGGGACTCTTTCAGGAAATTCAGCATCGCATCACCTAGGGTCTCTAGACTCGGCATCAACGCTATCGTGAACCCATCGACGATGTAGAGTCCAAGAATACTGACCCAGTACCAGCTGATGATGAGGAATACACCAACCCACGCAGTCTTCTTCGTCCGCCTTGCCTCGTACGCACTTCCGATATTGAATATCCGAATTGTGTGTCGCCCTTGAACACACATCACCAGTAGAAGCAGTGAGATAAGCATAATCTCACCACCGACCAACGCATCCCGGATTGCAGGCCAAGGTCCGTTTGTTGGCGCACCAAAGACAAACGCGCCTTCCGTTTCAGGCGTTGGAGTCCCGAACATCTCCTCAGTGAGGGTTTCATAACCAGTGTTCAGTCCCTCCATGAAGAGTGAGATAACCCAATCGACGACATCTTTGAACCCCTCTAAGACGACATCAATCAGGTCCACCATAGTTAGCCCTCACTAATCGTAATCTCACAATTATCGAACTCTTCTGAAGCGGAGTAGTGGATACTGTAAGTATTGGAAACGCGGTTAGTCCCTACCCGTGTTTCTAGAATGACTTCGAAGCTCCCGGTTTGTTCTTCACTCTCACACGAAGTTCCCTCACCTCGAACGAATGCGAACGGTGAACGGTAACTGTACAGTGTAAGCTGCTCTCCCGGTTCTATGACTACCTCGTCAACTTCTATATCTTCTTCTGGATCGTATATGCCACTGACATCGTCGTTTTCATCGTAGTTCGTCCCTTCATCATCCGAGGGATATGGAACATCACCGATAAAGAGGAGCTGCGTGATTGCATCCGGACCATTCCCTTGATTTTCGACAGAAACGAAGGCCTCTTTTGAGATTTTGTCACTCGAGCTATCCCACATCTCTTCAGGCTGGTTCTTCCCGATCCCCATCTCCACAATGCTAAGATCCGGTTGAACGGAAAGAGCAGACTCTTGTACAGTCTCCTCGCCCTCTAGCGCGAGAACACGATACTCTCCTGGAGTGTATGAGGTTCCAATCTCGAACGAAACTTGCTGTGCTCCTGTTGCTACGTCACGCTGACCAAACGGTTCCCCATTCGGCTGGATGAGGTTGACTTGGCTAACATCGGTCTCTTCCGAGAGTTCCACTTTGATCGCTGTCCCATCGACTACAACGCGCTGAAGTGGACCCTGATCGTTCGAAGAGGGAGTTCCGTCACTGGGGGATTCGGAGTTCCCATTTGAATTCATGCACCCAGCTATGCTGGCTAGGGCGGCAGTAGATATTGTCTGGAGGGCGGTCCGTCTGCTGAGCTGTGAGTGTTTTTGAGTCATTGTTTTAGGGAACAGATCTCTGCGGGACGGAGCGGCTACGAACACGGGACCGTGTATTTACTATCCGAGTGGCCCTTCTTTGTCGAGCGCTCTTGCTCCTTGTAACACCAATCCTCGCCACGTAAGCCCATGAGCGTCTTTGACTTCGCTCAGTTGCTCGTACTCCTCCTCGCTGACCTCGATATTCAGGTTCGGCATCTACTCTGGAACTTAGTAATTCATTATCCTTAACTATCATCCCTTCGTTAACATTAGTGTGGGTACCACGGTCACGAAAACGCTTCAGGCAACGCTCGTACCTCCAACGACACACAAAGAGCGACGCCTTCAGCGAACCGTGGCCACGTATCGCCGTGCCCTTTCGGACGCGTTCAATAGTGGTGCGGAGACGCGCTCGGCAGTCAACAACATCGTCACGGACTACAACCTCACGTCCTACGCTAAGGACGCGCTCAAGTCCTACGTCCCGCAACTCTACAATACGTACAACGCCAAGGAATTGACTGACGATCACCCAGTCCGGTTCACGAACCGGGGTTGGGAATTGGATCACTCGCCCGATCGGACCCACGAGTTCTGCTGGCGCGTTCCACAAGCTGGGCGCGGGACCTCGTTTTGGATACCGCTTCGCATCAATCCCGATCAGCGGGAGTTGTGGGATCGCCTCTACGATGGTGACGTGTCTGTAGGCCAGTTCCGATTGCGCCAAACCCGAACGTCGTGGACATTGAACGTCACCGTCGAATACAGTGTACCGGAGCAAGAACCGCCTGAAGAGCCTACACCGATCGGCTTCGATGTGGGTGAGTCGGCGTTGCTCGTCGGCTGTGC
>NZ_LKIR01000110.1 GCF_001462205.1 Haloparvum sedimenti
TCCTTTCGGCCGTCTTAGGTTCCGATGACCCACCGCTCGAACTGCTGTCGCTGGAGCTACTACCTATGGAACTTGCACCAAATATCAGTACCAGGAGCAATACCAGAATGAG
This sequence comes from Haloparvum sedimenti, assembly GCF_001462205.1. Lineage (GTDB taxonomy): Archaea > Halobacteriota > Halobacteria > Halobacteriales > Haloferacaceae > Haloparvum > Haloparvum sedimenti. The sequence continues at coordinate 113 of NZ_LKIR01000110.1, forward strand.
AATTTCCGGAGGACCGATCGGTGCTGACTGGCCGATCATTGGGTGCGCCTCCGTGCCGATCTGCGCGTCCTCTGGAGTTTATCGATCACGTCTGACACCATGAGAAAAGCCCCGATTCCCTCCGTGATTAATTTACCGCACCTGCTTGTGTAACTGGTTGCGTCACCTCAGTCGTTCAGATCAAAGTAAACTGGCGACTCGTGGCCATCGACCACCGTATCATGGTCCCATCGAAGATACCGGTCGCTGTCCGCGGGGATGTCGAATAGCGGGGCTACATACCCCGACTCTCCGGGGTGCGCCTCAGGAACGACTTCCGCTTCGGAGAACTCTGCTTCATCCTCTGTACGCTGTTGATGAAATCCAACCCCGTTCAGGTGTTCAATCCTCTCATACCGTTCTCCCCCGACCTCCATTTGGAACCTGTCCGGGGCTGGGAGTTCTCTTTCCCATCCGCCGAGGTTCTCGAAGGCGAGCCCCTGTTGGAAGAAGAGTCCATTGTCCGGTTCCACGTGATCGAGGGCGTCTTCGCTCCGGTTGTAGTATCTGGCCCTTTCGAGAGCGACGGTGGAGAATTTCCTCACTCGCCACATGTCGTCAGTTTCGACCGGTAGCTCCACAACCGGCTCGGGCGCTTCGCTCCCGCCCACGTCAGCGGCGCTGAGGCATCCGGCTAAGGGAACAGCCGCCCCGACTGACGCGAGGAACGCGCGTCGCTTCATAAGTTCGTCCTCGGTGGTGGCGTAGTAAAAGGTTCCTGCGCTATCCAGCCGTCGCGACGATCCGGACGACCTCCATCAGCCACTCGGCTCCGCGACCGCTCAGGAACGACCACACGGCGCGAGCGTGCTCGAACACGGTCGCCGGCCGCGGGTCGACCCAGCCGAGCCCGGTCGCGACCGCGAGCACGATCAGCAGCACGAGCGCGTATCCCGCCAGCGTGCCGCCGACCGCGACCGCGATGCGTGCGACTGCCTGCGCCCGGTAGACGTAGATCGCCCCCAGGAACAGCGTCGCCGCCGTGACGACCTGCCCGCCGAGTCCCAGCGAGGAGACGATCTCCGGGAGCATCTACTCGTTCCTCCGGCCGACGATCTTGATCGTGTTCTGCTCATCGGGCGCCGCACGCGCTTTGAGCCACTGCCGGATCACGAGGTATCCGCCACCGATGACGGCGATGATGATCACCGTCGAGAGCTGACCGAGCCCGGACGAGAGTGGGTCCGTTACCGTGCCGGGGTTCAGCGTCTCCAGCAGCAGGACGACGACGCCGGCGCCGCCGACCACGAACAGCTCCCGCGGGATGCTCGCCCGCGTCCGCTGCTCCAGCTGCCAGAGCCCGACCAGCAGCGCGACGCCGCCCAGGAGCGCACCGAACGCGCTCGAGGCGACGCCGCCCGCGATGTCGGCCAGCTGCGCGAGCACGGACTCACCGGAGATGAGCTGCACCGCGACGAGTCCCGTGAGGGTCCCGCCGACCAGCAGCAGCGAGTTGTCTCGGATCCCGTCCGCACCGAACACGCGGCGCCCGACGAGCGCGAAGCCGAGCACGGAGACGGTGACGCCGCCGAAGATCGCGACGATCGGCAGGCTTGAGGTCGCCTCGTCCACTCCGACCGGCGGTTTATCGGGACCGCCTGAGGAGGCGCGCTCGATCGTGTAGGTCCCGTCCGAGCTCGAGATCTGGAACCAGACGGGCGAGTTCGCGGTCGACGTCGCGACCGCGTTCCTATCCGCGTCG
>NZ_LKIR01000111.1 GCF_001462205.1 Haloparvum sedimenti
GCTGCACAATCGGTACATGGAGGTCTGGCGCGAGCTCGAGGAGCGCGCCGAGGACTACCCGGCGTGCCCGGAGTGCGGCACCGAGCACTGGGAGTTCGAAACCGGAGGGCCGGCGTTCTGCGCGGGCTGCGACCACCAGGGCGGCGAGGAGCTGCAGACGACCGTGCATGAGGCCGCGGCGGCGCTGCTGGAGGGTGGTGCGTGATGGCGGCCGCTGACGCGGAGGCCGACGCGGACGCCGGGGGAGCGACGGAGTCGGTCGACCGGATGACGGTCACGGTGCGGGCAGAAGTGCTCCAGGACGTCGTCGACCAGCTGCTGACGATCGTCGACGAGGCGATCTTCCGGATCGGCTACGAGGGGCTGTCGGTCGCGGCCGTCGACCCCGCGAACGTCGGCATGGTGATGCTCGAGGTCGAGCCCGCGGCGTTCGAGTCAGTCGGGGACGGCATGTTCCCGATCGGGCTGAACCTGGAGCGCCTCGACGACTACATCGGCGGGGCGAGCGGGGCTGACCCGGTGACGCTGTCGTACCGGCCGGAGCGGCGCTCGATCGAGATTGAGCACACGAACGTCGAGGTCGAGATGGCGGGCATCGATCCGGACGCGATCCGCGACGAGCCGGACATTCCGGCTATCGATCCCAGCGTGGAGTTCGAGACCGACGCGGGGCTGTTCGTGGACGCGGTCGAGAACGCCGATCTCGCCAGCGACCACGTGCGGTTCAAGGCGGTCGTTGATGATGGCGAAGTCGTCGTCATCGGAGAGGGCGACACCGACGAGATCAAGACGGAGATTAGCAGCGAGGACATCTCCGACGGTGCGATCAAGAGGGACGCGGAGTCGCTGTTCAGCCTCAACTACCTGATATCTGGGGGTATGCTGAAGCCGCTCGGAAGTGGCACCGACCTGCGGGTAGAGTATTCGGAGGACCATCCGGTGAAGATGCACTACGACTTCGCGGACGGGCTCGGCCACGTGACGATGATGCTCGCTCCGCGGGTGGGGACCAACTGAGGTGATGAACGTGTGTCAGACCATCATCTCGGTTCGAACGGCTGTCAGCGGTATGCTCGCTTCGAGACGAAACGCGGAGACGGAAGCGGCGCCGGCTACGAGCGCTGGCGGTCGACCGAGCACCGACCGCACACGGTCCTCGACCGCCGCGAGGACGTCTACGTCGCGCACCATCGGCTGCTCGCGGTCGTCGCCTGCTACCCGGCGGACATGCCGCTTCGAGAGATCCTCGACGATCTCGACGGGAAGGACGTCCACCACGAGAACGGCTGTAAGTGGGACAATCGTCCGGAGAATCTCGAGCCGGTCGAGCACGCTCGGCACGCGTCGATCACGCAGCAGCAGGTGCGAGCGTGGGCCGAGGACGAGAAGCGCGAACGCGAGCAGCAGCTCGCGG
>NZ_LKIR01000112.1 GCF_001462205.1 Haloparvum sedimenti
GAAGGCGAGAACGTGCGCATCCACGAAGCGGCCACGAACTGGTACGAGGGCCGGATCTCGGTGGCCGTGACGGGGTGGAGCATCATCCACTTCCCGGAGCGCGGCCGGTGGTGGGAAGCATAGCCAGTCGGAGCAGCCTTCTTTTTTGCTGTGTGCCGGGCCGACCCAGACCCCACCGCCCCACCCTCCGCTCCGTGCTCGCTTCGCTGCGCGCGCAGCCACGACCTCGAGACCCGGTCTGAGATTTATCCCTGAAACCGGGGGAAAGGGTGCGCGACCGGGCGTGTTTGTCCGACCCCACGAGGGGTGCGGGCGTGCCCAACGCTCGGAGCTACGCATGAAAGTCGAAGGAGACTACACGTGCGACATCTGCGGGGAATCGTTCGAAACGAACGTCGAGATTGCCGGACATATGCGTTCTCATCAGGTATCGATACCTACTGAAACGATCATCGACGAACTGCAGCGACTAGCCGAAGAGAAGGGGCGAGTTCCAAAACAATCGGAGATCGATGAAGAGACTGAATTCACAAAAGGCGCAGTGCGCTCAACGTTTGGGAGCTGGGACGAGGGATTGGAAGCTGCCGGACTTGACCCTCGAACAAACGGATATAGCGACGCAGAGATCATCGAGGAGCTACAACGAGTCGCCAGCCAGATCGGCCATTCACCCTCACGAAATGAGTGGCGAGAATTGGGGCGTGTCTCGGCCAACGCAGTCCAGACTCATTTCGGGTCGTGGAACGAGGGCCTCAGAGAAGCCAACTTAGAGACGACCATACAGCGGACCGCCACAAAGGAGGATGTCATCGAGGCGATTCAGGACCTCGCTGCAGAACTCGGACGACCACCGAAGGCCCAAGAGATGGAACAGCACGGAGCGTGGTCGGTGAAAGTCGCCCAGCGATGCTTCGGCGGCTGGAATCACGCGTTACGCAGTGCTGGATTCGAGCCCCACAAACAATGGAGTATCAGTGAAGAACAGCTCCATCGGGAGATCGAGCGCTTGGCCGATGAGCTAGGCCACGTCCCATCAACTATCGAGATGCGTGACTCTGGTCGCTACTCGGTTGGATCCTATGCCCGCCGGTATGGGACCTGGCAGGACGCCATCGAAGCAGCCGGGTTCGAGTATCCCGGCCGGCCAAGCGGCCCAGAGCATCCGCTCTGGAAGGGCGGCTACGGGGACATCTCGTACGGGCCGAACTGGTACAGACAGCGTAAACGCGCGCTGGAACGGGACGGCTTCGAGTGTCAGATGCCGGGCTGTCCCATCGACCGCGAGACCCATCGCGAGCGCTGGGACCGCGACCTGAACGTCCATCACATTACGCCGCTTGGCGCATTCATCGATGCCGATGGAGTACTGGACTACGAACAGTCGAATCGGCTTGAGAACCTGATCACGCTCTGTCAGCGCCACCATACGATGTGGGAGGAGTTCGCTCCGCTCCAGCCTGATCTCCGCTAACCGCACCCGGTGGTGTTGCTCGCCCCCCGGCGATGGGTGGCGGGGCCACCAGCGATCCCGTCCCACTATGACCGACGACACGACACTCACGGCCCGTGAACGGCTTCGCATTCACCTCC
>NZ_LKIR01000113.1 GCF_001462205.1 Haloparvum sedimenti
CTACCGAGGAGGGGTACAGCCTCCGTCTGACTGCTGACCACCGGGTCATGACCGACGACGGATGGGTCGAGGCCGGCGAACTCGACGCCGGCGACACGGTCCACATCCAGAACCGGAAAGGCTCGTTCGGCCAGCACGGTTCCGCGGCGGAAGGTCGAACCCTTGGCTGGCTCGTCGGCGACGGTCACCTCAAGCACGGTGAGGAGCGTGCGGTGCTGAACTTCTACGACGAGGACGAGGAAGTCGCCGAATCCTTCGCGACCGACGTGAACGAAGTCGTCCGCGAACCGACAGGGAACGCGGACTACGAGGTCGGTGTCAGTGAAATCAGCCGAGGCGACGACTACCGTGGTGCGGGCGCGGTCGAACAGCGGGTCCGCTCCGCTCGTCTCTACGAGTACGCAGAGCAGGCCGAGCTGACCGAAGAGAAACTGCAGGTACCCGATGCCGTCATGCGCGGTAGCGAGGAGATGGCTCGTGGGTTCCTGCAAGCACTGTTCACCGCAGACGGTGGTGTGCAAGGGAAGACGGAGAAGGGTAACTCCGTCCGCCTCACCAGCGTCAGCACGGACCTGCTTGCGGATGTCCAGCGGCTTCTGCTCAACTTCGGCATCGCGAGCAAGCTCTACGAGGAACGCCACGAAGCCGGCGAGCAGGAGATGCCGGACGGCAACGGTGGCACGGCCACGTACGAACGGCAGGCCGACCACGACCTCGTTATCGCGAAGGACAACCTAGCTCGGTTCCAGCAGAAGATCGGCTTCCTGCTCGACTCGAAGAACGAGGCACTCGCGGAGCGGCTCGATAGTTACGACCGTGGACCCTACAGCGAGCAGTTCGAGGCGACCGTCGAATCGGTCGACCACGACGGCCACGAAACCGTCTATGACCTGACCGAGCCCGACACGAACTCCTTCGTTGCCAACGGACTCGTGGTTCACAACTGCGGCGAGCAGCCGCTGGAGGAGTACGAGGCGTGTAACCTCGGACACATCAACCTCTCCACGCTCGCGGCCGAGGACGCGCCCGACTGGCGCGTCTGGTCCGAGGAGCACGCCGACGAGTACGACTCGCAGGCGGACGCGGTCGACGCGTTCCTCGAGGAGGCGCTCGACTACGAGGAGTTCGACGACCGCATCGCGTACGGCACGCGCTTCCTCGAGAACGTCGTCACGATGTCGGACTTCCCGGTCGACAAGATCGAACAGAAGGTCCGCGACATGCGGAAGATCGGCCTCGGCGTCATGGGGCTTGCGCAGCTGTACGTCCAGCTCGGCATCCGGTACGGCACCGACGAGGGCAACGAGGTCGCGCGCCAGCTGATGACCCACATCAACCACGGCTCGAAGTGGACCTCCCACGAGCTCGCCGAGGAGCGCGGCAGCTTCAACGACTGGGACGACTCCAAGTAC
>NZ_LKIR01000114.1:0-11335 GCF_001462205.1 Haloparvum sedimenti
ACGTGGTTCACACTCGGGCCGATCCTCACCGCGATGAGCCTCGCGGTGCTGCTCGGCGTGATACCCTACGAGATGGGCTTCCTGGAGCTGATCGAGCTCATCGTCGACACGCGACTCCCCGAGGGGATGATGCGGCCGTGAACCCGATTCTCACCTCGGTGCCTCCGTACGTGCTGCTCGCCTTCGCCGCCCTCGCCGTGCTCGCGCTCCCGCGCCGGTCCGGTCACGCAGTGGCCGCGCTGGCGACGGCGTTCACCTTCGCGCAGGCCGTCCTGCTCGGCGACGGCGGCGCGGGGACGTACCTCGCGACACAGTTCCTCGGCTTCGACGTGGTCTTCTTCAACGTCGATCAGTTCTCGCTTTTGATGGGGGTCGTCGTCGGCTTCCTCGCGACCGCGGCGGTGCTGTACGCGTACGGCACCGAGGCGCCCACGTGGGTGACTGCGTTCGCGCTCATCTACGTCGCCTCGACGATCGGGACGATCTACGCCGGCGACTGGCTCACCCTGATCTTCTTCTGGGAGCTGATGGCCGTCACCTCGACGCTGCTGGTGTGGCAGTACGGCGGGGAAGCGGTGCGGGCCGGCTACCGCTACGCGCTGTTCCACGGCATCGGCGGGACATTCTTCCTCGGCGCGGTCGTCGTCCACGGCGCGGCGATGCTCGGGAGCGTGCCGGCCGGCGAGATATTCCTGTTCTCGTCGACGACCGGGATCCACGCCTCCGCGACGCTACTCGCCGCGATCGGGATCGGCGTCAACTGCGGGTTCATCTTCCTGCACACGTGGCTGCCGGACACCTACCCGCGCCCGCACGTCGCGGCGTCGGTGTTCCTCTCGGTGTTCACGACGAAGACCGCGGTGTACGTGATGTACCGTGCGTTCCCGGAGGGCGGGATGTGGCTCGCGTATCTCGGCGGGTTCATGGCCGTCTACGGCGCGTTCTTCGCGCTGCTGCAGTACGATCCGCGTCGCCTGCTGTCGTACCACATCCAGGCGCAGGTCGGCTACATGCTCGCCGGACTCGGGCTCGCGACTGCTGTCGGCGAGTTCGCCGTCACCGGCGGGTTCGCGCACCTGTTCAACAACGTCCTCTACAAGAGCCTCCTGTTCATGGCAGTCGGTGTCGTCGTCTACCGTACCGGCGTCGAGGACATCAGGGACATGGGCGGACTCTGGCGGGAGATGCCGATCACCTTTCTCGTCTACCTCGTGGGTGCGGCCTCGATTACCGCCGTTCCGGGGTTCAACGGGTTCATTTCGAAGGGGATGGTGATCTCCTCCGCCCACGAGGTCCACAACTTCGAGCTGCTGTTCGGCCAAGGGCTGCTGTGGTGGCTGCTGATCCTCGGCGGCGTGGGGACGTTCATGTCGTTCATCAAGCTCGGCTACTATATGTTCTTTCACGGGTCGGCGACGCTATCGCCGAAAGACGCGACGCCGTTCCAGACGGCGGGGATGCTCCTGGCGGGCGGCGCCTGTGTCTTCTTCGGCACGCCGCTCACCTACGGTTACCTCGTCGAACTGATGCCGTTCACTGCCGCGGTCGCGCCGGAACTGCACCCGTACAGCGCGAGCCACCTGACGGAGAGCGCGGCGCTACTCGTGACCGGCTTCGTCGGCTTCTTCGCGCTGAAGCGCCCGCTCGGCTGGCTCGCCCACCATATGCGCGACGTCGACGCGGTGACGTACCCGGCCGCATTCTACCTGAGCCGGGGAACAGTCTGGGGCGTCACGGAGCTGTGGGCTGCCGTCGACCGCGTCGTGATGCGGCTGGTCGCCGGCGTCAAGCGGACCGCGACGCACCCGCGAGCGGCCGTCTCGGCGCTCGGCGCCGACGTCGAGATCCGGGCGGGCATCGGTCGGAGCGTCCTCTTCTTGACGCTCGCGGCTGGTGTCGCGCTGCTCGTGTTCCTGCTCGGGTAGCGAGAGAGTTGAGCCGCCGGTTCGTGCATCTCACTCGTCCTCTTCGACAATTCGCCGATCCTGTTCGCTGAGCGAGAGGAAGACGATCACGCTGATGAACGGAACCACGAATCCGAACATTTCGCCGCTCTCTGCGCTGGTGTAGCGCATGAACAAAACCGAGGTCATACTCACGCAGAAAACGCCGACGTAGACCAGCGAATTGGCATCGGTGGCGTCGTTGTCAGAGCACATACGTCCCGGAAATTCTCGTAGCTCGTCTTGTTCCGTGATCGGTTGTCGTAGATCCGCGTCACTTGCTGTAGCATACGGTCTTCCATACCGTATGCCGCATATCTAGTCTGTTTGAATTCTGACTGCCTGCCATCATCTTCTGGTAGGTGACTTTCGCCGCCACTGATACATATACTCGTGTCCTCCCTTCGTATATAGAGCGTGACTGTAATGGCCGCGAGTGGGTCAACAGTATTACTCGCAGCATGTTTCAACGAAGCCGATATAAGGGTTATTCGAATTTCAAATTGCAACTTTCGATATGGTATAAACTCGCCGGGCCTTACGGTGCGACGGTTGCGGTGTCACCGGCTTCCGGATCAAACGGGAGGTTGATGACGAGTTCGTCAAACCAGACGACCGGACGTTTACTCTGGCCGTCTTCTTCAAAGAAGATGATGCCCAACTGGGCGAGCCGACTGAGTTCCTCGTGGACGTTCTTCACGTCCCGGTTGACAACCCGTGCGGTCTCGTTGATGCTGGATGGCTCTTCCCGACGGATGGCTTCGATGAGATCGAGGACGCGCGGGGTCAGCGTCCCCATGTTCGAGCGGTGGGAAACCGTTTTTGACGCCCCGTTCTGCGTGTTGAGCGTGCTCGGATCGGCATGGTCGTGGTCATGCCTGTGACTAGGCTCGTGAGACCCCTCTTCGTGTTCAGGGGTATGATCTATTGATTCACCACTTCCTGTCGTGGGAATCGTCGTCAGGTGAGATCATCACTAGCCGCTACAAGTTTATTAACTCGGCTGCTATAAATCGCTCATTCACTACCAATGTTTAATATACATACAAAGTTGAACTCTGTGTTTCCCCCATCTCAAACGCAGACCTAGGTACGGTTTGCTCGATACTCACCGTGTTTGGTCCCGAGAAGAGGTGTAAGGACTCCGAACACGATGAGGCCGACACTCGCCATCATGACTATACTGGTGGTCATCGGATACATAATCGTCTCATCAATAATGATGGCGAGCAGGGCCACGAACGTGATCACCGTTTTCGTTGTATTGAATTCCTTCTCCAGTTTGTTACTCAAACTCAATCACAGGTTGTTTCCGATGTCTCGGCTGTCGACATTTTAGGACGGGTATTCTTCCGAACGAAACCCTATCAGAGAAGCGCGCCAACAAGACACGGTAGTTTGGGATTCGTTGTACTTCTTGGTATTGTAATAGTTCTCTCGCGACTTGATCAAGCTGTCCAGATGTATTTTATACTATCACCAAATATATTTATATGATTGGACACCTTCTTTGTACTATGTGTATTTACTGTAACGCCTATGGAGAAGAACACTCCGATGAGGAAAGTGAGACGTCAGTGCCCAAAACCACCGATACACCCAATACTTCCTCAGACCAGCATACTGTTCAACAACAGTCTGAGGGAATTCTCTCCCGGATTCGCACCTCGTTAGTGAACCTATTTTGATTGACTACCTCTATGTATCAGGTACTTCATAGCACGATCGAACACGAAGATGATTCGAGAACTACACCAGCACCATCTCTGTTTTGAGCGCGTCACCACCTACTAACAGTTCTGATCGAATGGAATACGAAGGAGCAGCCGTGCCACGGAGTGGATCGCCAGAAGATACCTCAGACTAATTTGGGCATCCGTTTCTAACGACTGGCCGTCTCGATCTTCACCGGTGAGGATCAGTAGTGAGACAACACCGGGTAACGCCAGCGGTAGAGAGTGATTCTTTTCTATGGTTTCGGTTTCGCTTGGAATTTGAAAATCTAAACTCTAGTTGACATGAATAGGAATATTTCGTCATCGAAATACTAACATGGTTCTGAGCCCGCTATTGCCATTTATTCTACCCGAATTGTCCCAACCATTCCAGAACTTTCATGCGGAATACAACAGTACCCGTACGTTCCGGGTTGATCGAACGTGTGCTCGTAGTTCTCTCCCGGGGCGATGAGTCCCTCAGTAACCCGGTTCCTCGCAGCACGCTCTGACTCGAAGCCACCACTTGCGAAGTACACGGCCTCGGCCGGAATCCCGCCTTCGTACGCTGTGACCGTGTGCTGGATGTCGCTCTCGTTCGTCCACATCACTGTCCCACCGGTTTCGATCGTCGCAGTCTTCGGCTCAAACGTGTGATCGTCGGGCATCGTGACGGTCAGGGTCGACGGTGACTGTCCGTTCAAACATCCGGCGGTGCTGAGCGTCGCCAAGGCGGCAGTACTGAGTCGCAACACCGTCCGTCGATTGTGGAATTTGAGTGTCATTGGAACAGAGATGAGTGGTGCCTATCAGAGCGCCACGAAGAGGTCGGTCACGTACATCACGCCGAGGCCGAGCAGGAACGCGAGCAGGTTCGTGGCGCTGGCCACGCGACCGCCTGCATCCCGAACCATTCCCGCGATCTCCCAGTTGACCTGTAAGATTGCACCAACCCCGATCGCGAGGAAGAAGGCGCCGATCGTCGGTGAGTACGCGAGACTACCGATCCACCCGCCGAGGATGACGGGGGCACCGGCGATGACACCGAGCGCGGCGAAGTGCCTGAACGACGGGCGCTCTCCGCGGGCGACCGGTGCAACGACGGCCGGGCCTTCCGTCACGTTGTGGAGCATGAACCCGATCACGAGGAACGCGCCGAGCGACACACGCCCGAGTGCGAACGAACTCCCGATCGCCAGCCCTTCCGCGAGGTTGTGCAGGCCGATCCCGACCGCGACCAGATAGGCGATCCAGAGACCGCTACTCGCCCGACTGTCACCGGCGGCGACACGGCCCTTGCGCCACGCGCTGATTGCCTGAACGAGAGTGAGTGCGCCGAGGATCCCGAAGACGACCAAGAGGTTGCCCTCGTACGCGCCCGGAACCCGTTGAGCAAGTTCGAACGCCTCGAACCCGGCGTCGAACGCCAAGAAGCCGAGGACGCCAGCCGCGAACAAGAGCACGGCGTGCAGCCACCGATCGCTCATCGTCTTGATGTAGGGGAACCAGAGCATCCCTAATGCGACCGGGATCACGCCGACGAACAGCCCGATGACTGCAAGCGTCCAGAGCAGACTGAGGCTAAATCCGGGTGCCTGATTCGGAGCGACGATCGTATTCTCGAATGTCGCCCCGTCAGAGAGTACGAGGGCGACGTTGAGATCCCATCCCGGATTCCAGTGATACGGGATCACGATCTGTGCGCTTTCCATCGGGGCGAGCGTTTGGTCGCCACCGGCTCCTTCGACCTGAAAATTCCAGTAGGCCTCATCGACGAGGACCTGTGCTATCGTCACGGAATCGGGCCCGTTGTTCGTTACGTGTAACACGACCGTTCCGTCGCTCGGAAGCGTTGTGTGTGTGATCGTCACGTCGGGAAGCGGTTCACCGCTCTCGCTCTGAATACTGGCGAGTGGTGACGTAAACGCGAACACACCCAAGACGAGCACGAGCAATACGATCGGAAGTATCGCGCTGACCCATCGCGGTAGTCCGAGCGGCTGTGTGACCTCGTTTTCAGTAGATACACCACTGTCCGCCGTCGGTTTCTGTGTCTTATCCGGCATGTTAGACCACCTCGAAAAAGCTCATCCAGCCGAGTTCGGCGAACTCGGACTGGTGGGCGTGGAACATGTACAGCCCGGGTTCGTGGTCCGAGTAGTCGAGCTCGATGATACCGCGCTGCGCCTGCGTCTGCATGATCGTGTCCACGGTCTTGCGCGTCGGTGTCAGCGTCGTCCCGTGATCATAGTAATCGAAGAACTGCGAGTGCGTGTGGAACGAGTTGATGAGGTCGAACTCAGTCGCATTGGAGAGGTACACGCGTTGCCGTTCGTTCTTGTCGATCTGGATGGGACGCTTCGTCTCGCCGGCTGTCCAGTTGCCGGTGCCGTCGGTACTACCGACCCCGTATGCGAACGCCCGTGTGTTCGCCGCGTAGACCTCGTTCCCGCCGTCGAAGTTGGTGTCGAACGAGTTCATCACCATGACCATCTCGTTGACGGCGTCGTTTTCGGCGTACTCGTGGTTCCGGCTCTTCGCCTCTTCGACGAACCGCGTCCGCATGTCGTCGGTAATCGGGCCGGGATAATTGACGTAATCGCGTGGATTCTCCCTGACGCGTTCGGGGTCCGGATCGACGATGATCGTGCCGTAGAGTCCGCGGTGGATGTGTTCTTTCAGCGGGAGCGAGTGGCAGTGATAGAAGTGCGTACCGGCTGGTTGGGCAATCCACTCGTAGGTGAATGATTCTCCCGTATCGAGCACACCCGGCCCGTTCTGGGGGATCCCATCCATTCGCGGGTTAAGGTTCTTCAGATGCGGATGGATCGTGTGAGCGTGCCGTCCGAGGTTCGTGAATTTGACGCGAATTAGGTCGCCCTCAACAGCACGGATCGTGGGGCCCGGCACCTGACCGTTGAATGCCCACGCTTGGAACTCGACGCCCGGCGCGATGGTGATCGTTGTGTCGACCGCGGTGAATTCGAACTCCCGTACGGTTCGACCATCCTCCTCGTAGACCTGCTGCGGAACGTTATCCTGCCCGCTGTCTCCGGTATTGAACGCGGTGAGGAACTCGTGCGGATCGAAGTCCAAATCTCGGTATTCGCCCACCGCACCGAAGTTACCGTGTGTATCATCGCCCTCGTGGCCGGGTGACGCACTTGCACGTGAACTCCCGAGTCCAACGGCGGCACTTCCCGCGACACCAAGACTGCCGAGTACCGTGCGACGACTGACGCTCGTTTCACCGGTGAGTGATTCAACCAAACGCTGTTCGAGTCGTTTGGTGACATCTGCCGCACTCTCGTAATCTATCGAGGGCATGATCTCCTCGACGGGTTGACTATTCGGATACCCATATGTGATAGTGGATGATCCCAATATATAAATTAGACCCATCTAAACTTTGAGTAGATCTAAACTAAAAATGGACTAGCAGACTTCCGAGCTTCTCAGTGAGAACTCTGTGTGAGAGATTGGGTGGATATGGAACGTGCGACTTCTTCGGGTAGCGCAACCGGACCATCTCCGTTATCAGGGTCAAGTGTGACCATTCCGAATGGCGCAATCTCGACAACATCTACGACAGTTCCGGGATGAATCCCATGTTTGGACAGGTACCGGAGGAGATCTGGATCGGTGTCCGGAACCCGTACGATCTGAACGCTGTCACCCACTTGATGATCAGCAAGACGTTCACCATCCTTTGCTCCCGATACATCCAGATCCGCGGTGGGAATTGGGTCGCCATGCGGGTCAACCGCTGGTTGTCCTAGCTGCTCTGCAATCCGGTCGGCAAACTTACTGCTGATGTGGTGTTCGAGGCGATCTGCTTCGTCGTGTACCTCTGCCCAATCATACTCGAGGTGGTCCGTCAGATATCGTTCTAACAGTCGGTGATGGCGAATGATTTCGAGAGCAATAGGAACCCCAGTATCAGTGAGCTCAACTCCCTTGTAGGGCTCGTACTGCACGAAATCACGCTCTGATAATTTTTTCATCATACTGGTAACCGTCGATTGCTCTACGTCGATATACTCAGCGAGCACCGAAGTTCGTACCCGGCCGTCTGTTTCGTTCTGAAGAGAATAGATCGCTTTGAGATAGTCCTCCATGATCGCGCTCAACATTGGAAAAGAATTAGACATGGCTAAATTTATAATTTTCTTCATCTGTGTTACTTGGAGTGTCAATTATCAATGGTGTCTCGCTAGAATTCGGTTAGATCGTGTATCCGTTTGTTTCCTTGCTTGAGGGTTGAATACCATCTCTCTGATGTCTAAAGGCGTTCCGGCAGTACAAGGGCCGGAATCCTGCATGAAAAACTTCGAACCTATATATAGCGGACAAGCAAAGTTCACCATAAAATGTCAGACCTGATCGTCAAAGCAGCTGTGAAGGATGCACTGTCGGACCACAACGTCTCGGCCGATTTCTACAACTCCCTCAACGAGGAGGTCGCCGATCTCCTCGATGACGCCGCCGAGCGTGCCGAATCGAACGACAGGAAGACGGTCCATCTCCGCGACCTGTAGCTCCGGATTTCGCGAGGTCGACACAGAGATCGCGGACGACGTCGAGCGAATCAAGACGCTGATCGAGCAGCTGGAAACCGGTGAGATTTCGATCTCGGATGGAGAGGAGATTTTTCAAGTGGGACAAGACCGACTTGCGAAGCTCCGCGAACTCGTCGTCGATAGAGATGGTGAGATCAAAGAGTTAGAATGACAAGTTCGCTCACGAAGAATTAACCAACGAAACCCAATATCTCACCTGTGCTGTTGGTTAAGATGGTTCGATGTTATCTTCGGGCCAAATACCCCCGAGACATTCATAGATTAGCAACATTCTCCATATACAGAAAATATTTATTCCTCACCAAATTTTCCCATAATGTGTACCACGACTCCGTTGGTGCATACCCATACTCGCACGTATGATAACTCGGTCAGTTACCATCGAAGACATCGATGACCTGTACCTGATGTGGAACGACCACATCAACGCTTCCGCCCTCTATCGCCGCACCCTCCGCGAGGAAATGGAAGTCCGCGACGTCGACCCCGACGACCTCCGTGACCTCCTCGAACGGGCTCGCGAGCTGGGCCACACGAAAGAAGAAATCGTCGACGAGACCAATCGGTACGCCGATCTGAAGACACTCGTCGAAGACGCAGAGGAATAACCCGCAATGTCACAGGACAGTACACCCTCCGAGACGCCTGAGAATCGCACTGACAGTCAGTCCACGGCAGTGAGCAAAGTCTCCAGACAAGCCGTCCTTACAGTTGCGCTGTTGAGTCTGTTCGCTGTCCAGCCCGTCGCAGCACAGACCAGCGCTGTTTGCAGCGCGGACAACCTACCGAGTATGATTGAGGGCTTCTTCCAGCTGACCACTGGACTCGGCATCGTCGGCCTTGCCGTGGTCTGGCAGGCCGACTCCCTCATCGAGATGTTCACCCTGAACCCTGAGCAAAAGAAGGGCCTCAAGCGCCACAAGCGCTCGGCGATGAAGTCCGCCGTCGTCCTCGTTGTTCTCGGCCCGCTGTACACCGTTGCGGGGTCGATGATGGGGCTGCCGCTGGCACAGTGTGTTGACCTCGTCCCCTGGTAAGTCACTCTACCATCCCCGTCGCGAGCCCATGGAACAACGAGAGCTCTCCGTGCTCATGGCCGCCCTGTTCGTGACGAGCCTAGTCACGGGTGTCGTCGCAGCCGATCCACCACGCCCGGGTACTGAGGGGAACGGCCTTTCTGAGAACGAGTCAGCGACGCTCTGGTCTCGCGATGCGGATAACTATATCAGTCAAGAAGAGTACCGCCAGCGCTACGGAGAGGACCGCACGTCCGTCCATCAGCTCGCGAATGGGACAGACATCACGTTCAAGCGGCCGCCTTCAACCGCCGCAACGTGGACTCGAAACGATTTCGGCGACCTCGAAGCCGGTGGGTCAGATACGTCAGTTCATCCGCCTCACGCATCCCTCGAAGACGGTGTCTTCATCGAAGACGCCCATGCGACAGTGTTTGCGGTTCAGCCGTCGACTCGTGGTCACCTCGAGTCCGGTGATACCCCACTCTACATCGCACCGAATGGGACGATGCGTGGGTTCGTCGATTACCGGGTCCGTGTTCCAAATGGGAGTTCCTCCGGGAACAGGACCATCGAGTGGTCGCTTACGGAACACGAGATCGAGGAAGTTCGGCTGCAGAAAGACGGGGAGACCATCGCGAGGACTGATGGGTCGCACACGCCGGCCATCAACTACCAGATCACCGACGACTGGAGTGCAACCCTCACTCTCGAAGCAGAGATCCACGTTCGGCTGAAGAAGACGATACGGACCGACGTGGGCGGCGGAACCAACGTCGACGTCGTCTATCGTGAGGAGACGCGAAACGTTTCGGACTCGGTCGATGTCGAGATATACGACCTCTCTGCGTACCCCTACTACGCCGAGTACCCCAACGGCGATGCTGGCGTGGCTATCTTCCAGTCTCGTCCGTGGCAAGGGTACACACTCACCGACGAGGGGAACGCGAGCGTACGCGGTGTCTGGCGGTTTTACACGGCCCGCAACACCAACTGGGATACGCTCGTCAGGTCGAACCGAACCGACAGCGCCGAAGTCGAGTCCGATGCGATCCCCGTGTACGTCCACGCGTATCCGTCCCGAATCGGACCACGAGCTGAGCCCGTCCGGGACGGCCCCAAAATCATCGACACCTGGGGAACGGAACGCCCCTCCCCGCTGGAGACTATCGGCGAGAACGTCAACGTCGAGATCGTAAATCAGTCCTACGAGACGACGTACGGTGTCGCCGTCCGCGCCGAGAACGTCGACAGAGAAGCACTCCACGTCGCAGGCATCGTTCGCGGTGTGAACGCGTCTATCGTCGAGCCCGATGCCGGTTCTGAACGGCAACTTCGTCGTAGCAATCTCACCGTCGAGGTTCTCCAGCAAAACGAATCACAGGCGACGCTTCGGATTGAGCTACGTGACAACCAGACTGGCGCACCGATCGTCCTCAACGATAGCGCCCGCCGGTATCCTATCGGTGGCATCTCACGTGATGGCTACATCACCATCGCCAATCGGGAGGTCGAGACCAACGCCTCTGGCGTAGCCATCGTGACGATCACTGAACCCGGTATCTACACCGCTCGGTATCATCCAGGGTCGTGGCTCGGACACAATCCGGCCTACGTGAGTGATACGGCGACCGCCCGGTGGCATCCACTCGGAACCATCGACGGCTGGTTCGCGTTCATCTTCGAGGTCGGCTGGCAGTTCATTCCCTTCTTCGTAATGTTCTACGCGGGACGCCGTCTCCTCCGGATGCTCGGCCCAGAAGACATCTTCCAACAAGATCCATAGCCCATGACACAGAATTACCCACACATCAGTAGGCGAAACGCCCTCCGAACAGTCGCAGGCGCCGCGCTTGTGAGCGTGGCTGGCTGTCTGAACAACGGTGATAGCTCCGGAACTCCCGGTGACGGGACAACCGATTCAGAGAGCAAGGGGCCACTCAAGCGAGTCGCTGTCGACGGGACGACACTCGTCGTCGAGCTCTCGCCCGAAGCCGACGTCGACCAGGTCAACCTCATCCAACCTAATGGAGAGCTGTTCGGAAAGCGTGACGTGGCCGCAGGGGCCCAACAGGTATCGT
>NZ_LKIR01000114.1:11479-11858 GCF_001462205.1 Haloparvum sedimenti
TGGTCGCTCTGAAAGGTGAGGAGACAGTCGTAGAAATTACGAGGAGTATCGAACCGGCAATCCAGATTCGAGACGTTGGACTCTACCGAAACAATCCTGACAAGCCATGGGATGAGGTCTACGGTGAAAGCAAAACTGACTCGAAGAAGAATGGAGAGGCATTTGTTACTATTCAGAACTCCGGGAACGGACCAGATGCGGTCGTTGAGCTCCGGTTTACTGGAGATGTCCCTAACCCTGTCGAAGATCCCCGCGGAAGTGGAATCTATGAAAAAGACAGCCGCTCATGTGTAGCAGATTGTTGATTTCAGAGAGTCGCTTTAACAGCGTGTTTGAGTGCTTCTCGACCGGGTTTTCTGAAGAGTTCGCTGCGTAGCTG
>NZ_LKIR01000115.1 GCF_001462205.1 Haloparvum sedimenti
CTTCGAGCTGCAGGGGTTCGTCGTCGCGATGCCGGACTTCGAGGGCGTGACGATCTTCCTCCTGATGATCGGCGTCCTGCTGTACAAGCCGCAGGGGCTGTTCGGGGGTTCGGAACACAGTGAGGGGGGTGCCGAAGATACGCTGCTCACGGGCGTCGAGTCCGGCGTGTTCGCCGACGACACGCGGCGGAACCTCGGGCTCGCGTTCGTCGCGGTGCTCGCGGTCGCGCCGTTCGTGTTCCTCCTCACCGGTAACACCTACTACATCACGCTGCTCAACCAGATGTTCATCTTCGCCATCTTCGCGTTGAGCCTCGACATCGTCATGGGCTACACGGGGCTGGTCCCGCTCGGCCACACGATGTTCTACGGCGTGGGCGCCTACGCCGCGGCGCTGGTCATGATCCACCTGACCTCCTCGTTCCTCGTCGCGCTCGCGGTCGCGATCCTCGTCTGCGCGCTCATCGCGTGGGTCGTCGGGAGCCTCTCGATCCGCGTGTCCGGGATCTACTTCGCGATGATCACCCTCGCGTTCGCCGAGCTGTTTTACAACATGGTGTTCAAGTTCAACTTCACCGGCGGCAGCGACGGACTGGTCGGCTGGGAGCCCCTCGTCGGGATCGCCGGCGTCGGCGTCGAACTCGGCGCGATCACGGTCCCGCTCGGCCCGATCGAGATAACGCCGGCGACCGCCTTCTACTACATCGCGTTCGGGCTCGCGCTCTGTTCGCTGTACTTCGCGACGCGGGTCATGAACGCCCCGTTCGGGAGCGTGCTCGCCTCGATCGGGGAGACCGAGGAACGGACCGAGTTCCTGGGCTACGACGTTCGGAAGTACAAACGGCGCGTGTTCGTCATCAGCGGCGGTATGGCGGGAATGGCCGGCGGCTTACTCGCCGTCAAGCCCGGGACGTTCATCATCTCGCCCGACCAGACGCTGGCGTGGATCCACTCGGGGGAGGTGATCGTCATGACGCTGGTCGGCGGAATGGGGACGCTCATCGGACCGATGCTCGGAGCGGGCTTCTTCGTCGGCGCCGAGGACGTGCTCTCGTCGTACACCGAACAGTGGCGGCTGGTCATCGGGACCATCTTCGTGCTGTTCGTGCTGTTCGTGCCCCGGGGGCTCGTCTCGCTGCCGTCGATGGTCGTCAGCGCGTACGACGACTCCCGGTTCGGTGACTCGAGCGCCACCACTGGAGACACGGAGGAAGCCGGATGACTGACACCGCCCTGAAGATCCGCGACCTGACGAAGAAGTTCGGAGAGCTGACCGCGACGAACCACGTCGACCTCGACGTCGAGCGCGGCGAGTTCCGGAGCGTGATCGGTCCCAACGGCGCCGGGAAGACGACCCTGTTTAACCTGGTCACCGGCGCGCTCCAGCCGACGAGCGGCCGGATCGAGTTCGACGGCGAACCCATCACCGACCTCCCGCCGCACGAGCGCGTCCGGCGGGGCGTCAGCCGGTCGTTCCAGATAACGAACGTCTTCAGCGGCCTCACGGTCCACGAGAACGTCCGACTCGCCGTCCAGTCGAAGCGGTACGCGGACCTCGGCAGGACGGAGGCGCTGTTCCGGGACACCGGATCGTTCGACGAAATGAACGACCGAACGGACGAGATCCTGCGCCGCATCGGGCTCGACGACCGAGCCGAGGAGCTGGCCGGGACGCTCGCGTACGGCGACCAGCGTCGCCTCGAGATCGGGCTGGTCCTCGCGACGGATCCGCAACTCGTCCTCCTCGACGAGCCGACCGCGGGGATGAGCGGCGAGGAGACGCAGGAAACGTTGGCGCTCGTCAACGAGGTGCTGGCCGACCAGTCCATCATGCTCATCGAACACGACATCGACCTGATCATGGACGTATCGGACCGCATAACCGTGCTCACCCGCGGCGAGGTGCTCGCGACCGGTGCGCCGACGGAGATCGCCGAGAACGACGCCGTCCAGGACGCGTACCTCGGAGGTGGACGCGGTGAGTGATCCGATCTTGAGCCTGCGTGACGTTCGCGCCGGCTACGGGATGACCGAGGTCCTTACGGGGATCACGCTGGATGTCGAGCGCGGCTCCGTCGTCTCGCTCGTCGGTCGCAACGGCGTCGGAAAGACGACGACGCTCAGGTCGATCGTCGGGAACATCGTGCCGACGGCGGGGACCATCACGTTCGACGGTCGGGAGGTCACCCGACTCGACACCGAGGAGACGGTCCGGGCGGGGATCACGTTCGTCCCCGAGGAGCGCCGGATCTTCCCCGGGCTCACGGTCCGCGAGAACGTCAGGATGGGGCAGATCGGCGTCGACGCGTCCGACGGCCCCTCGGTCGACGAGGTGATCGGCATGTTCGAGAACCTCGAGAAGCGCGAGGACAGCCCCGGGTCGGTGCTCTCCGGCGGCGAACAGCAGATGCTCGCGATCGCGCGCGCGATGGTCGCCGACCCGGACCTGCTGCTCCTCGACGAGCCCACCGAGGGGCTCGCGCCGTACGTCGTCAGACAGATCGAGGACGTGATCGAGACGCTGAACGACCGGGGGATCACCGTGCTCGTCGTCGAGCAGAACATCCCGGTGGCACTCGACGTCTCCGAGTACACGTACATCCTCGAGAAGGGGCAGATCGTTCACGAGGGCCGCTCCGCGGACGTGCGCGAGGACCAGGCGGTCCTCGACAAGCACCTCGGCATCACCGGAGCCGACTGAGCCGACTGAGGCCGGGCGGGTCCGCGACCGGCCCCCGGTCGGACCGGGCCGCGGTGTCCTCCAAACCGGGCGGCGAAACAGGACGAACGATCGGTATGTTTTTCCGGTGATTATAACACCGGCGGCGGCGAACGGGACGACATGAAACGGCTACTGCTCGCGATCGACGAGAGCATCGAGCGTGCGACCGCACAGGCCGAGACGGTCCTCGACCTCTTCTCGGGCGACGACGTGGTCGCGTACCTGCTCCACGATTTCGTCGACAACCCGGAAGGGGCCTCGGTCTCGCAGGTGGACGCGGTGACGCGTGCCGAGTCGATCCTGACCGCCGAGGGCGTGACCGTGGAGTTCCGCGAGCGGAGCGGGGAGCCCGCGCCGTCGATCGTCGAGACCGCGGACGAGCTGGACGCCGACGCCATCTGCGTCGCCGGCCGCAAGCGAACGCCCGCGGGAAAGGTGCTGTTCGGAAGCGTCTCCCAGTCGGTGATCCTGCAGACCGAGCGACCGGTGATCGTCTGCAGTCCGCAGGGGCCGGAGACGGACGATTGACGGGAGTCGCTCCGTGCCAAAATGGGGGAGAGCGCGGGGCGGTGAGAACCCGTCTGCACAGCGAAGAGTATAGGGCCGTCGGCCGCGCGGACACGAGTATGCACGTCGACGACGGCGACGTCAGGACGATCACCTTCGACCGGCCCCAGTCGTACAACGCGATGACCGGAGCGGTGGCCCGGGACCTCGTCGAGGCCATGGCCGGACTGGACCCCGCCGAACACGACGCCGTGGTTGTCACCGGCGAGGGCGACGCGTTCAGCTCCGGGGGGGACATCGACGCGATGGCCGACCGCGACGAGACCGCCCTGGAAGCGCACGAACGCGTCCAGGAAACGCTCGGCGGCGTCGCCGAGTCGATCCTCGAGGCGCCGGTCCCCGTGATCGCCCGCGTCAACGGGGACGCCGTCGGCGCCGGCATGGCGATCGCGGCGCTCGCCGACTTCGCGTACGCGGCCGAGTCCGCCCGGTTCGGCGCGTCGTTCGTCAACGTCGGGCTGGTGCCGGACGCCGGCACCACCGCGATCCTGCCGCGCGTCATCGGCCTCCGGAAGACGAAGGACCTCGCCTTCACCGGCCGGTTGATCCCCGCGTCGAAGGCCGCGGAGTGGGACGTGATAAACGAGGCCGTTCCGGACGCCGACCTCGACGACCGAGTCGACGCGCTGCTGTCGACGCTCGCGGAGCGACCGACCGAGACCATCGCGCTCACGAAGCGGGCGATCCACGGCAACCTCGGTCGGTCGTGGCGGGACGGCCTCGAACGAGAGGCTCACTACCAGACGCTCGCGTACGACACCGACGCACACGCCGAGGGCGTCGCGGCGTTCCTTGAGGGACGCTCGCCCGACTTCGAGTGACCGCGCCCGAACGCGGAGACCGTCGTTCAAGAGCGAATTTCACGACCGCCGGGGACTGACCACGGACGCGTCACGGCACCTCTCGTTGGAGTACGGCGGAGTTGCCGGTTTGACATAGGTATTCGAGATATTATTTTATTACGATATATCTTCTGGAGAGGTAGGAACCGTCGAGAGAACACCCATCCAAAAGATCGAGGTTATAGTAACGATAGACCGGATATTTCCAGTAAAAGATCAAATTAGAAGATATTGTCGATACATAATCGTGTTATTCGGTGTATTTCGAACAGATTCAGGCAGAGCAGTCTTCCGGCTGTGTCGCGCAAACTATCGATCAGTTTGGATCGAAATCATGCGCTAACTGACTTCTAAGCCCTGGTTAGCGTTTGGATCGGTCAAATTTTTGGGTTCACGATTCCGGTCAAGTTAGATCTCGATCACGGGCCGCATACGAAACGCGTCGATTTATCGATTATTTATGAAAAATAGAATGACGGCAGAGTTATAAGATTAATTATGGTATTTGTGGTGTCTGTAGGAGGGGGGACAGGTCGCGGAGATGCGTCGGAGAGGTCGCTTCGAGCCCCCGGTCGCGAGGGTGCCCAGCGGAGCTGAACGAACGATCGATGGACGAACCCTCGACGGACTGCGCGGGGCCGCTCGGTGAACTAAAGAGAAGATCGGAGGCCGAATCGACGCCCGGGGTGCCGAACGCTCGCGACGCGACCGACCGCGGGGACCGAACTCCGGAGAACCCGGTGGATGCTGGAAGCGGCAACGAGCAGCCGCCGGCGAGTCGAATCGCTGTTCGGAGGACCCGCCGTTGACCGCCACGAGCCATCACGACGAGTGCAGCAGCGACCTCCGCTCCGGTCGGAAACTTCCGGGTGGCTCAGGCGATTTCTTTCTGTGGGGCCCCGCTGTTCCGTTCTCGGACGGCTCCGAGGAATTCGAAAAGGCGGGGAGTCAGCAGGAGGTAGCCGAACAGGAGGATTTTCCCCGTGTTTGCGGTGTACACCGATACGGCCGACGCGTACAGCAGGGCGCCGAATACGGCGATGATTATGGTGTGTGTTAATATCTCTCTCATCGAGCAGATAACCGGACTCGGGGTATATAACTTTTTCTCAGGAGGGGGAAGGGACGACCGCGAACCGGACGACCGCGAACCGGACGACCGCGAACCGGACGACGCACGAACGGGTACGACCGAACCGTGGCTGCTACGAGTCGGAACGCGACTCGGTGATCAGGTACGCGAGGAGCGGCGAGAGGCCGAACAGCCCGAATCCGACCAGCAGCGCGCTGGGGTCGAACGGGAGGACCCCGCTCCCGAGAATCCCCAAGAACAGCGCGTCGATGACGAGCATCGTCACGATGAACGAACTCGAGGGGAACTGGTCGCTCATAGCTCCCCGATGGCGGACCCGTCGGAACGGCGCGCACCGAACGCGAACGGG
>NZ_LKIR01000116.1:0-4848 GCF_001462205.1 Haloparvum sedimenti
CGTCCTCGTCGAGCAGCCCGAACGTGGCCTTGCGGTCCACGTCGGCCTTCTCGGCGACGAGACGCGCCGTCCGCGTGCCGATTCCGTTGAGTTCGGAGAGGCTTCGCTCGACCGTCTTCGTCCCGTCGAGGTCCGCGCCCCCGATCCGAACGAAGTACTGGAGGTTCTCGGCCTCCTCCTCGGTCAAGTCGTCCTCTGGTTCTTCTGCACTCATGTCTTGAGGTCTGTGAGTCCGTACTGGACTCGGTCGGTTCGAGCGTTGCGGCGGGGATTCGAACCCCGGAGGCAGTGACGCCACAGAGTTAGCAACCCTGCGCCTTGGGCCAGACTTGGCTACCGCAACCCGCGTTTGTAACGTCGCCCTTCCGGACTCGGGACCCGACGCCCCTGCAGTACTTGCAACAGGAACAACCCGGCATCGACACTTAAACATCACGGAAGGCGGCTCCGGGTGTCGGGGAGTCTCACGGACCGGCCGCTCTCCGCTCTGCGGTCCTCCCTCCGCTCTACGATCGCTCCGGCTCCGCGAACGACACCGAGAGGTCGGTGTCCGCGATCCGGGTCGCGCCGCGACCGACCGCGTGTTCGACCGAGGCGGCGTCGCGCAACAGGAAGCAGTTGTGGTTCCGAATCGACCACTGGTGGACGGACGCCTTGAACACGTTCTCCGGGTGCGAACGGTACTTCCGAACCACCACGACGTACGGCTCCGGATCCTCGACGACCCGGAGCCGGTAGCCGTGATCGCCGAGAAACGCGCGGATCTGGTCGAAGCGCCGTGGCGGGACGGCGAACCGGTACTCCTGATGCTCGTAGTAGGGCTTTAGCCGGTCGAACACCGCCTCGCCCTCGAAGTAGTGCCTGAAGAGGTAGCGGTCGCCGACGAGGAACGCGTTGACCCGTTCGGGTTCCGACTCCCGCACAGACATTGTGGCCTGTTTGCACAGTACACACATAAGGCGTTACAGCAGGGCGGAACTGAACACGACGGATAGTGGGCGAATTATGCGATCCCTGATGCGGTGTGGTGCTGATGCGGTGTGGTGCTGATGCGGTGTGGTGCTGATGCGGTGTGGTGCTGATGCGGTCCTGTCGCTGGGCGGTTTTCTGTCAACGTCGTGGTACCGCGGCGGCGCGAGGGCGCGAAGCGCCCGTAGCGCCGACCGCGGCCCCTTTTTTGATCGACATTTTTCAAGGGTGTGGTGAGCGCGGCGCCTGCGCCGCGCGAACCCGACCGCAGAAAAATGTCGAGTTTAGTCCGCAGACGACGCCGGCGTCGTGCCGAGGTACTTCTCGTTGAACTCGTACTCGCCGTCGTCGTTCTCGATCAGGTACTCGCCGTAGTAGGGGACGCGGTTGGCGACGACCGCCTCGAAGGTCTCGGCGATCTCGGCGCGGGACATCTCGCCCATCGAGCGGAGGTCGTCGTTGCGGTTCAGACAGCCCTTGAGGTACCCCTCGTGGGTGACGCGGACGCGACCGCAGTTGGCACAGAAGGACTCGTTCTCGACGGGGTCGACGATCTCGACCATGCCGGTGCCGGCGGCGTCGGGGTGGTCGGCGTCGACGGCGCCGCCGTCGAGGTCGACTTCGGGCGCGTTGCCGTCGTCGTTGATGAAGTAGCGCTTGCGGTCGTGCATCTCGCGGTGCTCGACGCGGTCGGCGATCTCGGCGAGCCAGTCGTGGACGCGCTGGATGTCGATGTTCCACTCCGGCTTGCCGGTCAGTTCCGGCATGTACTCGATGAGCTGGAGCTGGAGCCCGTCGTTCCGCGCGACGTGGTCGACCATCCCCTCGACGTAGCCCGCGGTGTGCTCGAAGACGACCATGTTGAGCTTCACGGGGGCGAGCCCGGCGTCGAGGGCCGCCTCGACGCCGGCCAGCACCTGCTCGTAGGCGCCGGACTTGGTGACGGCCGCGAACTCCTCGGGATCGAGCGCGTCCTGCGAGACGTTGACGCGGTCGAGGCCGGCCTCCTTCAGCGCCTCAGCGCGTCCGGGAAGGAAGGTTCCGTTGGTGGTCATCGAGACCTCCATCGAGTCGGGCGTGCGGCGGATTATCTCCTCTAAGTCCTGTCGGAGCATCGGCTCGCCGCCGGTGAACTTCACCGAGTCGACGCCGTACCCCTCGACGACCTCGAGGAAGCGCACCACGTCGTCGGTGTCCATCTCGTCCTCGCTCGGCTCCATCGGGCCGCGCGTGTCCCCGAGCCCCTCGTTGTGACAGTAGACGCAGTCGAAGTTACAGCGGTCGGTCAGCGACACCCGCACCCCGGTGACCTCCCGCCCGAACTCGTCCGCGAGTGGGCCGCTCATGTAGGGAGGGTGTGGCCAGGTGCGCTTAAGCGACGGGGTCGAAACTGCGGCCGCGTAACCGTTTGCAGTTACGGGCGTCCCCGTCGACTACGACGAGGAGATGCCGGCGGCCGCGGGCGTCGCCGTCCCCCAGTCCTCTGCGGTGTAGGCCATCTCCCAGAAGGCGTGTTCGAGGCGTGCGCTCGTCAGGAACGCTTCGCGCATCGCGTCGTGGTAGCCGGGGTAGGCCGCGCCGCATCGGTCGACGAATGCGCGCATCCAGTCGACCGCCTCACGGAACTCGTCGCTCGTGTACTTCTCGATGAACGGCGTGTAGCGGTGCTCGCCGTCGGCGATCTCGGTCATGTGCTCGGCCACGTCGAGGTAGCCCTGCCCACAGGGGTAGATCGCGGCCGCGAACTCCGGGACCGATCGCGACTCGGCGGTCCGCAGCAGGTAGTTCGTGTAGGCGACGCAGGTGGGCGCCTTCTCGACGCGCTCCAGCTCCGCGCGGTCGATACCGTACTCAGCGGCGAACGACCGGTGGAGATCGAGCTCGTCGTCGAGCACGCGGTGGGCGACGCCGAGGAGGTGCGTCATCGTCTCTTCGTCGCGGACCTTCGTACCGCCGACCGCGAACGTCCGCGCGTAGTCGAGCAGGTAGCGGTAGTCCTGCCGCACCCACGTCAGAAACGCGTCCTCGTCGAGCGTCCCCTCCGCGAGCTCGACCACGAAGGGATGTCGCTTCTGTGCCGCCCACAGGTCACTGCCGGCGTCGAGGAGTTCGTCGCTGAACGCCATACCACTAGATAATAAAACCGACTTATAGAAAGCTATCGGTCCGGGTCGGTGCCCGGAGCACGGCCGGTAGCCGGATTTACAGTTCGAGGCGCAGCCCGTCCTCCGCGAACCGGGTCTCCCCGTCGAACCCGGCCGCCCGGACGCTCTCGACCATCTCCCCCTCCTTGCCCTGCGTGTGGGGGTAGAGGTGCGTCAGAAACAGGTTCTCGATCGACGCACCCGCCAGCGCACCGCCGAGTTGCGTCGGCGTCGGGTGGTTCGACACGTCGATGTCGTCCGGGAACGAACAGTCGTGCGCGAGGGCGCGCGCGCCGTCCGCGAACCGCGCCATCCCCTCGAAGGCCTCGGTGTCGCCGGAGAAGACGAACGGCCCCGCTTCCGGCGCCGCGTCGGCGTCCGCGGGCGCGAACCGGTACGCGAACCCCGGCTTCGAGTGGCGCGTCTCGCGAGCGGCGACGGCGAAGCCGCCCGCCTCGAAGGGTCGGTCGCCGCTCACCTCGCGGACCGAGAGGTCGATCCGCCCCCGGAGGTAGTCGTGGATCTCCAGCAGGTCGTCGAGCAGGTCCTTCGTCCCGGCCGGGCCGACCACCTCGAGGTGCTCCTCGCCCGCGAGCCAGCGCGCTTTCAGCAGCGGAAGGAGGTCCGCGACGTGGTCGAGGTGGTGATGCGTGAGCAGCACGGTGCCGATACCCTCGTAGCCGACATCGGTGCCGGTGAGCCGGCCCAGCACGCCGCTACCGCAGTCGACGAGCAGCGCACGGTCGGCAGTCTCCAGCAGGATCCCGCTCTGTGCGCGCCCGGGGACGGGCATGGCGCTCCCGGTACCCAGAAACGTGACGTACATGCCCGAACGAAGTGGTGGCCGAGGTTTATACCCGGTGACGTGTCGGCTCCGACCGTTCGTGTGTCGAGGCCACTCCTCCGACGGAGCACTTCGGTCCGTCGCCCGCATGGGCCGGGATCAGACGGCCGCGGTTCCGGCGACGCGGTCGCTAACTACGTTTGCAGACCCCCGGTGAACGTCGCCCGTGACGGAGCAGTAGCTGCGGGATCGGTCGTATCGCCCGCGACACTAACGACCGGTCTCATCTCCGGCGGCGTGCCGTGTCGACCGGGAAACCCTCGTGGCGGGCGGTCGTCGTGACGTGACGACGGTCGTGTCGCGTGCCCGGGTTCGTCGCTCCGTCATCGCTCCCGTCCGGGAGTACTCGGGCGAGGACTAAAGGCACGCATTCGGTCTTCTCGGCCGAACGGGTTAAATGGCGCGTCGCACCGGAGTGTACGAGACCGATACTGAGTGTTGCAGACCGATTCAGACACATCGCTTTTCTGAAACTCGTGGCGGTGCGGTGCTGTGCGGTCGCGGAGCGGTGCAGTTGCGGTACCGTGCTGTCGGCGCGCGCCGCGGCGCCCCTGTGGCGCCGCGACCGCGCGAGGGAGGCGGCGGCGCGGCCGCATGCGGTGCGGTTTCGCGGCCGCGCCGCCGCCGAGGCTGGGGAGGGACGAGGCTGCTGTGCGGTTGCGGTGGGTGGGACTGAAAGGGGCAGCCGGCTCGAACCCGCCTGGACGACGCAAGCACCGCAGCGGGCGGTGCTGAGAGCGAGGAGCGCAGCGAGGCCCGGCGCGGTCGAGCCGGCTGGGGCTTTCGAGGTGTTGCTGTCCCCAGCAGCAGCACCGACAGCAGTCACAAAAACACCGCCCAGTAACACAAAAAAGACACAAACACGCCGCTATACCCAGTATCGGGCTGTTG
>NZ_LKIR01000116.1:4858-6634 GCF_001462205.1 Haloparvum sedimenti
TCTCGCGAGCCTGCCGAGCGAGAGTCAGCAAGTCGCAGCCCGGACCCGTCCGTCGGGCTGTGCCGAGAGACGCAACGGAAGGCCCGGACCGTCTTGCCAGATAAGCACCGCAGCGGGCGGTGCCGAGAGCGAGGAGCGCAGCGAGGCCCGGCGCGGTCGAGCCGGCTGGGGCTTTCGAGGTGTTGCTGTCCAGATCAGCAGGATCCGCACCAGTCACAGAAACAACGTAATCTGACAGAAAGACAGAACGAACCGCGTAGTAGACTCAGTATCGCTATCGATCAGAGTCCGCCGGCGCCGGAAGCGGCGTCGGGGATGTCGACGGGCTCGACCGGGAGGTCGAGTTCTTCCAGCGCGGCCTTCAGGTGTTCGCCTTTCGCGTAGTCGGAGCCGTCGGCGACGCGCTTCTGCTGGGCGAGCGCGAGCACCTCGCCGCGGCGGTCGTCGGGGATCTCGTACTTGTCGGTCGAGAGCTCGACGGTGAACCCGTTGTGGTCGCGGGTGTACAGCGAGTAGAAGATGCCGCGGTTGAACTCGCTGTACTGGTAGCCGTGTGCCTCCAGCCCCTGCTTCACCTCCGCGATGCGGTCGGGGTCGAAGCTGAAGGAGATGTGGTGGACGCCGCCCAACTGGGTGCGCTGCGGGCCGGGGGTGGAGTCGCGGCCCTCCTCGACGAAGAACGTGATGATGCGGCCATCGCCGGGGTCGAAGAACAGGTGCGTGACGTGGGGCGCGTCGAGGTTCGGCTGGCGGAGGACGAGCGAACAGCCGAGCACGTCGCGGTAGAACTCTACGGTATCGGCCTCGTTGCTTCCGATCAGCGTGACGTGGTCGAGCCCGGTGACGCCGACCGCGGCGTCCGGCTTCTCGGCGGTGATCGGCGGATCGCCCAGCGCTGCGGCTCCCTCGGACGCGTCGGTCGCGGAATCCTCGTTGTTCATCGCTTCCGCATTCGGCATCCACGACCATGAATCCGGTAGCGACGCCGCCGCAATCGGGTGACGCGCGTGTCACCGGGTCGGTTCAGCGCGGAGATGCCACGCCGTCCCCGGTCCCGCACGCGGGGCTCAACTCCGGAGCCAGGTCGGAACGTTCCGGATCTCCTGTGGCGAGTTGAAGTGGAGTTGTTCGAGACACTTCGTCGTGAACGCGACGATGTCTCGGCCCGCCTCCGGCGCCAGGGTGACGAGCGTGCCCACGTTCTCGCTCTGCGTGAAGTGGAACAGGATCGCCTCGTCGTAAATGGTGACGGTACAGTGGTCAGTCCCGAGGTCGAACGGTCGGTCGGGTTCCTGCTGTCGGCTCAGACGACGATAGTGATCCACGAAATCCGCCAACTCCTCGTCTTCCGGAATGTGCTCGTCGCCGTCCCGAAGGTAGAGCAACTCGTGGTCGGACGTGGAGTACTGGATCGCCGACCGGAGGTACTCGCCCGCCTGCTCTTTGAGAAACGCAACCAACTCGTCGGTGTTGCCCGGTTCCATGATCCGACACGGCGCGGCAGTAGCTTAAGACTGCGCGTATCCGAACCCTCGACGTATGCAAGGCGTACGATATCATGAGAGAGCTCACAATTTTTACAATTTCTGAGAAGTCCAGACACTCCGAGCGGTTCGGACTCCGTGAACACCGGGGAACGCGCCGTCAACCGGGGCCAGATTGAGGGGGCCAGGCGTCGAACGGCGACCGTGACACGCGATACGGCGCACGCGATCGACTTCGACGACGCTCGGAGGACCATCGGGTCGTTCCTGCGCGAGACGCTGGCGGAGGCGG
>NZ_LKIR01000116.1:6644-15855 GCF_001462205.1 Haloparvum sedimenti
CTCGACTCGGCGCTCGCGGCGCACCTCGCGGCGGGCGCGCTGGGCCCTGACCGCGTGCTCGGGCTGGTGATGCCCGGCGCGCCCTCCGCGGAGCGGCACATGCGCGACGCCCGCGAGGTGTGTGACGCGCTCGGGGTCGACCGGCTGGAGGTCGACATCGGGCCCATCGTGGAAGCGACGCTCGCGGACGTGCCCGCGGAGGACCGCGACCGGGTCACCGTCGGAAACGTTCGCGCTCGTGCGCGGATGCTGCTGTCGTACCGCGAGACGAACCGCCGAAACCTGCTGGTGCTCGGGGCGAACAACCGCTCCGAGCGCCTGCTCGGTTACTTCACGAAGTACGGTGACGGCGGCGTCGACGTGGCCGCGCTCGGCGACTGCTACAAGACCGAGGTGTACGCGTTCGCCCGCGCGGTCGGCGTCGACGAACGCATCGTCGGCAAGACCCCGACCGCGGAGCTGTGGGAGGGCCAGACCGACGAGGGGGAACTCGGCGAGAGCTACGAGACCATCGACCGGATCCTCCGCTCGATCGTCGACCGCGGGCTGTCGGTCCCGGAGGTCGCGGAGCGAACCGACATCGACGCGGAGACGGTCCGGGAGTTCGCGGACATGTGGCGCGGGTCCGCGCACAAGCGCGAGGTGCCGCCGACGCCCGGGGTCGAGCGGCGGGACTCCTGAACGGACCGGGATCCGTGTGTCGCGGCGCCGCTCAGTCCCGCGACCGGATCCCCAGCACCTTCACGCGCCGGACCCCGTCGAAATCGCGGAGGCGGTAGACGAGTTCTCGAAGCCGATCGGCCGGTCCGCGGCAGAACAGCGCCTCCAGACACCACTCGCCCTGATGGGTGTGGCTGGTGTTCTGGATCACGTCCTGGTGTTCGTGCTGGACGGCGTGGAGGTCCGCGATCACCTCGTGGTGGCGGTAGTCGAACCCCACCAGCGCGACGACTTCGCCGTCCTCCTCCTCCAGTCGGGCGTGCGCTTCGACGTACTCCTGCATCGCCTCGCGGACCGCCCGCGACCGGCTCTCCAACCCCTCGTCGCGCCAGACGCGGTCGAACTCCGCGACGACCTCGTCCGGAACGCGCAGACTCGTTCGCATGCCGACCGGTTGGGGTGCGGGTCACAAAAACGGGTCGCGAGCGAAGCGGAGGCGATCGCGGCCGACCGCGTATGACGGACCGGCGGGATCGGTCCTAACAACCGCTATACGGCTTGCGGTTGGAGTGGACGACACGATGCTCCACGGTGAAGCGCTCGGACTCCTCGTTGGTGCGGTCGCGCTCGGCGCGATCCACGGGATCGAACCGGGACACGGCTGGCCGGTCGCGGCGACGTACGCGCTCGACCGCTCGAACAAGTGGCTCTACGGGCTGGCCGCGAGCCTCATTATCGGCGTCGGCCACCTGATCAGCAGCATCGCGATGGTCGCGGTGTTCTTCTACGCGACCGCGTACTTCGACCTGACGCAGGTGAACGAGCCGATCGCGCTCGCGCCGGGCGTCGAGGTCGGCGGACCGGTGAGCCTCGTGGCGGGCGTCCTGCTGATCGGCCTCGGCGTCCGCGAGTACCGACACGGGCACAGCCACGACCACGCAGACGGTCACGGCGACCACCAGCACGCTGACCACCAGCACGACGACCACCAGCACGGCGACCACGATCACGACGGCCACACGCACGCCCACGGTTCGTTCGACGACGCGGCCGATCGCGGCCTGCTCGGCATCGCGTGGTTCGCCTTCGTCCTCGGGTTCGCCCACGAGGAGGAGTTCGAGATCATCGCGCTGTGTGCGGGGTCCAACCACTGTCTCGAACTGATGAGCGCCTACGCGCTGACGGTGATCGTCGGCATCGTGACGCTCACGCTCCTGCTGATCGCGGGTTACGAGCGCTTCGAGGAGGACGTGGAGCGCTACGCGCCCTACCTGCCGGTCTTCTCCGCGGTCGTGTTGGTGGTGATGGGCGTCGGCTTCATCACCGGGCTGCTCTGAAACTCGCAATACAGCGGGCGTTTTCTGAATGCTGGAAGGAACCGATACTGAGTGTTGCAGACCGGTTCAGACACCTCGCTTTTTGAAACTCGTGGCGGTGCGGTGCTGTGCGGTCGCAGAGCGGTGCGGTTGCAGTGCCGTGCTGTCGGCGCGCGCCGCGGCGCCCCTGTGGCGCCGCGACCGCGCGAGGGAGGCGGCGGCGCGGCCGCCTGCTGTGCGGTCTCGCGGCCGCGCCGCCGCCGAGGCTGGGGAGGTGCGAGGTCTGCGGTGCGGTTGCGGTGGGTGGGACTGAAAGGGGCAGCCGGCTCGAACCCGCCCGGACGACGCAAGCACCGCAGCGGGCGGTGTTGAGAGCGAGGAGCGCAGCGAGGGTCCCGCGAGGAACGAGCGGGACGACGGGAGTCGCAGCCCGGCAGCCCGCCACTGCAGGCAGCCCGGACCGTCTCCCGGAACCCGGCGCGGTCGAGCCGGCTGGGGCTTTCTGGGTGTTGCTGTCCCCAGTAGCAGGATCGACAGCAGTCACAAAAACACCCACAAGTAGCAGAAAACAGACAAAAACACACCGCTCCACTAAGTATCGCTGTCCGTCAACAGCGGCCGGCCAAGATCGCAAAAAGTCCGAACCGCGCCGACCGAGTGCTACTCGAGGTCGAAGCGGTCGTTCTGCATGACCTTGTGCCAGACGTCCACGAAGTCGTGGACGAACTCTTCCTCGGCGTCGTCGGCGCCGTAGGCCTCCGCGAGCGCGCGGAGGCGGGCGTTGGAGCCGAAGACGAGGTCGAAGCGGGTCGCCTCCCACTGCTGCTCGCCCGTGTCACGGTCGTAGCCCTCGAACACGGTCTCGGTGTCGGAGACGGGCTCCCACTCCGTGCCCATGTCGAGCAGGTTGACGAAGAAGTCGTTCGTCAGCGTGCCCGGGCTATCGGTGAGGACGCCGCGGTCGGTGTCGCGGTAGGTCGCGCCGAGCGCGCGCATGCCGCCGACGAGCGCCGTCATCTCGGGCGGCGTCAGGTTCAGCAGCTCCGCCTTGTCGACGAGCACCT
The DNA here is from genome assembly GCF_001462205.1 of Haloparvum sedimenti. GTDB lineage: Archaea > Halobacteriota > Halobacteria > Halobacteriales > Haloferacaceae > Haloparvum > Haloparvum sedimenti. The sequence continues at coordinate 9,685 of NZ_LKIR01000116.1, forward strand.
CCTCGGCGGCCTCGTCGTAGCCGTCGCCGAGGTAGTTGCGGAAGCCGTCGGCCTTCGGCTTGAGCGCCTCGAACGACTCCACGTCGGTCTGCTCCTGGGAGGCGTCCGTGCGGCCCGGCTCGAACGGGACCGTCACGTCGTAGCCGGCGTCGGCCGCGGCCTGCTCGACCGCCGCGTTGCCGCCGAGCACGATGAGGTCGGCCAGCGAGACGCGCGTGTCGTCCGCCTGCGCCTCGTTGAACTCCGTCTGAATCTCCTCGTACGTCTCCAGCGCGTCCGCGAGCTCCTCCGGCTCGTTGACCTCCCAGCTGCGCTGGGGGTCGAGCCGGAGGCGGGCGCCGTTCGCGCCGCCGCGCTTGTCGCTGTCGCGGTAGGTGAACGCCGCCGCCCACGCGGTCTTGACCAGCTGCGTGCGGGAGAGCTCCGAGTCGAGGAGGTCCTCCTTCAGCGCGGCCGCGTCCGCGTCGTCGATGAGGTCGTAGTCCGCGTCCGGGAGCGGGTCCTGCCACAGCATCTCCTCGTCCGGGACTTCGGGGCCGAGGAACCGCTCCGGCGGGCCCATGTCGCGGTGGATGAGCTTGTACCACGCCTTCGCGAACGCCTCCTGGAACTCGTCGGGGTTCTCCTGGAACCGCTCCAGAACCGCGCGGAAGTCGGGGTCACGCTTCAGCGCGACGTCCGTCGTCAGCATCATCACGTCCTCGCGGTCCTCCGGGTCGTCGACGCCGGGCGCGGCGTCGTCGAGTTCGCCGCTCTGAGTGGTCCACTGCCAGGCGCCGCCGGGACCCTTCTCGGGCCACCACTTGTGGTCCAGCAGGTTGTCGATGTAGGAGGTGTCCCACATCGTGGGCGTGGTGTTCCACGGGCCCTCGATGCCGCTGGTGATCGTGTCCGGGCCCTTGCCCTCGCCGAAGTCGTTCTCCCAGCCGAGCCCCTGCAGGTCGATGGGGGCCGCCTCGGGCTCGGGGCCGATGTGCTCCTCGGGGTCGGCCGCGCCGTGGACCTTCCCGAAGGTGTGGCCGCCGGCGATGAGCGCGACCGTCTCCTCGTCGTTCATCGCCATGCGGCTGAACGCCTGGCGGATGTTCTTCGCGGAGGCCTCCGTGTCCGGCTCGCCGTCGGGGCCCTCCGGGTTCACGTAGATGAGGCCCATCACGGTGTTGCCGAGCGGCTCCTTGAGGTCACCCTCCTCGTCGAAGCGTTCGGGGGACATCTCCTCCATCTGGTCTTCGGGACCCCAGTCGACGCTCTCGTCCGGCTCCCAGTCGTCCTCGCGACCGCCGGCGAAGCCGAACGTCTCGAAGCCCATCGACTCCAGCGCGACGTTGCCCGCGAGGACGATCAGGTCCGCCCACGAGAGCTTGCGGCCGTACTTCTGCTTGACGGGCCACAGCAGGCGCCGGGCCTTGTCGAGGTTGACGTTGTCGGGCCAGCTACTCAGCGGCGGGAAGCGCTGGTGGCCGCCGGCCGCGCCACCGCGGCCGTCGACGGTGCGGTACGTGCCGGCGCTGTGCCACGCCATCCGGATGAACAGCGGACCGTAGGTGCCGTAGTCGGCCGGCCACCAGTCCTTGGAGTCGGTCAGGACCGCCTCGACGTCGGCTTTCACCTCGTCGAAGTCGAGCTTCTCGAACTCCTCGGCGTAGTCGAACTCCTCATCGTAGGGGCCCACGTCGCGGGCGTTCCGGTCGAGGCCGTCGAGGTCCAGCAGCTCCGGCCACCAGTCCTCGTTCTTCTTCATCGCCGATCACCCTCCGTGACGCGCGTCGTCGCGAGCGCGATGGAGGTCGTCTCGCCCGTACCGTCGTCTGATTTGTCCAGTGACATCGATGATCTTCTCGTGTCCGGAAGGAAGAATCGTACTTACAAAAAACTAGTTATCGGTTCCCGCGAACACGTTCACGTCCCGGCAATCAGGACCGGATCCGACGGCGGTTTATCGGTCCTCGAAGCAGCGTCGAAGGCACGCCATACGTGTCAGAACATTTCTGTTCGGGGTCGGGACTGCGAGCCTACTCGTCGGCCATGTCGCCGAAGACGCGCTCGGCGTCGGCGGGCACGTCGAAGTCGTGGTAGTGCTCGCCCTTCTCCTTGGAGAGCACGTTCAGCGCGGCCGACGCGCCGTCGCCCGCGGAGATGACCGCCTGCCACTCCTCGGCCCGGACCATCGCGCCGGTCGCGTACGCGTCCGCGACGCTCGTCTCCATCGTCACGTCCACGTCGACGACCTCCTCGTCGGTGAACGCACAGCCCAGCTCCTCCGCGAGGTCGCGGTTCGCGCCGGTCGCGAGGATCAGGTAGTCGGCCTCGTACTCGCCCGCCTCGGTCTCGACCGCGAACCCGCCGTCGGTCGTCGCGACGCCCGTAACCTCCTCTCCCTGCTTGCGGTCGACGCCGAAGTCGTCGGCCTGCTGGCGGGCGGTCGCGAGGAACTCCGAGCCGCCGACCGAGCCGATCCCGAGGTAGTTGAACAGGTGCGCCTTGTGCATCCACGTGCCGTCGGCGTCGAACAGCGTCACGTCGAGTCCGTTCTTGGCCGCGAACAGTCCCGCGCTCAGTCCGGCCGGGCCGCCGCCGACGACGAGTACGTCCGTCATGCCCGATCGTTCCGTCGGCCGAGACTTATGCGTGCCGGCCACGGTCGCGACGGCCGGTACTGGACGGCGGAATGACGCGAAGCGGAGAAGGAAAACCGGCGGGCACCGCGGACGTGGAGGTCACTCGGAGCGACGCTTCGACCGCGCCTCGCGGACCTCCGCGCCGTCTCGTAGCCGGTCCGGACAGTTCGGGCAGACGCGCGGCTCGTCGACCTCGTCGGGCGTGAACACCCGCACGTACTGCGTCGTGACGAAGGATCCGCAATTCTGACACTCGGGCATATCTCACACACACGGATGCCAATATAAATCAGTACTGTTTGTTCCCACCTCGCACGACCCTGTTCGATCCCGCCCGGGCTCGGCCGGGGCTCGGCCCACGTCCGGATCAGGCCGGCGATCGGCCCAGGTCCGGGTCCGACAGGCTTCAGGGCGTCGAGGGAGCGTCGGCCGCCGACAGCACCCGACAGACGTCCGCGGACGCGAACGACTCGCGACACGTCGGACACAGCGTCACCGCCACTTCGGTGTCCGAGTCGACGAACGAGACGGTTACCCGCTCACCACCCCCGCCGTTGCAGACGGTACACACCATGGGTGTGCGAGACACCCATCACCCTATTAACAGGTTCGGTCCCGTGCGCGGGGCGAGGTCCGAATGCGGCCGACGCGGCCCGGCCGCCGCCCGTCCGCGACTTCACCAGCCCTCGGGCGCGAGGCCGAGCAGCCGGGCCACGGGGCGATAGGTGAACACGACGGCGGTGATGATCGCCAGCTCGACCCACAGCGAGAGGTCGCCGGCGACGTACTCCGCGGCGCCGACCGCGAGGAACACGGCGAGCAGCATCACGGCGTAGTGCGGGATCACGTCGACGAGCGAAGGGCCCCGCACGGTCACTCCCCGTCGAGCAGGCCCAGATCCGCCGCCGCCATGTCGGCGATGCGGTCGGCGAGTGCGGGGTCGACGGCAGCGACCTCCTCGCCGTCGTGACGCGTCTCGTTGTGCCGCGCGACCGCGTCCGCAACCTCCGAGAGGGGGATCCGCGACCGCGTGCCGCAGTCGTCACAGACGATCGGCACCAGTGGGTCGTCCGAGTCGTCGGTCATTGCCCTATCGCGGCCGCGGTCGGGCAAAAACCCACCGGACCCGCGGACGCTGCCGGAATCCGTGGACGCTCACGGACCCCATGGGCGTCCGTCGGACAGTCGGAGGGCGGGAACGACCGTCCGTCCCGGATCACCCGCCGTAGCCCGTCTCGCTCTCCTCGACGGGCCCCGAGAAGACCGTGTACAGGACGACGAAGTAGCCGAGCACGACGAACAGGAACGGCCCCGCCACGAGCGTGAGCAGGTTGAGCGTGACCGGTGCCGCGACCGCGTCCCGAACGGTCAGCCCGGTCGCGGGGTACGCGTGCGGATACAGCAGGGTCCCGACCAGCAGGACCAGCGACCCGGCACCGAGCCCGACGCTCCACAGCCACGCCCGAACTCGGTTCCGCGCGGCCAGCGCCAGTCCGACGACCGGAAGCGCGACCGTCGCCGCGGCCGCGGCGAGCGGGGCGGGATCGAACAGGCGTCCGCCCGCGCCGAGGGGGTCCAGCGCGACCAGCGTCGCGACGAGCGCGAGGAGCGTCCCGAGGTACGCCGCCGTCGCGGGCCGACCGAGCGCGAGCGCGTCCGCCCGAAGGTCGCCGCGCGTCTTCAGCGCCGCGTAGGCGGTGCCGGCGACGAACGAGAGGCCAACGAGCGCGAGCCCCGTCACCAGACTCGGGAGTCCGACGATCCCCGATCCGAAGACCCACCCGCCGGCGATCAGCCCGAGACAGAAGGGCGCGGCGACGCTGCCGACGACGAACAGGCGGTCGCAGATCCGACGCCACTCGGGGTCGTCGTTCAGCTCCCGGAACTCGCCGGCGACGCCCCGGGCCAGGAGCGCGAACAGGAGCCCGAAGACGGCGAGGTAGTGGCCGCTCAACAGCGCGGCGTACACCGCGGGGAACGCGGCGACGAGCAGCGTTCCGAACGCGACCAGCCACACCTCGTTGGCGTCCCAGACGGGGCCGAACGCCGCCAGCAGCTGTTCGCGCTCCGCCTCGTCGTCCCGGGTCGCGTACACCATTCCCAGCCCGAAGTCGAAGCCGTCGAGGAAGACGTACATCGCGAACGCGAACAACAGCGTCCCGAACCACACCTCCGGCAGCGCGGGGGCGAGGTAGCCGTCGACCGGGATCACGGGCCGTCACCTCCCGAGTCGGGAACGGGCTCGGTCGGGTCCGGTGTCACGTCGGGCTCCGCGACGGCCCCGGCGGTCGCCTCGTCGATGCGCTCGAGCTCCTCGTCGACGAGCCACTTGCAGCCCGCGAGGAAGCCGGCGAGCAACAGCAGGTACAGCGTGATGAATCCGCCGAGCGACAGCGCGGCTTCGATCCCCGTCACGCTCGGCGAGACGGCCGCGTCGGTCTTGAGGAGGTCCTGAATCGTCCACGGCTGGCGTCCCACTTCGGTCACGTACCAGCCGACGACGATGGCGACGAACCCGAGCGGCGTCGACAGCCACAGGAGCTGGAGGTGACGGCTCCGGGTCGCGAGCCGCCCCTTCCGCAGGCGATAGACGCCCCACACCCCGAGCAGGATGAACCAGAAGCCGAGCGTCACCATCGTGCGGAACGACCAGAAGACGACCGCGACCGGCGGGCTCTCCACGTCGAACTCCTCCAGCCCGTAGACGACCGCGTTCGGGTCGCCCATCGACGCCAGCATCGACGCCATGTAGGGGATGGAGACGGAGACGAGGTTCTCGGCACGAGGGTCGAGGATGTCACCGAGGTTCCGCGGGAACGCGATCAGGTGCAGCGGCGCGCCCTGTTTGGTCTGGTAGGCGGCCTCCATCGCCGCGAACTTCATCGGCTGCGTCTGGACGACGTGGCGGGTGTAGGCGTCGCCGTGGATCACCTGAAAGACGCCCGCGACCGCGAGCACGGCGACCGAGACTCGGAGCGCGTGCGCCCACGGCTCGCTCTCCTCGTTGGCCCAGACGAAGTACGCCGCCACGCCCGCGATCAGAAGCGAGACGGAGACGACCGCGGCGTTGGTCATGTGGACGTACAGCCACGGGAGCCGGGGCGTCGTGAACGCCGCGACCGGGTCCGTCAGTCGGACGAGCGTCTCGCCGCCGCGCTCGACGAGTTCGTACCCGCGCGGGGTCTGCATCCACGCGTTGACGACGAGGATCCAGAAGGCGGAGGCCCACGCGCCGGCCATCACCAGCACCGAGGAGCCGACGTAGAGCCGGTCGCTCACGCGGTCGCGGCCGAACAGCAGGATGCCGAGGAACACCGCCTCCAGGAAGAACGCCATGAACGTCTCGAACGCCAGCGGGCCGCCGATCACCTCGCCCGCGAACGTCGAGAACGCCGCGAAGTTCGTCCCGAACTGGAAGCTCAGGGGGATCCCCGTCACCGTCCCGAGTACGAACCCGAGCGCGAACACCTTCGTCCAGAAGCCGCGGAGGCGCGCGAACCGCTCCTCGCCCGTGCGGACCTCCTTGTACGTGAAGTAGACGATGTAGGGCGCG
>NZ_LKIR01000116.1:15865-54389 GCF_001462205.1 Haloparvum sedimenti
CCGTATCTGAAGGTCAAAACGCAGCGCTACGACCGGAAACGGCGTCGTACACCGAGTCTCCGTCGAGTTCCTACTCCTCGTCCTCGTCGCGCATCTCCGAGAGGCGGCCGACCAGGTCGTCGGTGGATGCCTCGCTCTCGAAGGAGACCTCGCCCTCGTGGTCGTGCTCGTGGACGCTGACGGCCTCAGAATCGTCGTCCTCGTCGGTTTGGCTCCCCGTTTCCTGCTCGGATTCATCGTAGCTGCCAAAGCCCATGTGTATCGGTTCGACCCCCCACGGAAAACTCGTCCGGCCGCGGAGCGCCGCGACAACGGCTGGCGCGGTTGCGGATCGGTAGCGTGGTTCGATCCCACGTCCGGTATCGGGATCGGTGCCGGTTCGACGTGGATCCGTCGTCCTTTTGCCCGCGGGCGCGCTACATCGGACAAGCGATGGCGACGTACCACATCGAGACGTACGGCTGCACCTCCAACCGGGGTGAGAGCCGCGAGATCGAGCGCGCACTGCGGGACGGCGGCCACCACCCCGCCGAGGGGCCGGCCGAGGCCGACGTCGCCATTCTGAACACCTGCACCGTCGTCGAGAAGACCGAGCGGAACATGCTCCGGCGCGCCGAGGAGCTCCAGGAGGAGACTGCCGACCTGGTCGTCACCGGCTGCATGGCGCTCGCGCAGGGCGAGCAGTTCCGCGAGGCCGGCATCGACGCCGAGGTGCTCCACTGGGACGAGGTACCGGACCACGTGCTCAACGGCGAGTGCCCGACGGTGACGCCCGACACCGAGCCGGTGCTCGACGGCGTCGTCGGCATCCTCCCCATCGCGCGCGGCTGCATGAGCAACTGCTCGTACTGCATCACGAAGTTCGCGACCGGGCGCGTCGACTCGCCCACCGTCGAGGAGAACGTCGAGAAGGCCCGCGCGCTCGTCCACGCCGGCGCGAAGGAGATCCGGATCACCGGACAGGACACCGGCGTCTACGGCTGGGACGACGGCGAGCGCAAGCTCCCCGAACTGCTCGACCGCATCTGCGACATCGACGGCGAGTTCCGGGTCCGCCTCGGGATGGCCAACCCCGGCGGTATCCACGGCATCCACGAGGAGCTCGCGGACGTCTTCGCCGCCAACGAGAAGCTGTACGACTTCGTCCACGCGCCGGTCCAGTCCGGCTCCGACGAGGTGCTGGAGTCGATGCGCCGCCAGCACCGCGTCGACAAGTTCCGCGAGGTCGTCGCGACGTTCGACGACCGGCTCGACGAGTGGACGCTCTCGACGGACTTCATCGTCGGCTTCCCCACCGAGACGAGCGAGGACCACGAGCGGTCGATGGACCTGCTCCGCGAGGTCCGCCCCGAGAAGATCAACGTCACGCGCTTCTCGAAGCGCCCCGGCACGGACGCCGCCGACATGAAGGGCCTCGGCGGCACCGTCAAGAAGGAGCGCTCGAAGGCGATGTCGGAGCTGAAGATGGCGGTCGTCGGCGAGGCCTACGAGTCGATGGTCGGCACCGAACGCGAGGTGCTGGTCGTCGAGGAAGGCACCGGAGACTCCGTGAAGTGCCGCGACTCCGCGTACCGGCAGATCATCGTCCAGAACGCGTCCAACCGCGGCGTCGAGGTGGGGGACGTGCTCGACGTCGAGGTGACCGGCCACAACACGGTCTACGCGTTCGCGGACCCGGTCGACGCCTGACGGGCGTGGGGGGTTTCTGCCCCCGTCTCGCCGCTGGAGCTTTTCTGAACCGCGGACCGGGCGGTCCGGTGAGTCGTCGCCGTCGTCTGCCCGGCGACCTCGGGGGTCAGCCGGTCAGTCGTCGCCGTCGTCGCCGTCGAGCGTCACGGAGTGGGTCGCGGCGTTGCGGAGCGCGTCCGAGCGCCCGAACGTGCCCGGCGCGATGGCGAGCGTTCGGATGCCGTAGCTGTTGGCGGTCTCGACGACCGGCTTGAAGTCCGTGTCGCGGGACGCGATGGCGATGGCGCCCGCGCGCTCCTCGGCCGCGTACCGGGTGGCGTCGACCGCGAGCTTCACGTCCACGTCGCCGCTCGTGACCACGACCTCGTAGCCGCGCGCCTCCGCCGCCTGGATGAGTCCCGGCGTGGCGTGCTCGTCGAGGTAGAGCCGCGTCGTCACCAGGTGGCCTTCGGCCTCCGCAGCCTCGCGCACGTCGTCGAGGTCCACGTCGAACTCCTCGCGCAACACGTTCGGGCCGTCGACGAACAACGCGACGCCGGTCGGCCCCTCCTCCGCGTCCATACCCCGCGTACCTCCCCAACCGGCAAAGGGCTGCTGGTTCCGCGTCCCGGCCGCTACTCGGCCGTTCACCCGGCCGTCGGCGTCGGAATCGGGTTCGGCAGCCCCGAGAGCACGACGAGGGTGTAGTAGAGGAAGACGGCGAGCGCGACGACCGCCAGCAGGGCCAACAGCAGGAGGACGACCAGCTCGCTCCTGCCACGGTTCCCGCGCCCAGCGTTCATCGCGTCGATGGTGGCGTGAAGCGGGCAAAAAGGCGTCGTCGCTCGCTCGCGGCTCAGTCGTCGGACGGCGCGGGTGGGGACTGCAGGGGTTCGCCGTCGACCGGCGAGTCCGGGTTCGCCTCACGAGCCGAGGTCGGGAGCCCGAGCTGTGCGTCCACGTCGGCGTCCTCGCGCAGGCGGACGCGGCCCTTGTGGACCGAGACGGCGTCCGCGAGGTGGAGCCGGACCGCCTCCAGCAGCGCCTCCGCCTCGAGCGGCTGGCCGCGGGCCTTGATGTCGGCGACGCTCGCGCCGTCGGGCACGTCGAACGCGCGCTGGGTCACGACCGGGCCCTGGTCGAGATCCGTCGTCACGTAGTGAGCGGTGACGCCCGCGACCCGGACGCCGGCCTCCTTCGCCTGCCGGTACGCCTGCGCGCCGGGAAACGCCGGCAGCAGCGACGGGTGAATGTTGAGGATCCGCCCCTCGTACCGGAAGACCACGTTCGGGCCGAGGATGCGCATGTAGCGCGCCAACACCACCAGATCGACATCGTACTCGGCCAGCAGGTCGAGGATGCGGTCCTCGTCCGGCGAGCCGTTGCCGTCGCCCACGTCGTAGAAGGGCTTGTCGTAGCGCTCCGCGAGGTCGCGGAGGTCGCCGCGGTTGCCGATGACGACCGGGATTTCGGCCTCGCCGTCCTCGGCGAGCTCGCCGTTCCGCTCGGCCTCCAGCAGCGTCTCGGGCGCGTGGCTCTCCTTCGTGACGAGCAGCGCGATCCGCCGGGACTCGCGGTCGTTCGGGAACCGCACCTGGATGTCCACGTCGAGTTCGCGGCCCAGGTCCGCGAGCGCGCGGCGGAGCTCCTCGCGGGAGGTGTCCATCTCCGCGGCGTCGACGCGCATCGTCATCCGGAACAGCCCGTCCCGGACCGCCTGGTCGAGGTCCTCGATGTTGATCGACCGCTCGAACAGCAGGGTCGTGACCCGCGCGATGAGTCCCGTCTTGTCTCCTCCGACCACGGTGATCTCGGTCAGTTCGCGGGTCATGCGACCACCTCCGTCGGTTCGAGCGGAACCATGGACCTACCGAGGCACCGGACGGTTTAGCCCCTTTCGCTCCGCGCCAGGTCTGCCACGGCATCCCATCGGCCGGTGCGCCGGACCTCGACCGCCCGCGTCCCGACGCAGATACACAGGGACGTGCATATCGGAGCGTTTCCAAAACGGTTTTTGCACACGACCCCGCACTACACACTGATGACCGACTACACCGCGACCGTCACCGTCCGGCTGAAGCGGGGCGTCCTCGACCCGGAGGCCGAGACGACGAAGGACGCGCTGGAGCGGCTCGGCTTCGAGCTGTCGGGGCTCCGGTCGGCCGACCGCTTCGAGATCGACCTGTCGGCCGACGACGCGGACGCCGCGGCCGCGCGCGCCGACGAGATGGCCGAGCGCCTGCTGGCGAACCCGACCATTCACGACTACGAGGTCGCGGTCGAGGAACGATGACGGTCTCGGTCGTCGCGACGATCGAAACCGTCACTGACGCCGCCCACGCGGGGTGTTCGGCGTGACGGTTTCGGTCGTCCAGTTCGGCGGCTCCAACTGCGACCGCGACGCCGTCCGCGCGCTGGGCCACCTCGGCGTCGACGCGGAGCGCGTCTGGCACGAGGACGGCCTGCCGGACGACACCGAGGGGATCGTCCTCCCCGGCGGCTTCTCCTACGGCGACTACCTCCGCGCCGGCGCGATGGCCGCGCGGGCGCCGATCATGGAGGAAGTCCGCGACGCGGCCGCCGATGGCGTCCCGGTCCTCGGGGTCTGCAACGGCGCCCAGATCGGCTCCGAAGCCGGACTGACGCCGGGCGCGTTCACCACCAACGCCTCCGCGCGCTTCCAGTGCGAGCCGGTCCACCTCCGCGTCGAGCGCACGGACACGCCGTGGACCGCGGCCTACGACGAGGGCGACGTCATCGAGGTCCCCATCGCCCACGGCGAGGGCCGCTTCGAGATCGGCGACGACGCCTACGACGACCTCGTCGCCGACGACCGCGTCCTCTTCCGCTACTGCGACGCGGACGGGAACGTCACCGACGACGCGAACCCCAACGGCTCGACCGGCAACGTCGCCGGCGTCCTCGGCGAGCGCGAGACGGTCGCGGTGCTGATGCCGCACCCCGAGCGCGCGACGCTGCCCGACGTGGCGACGAGCACCGACGGGGCGGGCATTCTCGAAGCGTTCGCGTGAGTCGATCGGGGTCACTCCCCACACCCTGCAACCCTTGTTTCCTTGCGACGATTTAACCGGACCGAGCGCGAGGTTCCCGTATGAGCCAGCAGCAGCCGCGGGGCGACGGGACCGACCCGGACGACCGCGACGAGGACCGATTCGCCGGCGAGAAGGACGAATCCCTCCGGAGCCGCGACGTGACCGAAGGGGCGGACAAGGCGCCCCACCGCGCGATGTTCCGCGCGATGGGGTTCGACGACGCCGACCTCTCCTCGCCGATGGTCGGCATCGCCAACCCCGCGGCCGACATCACGCCCTGTAACGTCCACCTCGACGACGTGGCCGACGCCGCGCTCGACGGCGTCGACGCCGCGGGCGGGATGCCCATCGAGTTCGGCACCATCACCATCTCGGACGCCATCTCGATGGGGACCGAGGGGATGAAGGCCTCCCTCATCTCGCGGGAGGTCATCGCCGACTCCGTCGAACTCGTCTCCTTCGGCGAGCGCATGGACGCGCTGGTGACGGTCGCGGGCTGTGACAAGAACCTGCCCGGCATGCTGATGGCCGCCATCCGGACCGACCTCCCCTCGGTCTTCCTCTACGGTGGCTCCATCATGCCCGGCCAGCACGACGGCCGCGACGTGACCATCGTGCAGGTGTTCGAGGGCGTCGGCACGTACGCGCAGGGCGAGATGGACGCCGAGGAACTGGACGAACTGGAGCGGCACGCCTGCCCCGGCGCGGGCTCCTGCGGCGGCATGTTCACCGCCAACACGATGGCGTCCATCTCCGAGGCGCTCGGGCTGGCGCCGCTCGGCTCCGCGTCCGCGCCCGCCGAGGACCCCGAGCGCTACGCGGTGGCCGAGCGCGCGGGCGACCTCGTGCTGGAGTGCGTCGAGGAGGACCGCCGCCCATCCGACATCCTCACCCGGGAGTCGTTCGAGAACGCCATCGCGCTCCAGACCGCGGTCGGCGGCTCCACGAACGCGGTGCTGCACCTGCTCGCGCTCGCGGGCGAGGCGGGCGTCGACCTGACCATCGAGGACTTCGACGAGATCTCCCGCCGCACGCCGAAGATCGCGGACCTCCAGCCCGGCGGCGCCCACGTGATGAACGACCTCCACGAGGTCGGCGGCGTCCCGGTCGTCATCCGGCGCCTGCTGGAGGCGGACCTGTTCCACGGCGACCAGCTCACCGTGACGGGACGGACCATCGAGGAGGAGCTCGCCGAACTCGAGGCTGACGGCGTCCTCCCCGACGACGACGAGATCGACGCCGAGTTCCTCTACACGGTCGACGAGCCCAAACAGCCCGAGGGCGCCATCAAGATCCTGAAGGGGAACCTCGCGCCGGACGGCGCGGTGCTGAAGGCGACCGGGCAGGACGAGTTCTACCACGAGGGCCCCGCGCGCGTCTTCGAGAACGAGGAGGACGCGATGGAGTACGTCCAGACCGGCGAGATCTCCTCGGGCGACGTGATCGTCATCCGCAACGAGGGGCCGACCGGCGGGCCGGGGATGCGCGAGATGCTCGGCGTCACGGCCGCGGTCGTCGGCGCCGGCCACGAGGACGACGTGGCGCTGTTGACCGACGGGCGCTTCTCCGGCGGCACGCGCGGCCCGATGATCGGCCACGTCGCGCCCGAGGCGGCGGACGGCGGCCCGATCGCGCTGCTCGAGGACGGCGACGAGGTGACCGTCGACATCCCGAACCGCGACCTGACCGTGGCCGTCGACGACGACGAGTTGGCGGCCCGCCGCGCGGAGTGGGAGCCGCCGGAGCCGGTCTACGACGGCGGCGTGCTGGCGAAGTACGGTCGCGACTTCGGCTCCGCGGCCCGCGGCGCGGTCACCAACCCGGCGCTCCGCAAGGAGTAGCTCGCAGCGCGGTCGGCACGGCGAACGACTTACGTCCCGGGCGGGCGATTTTCCGAGCATGCAAGCGCGTGACCTGATGACGACCGACGTGCAGACGGTGGCCTCGGACGACGACGTGGCCGACGTGCTCAAGCGGTTCGCCCGCGTCGAGTTCTCCGGGTTTCCGGTCGTCGACGAGGAGCGATTCGTCCTCGGCGTCGTCACGGAGTCCGACCTCGTGGACCTGTTCGAACCGGAGGACAAGACGCTCTGGATCCCCGTTGGGCTGCCGCCGTTCGTCGACACGCTCACCTATCAGGTCGACCCGCCGTGGGAGGACTTGGACCTCGGCCTCGACTTCGTTCGGAACACCGGCCGCGAGATATCGGAGGTGATGACGACCGAGGTGATAACGGTCGAACCCGACGCCGACGTGGACGAAATCCTCGACCTGCTGTCCGGCGACGACCCGAACATCAACCGCCTCCCGGTGGTCGACGACGAGGGACGACTCATCGGGATCGTCGCCAGACAGGACGTGATCCGGGCGTTCCGGGACGAGCGGCAGGCCTAAACGACGGAACGCGGCTCGGGGACGGTTCGTGACCGCACCGACCGCGGCCCGCGGCAACGCCGTCCCGCTTCGAAACCGTAAGGGCGTCCGCGCGTGGACGGGCACTGTGAGCCGACACCGAAACCTCGCGCTGTTCCTGGTCCTCGCGGCGGTGTGGGGATCGGCGTTCATGGCGATCAAGGCGGGACTGGAGTTCTTCCCGCCGGTGCTGTTCGCGGCGATCCGCTACGACGTGGCCGGCGTCATCATGCTCGCGTACGCCGCGGTCGTCGTCGACGACCCGATCCCCCGAACCCGGGGCGAGTGGACCCTCGTCGCGCTCGGCGCGACGCTGCTCATCGCCGCCTACCACGCCTTCCTGTTCGTCGGCGAGACCGACCCCAACGTGACAAGCGCGGTCGCGGCCGTCCTCGTGAGCCTCTCGCCCGTCCTGACGACCGTCTTCGCGCGGGCGTTCCTCCCGAGCGAGCGCCTCACGCTGATCGGCACCGTCGGCCTCCTGATCGGACTGGGGGGCGTCGTCGTCCTCTCCCAGCCGGATCCCGGAAATCTGCTGGGACAGGGAACCGGCGCGAAGTTGCTGGTGTTCCTCGCGGCCGCGTCGTTCGCGCTCGGCTCGGTACTGACCGGCACCGTCGACGCCGACCTCCCCATCGAGACGATGGAGGCGTGGTCGATGATCCTTGGCGCGGCCCTGATGCATCTGCTTGCGGTCGGGCTCGGCGAGTCCGTCGCCGACATCGTCTGGACGTGGGAGGCGGTCGCCTCGCTCGCGTACCTCTCGATCGCCGCCAGCGCGCTCGGCTTCCTGATCTACTTCGACCTGCTCGACCGCCTCGGCCCGATCGAGATCAACCTCGTCTCCTACGTCGCGCCCGTCTTCGCGGCCCTCTCGGGCTGGCTGTTCCTCGGCGAAGTGATCGCGGTGCCGACCGTCGTCGGCTTCGTCCTCATCTTCGGCGGCTTCCTGCTGGTCAAGCGAGAGGCGATCCGGCAGGAGTGGAGCCGGTACCTGGCGTCGCGGTCGTAGTCGGGCGGCGTTGCGGTCCTCGTCCGCCGGCGTTGCGGTCCTCAAACGAGGGCGTCGCGGCCGGCGGAACCGTGCGGGTTCTTCTCACCCCCGGAGTAGCCTTTATGTCTCGGAGCGTCACCCTCGGGGCATGTTCCCCGAGACGTTCGAGACGGAGCGCCTCCGGTTCGAGCCGCGGTGGCCAGAGCGCGTCGACGTTCACGAGCTGTACGACATCTGTTCGAACGACCCCGGGATCGACGAGATCACGGAGTACGTCTCGTGGAGCCCCCACGAGACCCCGAAGGAGACCGCGGAGTTCCTCGAACGCGGCCGGACGAAGTGGGACGACCGCGAGGCGGCCGGCTACGTGATCCGCCCGCGCGAGGGCGAGGACGGCGCCGGCGAGATCGCCGGCATGACCGGCATCGGCCTGAAGTGGGACCGGCGGACCGCCGTCCTCGGCCTCTGGCTCCGCAAGTGGTTCTGGGGTCGGGGCTACTCCGGCGAGCGAGCGGCCGCGCTCTGCGAGCTCGCGTTCGACCGCCTCGACCTGGAGATCGTCGTCGTCTCGCACCATCCGAAGAACGAGCAGTCCGAGCGCGCCATCGGGAAGTACGTCGACCGGTTCGGCGGCCGCCGCGAGGGACGCCTCCGCAACACCCTCCTCGACCTGGATGGCGGCGTCGCCGACGAGGTGCGCTACTCGATCTCACAGGCGGAGTGGCGCGAGGCGACCGACGGCGGCACCGACATCCTGTAACTGAAGCGGGATGATTCCGCTTTCGGCCGCCAGTAATTAGTCTCGCCGCTCGAAACGCGGCCAGTATGGCCGACAGATCGCTTTCCGACCGCGTCCCGCTCGCCGCTGGTGCCGTCGCCGGCGCCGCCGCGTCCCTCCTCGGCTACCTGATCACCTACGTCTGGCAGTCCGGCTCCGTCGAGGAGCGCCTCCAGGGGTTCAACTTCCTCGCCGACCTGTTCGGCGGTGACCCGATCCCGGTGTGGAAGGCCGTCGGCTGGCTGTTCTACAATGCCCACTTCGTCCGCACGCGCTTCGAGGGCGGCCTCGGCGGTCCCCGGTCGGAGAACTTCATCGCCGCGGCGGAGGGCGGCTCGCTGGCGCTGCTCTACCTCGTTCCGGTGGTCCTCCTGATCGCCGCCGGGGTCGCACTCGTCGTCCTTCAGGGAGCCTCCGAGCCCGCGGACGGCGCCCTTGCGGGTGCCTCGGTCGCGCTCGGCTACCTCCCGCTCGCGGTCGTCGGCGCGTTCCTGTTCTCGTACGACGGCTCCATCGCGCCGGACACCGTGACGGCGGTGCTGCTGGCTGGCGTCGTCTACCCGCTCGCGCTCGGCACGGTCGGCGGCGGGGTCGCCGTCATCGCGGGACTCGGCGAGGACTGACGAGGACTGATCGGGACGCAGGAGGGGATTTTTCACCAGCTGCGCGGGTCCAGTACCGCGGCGTCGAACCGGTCCGCGCGGACGAGCGCGAGGCCGAACCCGGCCGCGACCAGCGTCGGCAGGTAGTTCCCGAACCAGAGGTTGATCCCGCCCCAGAGGATCACGAAACTCACCATGTCGTCGAGCATGAACTCGCAGTCGCTCAGGCGCTCGCCGAGCGCCTCGCGGTCGAACGCGCGGTCGAGCGCGCCCACGGCGACGGTCGCCGAGAGCACCCAGCCGAGGTAGTTCGAGAGCGGGACGCCGTAGAACCCGCCCGCGGCGTCGTAGCGCCAGAAGCCGAGCGCGACGGCGCCGGGGTCTAACACCACGTCCATCGTCACGACGGCGGCGATCACCACCAGCAGTCGCGGGAGCGTCCGCGCGGCGCGGTCGCCGAGCAGGAGCAGACACAGCAGGTAGGCGTTCGCGACGAGCGGGAGGAAGAACACCGGGAGTGCCAGCGGGACGCCGCCGAGCATCGGCCCGAGGTCGACGCCGTACGAGAAGCCGCCGTAGGGCCAGCCAGTCCGGACGCCCACCGTCTCGATGACGTAGGTGTAGGCGGTCAGGAGGCCGATCCAGCCGACGGCCCGGCGGTCCACGAGCGGGAGTACGCCCGCCACGAGCGGCGAGCGCATCACCAGCACGCCGAACAGGACGAACCACGGGTTGAACGCGAGCGGGTCGGGAAGCCACCCTTCCGCGCTGGCGACGAGCGTCGCCGCCCCCACCGCCGGGAACAGCACCGCGATGGTGAACCGGTTCTCCCGGACGAGACGGTCGAAGCGGGCCTCGAACGCGGCCCGGGAGTCGGGGACGGCGGCGCGGAGGCGGTCGGCGGTCGAGGCGCTCGGCGCGTCCGCGGCCCCCGCGCCGGCGGACTCGGTGCCGTCGCCGCTCACCCGACCACCTCCGTGACCGGCACGAGGAGCCACAGCCCGCCCATCGTGATCCCCGCGCCGACGACGCCGTTGACGAGTGGGAACCACCAGTAGGCGCGCTCGACGGCCACGTCGCTCGTCGCGACCCACGACAGGAAGAGGGGGTAGACGCCGAACGCGAACAGGAACCGAACGTCGAGCGCCGCGAACGCGGCCGCCGCGCCGGTCCAGCAGACCAGACAGTAGGCGTAGGTGCGCGCCTTCCCGAGCGCGGTCGCGGTCGTGGTGATCCCCGCGGCGCGGTCCGGTTCGATGTCGGGGACCGCGGAGAAGGTGTGCATCGCCATCGTCCACAGCCACGCGCCGGCCAGCGCGAGCGCGGGCGGGTGGGCGCCGGCGACCGTCGCGTAGGCGGCCGCGCCCGGGAGGATGTAGAGCCCGTTCGAGAGCGAGTCCAGGAGCGGCGTGGTCTTGAACCGGAGCGGCGGCGCGCTGTACTCCACGCCGAGCAGGAAGAAGCCGGCGAGGTAGGGCCACGCGAGCGGCGGCGCGAGCGCGAACGTCGCCAGCCCGAGCAGCCCCGAGGCGGCGACCGCGACGGCCGCGAGCGGGTCGCCGCGCCAGCGCGCCTCCTTCGCCGCCTCGCTCGGCTCCGGTGCACCGCTGCCCGGCTCCGTCGCGTCCGCGACCACCCCCGCCGCGTCGCCGTTCGCTTTCTTGGGATTCCGGGCGTCGATCTCGGCGTCGTAGGCGTCGTTGACGCCGTACAGCAGGACGTTCGCGGGAAACAGGAAGTAGGCGAACAGCCCGATTGCGGCGGGCGCCAGCAGGTCCGCGGTCGAGTCGGCCGCGTAGACGACCCCCACCGCGACCGGGCCGGCGAGGTAGAGCCAGAACCGCGGCCGCGAGAGCGTCAACAGGTATCGGAGGCTGTCGCCGGGCGACCGATCGCTGTCGGCGCGGTCGCTCCCCGACCGGCCGCCGTCCGCGTTGACGTTCTCCTCCGGTGTGTTGTCCATCGGGTCAGTGCATCTCGCTCACGCGCTCGGCCGTCAGCTGACCGCTTATCAGACACATCGGTACGCCGATTCCGGGCGTCGTGGTCGAGCCGGTGAAGTAGAGCCCGTCGACCGCCTCGGAGTGATGGGGCGGCCGCAACAGCGCGGTCTGGCGCAGGGTGTGGGCCAGCCCGAGCGCGGAGCCCTGATAGCTGTTGTACCGGTCCGCGAAGTCGCTCACGCAGAACGTCTCCTCGAAGACGATGCGGTCGCGGAGGTCGGTCCCCGTGTTCTCGGCGATGTCGTCGAGCACCAGTTCGCGGAAGGTCTCGCGCATCTCCGGCGTGTCGTCGAGTCCCGGCGCGATGGGGACCAGCGCGAACAGGTTGCTGTGGCCCTCGGGGGCGACCGTCTCGTCGGTCTTCGAGGGGACGCAGAGGTAGTAGGCCGGGTCGTCGGGCCAGCCGGGCTCCTCGAAGATCGTGTCGAAGTGCGACTGCCACTCCGTGGGGAGCACCAGCGTGTGGTGGGCGAGTTCGGGCACGTCGCCCTCCACGCCGAGGTAGATCAGGAACGCCGAGGGCGCGTACGTCCGCGACTCCCAGTACGCCTCCGTGTACTGGCGTTTCTCCGGCGGCAACAGTGCCTGTTCCGTGTGGGCGTAGTCGGCGTCCGAGACGACGAGATCCGCGAGGTGGCGCTCGCCGTTGACGGTGTCGAGCGCGAAGCCGCCGCGACGCCCCTCGATGGCGGTCACCTCCGCGTCGGTGACGTAGTCGACGCCGAGCTCGTCGCCCAGGTCCACCACGCCGTCCACGACCGCGCCCAGCCCGCCGTCGGGGTAGTAGACGCCCATGTTGAAGTCGACGTGACTCATCAGGTTGTAGAGCGCGGGCGTGTTGGTGGGCGAACCGCCGAGGAACACCAGCGTGTACTGCATCAGCTGCTGGAGCTTCGGGTGCTCGAAGTAGTTCTCCACGTGGCCCTGCATCGTCCCGAGCAGCGAGAGTCCCCACGAGTGCCGCAATACGTCGAGATCGACGTAGTCGCGGAGGTTCGGCCGGTCCTCGTAGACGAAGTGCTCCATCCCCACCTCGTAGTTGCGCTCGGATTTCTCGAGGTAGCGCTCCAGCGCGTCCGCGGCGCCCGGCTCGTAGGACTCGAACAGCTCCTTGTTCGCCTCCAGGTCGGGCAGCACGTCGACGCTGTCGCCGTCCTTCCAGAAGACGCGGTAGTGCGGGTCCAGCCGCGAGAGCGTGTAGTACTCCGGCGGAGCTCTGCCGAAGTGGCCGAAGAAGCGCTCGAACACGTCAGGCATCAGGTACCACGAGGGGCCCATGTCGAATCGGAACCCCTCGGCCTCCAGCCGGCTCGCGCGGCCGCCGAGCTGTTCGTTCTTCTCCAACAGCGTCACGTCGGCGCCGGCGTCGGCAAGGTAACAGGCGGTCGAGAGTCCGCCGAACCCGCCGCCGATCACCGCGACGGATTCGCCCGCGAGGGAGTCCATGTCGGGGGCCACGTCCATACCGCTCCTTCGACCGTCGCAGGTATAAACCTCGGCCGCGGCTCGACGGGCGACCCCGGGAGGCGACGGCATCACTAAGGTCCCGACGGGCCAACGGCGGGCATGGACACGACGGTCGTCATCACCGGAGCCACGAGCGGGATCGGACGGGCCGTCGCCGCGGCGTTCGTCGAGGCCGGGGCGTTCGTCGCCGTCTGCGGGCGCGACGCCGACGCGGTCGACGCGACGGTCGACGACCTGAACGCCGCGGACGCAGACGCCGGCGCGGACGCCGACGCGGATCCCGACGGCCGCGCGTGGGGGATGCGCGCGGACGTTCGGGACGAGTTCGACGTGGAGCGATTCCTGGAAGGCGCCGTCCGCGAGGGCGGCCCCCTCGACGTGGTGCTCGCCAACGCGGCGGTCATCCACGGCGCGCCGGGAGAGGTCCCGCTCCACGAGGCCTCCTACGCCGACTTCGACGACGCGATGCGGACGAACGCCCGTGGCGTCTTCGCGACGGTCACCGAGGCGGTCCCGCACCTCGCCGACGGGGCCCGAGTCATCGTTCCGTCCGGCGCCGTCGCCGCCGAGAGCCGGAGCGGGATGGGCCCCTACGCGGTCTCGAAGGCCGCGGCGGAGGGAATCGCCCGCGGCTTCGCCGCCGACCTCGACGCGGCGGTCGGGGTGGTCGACCCCGGCATCGTCGCCACGGACCTCACCGGTAAGGAGAGCGCGCGTGATCCCGAGAGCGTGGCTCCGCTCTTCGTCTGGGCGGCGACCGAGGCGCCCGCCGAGGAACTGGACGGCCAGCGACTCGGGCTCCGCGAGTGGAAGGCTGCGACCCGTTAACGCACAGACCCCACACGGGACATTCGTGCGGACATTTTTGTCCCGGAACGAACCAGCCGTCCCGTGACCTGAGGGCTCGCCCGGGTCGGTCACGGCGGGAGTGCGGCACGCCGGCCCGGGTTTGTCGACGCGCCGCCTGTTCGCCCCACAACGCGCGATCCTCTCTCCGCGGTCAGCCGTCGACGCGCGACTCGCCGGCCTCGATGACGCTCGCGCGAAGCTCGCGGGCGGCCGCAGTCGGATCCTCCGCGCCCGCGATCGCGGTGATGACGGCGACCGCGCTCGCGCCCGCCTCGACGACCGGCGCCGCGGTCGAAGCGTCGATGCCGCCGATGCCGACCACGGGTACGTCGACCGCACGCGCGATCTCCCCGACCCTCTCGGGGCCGATGCCGTCCTTCCCTTCTGCGACGTCCTTCGACGACGTGCCGTAGACGGCACCGACGCCGAGATAGTCCGCACCGGCGTCGACCGCCGCCTCCGCCTCGCGGACGGTGGATGTCGAGCAGCCGACGACCGCGTCCGGACCGAGTTGCTCGCGTGCGACCTCGACCGGCAGGTCCGACTGACCGAGGTGGACGCCGTCGGCGTCGAGCGCCGCGGCGAGATCCACGCGGTCGTTGACGATCAGTGCGGCGTCGGCCGCGGCGGTCAGCTCGCGGAGTCGTCGACCGATCCGGTAGCGCGTCCGCGCGTCCACGTCCTTCTCACGCAGTTGGACGGCGTCGACGCCACCGGAGAGGGCCGCTTCCACTACCGACTCCGTGGAACGTCCGCCGGATCGGCTCCGTTGGGTCACGAGATACGTCCGCCACTCCGTGGGGTCCATCGGCTTCGACTACTTGGTTGTACCCCTTGGAAGTACCGCTCCGGTCAAGAAGGGGAACCGCCGTGGCCGTCACTCCGCGGCGCGCTCGAGGACCTCGACGCTGCCGGTGAGTTCGCGGTGCACGTACGGCATGTCGATGTCCGCCGCGTCGAACCGCTCCTTGACGCGCTGGACGTACTCGGAACGTACCTGGACGAAGTCGCCGCGATCCGGGTCCTCGATCCACCAGCGCGACTGGAGGCCGACCGCGGAGTCGCCGAGCTCGACCAGTCGGACGGACGGCCCGGGGTCGTCGAGGATGTCGGCGTGGGCCTCCGCCTCCTCGATGATGATGTCCGTCGCCGCGTCGATGTCGTCCTCGTAGCCGATCCCGAAGACGAACTTCTGGCGCAGCGTCTCGTAGGCAACCGGGTTCGTCACGGCGTCGTTGGCGAGGTCGCCGTTCGGCACCGTGATCCGCTCGTTGTCGAACGTCCGGACGCGGGTGACGCGGAGGTCGATGTCCTCGACGCGGCCGGCGTTGCCGTCCCACTCGATCCAGTCGCCGACCTCGAACGGCTTGTCCTTCAGGATGAAGACGCCGGCGACGAAGTTACCGAGCAGATCCTGCGCGGCGAAGCCGATCGCGAGGGCGATCGCGCCACCGAACACCGCGAACGCCGACAGGAACGCGCCGAAGCCGGCGACGGTGAACGCGATCGCGACCGCGCCCACCCAGACGACCGCCCGCGCGACGCTCGTCGCGAGGCTGCGGACCGCTTCGTCGAAGCCCTTCGAGCCGAGCAGCCGCCGAACCGCCGGCACGAACAGCGCCATGCCGAGCAGGTAGACGGCGACGAACCCGGCGACGAACAGCGCCGCCGAGACGGCTATCGACCCGAGGTCGACGGCGTCCAGTACGGCACCGAGCTGCAGGAGTGACACCATACCGAGAGAGTAGGACGCATTTATAAAGAGTCTGGTGGCAGCGACATCAGTCGGTCGGCCTCGGTCGGACCGGGATCGGTGCGTCGCGGGCGGCGACCGCGCGGAGTCGGCGGCCGTGCGGGTCGTCGCGCTCGATCCGACCGCGAACCGATCCGGGGACCCACTCGTCCCGGTCCGCGGCCGCGGGCGCGGGAGCCGTGCCGGCCTCGTCCCGTCGCAGGTCCGCCGGGAGGTAGCGGTCGTAGGTCGGAAGCCGTTCGTTGAGCGGCACGCCGCCGGCGTCGGCCACGTCCCGAAGCTCGTGGATCGCCGGCCACTCGTACTCGGGGTTGATGTAGTCGTCAGTCACGGGGGAGACGCCGCCGAGGTCGTCGATGCCGCAGTCGACCAGCTCCGCGGCCGGCGAGAGGTTGGGTGGCACCTGCACCGACACCTCCTCGGGAAGCGCCGCCCGGGCCATGGCCACCGTCCGTCGCATCGTGTCGAGGTCGGGCTTCGCGAAGTCCGATCGCTCGTTCGGCACGACGTTCTGGACGATCACCTCCTGCACGTGCCCGTACCGCTCGTGGAGGTCGCGGATCGCCAGCAGGCTCTCCGCGCGGTCTCGGGGCGTCTCGCCGATCCCCACGAGAATTCCGGTGGTGAAGGGGACGCCCTGCCGGCCCGCCGCACGGATCGTGTTGAGCCGCTGGCCCGGCGTCTTTCTGCGGCCGCCGGTGTGGGCGGCCACGTCCGCGGTCGTCTCCAGCATCACGCCCATCGAGGCGTTCACCTCGCGGAGGTCGGCGAACTGCTCCTCGGAGCAGTCGCCGGGGTTCGAGTGGGGGAGCAGCCCCTCCTCCAGAGCGATCTCACAGGCGCGGTAGAGGTAGTCGTGGATCGAGTCGAACCCCCACGCGTCCAGCTGGTCGTGGATCGCGGTGTAGCGGTCGTCGGGGTCGTCGCCGAAGGTAAAAAGCGCCTCCGTGCAGCCGGCGTCGGCGCCGACCCGGCACTGCTCGTGGACCTCCTCCGGGCTCATCAGGCTCGCCTCGCCGGGCACGTCGTAGTAGGTGCAGTACGTGCAGGTGTACCGGCAGGCGGTCGTCAGCGGGAGAAAGACGTTCCGCGAGAAGGTGAGCGCGTCGGCGGCCTCGACGTCGCCGGGGCCGACCGCCAGCAGCCGCTCGACGGCGTCCTGACCGATCGAGATATCGATGTCGTACGCGTCGACGCCCTCGAACACGCCCCCACCTCGTCGGGCGACCCTCAAAAGCGTATCAGTCCCGGCACGCGGTGGCGGGAGCCGCCGTCGAGCCGGAGAGGCCGCCGTCGGACCGGACCGATTATCGGTCGCCGTCGGTCCGCTTCACGCCGACGCGCCCGGCATCGATCGCCAGTTCGAACCCGGCGTCGGCGAGCCAGTCGCGGGCGGCGCCCCCGCCGTGGAGCAGCACTTCGGCCAAGTCCGCGCGCTCGTCGACGTCCGTGGCGAGGCGGCGGGAGTCGACCTCTCGCAAGTCGGCGCCGACCTCGCGGGCGATCCGCCGGTGATCGCGACAGGAGGCGCCGTGGTAGTCGACCCGAAACGTCGGATGGTCGACGACGAGCGCGTTCGTCCCGCCGCCACGACCGGGCGCCATCGCCACGCCGCCGTCGGGCGCCACGTCGAACAGGCGCTCGAGGGGCTCCGGCGTCGCCAACGCGAGGTCGCTCACGACGACCGCGACCGGGTCGTCCTTCGGATCCTCGGGTAACATCGCGTTCACGGCCGGCGTGAGCGGTCGGTCGTCGACCGTGACCGGCATGTCCGCGCCCGCGGCCGAGGGCACGCGATCGCGGTCGAGCGGCGCGGTCGCGAGCAGGTGGGGCTCGCCGCCCGCGGACGCGACCGCCTCGAGCACGTCCGCCAGCATCGCGTGGGCGAACGACTCACGCTCGGTCGGCGTCAGCGTGTCGGCCAGCCGGCTCTTGGGGCGATCGGTCGAAAACGGGAGGAAAACGTCCACGAGCGGGAAACCGGGGACTCAGAACAGCGACTCGAGCTCGTCCTCGTCGTCGTTGACGAGGGTCTCGAGGTTGTCGTCGCTCTCCTCGCGGATCTCCTCGAGGTTATCCTGGGCCTCGATGGCGACCTGCTGGAGCTCCTTGATGCGCGGGACGTTCGTCACGCCCGCGAGCAGGATGACCGCCGCGACGAAACCGGCCCCGCGGTAGGGGTAGTCGCCGCCGCGAACTTCCATCGAGCCGGTCTGCTCCTCGAGCCACTTCCGGCCGCGCTCGATCCCCTTCCGGTTGAGGTACTGCGGCGGGCCAGCCATCACGAGCAGCGCCCGCTCGGCGCCCTCGATCTCACACGGGAGGGTGAGTCGGCCGAGCGCGGCCTTGCGCACGAGGCTGGTGATGCGGTTGGTCGTGTGCGCCGTGTCGAGCTCCTCGTCCCCTTCGCCGCCGCGGAGGCGCGAGAGCAGGCCGTTAGAGCTCTGCTCTTCCACTTCCTCCTCCGCGAAGCCGACGGTGGAGACGCCGCCGCCGGAGAGGGTATTGATGATCTCGGAGGAGTCGACGACGGACTCGGCGACCTCCTGGCCCTGCTGGATCTCGCCGGCGCCGAACAGGATGCCGAACCGTCGGACGATCTCCTCGTTTATCTCCTCGTAGCCGCCCTGCACCGACTCGCCGGTCTTCCGCCACGCGTCGTTGTCGAACACCATGAGGTTGTCAACCTCACGGACGAACGTCTGGAACGAACGCGCCGCGTTGAGCGTGTAGATGCCCCCCTCGTCGCTGCCGGGGAGTACGCCGAGCCCGTACACCGGCTCTGTGTAGATACGCTTGAGATGCTTGGCCAGCACCGGTGCGCCGCCGGAGCCGGTCCCGCCGCCGAGCCCGGCGACGACGAGGAACGCGTCCACCTCGTGAACCGGGATCGAGTCGATGGCGCCCTGCACCTCGTCGATGTCCTCCTCGGCGATCTCCGCGCCGAGTTCGTTGTCCGCGCCGACGCCGTGGCCCTTCACCCGCGATTGGCCGATAAGTACGCGCTGGTCCTCCGGGATATGCTCGAGACCCATGAGGTCCGCCTTCGCGGTGTTGACCGCGGCCGCGGCGCGGACGATCTCGGAACCGGTCCGCTTGTCGTACTCCAGGAACTTGTCGACGATTTTGCCCCCCGCCTGTCCGAATCCGATCATTGCCAGTTTCATGATGTCCCCTGATGGTCTTTGAAGGAAGCACAGTAGGATCGCGGATATAAACCTTGTGATGCCCCCAATCGGCGTATTCGGGCGATATGGCCGTCTAGGCCCCCGAAGACCCTCGTTTATCAGAGCGTGAGACTGGCAGTAGGGAGCCGTTGACGGGGACCGAGGACGGCACGGCGTCCCCGAAGCCCCCGGATTGGGAGGATCACGCTCCGATCACGTGCGGTTGTCTGACGGGCGCGCGGCGTGCGGTGTGCGGTCGTCCGGCGACGAACGGTCAACGGACCGGCCGGTCTCGCTACGCGACGCCGAGGTACTCGCCGAGCGTCGTGAGGTCGTCCTCGTCGACGCCGAAGGCGCCGATGTCGTTGTCGTCGGTCGTGTTATCGAACTTCAGCGATCGGTACTGATCGGGACCCATCGGGAACCCGGGGATCGCTCCGAGCACCGTCAGACCGAGTTTGGCCATCGGCATCGGGAGCGGGAGGATGCTGATACTCTTCCCCTCGGCTTCGTAGACGAGGTCCGTGACCTCCCGCAGCGTCAGCCGCTCCGGACCGCCCACCTCGTACGTCTCGCCGACGTGCTCGTCGCCCTCTAACCCGTCCGCGAGGACCGGGACGAGGTCCTCGACGTGGATGGGCTGGAACCGGGTGCGACCGCCGCCCGGGAGCGGGTACACCGGGACGCCGGGCGCGAACATCTCCTTCAGCCGCGTGGTGAACGAGACGAACTCGCCGCCGTCACCGAACACCACCGACGGCCGGAAGATCGTCCAGTCGAGGTCGCTCGCGCGGACGGCGGTCTCGGCCGCCCCCTTCGCCCGGATGTAGGCGGTGTCGCCGTCCGGGTCCGCCCCCAGCGCGCTCATCTGGAGGAAGCGGTCGGCGCCCGCCTCCTCGGCCGCGCGGATGAGGTTCTCCGTCCCGGCGCGGTGAACGCGGTCGTGCATCTCGTTGCCGCCCGACGGCTCGAACAGCGGCGAGAGGGCGACGAGGTTCACCACCGCGTCGTGGCCGGCGACCGCCTCGTCGAGCGTCTCGCGGTCGGTCACGTCGCCGACCGCGATCTCGATGCCCTCGGGCGCTCCCTCCCCCGAGCGCGCGAGGGCGGTCACTTCGTGGCCCCGGTCGCGGAGTTCGCGACAGAGGTACGACCCGATGAATCCCGTGCCGCCGGCGACGAGCACCTGCATGCGCTCACGTTGTGGCGGACTCGCCGTAAACCTACCGCGGGACGGCCACCGAACCGACCCGCAAGCGATCGCCGAACTGACCCGCAAGCGATCGCCGAACCGACCCGATTATGGGGGCTGCCCCGCGAGAGACGGATATGCTGATCACGCTGGAGGGCCTCGACGGGAGCGGGAAGACTACGGTGTGGGAGGCGCTTCACGCCTCGCATCCGGAGGCGGTGTTCACCCGCGAGCCGACGGACACGTGGTACGGTGAGGCGGTCTACCGCTCGATCGAGGACGACGCGGCCGACCCCCTCGCGGAGCTGTTCCTCTACACCGCCGACCACGCCGCCCACCTCTCCGAGACGGTCCGGCCGGCGCTCGCGGATGGGAAGCTGGTGGTCTCGGACCGCTACTCCGACTCGCGGTTCGCGTACCAGGCGGCGTCGCTCGCGGAGTCGGGGATCGAGCGCCCGCTGGAGTACATCCGCGGCATCCATCAGGCGTTCTCTCGGAAACCGGACCTGACTATCTATCTCGATCTCGACGCGAAGCGCGCGGCCGAGCGGTCGGGTGCGACGAACAAGTTCGAGCAGCGCGAGTACCTCTCGACGGTGCAGGCCAACTACGAGCGACTGATCAAGGCGGAGCCGGGCCGGTTCGTTCGCGTCGACGCCACGCGGTCGCCCGAAGAAGTCATTGAGCGCGTCGAGCGCGTGGTCGACGACGCCCTCGGGGACGAGTAGGCGCAGGGCAGCCGAAACTGTCGGGGACTACGACTCCACGTCGGGCAGCTCGTACTCCTCCGGCGGCTCGACGTAGAGGAAGTCCACGGCCGCGCCCAGCGCCCCGGGGATGAACACCAGGATCGCGAAGACGGCGCCCGAGCTCCCCAGATCGACGCCGATCCCGAACGGGCCCGTGAAGACCAGCGTGGACACGAGCAACACGATCGGAACGAGCGTCACGGCGTATATCGCCGTCCCCCAGTCGGTCTCCAGCTGCAGTCGGAAGAAGCGGGTCATCACCGCGGCGGCGAGCGCGTGCGCCGCCACGAGCCCGACAAGGAGGACGACCTGAAGCACCGAGGCCATGTGCGGGTTACGGGCGCGGTGCATTTCTCCCTGTCGGCTTCGCCACGCCGATCTCGTTCTCCCGCGTTGGTCACTTCGCGCCGGTCCCCCGGTCCGCTCACTCCTCCATCGAGACGTACGTCTTCGTGTCCACGACGCCGTCGAGGCGCCCGATCTGCTCCGAGACCGCCGAGAGCACGTCGTACACCTCGGGCGCGTCGACCTCCGCGATCAGGTCCCAGTCGCCCGCGACGACGTGCGCCTCCGCGACCGCGTCGATCCCCCGGATCGTCTCCACGAGATCGGCGGCCGCGCCCACGTCCGCCTTGACCAGTACGTACGCGTGAACCATGTGTGTCCTTCTCTCACAATGCTCAAAAACGTTCCCCCATCGGGGGCCTCGCGTCGGCGGAACTCCGGACCGCCGGGGACACGGTTATTGTCGAGGGGGTCGTTAGCACACTTCATGAAGTACGTCATCGTCGGAGCCGGGCGGGTCGGCCTCCGTACCGCGCGGGTCCTGCGCGAGGAGGACCACGAGGTCACCGTCGTCGAGTTCGACCCCGAGACCGCCGAGCGAGCGGAGTCGGCGGGCTTCGAGGTGGTGGTCGGCGACGGCGCCCGCGAGGACACGCTGGAGAGCGCAGGGATCGACGAGGCGGACGCGCTCGGCGCGCTCACGGGAGACCTCAACGTCAACTTCGCCGCCTGCATGATCGGGAAGCACCACGGCTGCCGGACCGTGATGCGCATCGACGAGGACTACCGCGAGGAGATTTACCAGAAGTACGCCTCCGACGTGGACGAGATAGTCTACCCCGAGCGGCTCGGCGCCATCGGCGCGAAGAACGCCCTGCTCGGCGGCAACGTGCAGGCGATCGCCGACATCGCCCAGAGCCTGCAGGTGCTCCTGTTCACCGTCACCGACCAGTCGCCGATGGCCGGCTACACGCTTTCGGAGGTCGCGCTGCCCTCTGAGGCGCGGATCCTCGCGTTCGGGAAGGGAGAGGACCCGCTCGGCGTGCCGCTCGCGGACGACTCGCTGGAGGTCGGCGACCGCGTGGCCGTCCTCGCGGACTTCTCCGTGCTGGACGAGGTGCGCCAGCTCCTCGTCGGCGACGCGGACGCGGTCACCTCGGTGACGGGAGGTGAGGCCTGATGGTCGTCGCCTACGTGATGGTGAAGGTGAACACCGGCGAGGCTGACCGGCTCAAGGCGGCGATGAGCGACCTCGACGGCGTCGAGGAGGTCCACGTCGTCGCGGGCGACGTGGACTTCGTCGTGAAGGTGAACGTGGACTCGCCGGGCGCGGTCAAGGAGGTGGCCGCGACCGGCATTCAGGGCATCAGCGGCGTCGAGAACACGCAGACGTACATCGCGATGGACTGACCGCGCCTCGCCCGAACGCGGGTGTGGTCCCTCCTTCCGACGCCACCGGCTCGGCGTACCCTTTTGACCCATGCCGCGCCAGACGGCGCGTGCTCTGACCGTTCGCCCGGGTCGAACGAGGCGGTCGCGCGGCGGCCCGACCCGGAGCCACCGCACCGCGGAGACGCGGGACGTTCCGCCGCCTGTTCGCCACTGCTCTCGCGGCCCTACGGCACGCCGCCGGACTTCCCCTGCCGGCGCGCCTTCGACAGCAGCGACGCCGCCGGCCCCTCGTACTCGTAGCCCGGAACGATCCCCTGCACGTAGGTCCCTTCGACGAAGTCGATGACGGCCGCCGCGTCGTCGACGCCCCGCCGCTCGTTGATGTCGACCAGCGACGTCTCCACGACCACCGTCTCCTCGTGCCGCGTCACGTCCACATCGAACTCGCGCGATTTGCGAGTGACCCCGCCAACGTCGACGACGCGCCGCTCGAACGCGTCGAACCAGCCGTCCTCGACGACGTCGGCGACGCCCTCGGTCGCGGCCGCACCGAGCGTCGGCACGGTGACGGTCACGTCGAAGCGGAGCTGCCCGTCCTCAGCCGCAGCCGGCGTCACGACGCCGTCGAACGCGGTGCTCGTGGAGACGTAGCGGTCGCCCTCACCGGCCGCCTCGAAGGAGCCGTGATCCGAGAAGGCCCGCCGAGCGCGGTCGGGGGCGTCCGTCGTGTCGCTCATACCCGGAGAAGGGCGTCCGCGCTCAAAAGGGCGTTGCGTCGGGAGAGGGCGACCGCGAGCGACGCGGTCGGACCTGCCAGCGGCGGCACGGGTCGCGACCGGGGGCGCCCGGCGACGCACCTACGGGCCGTCACCGACGGTGGCAGGGGCATCCGGATCTGGTGCGCTTTTGAGCGCCGCCGGCCAACACCGCCCATGGCAGAGGAGTTTCTCTCGACGGCGGCCCTCCGCGAGGAGCTGGAGGGGGTCACCTTCGACCGACCGCCGGCGCTCGTCAGCAACGCGCACATCACCGGCCTGAGCGTCGCCCGGGCGCTCTCCGAGCACGGCGTCCCCGTGATCGCGCTGGACAGGAACGGCGACGGCGTCGCGCCGCCGTCGGACGCGATCGACTTCGCCGGCGAGGTGACGTTCCCGCTGGAGGACCTCGACGGCTTCCGCGAGGACGTGGAGGCGGTCGTCGACGCGGTCGGCCGCGAGGTCGTCGCGTTCGGCTGCATGGACGAGTGGGCGCTGTCGTACGCGGCCGCGGAGCCGGAGGGAGTGAGACTCCCGTTCGCGGAGTCCGACGTGCTCGACGCGGTCCTCGACAAATCGGAGCTGTACGCGACGTGCGAGGAACTCGGCGTTCCGTACCCGGAGACGCACCGGCTCTCGGAGACGAGCGTCGACGAGGCCGCCGAGACGCTCGGCTTCCCGCTCGTCGTCAAGCCGGCGCTCAAACGCGAGTTCGAGGAGGCGTTCGGCACGAACGTGATCGAGGTCGCGGACCGCGAGGAGTTCGCGGACGTCGTCGAGGCGGCCGACGCTGAGGAGATCGAGGTGATGGCACAGAAACGGGTGAACGTCGCGACCGGCGAGGACCGCTCGCTGGCGTCGTACGTCCCGCCCTCGGGGGTTGAGGAC
The DNA here is from genome assembly GCF_001462205.1 of Haloparvum sedimenti. Classification (GTDB taxonomy): domain Archaea; phylum Halobacteriota; class Halobacteria; order Halobacteriales; family Haloferacaceae; genus Haloparvum; species Haloparvum sedimenti. Next base: position 39,873 of record NZ_LKIR01000116.1, read on the forward strand.
GCGCTCGCGGTCGTCGGCAACGCTCGGGTGCGCTACCCCCAATCGTTCGGCACCTCGTGTCTGGTTGAGCGCGTCGAGGACCCCACCCTGCGCGAGCGCGCGCTCTCGGTGCTCGACGAGGCGGGCTACTACGGCATCAGCGAGGCGGAGTACGTCTACGACGCCGACCGCGAGGAGTACCTCCTGCTCGACGTGAACACGCGGCCGTGGAAGTGGATCTCCATGCCGGTCGCCGCGGGCGCGAACCTCCCGATGGCGGCGTACGCGGCGGTCACCGACGCGACCTACGAGTCCGAGGGGATCGAGGACGCGCGCTGGGTCTACCTGCGCGACTACCTCTCGCTGCTGGCCACCGACGACGCCTTCTGGGACATCCTCTCGACGACCGACTGGGCGTCGCTTTTGTCCGGTGCGTTCGAGGAATCCGGCGCGCTCACGACGGGCGTCTACCGTCCCTCCGACCCCGATCCGGCAGCGAAGCTGATCGAGACGGAGTTCACCGACCGCGAGTACTACTGCTCCTGTTGAGGCGGCGGTGGGGACGCGCTTCCGAGAAACGATCCGGGCCGCGTCGTCCCCGACCGGAACGCTTTGTGCCCCCGCCCGGCAGGGTTGGGTATGTATCTCCTGACGAACGGACTGATCCACACGGCGACCGAGGCCGGCACGATCGAGGGCGACCTCCTGATCGCGGACGGCGAGATCGCAGCGGTCGGCGACGTGGACGCCACCGCGGACGCGACCGAGATCGACGTGGACGGCGCCCACGTCACGCCCGGACTGGTCGACGCGCACAGCCACGCCGGCATGGCCGAGTGGGGCGAACCGGAGGACGGCGACGTCAACGAGGGAACCGACGCGGTGACGCCGCACGTCTCCGCGCTCGACGGCTTCCACCCGCGCGACGAGGAGCTCAAACACGCCTTCCAGAACGGTGTCACGTCGGTCTCCGCGCGGATGGGGTCGGGCAACGTCGTCGGCGGCGTCATCTGCTCGATGAAGACGTACGGCCGGACCGCCGACGAGATGCTGATCCGCGAGGACGGCATGAAGGCGGCGATGGGCGAGAACCCGAAGCGCTTCCACGGCGAGGAACAGGGCCGTCAGCCCTCGACGCGGCCGGGCGTCGCGGCGACACTCCGGCAGGCGCTGATGGACGCGGAGGACTACGTCGACCGCCGCGAGCACGCGCGCAACGAGGGCGAGCCCTTCGAGCGCGACCTCGGCATGGAGAACCTCTCCCGCGTGCTCACGGAAGGACTCCCGCTCCGGGTCCACGCCCACCGCTCCGACGACATCATGACGGTCTTCCGGATCGCCGAGGAGTTCGGGATCGAGAACCTCTCCATCGAGCACGCCACCGAGGGGCACCTGATCGCCGAGGAGTTCGCGAAGCGCGACGTGCCCGCGGTCGTCGGCCCGTCGCTCTACTCCGGTGCGAAGTACGAGCTCCGGAACATCACCTTCGAGACACCCGCGCTCCTCCACGAGGCCGGCGTCGACGTGGCCATCCAGACAGACGCGCCCGTGGTCCCGCAGCACCACCTCGACGTCTGCGTCGGGCTCGCGGTCCGCGAGGGATTCCCCGAGGGCGCGGCGCTGGAGGCCGTAACTCGGGTGCCAGCGGAGATCCTCGGCATCGACGACCGCGTCGGCACGCTCGAGGAGGGGACCGACGCGGACGTGGCGGTCTGGGACGGCATCTTCCACGAGAACGGCAGCCGGACCCAGCACGTCTTCGTCGACGGCGAGCACGTCTTCGACCGCGAGCGGGACGCGGTCGACCCGCGGGAAGAATACGCCTGGTAGGTCGGCGCCCCTGATAGATCGGCGCGGTCGTACTCGGTGGGCTCCGGGCGTCCGCTGCGTGGGTTTTCTCGCCCGGACGCCGATGTCGCTGATCCGGGCCGTGACACCGTCTGGAGCGCTCTCGACAGCCCCCTCATACGGTTCCGTGTCTGCTGTCGAATACGGTTCCGTGTCTGTCGGGGATCCCGCTACGTAAGACGGCAACATCTCGAAAGTCCCAGCCGGCTTCCTCTTTCAGTCCTACCCGCTCCGCCCCGCAACCACCCCGCAACCACCCCGCAACCGCCCTGCAACCGCCCCGCAACCGCACGGCAGCCTCGCACCTCCCCAGCCTCGGCGGTGGCGCGGCCGCGAAACCGCACAGCAGGCGGCCGCGCCACCGCCTCCCTCGCGCGCGTTCCTCGCGCGCGCCACCGCCGATAAGTGGTGGCTCGTGAGTGACAACTCACGGTCTCTCCCCGAATCACTCCCCGAGACCGCCTGGTTACTCGTCGAGGATCAGCCGAGTCGCTCGTCGAGGATCAGCCGCGTCTTCGTCGACTTGACCTCTTCCATCTCGCGGGCCTGTGAGATCAGGTCGTTGACGGCGCGGGTGTCGACCGCGTCGACGATCAGCACGATGTCCTCCTCGCCGGAGACCTGCCAGACGAAGTCGACCTCCGCCCAGTCGGTCATGCGCTCGCCGACCGCGCTCGTGTCGACGTTCATCTGCACCGAGATCTCGATCATCGCCTTCACGTTCCCCGTTCGCGTCGTCACCGTGAACCGCTCGATGACCCCCTCCTCAGTCATCCGGTCCACGCGGTTCCGCACGGTCCCCTCGGAGGTGCCCACACGCTCGGCGATCTCCGTGTAGGGAGTTCGCGCGTCCCGTCGGAGGATCGAGAGGATCTGCCGGTCGAGGTCGTCCATGCCCGAGTGTACGCCCCCCGCCACTTACTCGTTACGAATATCGTAACAGCTCTTCGAACAACGCGGCAAAATGGGTTTTCCGGTGCGATCTTCGTAGCAACGCGTCGCTTCTCGAACCGTCGCTCCTCACCGGAGCCCGCGCGCCAGCCCCCCGACGACCCCGAGGGCGACCGCTATCGCGACCGGGGCGGCCGCCAGCGGACCGGCGCCCAGCAGCGGAGCGAGGTCGCCGCTCCCCGACAGCGACAGCGCGAACGCCGCGAGGACGACGAGCGAGAACGCGGCGCCGTACGCCACGCCGCGCCGGAGGGTCGGCGCGAGCAGGCCCCACGCGCCAGCGCCGAGCAGGATCCCGAGTGGGTGCAGCGTCGCGAGCGCCACCGCGACCGCGCCCGTTCCCGCGAACGCGACGGCCCGGACGAGGGTGACCCGCGAGCGCCGGTCCGCGGCCGCCCCGGCGCGCCGATCACGCATTGTCGGCCTCCGCGAACCGGAACTGCACCTCGCCCGTCGGCTCCAGCCGGAGGGGTTTGTACTCGCCGTCCGCCCAGCGCTTCAGCTGGCTCGCGTAGCCGTTCGAAAAGGGCCGACCGGAGTTGCCTCCGGGAAGGATCGCGCGCGCCTCGTCGGGCGACCAGAGCATGCGCCAGCTCGACCCGGCCGACGACTCGCGACGGTAGTTGAACAGCGTGGCCGGCGAGCCGTCCGTCGGGTACGCGGGGTAGTTCAGGAACGACTGCCCGAAGGGGTGCCGGATCGCGGCGGTGGAGTTCACGTCGCCGTATGTCGTCGCCTCGCCCGCCTCTCGCTCCGCCGTCACGCGATCGACGGCAACCGCGAGGCTCTCGCGCAGCAGGGCGTCCCGGGACCGCCCACCGAGCCAGTCCCCGTCCGGATCGAGGCCGACGAGGACCCAGTCGGTCGGCCAATCGCCCTCGTCGAGGCCCGCGGCCGCGAACCGGTCGGCGAAGACGCGGTCTCGGTAGGCCGCGATCAGGCGGTCGAACAGCAGGGCCGCCTCCGAGTCGCGGGTCATTCGCCGGTCCCAGTCCTCGAGGGTCGCGGCCGCCTCGCGGAGGGCAGGGTCCGAGTCGCCGTCGGCCGCCGCGACGGCGTCCACCACGAGGGGGACCAGCCGACCCGCGCGACCGTCGCGGACGTCGCGCTGGACGCTCGCCATGTCGCCGAGCGTGAGGGGTGTCTCCGCCGCGACCGCCGCGTCCAGCCGGTCGTAAACGCGGATCCCGCGCCACGGCGTCGAGTACCCCTCCGCGAGGTAGTAGGGGTAGGCGTCGTCGTCGACGATCCGCTGGTTGGCGGTCGCCAGCAGGTCGGGGTCCTCGCGGGCCGGCATCTCCTCGAAGGGGATGGCTCCGGACCAGTCGGGGTCCGGGTCGTAGGGCTCGTAGCCGGGCCACTCGCCCTCCCGCGCGGATCCGTCGTGGACGCGGTCGCCGCGGACCGGCTCGCCGCCGGTCTCTCGGATCGGAACGCGGCCGGTGACGCGAAACAGGGTGCCGCCGTCGGCGTCGGCCGCGACCAGGCACTGGCTGAACGAGTCGAACGAGCGCGACGCCGCGTCGATCTCGGCGACCGTCTCCGCGCGCGGGAACTCCCTGATCGCGGTCGTGACCCCCGAGCCGACCAGGCCGGTCCACGCGATACCCACTTCTCGGCCCTCCCGGTCGAGGACGGGACCGTGGACGGATTTTCTGACCGCGACCGTCCGGTCCGCTGCGCCCGCGACCGGGATCGTCGCGGTCTCCGTCTCGAACGCGCGCCACTCGTCGCCGCATCTGTACTCCGCGGGGACCGTGTCCGAGTCGGTCATGTCGTCCTCGACCGCCACCTCCCCGCGCGTCTCGTAGGTGTAGCAGTCGAGCTGGTCACTGCCCGGGTTGGTGAACCCCCACGCGCAGCGGTCGCTGGCACCGATGACGACGAAGGGGACGCCCGGGAACGTGACGCCGCGCACGTCCGACTCCGGCGTGGTGACGTGCTGTTCGTACCACACCGGCGGCGCCTGTAGACTCAGGTGGGGATCGTTGGCGAGCAGCGGATCTCCGGAGGCGGTGTGGGCCCCGGAGACGACCCACGAGTTCGATCCGAACCCTGGCGGCGACTCGAACCCCGAGAGCCACGAAGCGAGGTCCGGGTCCACGTCGGCCGCGGGCGGCGCGTCGGGTCGCGTCTCGTCTCGCAGTCCGACGCGCCGAGACTCGTCCCCCTCGGGTTCAGCGTCCCGGAGGATCGGCGAGTCGTGGTCGTAGCGTTGCGGGAACAGTTCAGCGACCGCCGCCTCGCCGAGGGCGTCGCGGAGCGCGGCCCGGCGGAGGCTTCGGAAGCTCCCGGTCAGCGCCCACGCGATCTGTTTCTCCATCAGCATCGTGTCGACGGGAGTCCACGGCACGGGCTCGTAGTCGAGCAGCCGGAACTCGACGGGGAGGTCTCCCTCCTTCATGCGGGCGTTGACCCCGTCAGCGTAGGCGCCGACGGCGTCGCCGGCGGGCGTGTCGCGGATCCGATCCCACGACGCCTCGGCCGCGCGGACGAAGTCCATGCGGACGTGGAACTCGTCGGAGCCGAGCGTCGCGGGGCCCACGACCTCCGAGAGGCGACCGCGCATCACGCGCCGCTGGAGGTCGAGCTGGAACAGCCGGTGTGTCGCCTGCGCGTAGCCGGTGGCGTACGCCGCCGCGAGCTCGTCGTCGGCCGCGACGTGGGGGACTGCTTCCTCGTCGATCCGGACGGTCGCCGGGCCGTGCGGGCTTGCGACGGTTCCGTCGGCCGGCGGATCGCCCCACGCGGAGCCCGAGAGCGGAGCGAACGCGCGCAGGTAGCCCGCCACGGGCGAGAGGGTCCCGGCGGCGGCGGTCCCGCCGATGATCGCGCCGATCAGACCGCGCCGCGTCGTGGAGGGTCCGTCTCCTAGATCGGTCACAACTCTCACACGGTTGGTGATGTGTTAAGCGTACCTCCGGTCGTGGGGGCTCTCTCGGTCGTCTCTGACGCAGCGCCGACCGTCTCCGCAGCCGGTTACGAATATCGTAACTCTACTTCGAACGACGCACTTATTACGCTTCCTCCGTACGTATCTCGTAATGACGGACGCCTACCTCGCGCTGGAGGACGGCCGCGTGTTCGAGGCGCGCGCGCGTGCTCCGGGGCAGACCCGCGGCGAACTGGTGTTCACGACCGCGTATACGGGGTACGAGGAGTCGCTCACCGACCCCTCCTACGCGCAGCAGGTGCTCACCTTCTCCTACCCGCTGATCGGGAACTACGGCGTCCGAGACGAGCGGTTCGAGTCCGACCACGTGCAGCCGAGCGCCGCCATCGCCCGTGAGTTCACGGACGACGTGGCCGACTGGCTGGCGAGCGAGGGCGTCCCGGCGATCGACCACCTCGACACCCGCGAGATCGTGACGAGCGTCCGCGAAGAGGGCGCGATGGCGTGCGGCATCGCGGCGGGCGAGGACGCGACGCCGGAGGACGCGGTCGCGGAGATGGAGGCGTGCGTCCCGATGAGCGACCACACCGACATCGGCGCGGAGGTGTCGGTCGACGAACCCGAAGTCCACGACGGCGGCGGCGACTACACCGTCGCGCTGCTGGACTGCGGCGCGAAGGGCTCGATCATCGAGAACCTCACCGCCCGCGGCGCGGACGTGCACGTGCTCCCGTACGACGCGACGCCCGAGGCGGTTTCGGCCGTGAATCCCGATGTCGTGTTCGTCTCGAACGGGCCGGGCGATCCGGAGAACTTCGAGGCCGCACAGACGGTCGCGGAGGCGTTCGCCGGCGACGTGCCGCTTGCGGGCATCTGCCTCGGCCAGCAGATCGTCGCCTCGGCGCTCGGCGGGTCGACGGAGAAGATGGCGTTCGGCCACCGCGGCGTCAACCAGCCCGTCCGCGACCTGGAGACGAACCGCGTCGTGATGACGACCCAGAACCACGGCTACACGGTCGCGGACCCCGGTCCGCTGGAGGTGACGCAGGTGAACGTCAACGACGACACCCCCGAGGGGCTCGACAGCGAGGACCTCGACATCATCACGCGCCAGTATCACCCCGAGGCCAACCCCGGCCCGAACGACAGCCTCGACTTCTTCGACGACGTGCTGGACCTGGCGACCTCGCGCTCGCCCGTCACGGCCGACTGAACGCGGTCGGTCCGCTTCCGGCGGCTATTCCTCCACTATTCTTCCCCGCCGAGCCACGCGAGCGCGTCCCGACGGCGGTCGAGGAGCGTCCCGAGGTGGTCGGTCTCGGACGTGACGAGTCGGCCGCCCGCCGCCTCGACGAACTCCCGCGCCGGGCCGATCGGCGTGTTCTCGTCGCGCGTCCCGTGCCACGCTCGGACGGGACAGCTCGGTCGGTCGGGATCGAGCGAGCGGTCGCCGAACGCTCGCGTCTCGCGAGCGACGACGCCCGGTCCCTGCCGCAGCGCCTCGTGGAAGTCGGTCGCGACGGCCGCGGCGGTCGGCTCCGGCACGTCGCGGTCGGTGTACTGGCCGACGACGGCGTCCGGCCCCACCACCCGGGCGACCGCGGCGGAGCACCGGAAGAGAAGGGGGATCGCGTACGGGATCCGGGAGAGCGTGGCGAGCCCGTTGTCGGCCGGCGGGACGACGGTGCTGACCAGCCCGAGTCGGGTCACCCAGTCGCGCTCCGCCGCCGCGACCGCGAAGGGACCGCCGCCGGAGAACCCGAGGACGGCCGCGCGGTCGATCGACGCGGCCTCGCGAAGCGCCGTCAGGTCTGCGCCCCAGTCGTGCCACGTCCAATCGCTCGGCGGCGGCGACGAGCGGCCCGCTCCCGGTCGGTCGGGGACGATCAGTCGGACGTCCGCCGCGGTGGCCGCCTCGTCGAACAGCGCGGCGAACAGCCGCGACCCGGGAGTGCCGTGGTGGGCTATCACCGGGGCGCCGTCCTGCGCGCCGCAGGTGGCGTACGCGAGCGTGCGGCCGTCGGGGAGTGAGCACGTGTCGGTCGCGAGCGTCCGCCGTGGGTCCGTCGTGGAGGGCATCGGCCGGCGCTTCGCGTCGACCGATAAATGGGGTTGTGATCTCCGGCGGCGGTCAGCGGAACCACGCTGCGATCCGCGCGAGCCGGTGAGCACCCTGGAGCGCGCCCACGCGAGCCGTCGAGGCGGCGCTGAACGCCGCCCACTTCGCGGTCGCGGCGCTTTTGACCGCGCCCGTCTTCGCGTAGTAGCCCGACTTGCGAGCGGCCGCGATGGCGTAGTGACGCGCCGCCATCGGAACGGGCGCGCGCTTTCCGCTGACGGTGGTCGAGCCCGCGCGGATCGCGTCGAGCACGTCGGCGGCGGTCACCTCGGCCGCGGACGCCGCGCCCTCGACTTCCACTTCGGTGAACGCGCGACCGACGTACTGGAGCGTGTGGGCGTCGCTGGCGGCGACGCCCGGCAGGTCGTGGACCGTCGCGAACCGCCGCGCCTTGCGGTTGCGGTAGCCCGTGAACAGCCACGCGTTGAACACCTCGACGGCGTCGACGCCGCGTCGCGGGGGAACGCGGTCGGGGGACTCGGCGTCCATGTCGGGGGACTCCGCGTCGGCGTCGCCGTCCCCGTCGGCGGCGTCTCCTGCCGGCCCGTCCGCTTCGTCCCCCGGGACCGGGACGTGTCTGCGCCGGACGCCGTGCCGCGACCGCTGGAAGGGATGGGGAACGACCGCGACGCCGCCGTGGTCGTGGATCCACGCGACCGTCTCGTCGTAGGGGGCGCGGTGGGGCGGCATCTCCTCGACGCCGATCGCAAGCAGGTGGCCGTGGGCGGTCGACACCTCCACGCCGGGGATGCCGATCAGGTCGTACTCCGGGGCCAGCTCGGCCGCGCGGAGCGACTCGCTCATCGTGTCGTGGTCCGTGATGACCACCGCGTCCAGGCCGATGTCCGCCGCGTGTTCCAAGATCAGCTCCACCGGCTCATGGCCGTCGTAGCTGCCGTCGGAGTGGACGTGCGGGTCGATGCGGACGGTGGCGCGCTGCACGGGGCCCGTTACGTCGGTCGGATATATAAGGTCGTCCGCCGGTCACCGATTCATAATCCGTCCTACAAGAACGCGCTTCAGGGAACGGTTATGTCCCGGGTCGTGGTACTAATTACCATGGGTGTTCCCGAGACGCACGAGGCGGCGGTCGAACTGGACGAACTGCGGGAGTCGGGCCGCGAACTGGTCGCGCTCGACGGCGTGCCGATCGCGGTGTTCCACCACGAGGGCGAGGTCCGCGCGGTGAACAACCGGTGTCCGCACATGGGGTTCCCGCTCACCGAGGGGACCGTCGACGAGGGGATCCTCACCTGCGAGTGGCACCACGCGCGCTTCGAGCTCTCCTGCGGGAACACCTTCGACCCGTGGGCCGACGACGTGGAGACGTACCCCACCCTGGTCGAGGACGGCACCGTTTACGTGAACCCGAACCCGGAGCGCGACCGTTCCCCGGCCGAACACTGGCGGGAGCGGCTGGAGGACGGCCTCGAGCGAAACATCCGGCTGGTGATCGCGAAGTCCGCGGTCGGGCTGGCGGACGCCGGCGTGCCGGTGTCCGAGCAGTTGGAGGCGGGCGTCGCGTTCGGCACGCGGTACCGGCAGGGGGGCTGGTCGTCCGGGCTCACCATCCTCACGGCGCTGTCGAACGTCGCGGCGGACCTCGACCCGCAGGACCGCCAGCGCGCGATGTACCAGGGGCTGACCGAGGTGGCGAGCGACTGCGCCGACGAGCCGCCCAAGTTCGAGGAGGACGAGTTCGACACCCGCGAGGTCCCCTACGACCGGCTGAAGGAGTGGTTCCGTGACTGCGTCGAGGTCCGCGACCCGGACGGCGCCGAGCGGTGTCTGCGCACCGCGGTCGCGTGCGGCCACGACGACGCCGAGCTCGCGGAGATCGTTGCCGCGGCCACGACCGACCACCGCTACCTCTCGACGGGCCACGCGTTCGACCACTTCAACAAGGCGACCGAGGCGCTCGACCGCGTCGGCTGGGACGAGGCGGACGCGGTGCTGTCGAGCCTCGTGGAGAACCTCACGAGCGCCGAGCGCAGCGAGGAGCTGGCCGAGTGGCGCCGCCCCGACGACCTCGCCGGCATGTGCGAGGACCTGTTCGACCGACTCGACGACCTCGTCGCGGCTGGGGAGGGCGAAGAATGGACCGAGCCGGACGACTTCACCGAGACGCTCCGTGGGTCGGATCCGGAACCGATCTTCGACGCGCTGGAGACCGCGATCCGGAACGGCGCGACCGTCGAGCAGCTCGCGGGCGCCGTGGCGTACGCGGCCGCGACGCGGGTCGCGCGGTTCGGGACGAGCAACGAGTTCGTCGACTGGAACACCGTCCACCACACGTTCACGTACGCAAACGCCGTCCACCGGATGGCGGAGCGCGTGGACGCCCCCGAACTCTACCGCGGCGTCGTCGACGCGGCCGTGAACGTCTACCTCGACCGGTTCCTCAACACGCCGCCGGCGCCGTATCCGGACCCGGCGCCCGACGCCGACCCCGACGAGGCACTGGCCGACCTCCGGCTGTGCTTCGAGACGGAGGGCGAGGTCGACGCGGCGGCGCGGGCGACCGCGCGCTACCTCGACGGGGGCGGCGACCCCGACCGTCTCAAGGCCGAACTCGGCAACGCGCTGCTGATCGAGGACACGAACTTCCACACGTTTCAGGCGCTGGAGGCGGCGTTCTCACAGTATGACCGCCGCGAGGACCCAGCAGAGCGTCGCCTCCTCCTGGTCGCGCTCGCGCGCTACATGGCCGCCCACTACCCTACCCGCCGCGAGCGCGAGGGGACCTTCTCGATCGCCACCCGGCTCCACCGCGGCGAGGCAGTCCACGAGTAGGGCGCGGAGCGCGGTGCGGAGGCGCCCGTCACGGCCTCGTTTCGGCCCGAATCGGGGTGACCCGGCCGGTGAAACCTTTTTCCGCGCGCCTCGCCGACGTACGGCCATGTACGACGCCGTCGTGTTCGACAACGACGGGGTGTTAGTCGGTCGGACGCCGTTCGACACGCTCCGCGAGGCCGCCTGGGACGCCTTCGAGAGCGCCGGCGTGGAGGACCCGGACCTGGCCCACGTCGACGACGTGGCCGCGGGCGTGACGCCGGGCGACCTGGCCTCGCTGTGCGAGCGATACGACCTCGACCCCGGCGAGTTCTGGACCCTCCGCGACCGGGTCGCCAGCGAGGCGCAGGTCCGGGACGCCCGGTCCGGCCGCAAGACGCCCTACGACGACGTGGACGTGCTCCGGGAGTTCGACGCCAAACTCGGCGTCGTCTCCTCGAACCAGCAGGCGACGGTGGACTTCCTCCTCGACCACTTCGGGCTGGACGGCCACTTCGGGACGGCCTACGGCCGCGAGCCGACGATCGCCAGCCTCTCGCGCAAGAAGCCCTCGCCGTACTACATCGAACGTGCGCTGGAGGACCTGGAGGCCGACACCGCGCTGTTCGTCGGCGACAACGAGTCCGACATCGAGGCGGCCGACAACGCGGGCGTCGACTCCGCATTTATCCGGCGACCGCACCGGCGCGACTTCGACCTGAGCCGGCAGCCCACCTACGAGGTCGCGGACCTCCACGACCTGTTGAGCATCTGCGGTCGGCGGTAGGGCGGCCCAGGTCGCTCCCGCACCGTCCCGCACCGTCCCGCAACCGCCCGTCACGCTCGGCGGGGCTTGATAATCCTTAAGAGCGGGACGGCGGAACTCATCCGTAATGAGAGTCGTCGTTTCTGTCGGCGGGAGCGTGCTCGCGCCGGATCTCGATTCCGACCGCGTCGGGGACCACGCCGACGCGATCCGGACGCTGGTCGACGAGGGGTGCGAGGTCGGCGTCGTCGTCGGCGGGGGCGGCGTCGCCCGTGACTACATCGGCGCCGCCCGCGAGCTGGGCGCCAACGAGGTCCAGCTCGACAAGCTGGGAATCGGCGTCACGCGGCTCAACGCCCGCCTGCTGATCGCGGCGCTGGGCCAGCGGGCCACGCTCTCGCCGGCGGAGGAGTACGACGACGCGGCGGCCGCGCTCCGCCGCGGCGAGGTGGCGGTGATGGGCGGCGTGATGCCCGGACAGACGACCGACGCGGTGGCGGCCGCGTTCGCGGAGTCCGTCGACGCCGACCTGCTCGTGTACGCCACGAGCGCCGACGGCGTCTACGACGCGGACCCCAACGAGAACCCGAACGCGGAGCAGTACGCGGCGCTGTCGCCCGCGGAGCTGGTCGACATCGTGGTCCCCATGAGCCGGGACGCGGGGGCGTCCGCGCCGGTCGACCTGCTCGCGGCGAAGCTGATCGACCGGGCCGGCATCCGGTCGATCGTGCTCGACGGAACCGACCCCGAGGTGCTGGTGGACGCGGTCCTCCGCGGGACGCACACCGGCACCGACGTGGTGCCGGAGGGGACCGCCGAGCCGACCGACTGGGCACAGGAGGAATAAATGAGCGCAGACGACCGCCGCGACCCGCACACGCTGTCGACGGGCGGAGGGAGCGGCGACGATGGCGACGCCGAGTCGGGAACGGGCGACGAGACCGACGACGGCGAGCCGACCCACCACGCCTTCTGGGCGGACGCGGTCGCGGACGCCGTGGCGGCGCGCGACCCCGACGACCCGGTCGTGATCAAGGGGGGCGTCTCGCCGTCGGGCGTCGCGCACCTCGGCAACTTCAACGAGATCATCCGCGGCTACTTCGTCGCCGAGGTCCTGCGCGAGCGCGGCCACGAGGTCCGGCAGGTGTTCACCTCCGACGACAAGGACCCGCTCCGGAAGGTGCCCCGGAAGCTCGCGGACCCGGATGGCAACATCGTCGGTCTCGGCGAGGTCGACGCGGGCGCGCTCGGGCGGAACCTCGGCAAGCCGTACACGGACATCCCGGACCCCTTCGGCGAGAAGGAGTCGTACGCGGCCCACTTCGCGTCGCTCCTCAAGGCGGACGCCGACCGGCTCGGCGTCCCCGTCGAGATGGTCTCGAACACCGACCTGTACGCGGACGGCACCTTCGAGCCGGTGGTCCGCAAGGCGCTCGAGCGCGTCGACGACGCCCGAGAGGTCCTGGGACAGTACCAGGACAAGGTCGACGAGACGTACGTCCCGTTCAACCCGGTGTGCGCGGAGTGCGGCAAGGTGACGGAGACGGTGACCGCGGTCGACCTCGAGGCCGGCACGGTCGAGTACGAGTGCACGGGGATGGAAGCGGGGGGCAACGAGATCGAGGGCTGCGGCCACGCGGGCACCGCGACGTTCCGCGAGGGGAAGCTCCCGTGGCGCTTCGAGTGGCCCGGCCAGTGGGGCGTCCTCGGCGTCGACTTCGAGCCGTTCGGCAAGGACCACGCCGAGGGGTCGTGGCCCTCCGGCGTCGACATCGCCGAGAACGTTCTCGACGTGGAGCCGCCGGTGCCGATGGTGTACGAGTGGTTCACGCTGAACGGCGAGGCGCTCTCCTCGTCGGCGGGCAACATCGTCACCGTCCCGGAGATCCTCGACCTGCTGGAGCCGGAGGTGTTACGCTACTTCTTCGCGCTCGACCCGAAGAAGGCGCGCGACCTGAACCTGGAGCGGCTCGACCAGCTCGTCGACCGCTTCGACCGCTTCGAGCGCGCCTACTTCGGCGAGGTGGACGACGAGGAGCTGACGCGCTTCGCTGAGCGCGCGTACCCCTTCGTGGTCGAGGAGGTCCGCGAGGAGCGCGTCCGGCTGCCGTACACGTTCGCGGCCGTGCTCGGCATGGTCGAGGACCCCGACTTCCGCGAGCAGCTGGCCCGCGACGAGGGGCACTTCGACGACGACACGCCCGACTGGGCGGTCGCGGACGCGCTCAAACGCGTCGAGAAGGCCCGCGCGTGGGCCGAGCGCATGGACAACGAGTACAACTACCGGCTGCAGACGGAGCTCCCGGCGGCGGAGTTCGACGCGGACGTGGCGGCCGCGCTCGACGACCTCGCCGACTTCGTCGCGGCGGGCAACGACGGCGAGGCGATCCAGGGCGAGATGTACGAGACCGCCCGCAGACACGACATCGAGGTCTCGGACTTCTTCGCGGCCGGTTATCGCCTCTTCTTCGACGAGACGCAGGGGCCGCGGCTCGGCGAGTTCCTCGGCGAGCTGGAGACCGATTTCGTGGTCGACCGCCTGCGACGGGAGGCCTGATCGATCGTGCCCGAGGACCGCTCGCTGGACGACTTCGCGGGCGAGGCGAGCGAGGCAGGCGAGACTGACGAGGCGGGCGAGGAGTCCGCCTCGCCGTCGGACGCGCCCGCGGAGTCGACGGAGAACGGTTCGGAGTCGGAACGGACCGATACGGACTCGGGCGGTGCTGCCGCCGACCCGGACCCGGCGACGCCGACGGCCGACTGGACCACGGGCGGCACCGACTGCGAGCGCTGCGGCGCGACCGTCGAGCGCCGGTGGCTCGACGACGGCGATCGTGTCTGTGCCGACTGCAAGGCGTGGTAGGTCGGCACCCGCAAACGTGACAATCCTCTTGTGATTTTCCGAGCCGGCGCCACAAAGTTCTTGTCGTGTGGGTTGTTACCATAGACCGAGAGGTGGTGCCCAACTGAACCGACGCTCGACACACGGACGACGCACGCGCACCGCCCGCCGACTGCCCTGAACGGGGACACGGACGGAATCGGCAGCCGCTCCCGCGAGCCGTACAGGACTCGAGAACGGTATCGAACAGAGACCGCACGCGAGACGCACCGAACGGAGACCGCACGCGAGACGCACCGAACGGAGACCGCACGCGAGACGCACCGAACGGAGACCGCACGCGAGAC
>NZ_LKIR01000116.1:54399-67547 GCF_001462205.1 Haloparvum sedimenti
ACGCATCGAGCGACAACTGCACGGCTGAGCCCGCATCGCGACGGACCGACCGCGCCGCGCCCCCCGCCGACTGCGCGGCGTCTTCTCCGGACGCTTCCTTTCTCAGCGTCGCGGCCGTCGCTCGAACCCCTCCGCGAGCGTCGCCTCCTCGACCGACAGCGTCGTCGGCCGGCCGTGCGGGCAGGCGAACGGGCGCTCGCACTCGCCGAGTCTGTCGAGCAGCGCGCGTGCGTCCCCGTTTTCGAGCGAATCGCCGCGCTTGAGCGAGGGGTGACAGGCCAGGTCCGCCAGCAGAGCCTCCCGTGCGTCGACGGGCGATTCGCCGCCAGCGAGCGCGTCGACGGCGTCCCGGAAGGCGTCGGCGTCCGCGGCGCGGCCGAACGGGGCCGGAACCGACCGGAGCCGAACCGTCCCGCCGCCGAACGCCTCGGCGTCGAAGCCGAGTCGCGCGAGCGCGTCGCCGTGGGCCTCAACCGCCGCGACCGCCGGGGCCGACAGCGACACCGTCACCGGCGGCTCCAGCGACGCGCTCGGGACCGCTTCGCCGTCGAACGCCCGTTGCAGGCGCTCGTAGTTGACGCGCTCGTGAGCGGCGTGGACGTCGATCACGACCAGCTCCTCGCCGGCGTCACACAGCAGGTAAAGACCGGCGTACTGGCCGATGGGCTCGAACGACGCGAAGGGGTCCGGCCCGTCGACCGGCGAGAGCGAGCTCTCGAGGTCGGTCGCCACCTCCGCCTTGCGCCGGAGGTCCGCGCCGGTCAGCGCGTCGCAGACCGCGGTCTCGACGGCGTCGGCGACCGCGTCGCCGGCCCGCAGGCCGACCTCGCGCTTCGCGGGGTGGACGTTCGGGTCGACCGCCTCGGGCGGCACCTCGACGGACACCGCCGCCACCGGCTCGCGACCGTCCGGCAGCAGGCGCCCGTAGCCGGCCCGGACCGCCCGCGCGAGGCTCACGTTCTCTACCGGTCGCCCGTTCACGGCGACGCGCACGTGGTCGCGCGAGGCGCGGGTGACCGAGGGGTACGCCAACGCGCCGGTCACGCCGACCTTCTTCTCCACCTCGTCGACCGCGACGCTGGCGTCCAGCGTCGTCGACTGACCGGCCACGTCGCGGTCGTACACGCCAAGCAGCGCGTCGCTCGCGCCGGTCCCCGGCGTCGAGAGCGTCTCGCGGCCGTCGTGGACGAGCGTGACCGCCACGTCCGGCCGCGCGAGCGCGTAGTCCGCCACGAGGTCGGAAATCCGCGCGAACTCCGTCTCCGGCCCCGCGAGCGCCTCCCGGCGGGCTGGCCGGTCGCGGAACAGGTCCTCGACGGTCACGGTGGTGCCGCGGGCGCGGCCGGCGTCCGACACCGCGACCTCGCCGCCGTCCACGACGACCCGCGTTCCCTGCGCGCCGCCGTCGCCGGTGACGAGTTCGAGCCGGGCGGCCTCGGCGATGGCGGGCAGCGCCTCGCCCCGGAAGCCGAGCGAGGTGATGCCGACCGGATCCTCGCCGTCCCGGAGCTTGCTCGTCGCGTGGCGCTCCACGGCCAGTTCCGCGTCCGCGCGGCTCATCCCGTGGCCGTCGTCGCGAACGCGGATCCGTTCCGTGCCGTCGCCCCGGACCGCGACCTCGACCCGCCCCGCGCCGGCGTCGAGCGCGTTGTCGAGGAGTTCGCCGACGACCCGCGCTGGACGTGTCACCACCTCGCCGGCCGCGATGCGGTCGACGGTCGCGTCGTCGAGCCGACGGACTCGGGTCCCGCCGTCCCTCTCGTCATCGGATCGGCTCTCCTCCGCCCGGTCGCTCATCGCTCCGCGCGCTCCTGCAGGTCGCGGAGCGTGTTCAGCGCCTCGATGGGCGTCGTGCGAGCGAGATCCAGTTCCCGGAGAGCGGCCAGCACCTCGGCGGCGGCCTCGTCGCGGTCGCCGTCCGCGCCGCGGCTCCCGGCATCGGCGCCCGACGGCCGGTCGGGACCGCCGTTCTCCGCGAACGCGTCCAGCGTGGCGTCGGCGGGAGCCGCGGCAGATTCCGGCGGCTCTTCCGGGTCCGCCGGCCCGGTCTCGTCCGCCGACCCAACCGATCCCTCGGTCGCCGAGGAACTATCGCCGTCCGATTCTTCGACGAGGTCGCGGGCCCGGTCCACGACCGCGGGCGGCACGCCGGCGAGCTCCGCGACCTCGACGCCGTACGAGGAGGAGGACGCACCGCGGGCGACCCGATGGAGGAACGTCACGTCACCGTCCTCGCGAGTGGCAGTGAAGTGGAGGTTGTAGATCCGCTCGCGGTCGTCGGCAAGGTCGGTCAGCTCGTGGTAGTGGGTGGCAAAGAGGGTGGTCGCGCCGAGCTCGTCGTGGAGAAACTCCGCGGCGGCGCGGGCGATGGCGCGGCCGTCCGTCGTCGCGGTCCCGCGGCCCACCTCGTCGAGCAGCACCAGCGCGTCGCCGGTCGCGTCGTGGAGGATCTCGGTCAGCTCGCTCATCTCGCGCATGAACGTCGACTGGCCGCCGGCGATGTCGTCGGAGGCGCCGACGCGGGTGAACACGCGGTCCAGCACCGGAAGTCTGGCCGCCTGCGCGGGGACGAACGACCCCACCTGCGCGAGCACGACCGCGAGCGCGACCTGCCGCATGTACGTCGACTTGCCGCTCATGTTCGGGCCGGTGATCAGCGCGACGCTCCCCCGCGGGAGGTCGGCGTCGTTGGGGACGAACTCGCCGGTCCGCTCCACGACGGGGTGTCGCCCGCCCTCGATCTCGATGCCCGCGTCCGGATCAGCGACGACCTCCGGACGGACGTAGTCGTGCCGCACCGCGACCGTCGCGAGCGAGGTCAGCGCGTCCGTCTCCGCCAGCGCGTCCGCGAGGGCCTGGATCCGGTCGGCCTCCGCCGCGATCGACTCGCGCACCTCCGCGAACAGTTCGTACTCCAGCGCGTCCGCGCGCTCGGCGGCGCCGACGATCTCCTCCTCGCGCTCCTTCAGCTCCGGCGTGTAGTAGCGCTCGGCGTTTTTGAGGGTCTGCCTGCGGCGGTAGTCGTCCGGCACGCGGTCGAGGTTCGCGTCGGTCACCTCGATGTAGTAGCCGTGGACCTGGTTGTGGCCGACCTTCAGCGAGTCGATGCCGGTCCGCTCGCGCTCGGCCGCCTCCAGGTCGGCGATCCACTCCCGCCCCTCGCGCTCCGTCGCGCGCAGGTCGTCGAGTTCCGCGTCGAACCCCTCGCGGATCACGCCGCCTTCGGTGATCTCCTGTGGCGGATCGGACGCGATCGCCCCCTCGATCAGCTCGCGCACGTCCGTGAGGGGATCGAGCCTGTCGTGAAGCTCGCGGAGGTGGTCGGGGCGCTCCGCGAGCGCGGGGTCCGCGTCGTTATCGCCGGCTTCGGCTTCTTCCCCACCGCCCGCGAGCGCAGTTCTTATCTCGGGGACGACCGCGAGCGTGGCCGCCAGCGAGCGCAGGTCGCGGGCGTTCGCCCGGCCCCGCGAGACCCGGCCGACGAGGCGTTCGAGGTCGTAGGCGGACGACAGCGCCTCCCTCACCGCGTCCCGGTCGAGCGAGCGGTCGGCGAGGTCGGCGACCGCGTCGTGCCGGGCGCCGATCCGGTCGACGTCCACGAGCGGGCGCCGGAGCCAGCGCTCCAGACACCGCCGGCCGAGCGCGCAGGCGGTCTCGTCGAGCGTGTCGAACAGCGTGTCGCTCGCGCCGAGCCCGCGGTTCTCGAACAGTTCGAGGCTCCGGCGCGCGGCCGCGTCCAGCCGGAGGTGGTCGCGCGGGTCGTAGCGCCGGACGCGCGTGACGTACTCCAGCGGGCCGTCGTCGCCCTGGGTGTACTCGGCGTACGCGAGCACCGCACCCGCGGCGCGAAGCTCCGCCGTGCTGGCGAAGCGGTTCTCGGGACCCGGGACGTACGGCTCCAGTCGCTCGCCGGCGGTCCGGCGCGCGAAGGCGTCGCCCGGCGCCGCGGTCGTCATCGGGTCCGCCTCCGTCTCCGACTGCGAGAAGGCCTCGACTCCGGGGCCGGTCAAAAGCTCCGCTGGGTCGACGCGGTCGAGCTCCTCCGCGACCGTCGCGCGGTCGCCGCCGGTGACCAGGCACTCGCCGGTCGCCACGTCGACCGCGGCGAGGCCGTAGGCGCCGTTCTGGTCTTCCGCCGTGTCCCGCGCGACCGCCGCGACGTAGTTCGTCGTCCCGGACGCGAGCAGTTCGTCCTCGACCACGGTGCCGGGCGTGATCACCTGCGTCACCGCGCGGTCGACCAGCCCGGATGCCTGCTCGGCGTCCTCGACCTGGTCGGCGAGCGCGACGCGGTAGCCGGCCTCCAAAAGCGAGTCGAGGTAGCCCGCGGCGTTGTCGATGGGAATGCCCGCCATGGGGTACTCGCCGGTGGAGTCCTCGCGCTGGGTGAGCGTCACCTCGCAGACGCGGGCCACCTCCTCGGCGGCCTCGCAGAAGGCCTCGTAGAAGTCGCCGACCTGGAACAGCACGAGGGCGTCCTCGTGGGCGGCACAGCAGTCGGCGTACTGGGAGAGCATCGGCGTCAGCTCGTCCCGGGCGGCCGCCATCCCGGGCGGGAGCCCGGTGACCGTCGACTGGTCCGCCGTTTGCATGCCAGCAACCGGGCGGCGGACGGAAATAAACGCCACGGACCGGCAACCCCGCGGCCGCGGACCCGCGGCGGGGCGCGTTTCTCAGTCGTCGCTCGTCGGAGTGCCGGACTCGGCGTCGGCAGCGTGGTCGGCGGTCCCCGATCCGCGCCGCACGACGAGCAGCGCGGCGACCGCGCCGACGACCGCGCCGACGAGCGCGACCTGATTGATCAGGCGCCACGTCGCGGTGTAGAGCACGAGATCGCGGCCGAGCAGCAACGTGAGAAACAGCAGCGCGAGGGCGGCGCCCGCGAGTCCGCGCGTCCGGCGCGCGACCGCGTCTCGGACCGCGGCGTGCGGAGTCAACACGACCGCCGAGAGCAGCCCGAGGTGCGCCAGCAGACCGGCGGCGTAGAACCAGCCCTGCGCGCCCGGCGAGTAGGTCAGGAGGGGGACGGCGCGGGACAGCAGCGCGGCGACGAGCAGGCCGCCGACGCCGAGGCCGAGCGCGCGCCGGAGGTGGGTCGCCGTCACCGCGCGCTCGTCGAGGAACGCCCACAGCGTCGCCAGCCCGAGCAGCGTGAAGATGGTCAGCGCGACGAGCAGGTGGGCGGCGTGCGTCGAGACGGTGTAGCCGCCGGGGACGAGCCCGCCGACCGTGACCGTCACCGCGCCGACGGTGATCTGGAGGGGGAGGATCGCGACTGCGGCCGTCGCCGCGAGTCGGACGCGCCGCTCCCGGTCGCCGAGCCAGGACCACGCCGCGAGCCCGATGATCATGAAGCCGGTGCCCATCGCCCAGACGCGGTGGAACCACTCGATGAAGTCGGGGTTGATCGTCAGCGCGGGGATGAGCTGGTCCGAGCAGAGGGGCCACTGCGCCTGACAGGCCAGCCCCGACCCCGTCGCCGCGGTGTAGACGCCCAGGCTCACGAGCGTCAGCGTGACCGCGGTCGTCGCCGCCGCGTACCGCCGGAAGGTCAGCCACGCGGGCCGTAGACTCATTGGTTCGGGGTCGGGTGTGCGCGCACTTAGACCGTTCGGGGATGGCCGACGCGCGGGAACGCGGCCGAAGGCGTTCGTGCGAGAGAACACGGACGAACGAGGCACGCGGGGGACGGACGCGGTTTTAACCCCCGCCGTCGTACCGGACGGACATGGAGACGCACGTCGTCCCGGTCGGCTTCGACTACGACCGGCTGATCGCCCCGCTCATCCGGGACCAGTTCGACGTGGACCGCGTGATCCTGCTCGAGGGGTCGGTCGGGAGCGAGGCGAACGTCGAGTACTCGCGGAACATCGCGCGCAAACTGGAGACGGACTTCGAGAACCTGCTGGGCGCGGAGACGGTCCGCGAGTCGGTCGCGGACGTGTACGACTACGACGCCGCCTTCGAGCGCGCGTTCGACCTGATCAACGCGGAGCTGGACGCCGGCCGCGACGTGTGGGTGAACGTCTGCTCGATGCCGCGCCCGGTCTCGTTCGCGTTCGCGACCGCGGCCCACTCGATCATGGTCGAGCGACAGGAGGACCGCGACCGCATCCACACCTACTACACCGCCCCCGAGAAGTACCTCGAGACCGAGCTCGCCGAGGAGCTCCGTGAGAGCCGCGACCTCCTGCAGGAGCTCCGGAACGCGGCCGAGGGCGCGGACGGAGCGGGCGGAGCGGACGCCGCGGACGGGGACGATAGCGCGGGCACCGCCGTCGACCGCGACCGCATCGAGCGCCGGCTCGCGAGCACCACGTCGCTCTTGGAGGAGTTCGACGAGCGCGGCACCACCATCGGCGCGAAGCGCATCGGCGACAACCACATCGTGGAGCTCCCGGTCGCCTCCTTCCAGAACGTCAAGCCGTTCGAGGAGCTCATCCTGTTCACGCTCGGCGAGCACGGCGAGTTCGACTCCGTCTCCGAGCTGGCGGAGACGCTCGCGGCCGACCTCAACGAGGAGTACACCGACTCGTTCCGCTCGAAGGTCATCTACAACGTCGACCGCCTCGGCCCCGGCGGGAAGGGCTACATCGAACAGGAGGCACACGGCAAGTCCCACCGGACCACCCTCTCCCGGATCGGGGAGCTCTGGGTCCGCTCACACGCCGATAATCGTGGGGAAACGGCTGAGTGAGCCGGGGACGACCGTTCGCAATACGCTGCTTTTAGAGCGATCAAGCGTGCTGCTGCGCTTGTTACCAACAGCCAGAAAGCCCTCGACCGCTCGCTCTACGCTTTTTCTGTATCAGTCGAGCGTTCTGCTGTCCTTGCCGCCAACAGCCAGAAAGCCCGCGACCGGCCTCGCCCTTTCAATCCGCCAGGACCTGGTTTGTGGTGTCGGTCGTCGCGGCCTGTCGCTCGGTGATTCGCCACACCGGCTGTCGAGGCAAGCGTGGCCTCACCCCTCCCCAGCCTCAGCCGATCGCGGCCTCCGCGTCGCTCCGGCCGCGGGCGGGTTCCACCGGAAATCGGAGATTTCCGAGCAGCCAGCGTGCAGTAGCGCGCTGGCGACCTCGCGCGCGTTACTCGCACGCGCCAGACGGTGGACAGCCGGCGAGGCGATGCGCTGTGAGGAAGCCGATTAGGCTGCACTCACGGCGGGAGTTCCGCCCGATCCGCGAAAAACGTTCGTTCGACGGCGGTGCAGTTGCTGTGCGGTTGGCGCGCGCCGCGGCGACCGCGGAGCGTGTCGCCGCGACCGCGCGAGGGAGGCGGCGGCGCGGCCGCCTGCGGTGTCTCCGGCGCGCTACCGCACGCCGGAGGCCAGCGAGAGCTCGTCTCTCGCGCGGCGTTGCGGTTTCGCGGCCGCGCTGCCGCCGAGGTTGGGGAGGTGTGAGGCTGCTGCGCGGTCGCGGTGCTGTGCGGTCGCGGAGCGGGGTGGGACTGAAAGGGGCAGTCGGCTCGATCCGGCCCCGACGCCTCAAGCACCGCAGCGAGCGGTGTCTTCGGCGCGCTACTGCACGCCGGAGGCTAGCGAGACGCGGTTTGTCTCGCCAAGCGGAGAGCGAGGAGCGCAGAGTGTGTCGCGGCCGGTCGAGCCGGCTGGGGCTTTCTGGGTGTTACCGTTCACAGCAGCAGGACCCACAACCGAGATAGATCAGTAGTAGAGAGAGCCGGCTGGGGCTTTCTGGGTGTTACCGTTCACAGCAGCAGGACCCATAACCGAGATAGATCAGTAGTAGAGAGAGCCGGCTGGGGCTTTCTGGGTGGTGCTGTTCACAGCAGCAGGATCTGCAGCAGAGCGCCACGCTGTATCGTCGTCGAGTATATCGCACACTCAGTATCCGCTCACGTCCAAGCGCAACGCCTGTTACCCCGGGGGCTGTGAGACCGCGTATGACCGTCTGTAGTGCGCCGGGGAAGGTCTACCTCTTCGGCGAACACGCCGTCGTCTACGGTGAGCCCGCGGTGCCGTGTGCCGTCGAGCGGCGCGCGACCGTCGCCGTGGAACCGCGCGACGACGACCACGTCCGCGTCACCGCCGAGGACCTCTCGCTGGACGGGTTCACCGTCGAGTACGACGGCTCGACCGAGGGCCGCCCGGACGTGGACGTCGAGCGGTCGCTCGTCGACGCCGCGATGGGCTACATCGACGCCGCCGTCGCGCAGGCGCGCGACGCCGCGGACGCGCCCGGGGCCGGCTTCGACATCACCGTCGATAGCGCGATCCCCCTCGGCGCGGGGCTCGGTTCCTCCGCGGCGGTCGTCGTCGCGGGCATCGACGCCGCGACGCGCGCGCTCGGCGAGCCCCTCCCGACGCGGGAGGTCGCGGAGCGCGCCTACCGCGCGGAGTTCGAGGTGCAGGACGGGCAGGCCTCGCGCGCGGACACCTTCTGCTCGGCGATGGGCGGCGCGGTCCGCGTCGAGGGCGATGACTGCGAGCGCATCGACGCGCCGAACCTGCCGTTCGTCGTCGGCTTCGACGGCGGCGCGGGCGACACCGGCGCGCTCGTGGCGGGCGTCCGCGAACTGAAGGAGCGGCACGGATTCGCCGCCGACACCGTCGAAGCGATCGGCGACGTGACCCGCGAGGGCGAGCGCCTGCTCGCCGACGCCGACGCCGAGCGGCGCCCCTCGCCGGACCTGCTCGACGAGCTCGGGGAGCTGATGGACTGCAACCACGGGCTGCTGTCGGCGCTCGGCGTCTCCGCGCGCTCGCTGGACGCGATGGTGTGGGCGGCCCGAGAGGCGGGCGCGTACGGGGCGAAGCTCACCGGGGCGGGCGGCGGCGGCTGCATCGTCGCGCTCGACTCGACCGACAGGACCGAGACCGCGCTCTCGTTCACGCAGGGCTGTGAGGAGTCGTTCCGCGCCGAACTGGCGACCGAGGGCGTCCGCGTGGAGGGCGAGTGATGGCCGACGACGCCGCGGCCGCCGGCGATTCCTCCGCACCGCCCGCGGACGCCCCCGTCGTCCTCAAGCTCGGCGGGAGCCTGATCACCGAGAAGGACAGCCCCGAAACGCTGGACGAGCCGGCGCTCGACGCCGCCTGCGACGCGGTCGCCGGCGCGCTCGCGGACGGCGCGGTCGACCGGCTCGTCGTCGTCCACGGCGGCGGGAGCTTCGGCCACCACCACGCCAGCGCACACGGCGTCTCCACCACCGCGGGCACACACGACGCCGCCGCGGTGGCGGACATCCACGGGGGGATGAAGCGGCTCAACGCGCACGTCCTCGAGCGCCTCCGCGAGCGGGGCGTGCCCGCGGTGCCGGTCCATCCCCTCTCCGCCGGTGCTCGGGACGCCGAGGGGGAGCTGACGCTCCCGCTGGAGGCGACCGCGACGCTGCTGGGCGAGGGGTTCGTCCCGGTGCTCCACGGCGACGGGATCGCGACGGTCGGGGAGGGCGTCACGGTGCTGTCGGGCGACGAGATCGTCGTGTCGCTCGCGGAGGGTCTCGCGGCCGACCGCGTGGGGGTCTGCTCGACGGTTCCCGGCGTGCTCGACGCCGATGATGCGGTGATCCCGGCGATCGACGACTTCGACGCGGTCGCGGACCTGCTCGGCGCGAGCGACGCGACGGACGTCTCCGGCGGGATGGCCGCGAAGGTTCGTGAACTGCTGGCGCTCGACCCGCCCGCGTTCGTGTTCGGCCCCGACGAGCTGTCGGCGTTTCTGTCTGGCGGCGACCCCGGAACGCGGATCGAGTAGCCGTCGACGCGGCGGTCCGCCGACCCGCAACGACGCCCGTTCCCGCTCGAACGCCCGGTTACAGAACCCTTATTCGGCTCACTCCCCTCGCCTCGGACATGGACGAAGCCGCGGTACGTGACCTCCTTCGGGAGGTCGAGGATCCGGACCTGGGCGACGACATCGTCTCGCTCGGGCTGGTGAACGAGCTCGAGGTGGACGGCGACGCCGTCTCGGTGTCGCTTGCGCTCGGTGCGCCGTACGCCCCCCACGAGACCGAGATCGCGGAGCGGGTGCGCGAGGTCCTGACCGCGGAGGGGCTCGAACCGCGCCTCTCGGCGTCGGTCCCCGAGGAGTTCTCGCCCGCCGAGCAGGTGATGCCGGGCGTGAAGAACGTCATCGCGGTCGCCTCCGGGAAGGGCGGCGTCGGCAAGTCGACGATGGCGGTCAACATCGCCGCCGGCCTCTCCGAGATGGGCGCGAAGGTCGGCCTCTTCGACGCGGACATCTACGGCCCGAACGTGCCGCGGATGGTCTCGGCCGACCAGCGGCCGCGGACGGACGGCGACACCATCACACCGCCCGAGCAGTACGGCATGCGCCTGATGAGCATGGACTTCCTCACCGGCGAGGACGACCCCGTCATCTGGCGCGGCCCGATGGTCCACAAGATCATCACGCAGCTCGTCGAGGACGTGGAGTGGGGCGAGCTCGACTACCTGATCATGGACCTCCCGCCGGGCACCGGCGACACGCAGCTCACCATTCTCCAGACGCTCCCGCTGACCGGCGCGGTCATCGTCACCACGCCGCAGGACGTGGCGCTCGACGACGCCACGAAGGGGCTCCGGATGTTCGGCAAACACGACACGAACGTCCTCGGCATCGCCGAGAACATGTCCGGCTTCAAGTGCCCGGACTGCGGCGGGTTCCACGAGATCTTCGGCGCCGGCGGCGGCAAGGAGCTCGCCGAGGAGCAGGACCTGCCGTTCCTCGGCGGCGTCCCGCTCGACCCCGACGTGCGCACCGGCGGCGACGGCGGCGAGCCCGTGGTGCTGGAGGGGGGCGAGACCGCGGACGCGTTCAAGGTGATAACCGAGAACGTCGCGAACAACGCCGGCGTCGTCCGCCGGCGCGAAGTGAGCCGCCGGAGGTAAGCGATGAGCGAGGAGGGCACCGGAACGGACGGCGACGCCACCGGGGCGGAAGACGATCCGGACTGGGAGATGGCGCCGGACTCCGATGTCGAGTTCCCGCCGGACGACGAGAAGCGGGAACTGCTCCGCGCGGTCGCCGAGGACGTCCGCGGCGACAGCTCCGAGAGCAGGCAGGTCGCGGCGATCCTCTACCGCGTCTCCGACCTGTATGACCCGGACGAGGACACCTCGCCCGAGGAGATCTACCTCAACGTCCGCCACATCATGGACATCAAGGCGCAGGGCGGCATCGACCGGTAGGCGTCCGTCCCTCGACAGGCTCAGGCAACGCGACCGGGGGAGACAAACCGACCGGAGAGCCCGCCAGCAGGCGCGTGAAGCGGTCACACGCCCGACCCCCCTTCGACGGCTTTAAGGGCGGCATGGGCCACTATCCGATGAGACAGGCTTCGCCTGTTTCACTGACCCGTAGGAGCTACCTGCGTACTACGGAGGTGAAAAATGGCAGACACAATAGAGGAGGCAGTATCTCAGGCTCTCGACGAGGCCCCCGAGCGGAACTTCCGCGAAACGGTGGACCTCGCGATCAACCTTCGAGATCTCGACCTCAACGATCCGTCGAACCGCATCGACGAGTCCGTCGTGCTGCCGGCTGGAACGGGGCAGGAGACACAGATCGTCGTCTTCGCGGAGGGCGAAACCGCCGTCCGCGCAGAGGAAGTCGCTGACGAAGTGCTCGACAGCGACGACCTCGAAGACCTCGGAGACGACGACGACCGCGCAAAGGACCTGGCCGATGAGACCGACTTCTTCATCGCCGAAGCCAGCCTGATGCAGGACATCGGTCGGTACCTCGGTACCGTCCTCGGTCCGCGCGGGAAGATGCCTACCCCACTGCAGCCGGACGACGACGTCGTCGACACAGTCAATCGGATGAAGAACACGGTCCAGCTCCGGTCCCGCGACCGCCGCACGTTCCACACGCGCGTCGGCGCCGAAGACATGTCCGCGGAGGACATCGCGAGCAACGTGGACGTCATCATCCGCCGTCTCGAGGCCGACCTCGAGAAGGGCCCGCTCAACATCGACGGGATCTACGTCAAGACGACGATGGGTCCCGCGGAGGAGGTCCCGGTATGAGCTCCGTCCGCCAGACCGAGACGATCCCCGAGTGGAAGCGCGAGGAGGTCGACGAGCTCGTCGACTTCATCGACTCGTTCGCGTCCGTCGGGATCGTCGGCGTCGCCGGCATTCCGAGCCGCCAGCTTCAGGCCATGCGCCGCGAGCTGCACGGCTCGGCCGACGTCCGGATGAGCCGCAACACGCTCGTCGTCCGCGCGCTGGAGGAAGTGGACGAGGGCGTCGAGCAGCTCACCGACTACGTCGCCGGACAGGTGGCGCTCATCGGCACCAACGACAACCCGTTCGGCCTCTACAAGCAGCTCGAGGCCTCGAAGACGCCGGCCCCGATCAACGCCGGCGAGGTCGCCCCGAACGACATCGTCATCCCCGAGGGTGACACGGGGGTCGACCCCGGGCCGTTCGTCGGCGAACTGCAGACCGTCGGCGCCGCCGCGCGCATCCAGGAGGGCTCGATCCAGGTCACCGAGGACTCGAAGGTCCTCGAGGAGGGCGAGGTCGTCTCCGACGACCTGGCCAACGTCCTGACCGAACTCGGCATCGAGCCGAAGGAAGTCGGGCTCGACCTGAAGGGCGTCTTCTCGGAAGGCGTCCTCTTCGAGCCGGACGAGCTCGCCATCGACGTCGACGAGTACCGCGCGGACATCCAGTCCGCCGCGGCCGCGGGCCGCAACCTCTCGCTCAACGCGGAGTACCCGACCGCCGCCACCGTCGGCACCCTTCTCGCGAAGGGCTCCGGCGAGGCGAAGTCGGTCGCGCTCCACGCGGAGGTCGAGAGCCCGGACGTCGTGCCCGACCTCGTCGGGAAGGCCGACGCCCAGCTCCGCGCGCTCGCCGCCCAGATCGACGACGAGGAGGCGCTGCCGGAGGAGCTGCAGGGCGTGGAGGCCGCGCCCGCCCCGGCCGCCGACGAGCAGGAGGAGGAACAGGCTGACGAAGAAGAGACCGCATCCGAGGACGCCGACGACGCCGCCGACGACTCCGACGAGGAGGACGACGACGGCGGCGAGGGCCTCGGAGCGATGTTCGGATAACCCACACGGAGATCACAACAATGGAATACGTTTACGCTGCGCTCATCCTGAACGAGTCGGGCGAAGAGATCAACGAGGACAACATCACCGGCGTGCTCGAAGCCGCCGGCGTCGACGTCGAGGAG
>NZ_LKIR01000116.1:67954-72555 GCF_001462205.1 Haloparvum sedimenti
GCCGCTCCGCGACCGCGAGCGACGGTGCCGTCGCTGGCAGTCGGCGCGGTCGCGGTCGACGCGGTCGCGGTCGGCGCGGTCGGTGGCCCGCCGCCCCGAACGGTTGGATTGAAGTCCGACCGCGGGGAATTCCGCGACATGCAACCCGGAGATCGCGTTCGCGTCGAGCGCGCGGACGTCACGAACGAGGGCGTGCTGATGCCCTCCTCGACGAGCGACCACCTCGTCGTGAAGCTCGACGGCGGCTACAACGTGGGGATCGACCGCGAGGCCGCCGATGTCGAGGTGCTGGAGTCGGGCGTCCACGAGGTCGACGAGGGCGGAGCGAACGAGCCGGGCGAGGTCTCCGAGATCAGCTTCGACGAGGAGCTCCCGACGATCTCGCTCATCTCGACGGGCGGCACCATCGCCTCGACGGTCGATTACCGCACCGGCGCCGTGACCGCGCGCTTCGACGCCGAGGACGTGCTCCGGGCCGTGCCGGATCTCGCCGGCCGCGCGAACTACCGCGGCCGCGTCGTCGCCAACATCCTCTCGGAGAACATGGACCCCTCGATCTGGACGGACCTGGCAGAGGCGGTCCGCGAGGAGGTCGAGGCGGGCGCGGACGGCGTCGTCGTGATGCACGGCACGGACACGATGCAGTACTCGGCCTCGGCGCTGTCATTTATGCTCGACACGCCGGTCCCGATCGTCTTCACCGGCTCGCAGCGCTCTGCCGACCGCCCCTCCTCGGACAACGTGATGAACGCGGTCTGTGCCGTCGAGGCGGCGAAGGCCGACTGCGCGGAGGTGTTGGTCTGTATGCACGCCACGGAGAGCGACGACCGCTGTGCCCTCCACCGCGGCACGCGCGTCCGCAAGAACCACACCTCGCGTCGCGACGCCTTCGAGACGGTCGGTGGGAAGCCGCTCGGCGAGGTCGACTACGCGGCCGCGAGCGATGCGGATCCCTCCGACGGGGAACCCGCGTCCGGCGTCTCCTTCCGGCGCGAGCATGCCGAGCGCGGCGAGGCGGAGCTCTCCATCGCGCCCGACCTCGCGGCCGACGTGGAGCTCGTGAAGTTCACGCCCGGGATGGACCCGGCCGCGTGGGACTACCTCGACGGAACGGACGGCGTCGTCATCGAGGGAACCGGGCTCGGACACGTCCACACGGACCTCATCCCGCGGATCGAGGAGCTCGTCGAGTCGGGGACGACGGTCGCGATGACGAGCCAGTGTCTGGCGGGGCGAGTCTGTGACCGCGTCTACGACACCGGTCGCGACCTGCTCGATGCCGGCGTCGTGGAGGCGGGCGACACCCTCCCCGGAACCGCGAAGGTGAAGCTGATGTGGGCGCTGGCGAATGTCGAGAACCCGGCCGACGCGATGGGGCGGGACCTGGCCGGCGAGCTGACCGAGGAGTCACAGCCCTGGCGATAGATGAGCGACGACGACCCCGTCTCGGTCCGGCGGGCCCGCCCGGCGGACGCCGACGCGGTCGCCGCCTTCACCCGTGACACCTGGGGCGAGAGACACGGCGACTACGTCCCCGACGCGTTCCCGCGGTGGGTCGAGGCGGATGACCCCGACCGGCGCACCTTCGTCGTCACGCTGCCGCCCGAGGCAGTGGCGGACGCGGTCGAGGGTGACCCGGCGGCGGACCCGAACCTCGTGGACGGCCGGCGGGTCGTGGGCTGTATCCAGGGCGTGCTGCTCTCGGAGTGGGAGGCGTGGGGCCAGGCGATCCGCGTCGACCCCGCCGCCCGCGGATTCGGCGTCTCCAGGCACCTCTCGAGGGCCGTCTTCGACTGGGCGCGCGAGCGCGGCGCGACGGTCTGCCGGAACATGGTGTTCTCGTGGAACGTCGCCGGCCTCGGCCAGTCGCGGGCGGTCGGCTTCGACCCCTGCACGGAGTTCCGCTTCCTCCAGCCGTCGCCGGACGCCGAGGCGACCCCCGACCTCCCGGTCGCCGGCGTCGCCGCCGACGATCCGGACCCGGACGCCGCGTGGAGCTTCTGGACGGACAGCGACGCGCGCGAGCACCTTCGCGGGCTGTCGATGGACGCCGAGGAGACGTGGGCGCTCTCGGCGCTGACGCGCGAGGAACTGGCGGCCGCAGCGGCCGCCGACCGCCTGCTCACGGTCCGCGACGGCGGCGTCGCGGGGATGAGCTACCGGTCGTACACCCACGAGCGCGAGGCGGCCGACGGGTCGGACGCGGAGAGGATAACGGAGGCCATCTACGGCGTCGCCGCGTGGCGCGACGCGGAAGCGGCGGCGGCGCTGCTGTCGGAGATCGCCCGCGACGCGGCGGCTGCCGGTGCCGATCGGACGCGCGTGCTGGTGGCGGAGACGGTCGGAGTCGTCAGCGACGCGGCGGCGGCGCGGGTGCCGGTCTCCGACGAGCCCGACTTCGTGATGGCCGCGGACCTCACGGACCCCGCGGTCGGCCGGATCCGGGACGACGACGCGTAGTTCGGTCCGGGACTCCCGACCGTCACGCTCATTCGCCCCGCGTGCGAACGCTGACGCGATGGACCCGCTGTTCGTGGACCTGGCGACGGCCCGAACGCTGGCGTACTACGGCGCGCTCTACGTCGTCGTCGTCGGATTCGCGGTCTGGATATATCGTGACGCCCGCTCCGAGGGGGTCCGCTACCCCGCTGTCTGGGCACTCGCGACACTCGTGTTCACCATCGTTCCCGTCGTCGCGTACATGCTTCTGAAGTCGCGGCGCGGCGGGGTCTGATCGGCCGCCGACGCGGGCTCGACCCGGCGCTACTCCGGATACAGCTCCTCCTCGCGGTCGATCGCGTCGATCCGGGCCACGTCCTCCGGGTCGAGTTCGAGCTCCGCGGCCGCGAGGTTCGCGCGTTGGTGGGCCTCGCTCGAGGCCTTGGGAATGGCGACGACCGGCTCCTTCGCGAGGACCCATGCCAGCGACACCGCCGCGGGCGTGGTCCCGTGTTTCTCCGCGACGGTCCGGAGCGCCTCGACCTCTCCGGCGCGGCCGCCCGCGAGCGGCGAGTAGGCCACCACCGGGTAGCCGTGTTCGCGGGCGTGGTCGAGCAGTTCCGGCCGGTGATACAGCGGGTGCAGCTCGGTCTGGTGGGCCGCAAGCCGGAGCCCGCGGTCCGCGAGGACTTCGACGGCGTGGTCGAGCTGGTCGCGCTCGAAGTTGCTGACGCCGACATGGCGCACGAGCCCCTCGTCGACGAGATCGGCCATCGCGGGCAGGGTTCCCTCAGGGTCGTAGTCGCCGCGTGGGCGGTGGACGTACAGCAGGTCGATCGCGTCGACGCCCAGACGGTCGGCACTCGCGCGGGCGCTCTCCGGCACGTCGTTCGCCGCCAGCGCGTCGATCCAGAGCTTCGTCGCCAAGGTCACGTCCTCTCGGGAGAGACTCGAGTCTGCGGAGCCGAGCGCGGCCGCCAGCCCCTCGCCGACGACCGCCTCGTTCTCGTAGATCTGTGCGGTGTCGAGGTGGCGGTAACCGAGCCCCAGCGCCGTCCGCACGGCGGCGGGGTCCTCGATGCCCATCGTGCCGAGTCCGACGGTCGGGAGATCGAGCGGTCGGTCGATCGGCCGGTCGGCGGGCGGCTGCGGGTCGTCGGTCATGGGAAGCGGTCGGCTCGGGAGCCACTTATGTCGGCCGACCGCGGTCGGCTCCGGCGCGAAGAGCGGTCGCCCGACGAAACCTGCGTTACGCCGCCCGGACGGCGTCGAGCAGCTCGTCGTAGTCGGGCTCGTTCGTCGGGTCGTCGGCGACCCATCGGTAGGTCACCGTTCCGTCGTCGTCGAGGACGAAGACGGCGCGGTTGGCGTTGCCGTACAGTCCCAGCTCCGGGATGTCCATCTCCAGCCCGTAGGCGCGGATCGCGTCCCCGGCCATGTTGCTGACGAGGTCGAACTCGATCCCGTGTTCCTCCCGGAACGCGCCCTGCGAGAACGCCGAGTCCGCGCTCACGCCGAGGAGGGTCGCGCCCGCGTTCTCGAAGTCGGCGAGCCGTTCCTGAAACGCCACCATCTCGTTCGTACACGGCGGGGTGAACGCGCCGGGGAAGAACGCGAGGACCACGGGACCGTCCCCGAGGCGGTCCGCGAGCGCGAACGACTCGTGGTCGCTCGTACCGAGCGTCGCTTCGAACCGCGGCGCGTCGTCGCCAATCTCGGGTGCTGACATCGCCTACACTTGGACCGCGAGTGACATAAATGGCGGCGCCCGGCCGCGTCTCGAAAGGGAGCAGCCGGACTGGCACGCTGGGAGGAACTGAGGCACGTGGCGGCGACCACGGTGCTGTGGTGCAGTTGCGGTGATGCGGTGCAGTTGCGGTGATGCGGTGCAGTTGCGGTGATGCGATTCGATCGGCGCGCGCCGCGGCGACCCTGTGTCGCCGCGACCGCGCGAGGGAGGGCGCGGGCCGGCCGCGATGCGGTGCGGTTCCGCGGCCGGCCCGCGGCCGAGGTTGGGGAGGTGCGAGGCTGCGGTGCGAGGCGGTTGCGGTGCGGGGCTGTGCGGGGCTGTGCGGTTGCGGTGCGGGGCTGTGCGGGGCTGTGCGGTTGCGGTGCGGTGCTGTGCGGGGCTGTGCGGTTGCGGTGCGGTGCTGTGCGGGGCT
>NZ_LKIR01000116.1:72675-81349 GCF_001462205.1 Haloparvum sedimenti
GTGCGGGGTGGGACTGAACGGGGCAACCGGCTCGACGACAGAGCCAGATCAGGAGAAAGGAGAGCAGGCTGGCGTTTTCGAACTGGACGACACCCACGCGATCGAACCGTACTCCTCACCACACCAGCTGGAACTCCCGAAAACCCCTGTGGAACACTATCGACTTCGGATCAGCGTCGGCTCGCCGTCGTCGCCCTCGACCACGTCCAACCCGAGGTCGTGAACGAGTCCGGCGACGTGTTTCGGGACGACGCGCTCGGCCGCGAACCGTGCGCGCAGCGTGGCCACCGCGTCGACCAGGTCGTCCCCCGTCGCCAGCGTCGGCGTCGCTTCGAGGAACTCCGTCTCGTTGCCCGCATCCGCGGAGCGCTCCGCGAGCGTCGTCACCGCGGGCGTCGCGAACGCGTCCGCAAAGTCGATCGGGTCGGTAAACCCCGCGTAGTAGCACCGGCCGCCGGTCGAGGGGCCGAGCACCGTCTCCGCGGTGCGGAGCTTCATCGCGGCCGCGTCGACGATCTGTCTGGTCAGAAGCGGCGCAGTCGGGCGGACGACCGCGACCGAGCGGGCGCCCTCCTCGCGAAGCAGGTGCGTGACGGTGTTGCCCGCGCGCGCCGCGAACGTCGAGCCGACCTGCGGCTCGAACCGCACGTCGTCGAGCGACTCCAGTGTGTCCGCGGCGATGGCGCGCAGCTCGGCCTCCGGCGCGAGGTCGGCGTCGTCGCCTGCGGTGCCGTCATCACCGCTCGCGTCGCCCGCCTCCGCCGACAGCTGGTCGGCGGTCGGGTAGTTCACGAGCAGGTCGCCGCCCGAGCGATGGACCGCGAGCATCGTGTCGCGCAGCACGGCCTCGTAGCAGTCCGCGGCCTCGGCGGCCGAGAGCGGTGAGGTTTCCGCGAGGCGGGTCAGGACGTGCCCCTCCCGGGGCGGCTCGGCCAGAACGGCCACGACGGTCATGTGCGTCGGTCGGAGCGGGCGACCCTTCAACCCGCCGTTTTTAGGCACCGGCGGTCCCCCGCCGTTCCATGAACGACTGCAGTCCCCTCGTCCGGATCGCACCGCCGCTGGCCGCGCTCGCGGTGCTTCTTCTGCTCGCGGCGGCGGCCGTCGGACTTCCGGCCGCGCTCGCGTCCCTTGCCGCCGCCACGAGCGCGGCGTTGTCGCTCGCCGTCGTGGGAGGACTGGTCCTGCTCGGACGAAGGGGTGCTGGGCCGCGGACGCCCTACTGGTGAGCGGTCGCCGCCTCGACGACCGGTTAGCGACTCTGCCGTCCCTTCGTCTGTCTGTAGTCCCGACTGAGCACGTTGTCCTGCATGTGCTCGACGAACGCGGCCACGTCGTCGTCCGTCAGCGTTTCCGGGTCGGCCATCGGGACGAGCTCGAACCCCCGGCCGCGGACCGTGGTTGCGTGTTCCGCCGCCGCGTCGAAGCTCTCCGGACGGCGCGTCGTGTACTCGACCGCCAGCTCCTCCAGGGCGCGCTGCCCGACCGGGACGATGATCTGCGGGTTGATCATCCGGATCTCCGCGTTCAGAAACGGCTCGCACGCGAGGACCTCGTCGTCGGCCGGCGCGCGGTCGGGGTGGCGACACCGCGTCAGATACGTGAAGAAGACGTTCTGGACGTCCGGTTCGACGCCGGCCGACGCGTCGGAGCCCTCTACGCCCGGGCCGTCGGCCCCCTCCACACCCGGACCGGACCGGACGAACCCGAGTTCCGCGAACGCGGACAGGACGCGCTCACCGACCGCGTCGCCGACGAAGGGAACGCCCGCCGCGTCCGCACCCGCGGTGGGTGCCTCCCCGACCACCACGAACTCGCCGCCCACGTCACCGTAGCCGTGGACGACGTGCTCGCGCGTCTCACAGAGCGCCTCGCAGTTGCGGCAGTCGGCGTCCATCCCGAAGGGGTTCGCGAACTCGCGCTGGTGAGCGTCCACGCCCGTACTCCGCCGTCCGGAGCCAAAACCGCACCGGTCGTCGCAGTCCGATTCCGGCCCGACGGCCGATAGCGTTCGACCCCATCGCGGATCACGACGAGGCGAAGTACGAACGGGCGGCGCCTCGGAACAGGATTTATTAGCACATGTCGATAGCCCAAGGCATGTCCACCGACCCGGGTGATGGGGGAGCGATAGCGACGTTTACCGGGACGCCGGTCCTCGTCCGGTTGCTTGACCGGATCGGGATCCGGCGTCTTCTGCCAGAGGGATTCGCGTCGAAACCGATCCACGCGCTCACGGCGTACAGCGTGCTCGTCGTGCTGCTCGAGAACGGCGTGTTGCAGCTGTACAACCTCTGGGCGGGCTACGAGGTGGTGTACCTCACCAATCCGCTCAGACTCCTCAACGCCGCGATGCTCGTCGGCGCGGCGATGGCGACGGGCGCGCTGTACCGGCGGTACGGCCGCGCCGTCGAGCGAAGCCACCTCGTCGAACGCGCGTCGTCGACCGAGCGCTTCGCACCGCTCGTCCCCGACCGGCTCACTGCCGCCCTCGTCCTCGTCGGCGTCGCGTTCACGACGTATAACGCCGTGGCGATCCTCACGCTCCCGGAGCTGTACGCCGTGGGCGGACCCGAGCGCGTCCTGCGGTTCGCCGTGATCCTGCCGCTCGGCTACGTGCCGGTGTTCGCGACGTTCCTCGCGACGTACCTCTCGGTCGAGGTGCTGTTGCCGTGGCGACTGCTGCGCTCCGAGGTGGATCTGGACTTCCTCGATCCGGAGAAGCTCGGCGGAATGCGGCCGTTCGGGGAGCTCGTGAAGTTCGCGTACTACTACCTCATGCTCGGGCTCGTCGGCTACGCGGTCGCGCTCTACGGCCCCTTCCTCCTCAGCGGCGTGTTCGCGTACACCGCACTCGAACGGCCGGGGGCGGTCGCGAACCTCGGATTCACCGCGGTCTGGGCCGCGGCCGTGGTGACGATGGGGTGGGGCATCTACGCGCTCCACCGATACATGAACCGGGAGAAGCGCGAGCAGCTCCACCGGCTGGACCGCCGGGCCCGCGAGCATATCGACGACCCCTGGCGGATCGAGAACGTGGACATCGCGGAGCCGCCCGCGGAGTACGAGCGATACCGCACGCAGGTGGAGTATATCACCTCCACGAAGGAGTACCCCGCGACGTTCACGATGTGGTCGCAGATCGCGGTCGGGATCGTGGCCCCGAAGGCGCTTCAGGTGGTGCTGTCCGTGGTCTGAGCCTGCGCCGACGGGTTCGGTCGGCGGTCAGGCCAGCGCGTAGCGGTCGTCGGTCCCCTCGACGAGCCCCTCCTTGCGGAGCGTCTTGAGGATGCTGTACAGCGAGATCTTCTTCATTCCCAGCGACTCGGCCATGTCCGCCACGCTGGCGCCGTCGTTCGTCGTCAGGTAGAGATAGACCAGCTTCGCACGCGGCGACTGAAGTTCGGGCGGGAGCGCCGGCGTCGTGGCGCCCGTCGCTGTCTCGGGTTCCATCATCATACTCGACTACTGTGGTTCGACGATAATAAACCCCCATTTCAACGAACGTCGAAATACGGAGGATCACCACGAAGCGTCCGTTTGACGGGGATACAGAACTAATCCGCGTTCGAGTTAGTCGCGTTTCGCGCCGCGATCGCTGCCGTGCGGGCGAAAAGTTCGACCGGTGACGGACAGCCGGTCCCGGAACGACCGGCCCGTGCAGCCGCTCGCAGACGCTCAGTACGAGCGGACCTTCGGCTCGTAGGTCTTGTCCTCGCCCTCGAGGATGACCGGCTTGTAGCCGAGCTCCGGCTGGCCGTCGTTCCACGTGATCAGCGTGTGCTTGAGCCAGTTCTCGTCGTCGCGGATCTGGTTCTCCTTGCGCCAGTGGGCGCCGCGGAACTCGTTGCGCGCGAGCGCGCCCACGGTGAGCGCCTCCGCGATGTCGAGGATGTTCCGCGTCTCCATGGTGTGGATCAGGTCCGTGTTGAACGTCCGCGAGGGGTCCGAGACGCCAACGTCCTGGTAGCGTTCGCGAGCGTCGCGGATGTCCGCGAGCGCCTGCTTGAGGCCCTCCTCCTCGCGGAAGACGTTGACGTTGGCCGTCATCGTCTCCTGTACCTCCGAGCGGACCTCCGCGTGGTTGATCCCCTCCGAGTCGAGCAGCTCCTCGACGCGTTCGCGTTCGGCCTCGACCGCCGTGTCGAGCACCGCGTCGCCGTCCGCGGCCCCGCCGTCCGCGGCGGCCGGCTCGGTGCCGTCGTCCGGGTCGACCGCGCCGATCGGCACCGGCGAGTCGATCTCGGCGGGCTCGTAGTCGTCGCTCTTGCCCGTCGTGATCTGGGGCTCGCCGAGGTCGTCGCCGGCCGCGTGTTGCCCGGCGCGCCGTCCGAAGACGATGAGCTCCGGCAGCGCGTTGCCGCCGAGCCGGTTGCCGCCGTGAACGGAGACGCAAGCGCACTCGCCGGCCGCGTAGAGCCCGTCGATGCAGGTCTGGCCGTTCTCGTCGGTCTCGACGCCGCCCATCGCGTAGTGCTGGCCGGGCTTGACGGGCATCGGCTCCTCCAGCCCGTCGGCGCCCTCGAAGTCCTCCGCGAGGTGGAGGATGTTCTCCAGCCGGTCGAGGATGCGCTCCTCGCCGAGGTGGCGCATGTCGAGGTGGACGTACTCGTCCTCGATACCGCGCCCCTCGTTGATCTCCGTGAGCTCGGCGCGGGAGACCACGTCTCGGGAGGCGAGCTCGCCGTCGTTGTTGGCGTAGCCGTGCTCGAACATGAACCGCTCGCTCTCGTCGTTGTAGAGGATGCCGCCCTCGCCGCGGACCCCTTCGGAGATGAGGACGCCGGTAGAGGGGAGCGTGGTCGGGTGGAACTGGATGAACTCCATGTCCTCCATGGGGACGCCCGCGCGGTAGGCCATCGCGACGCCGTCGCCGGTGTTGGCGACCGCGTTGGTGGTGTGGTCGAACACCTGTCCCAGCCCGCCGGTCGCGAGGATGACCCCGTCGTTCGCGCGGAAGCCCTCCACGGAGCCGGTCTTGATGTCGTAGGCGACGACGCCGTGACAGCTCCGGTCCGACGGGCGCTCCTCGTCGGTGACCGCGAGGTTCATCACGTGCCATTCGTCGTAGACGGTGACGCCGCGTTTGACCACCTGCTCGTACATCGTGTGGAGCAGCTGGTGGCCGGTCTCGGCGCCCGCGTACGTCGTTCGCGGGAAGGAGAGACCGCCGAACGGTCGCTGGGAGACGCGGCCGTCCTCCTCGCGGGAGAACGCCATCCCCCAGTGTTCGAGCTGGATCGTCTCCTTCGGGCTGTCCTTACAGAGGGTCTCGACCGCGGGGGCGTCCCCGAGGTAGTCGGACCCCTTCATGGTGTCGTAGGCGTGGTCCGTCCAGTCGTCCCCGTCCCGGAGCGCGGCGTTGATGCCGCCCTCCGCGGCCCCGGTGTGGGACCGGACCGGATGGAGCTTCGTGACGATGGCCACGTCGGCCCCCGCCTCCTGTGCGGCGATGGCCGCGCGGAGGCCGGCGCCGCCCGCGCCGACGACGATGACGTCGTGTTCGTGCATGATTTGTCGTTGGTTACCAGAACTTGAGGTTATTTTTGACGGCTTCCCGCTTGAGCTCCTGGATGTGCTCGGTGAGCGGGATGTCCTTCGGGCAGACGTTCGTACAGGAGAACTGGGTCTGACAGCGCCAGACGCCGTGTTCCTGTTCGAGGATCTCCAGCCGCTTCTGTTTCATCTCCTCGCCTTCCCGTTCGTCCATCGCGAAGCGGTACGCCTTGTTGATCGCCGCCGGACCGAGGTACTCGTTGTCCCCGGCCGCGATGTTACAGGAGGACATACACGCGCTACACCAGATACACCGCGTGGACATCTTCACCTTCTCGCGGTTCTCCCGGCTCTGTCGCTGTTCCTCCAGTTCCTCGTCGGGGAGGTCGTCGGTCTGGAAGTATGGCTCGACCGCCTCCATCTGCTCGTAGAAGTGCTCCATGTCGACGACCAGGTCCTTCACGACGTCCGCGTGCGGCAGCGGCTCGACCCGGATCGGCGTCTCCATATCTAAGTCCGACAGCTGGGTCTTACAGCCCAGACGCTGGGAGCCGTCGATGAACAGGGCGTCGGAGCCGCAGATCGCCTGCCGACAGGAGTGCCGGAAGGTGAGCGAGGAGTCGTAGGTGTCCCGCGCGTACATCAGCGCGTCGAGGACGGTCATCCCCTTCTCGTAGGGGACGTGGAAGTCGTCGAAGCGGGGCTCCTGTTTGCCCTCCACCTCGGGGTCGTACCGGAAGACCTTGAGGTGGACCGTGTTCTTCGCGGCCTCCGCGGCCGCCTCCGCCTCGGCCTCTTCCCGCGCGCGTTCGGCCGCTCGTTCCTGCTTCTGGGCGCGGCGGCGGTCGCCCGCGGAGGGCGCCTCCGCCGGCGCGTCCTCCGTGCTCGTTTCGCTCGTCTCGTCCGTGGTCTGTGGTGCGTCCGTACTCATGTCAGTAGATCCCGATCCCGGCCCACGCGTTCGCGGTGCGGATCCCCTGTGCGATCAGGAGGACGCTCGCGGCGATCAGCGTCCACTTGACCGCGGTGCGTTTGGTGCCCGAGAGTCCCTGGTTGATCAGCGCGTTGTAGACGCCGTTGACGCCGTGGAACGTCGCCGTGATCAGGAACAGCACCATCAGCGAGTAGTAGCTCCACGTCTCCATGCGGCCGGCGCTCATCAGGAACGACACCTCGTCCGCGTGGTGGACGAAGTGGAGCAGGAAGAAGTGGAACGCCAACACGACGATCAGGAACGCGGCCGTGATCCGCTGGAGCAGCCACGAGGTCCCGCCCGGCGTGAACGAGGAGTAGCGTTCAGCCATCTCAGAAGGCCCCCGCGATGAACGTCGGCACTGACGCGACGGTGATCGCGCCCGTCAAGATCAGCGACGCGTAGAAGCTCTTGTCTTGCGATTCCAGCCCGATGCCGAGGTCCACGAGCAGAAGCCGCGTTCCGTTCAGG
Source organism: Haloparvum sedimenti (assembly GCF_001462205.1). Lineage (GTDB taxonomy): Archaea > Halobacteriota > Halobacteria > Halobacteriales > Haloferacaceae > Haloparvum > Haloparvum sedimenti. The sequence goes on from NZ_LKIR01000116.1 coordinate 79,616, forward strand.
ATGTGGAACACGGCCACTGCGAGCAGCCCAACCTCGAGGATCCGAACGAGGAGCAGGTCCTCCAGCGTGACGATCGTCTGCGTGTAGACGTCCTCGCCCGCCGTCAGCACTGCTTCCTCGGCCCCCGCCGCCGGGATCGCGGTACTCAACACGGCAATATGGGTGAACAGATAGCCCACAAGCACCCAGCCGGTGAACTTGTGGAAGATCCAGGCCCACATCCCCGCTGAGAACTCCCGCCACCGGCCGAAGTCCTCGATGAGGCCTCGATTGTACGACTGACTCATGCCGTGTGAGGGTCGGTCCCGGGGTGGTAAAGTAGTTTCTAACGCGGCGTGTCGCACGCCCGCAGGGCGTCCGGGTTCCTCGGGCGCTCCGCGCCGCTCGCTCGCCTCACGTCTCGTCGCCGTTCGTCGGCGACTGCTCGGCCTCGACCACGCGGCGGGTCGGCTCGTCCAACTCGACGAGGTGACAGAGGGGGTTGCCCGGATAGACGACCGGGTTCTCCAGCACCCCGACCAGCAGTCCGGTGAACGGCGCCATCACCGGCTCGTTGTCGTCCTTGAACGGGTTGGTGATCGTGGCGATGCGGTCGCCCTCGCGGACCAGCGCGCCGGAGTCGTGGTGCATGTCGACGATGCCGCCCGCGTCCGCACGGATCCACGTCTTCTCGTCCGAGCCGGCGATGATCGTGCGCCACCCCGGCCACCGGACCGACGACTTCTCCAGCAGGCCGTACTCCGCGAAGGCGGACTCGACGCCCGCGAGAGCCGCGTCGATCAGGTCGCGCTGGAACCGGTGGGCCTCGCCCATCTCGACGGTGATGGTCGGGACTCCCGCCGCGGTCGCCTCCCCGCGGAGCGTCCCGGACGGGCCCTCGCTGTCGATCACGACGTTCGAGCCGAACGCCATCCCGAGGCGGTGCACCTCCTCGTCGGCCATGTCGGCGCGGACGTGGAGCATGTTCGTTCGGCCGCGGGTGGAGGTGTGGAAGTCGATGCCAAAATCGCACGGCTCGACGAAGTTCGTGAATATCTGATGGGCCATCCGCTTCGAGCTCGTCGACCCCGCACGCCCCGGGAACGAGCGGTTCAGGTCCCGGTCGTAGACGGGCAGGTAGCGCTGCTGGGCCAGGAAGCCCGGCACGTTGAGCACGGGGAGACAGACCAGCGTCCCCGCCAAGTCGTCCAGGTCCCACTCGTGGGCCACCTCGCGGACGACTTCGATGCCGTTCAGCTCGTCCCCGTGGGCGGCCGCCGACAGAAACGCGGTCGGCCCGTCGCGCTCGCCGTTGATGATCGTCACGGGGATCCGGACGGGGTCGCCGAGGTACGTCTCGCTGATGCCGTATCGCAGGTTCTGGGTCTCACCCGGCGCGACCGCACCGCCGTTGTAGGTGAAGGACCCGTCGTCGCTCATGCTCGCTCGGAGCACGGCCGCGGGGATATATATGGCGACCGCGGGACCGCGGCGGCCGCGAACCACACCGCGCTCGCGGCCCCGGTCGTCAATCTACTGAGCGGCGACGCCGGCTACATGACCGGCACGGAGCTCATTGCCGACGGCGACCTCTCGGCGGGCTGAGGGATCGACCGGTTTCGCGGCGGTTCGAACGGCATCCATCCGCTATCGGTCGTTTACAGAATGCAAGGAGAATGCCCCGGGGCTTGACCCCGGGGTTGAATCCGACAACTCGTGATACAAACCATTAACTAAACACATCTCTAATTGGGA
>NZ_LKIR01000117.1 GCF_001462205.1 Haloparvum sedimenti
GCCCCGACCATCGAGAAGACGCCCCGTGGGACGTTGTACTTCCCGGCGTCCGTGAGGAACGTCAGGACGAACAGCAGCCGGTTCCACGCGTACAGGAACGTGTAGGTGACGCTCGCGACGAGCGCCGGCTTGGTCAGGGGCAAGACGATCTTCGTCAGTATCTGCCGCTGTTCGGCGCCGTCGATCCGCGCCGACTCCTCCAACGACACCGGGATCGTCTTGAAGTAGCCGTACAGCATCCACACGTTGAACGGCAGCGTGAACGCCGCCGCGGGGATGATGACGGCGAGGTAGCTGTCGAACAGCCCGACGGTCGTGATCACGTCGAAGAGCCCGACGATGAGCACGACCGGGGCGAACATCTGCACGACGAGCACGGACAGCAGGAACGTCCGCTTCCCGATGAAGTCGTTCCGCGCACACGAGTACGCGGCCGGGATGGCCAGCGCGAGCGTGAGGACGACGGTGCCGATGGAGATCAGGAAGCTGTTGGCGACCCACAGGAGCACGTCCGTCTGGCTCCACACCTGGAGGTACGCCTCGAACGTGGGGTCCGCGGGCACGAGCGTCGCCGGACTCGAGAAGATCTCCGACTCGGTCTTGAGCGTGCTCGAGAACATCGCGTAGAACGGGAACATCATGACGCTCAACAGCGCGATGAGCATCCCGTACAGGCGGACCTTGCGGAGCCACGTCCGCTGTTGGCCGGCCATCGTCATAGCTCCTCACCTCCGTGCGTGTAGACGCGCAGGTAGACGATGGCGAACACCAGGAGGAAGAGGAACCCGATGACGCTGAACGCGGCGCCGCGACCGAGGTTCCCGTTCTCCAGCCCGACCTGGTAGATCCAGATCACCAGCGTCGACGTGGTGTTGATCGGGCCGCCGCCGGTCATGGTCCAGATCGTGTCGAAGCTGACGAACGTCCAGATCGTCGACAGCAGGGTGGCGATCAGGATGACCGACTTCAGCTGCGGTAGCGTGATGTACCGGAACTGGTGCCAGCGTTCGGCACCGTCGATCGCGGCCGCCTCGTACAGCTCCTCCGGGATTGACTGGAGTCCCGCGAGGAAGATGATCGCCATGAACGGCGTTCCGATCCAGATGTCCGCCACGACGACCCCGAGCCATGCGATGTCCGGGTTTCCGAGGATACCGACGCCCTGGTCGACGACGCCGAGCTTAAGCAGCACGGCGTTGATGTAGCCGTACTGCGGATGCTCGATCCAGCGGAACACGACCGCGGAGATGGCGTACGGGATCCCCCACGGGATCAGAAACGCCGTCCGGAAGAACTTACGGCCCTTGATGTCGCCTTTCAGGTGAACGGCGATCAGCAGGCCTAACAGCGTCTTCCCCGCGACTCCGATGACGACCCAGCGGCCGGTCTGCCAGAGGAGCTGGTAGAAGATGTCGCTGCCGAGTATCTCGACGTAGTGTTGGAGCCCGACGTACGTCTCGACCGACGAGTCGGCGGGCGATTCATACAGCGACAGCCGGAACGTCTCGATGATCGGATAGCCGACGACGCTCAGCAGAAAGATCGCCGCGGGGGCGATCAGCAGATACGCGCGGCTGTTGTGGCGGAGGTAGTCGATCCCCCGCTCGAGGCGCGAGCCGGCCGGCGTCTCGGCGTACTCCTCTGCAGTGCCCATTCGTGAGGTTACTCCATCGCGTCTTCGAGGTCGGACTGTGCGTCGTTAAGCGCCTTCTGCGGGGACTTCTGGCCCCCGAGCGCCTCCTGGATCGCCTGGACCATGCGGTTGTTGAACTCGTTGAAGTTCGAGAGCTTCGGCCGCGCGCGGGCGTACTGCCCGGCCTCGATGTAGGGGGCCCAGTTCGACGACTCCTGGAAGTAGTCGCGTTCCCCGACCTCCTCGACGGTCGGCATGAACCCCTTGTTCGTCGCGTACTCGAAGTGACGGTCCGGCTCGAGGTAGAACCGGAGGAGGTCCTCCGCCAGGTCCTTGACCTCGGTCTGTGCGAAGATGGAGACGGCGTCGATCGTGTTCAGGCTGTAGCGGCCCTCCGGGCCGGCGGGCACCTGGACGATCCCGTAGTCGAAGTCGACCTCGTCGTTCTCCTTCGCGGCGTCGATGTTGATCCCGGTGT
>NZ_LKIR01000118.1 GCF_001462205.1 Haloparvum sedimenti
CAACCCCGCGCCGAGCAGCCCGCTGCTGGCGAGGAAGTACCGGCGAGCGGTCCCGGCGGCGGCCTGTGCCTGTTTCCACCCGCGGACGTGCCCGATGAGCGACGCCATGAAGAGTCCCATCGCCAGCCACATGGCCGCGAAGAGGGCGACGTGGTCGGCCGCGGTCATCGTCATGACGGCGATCGTGAACGCGAAGATCCGCGCGTAGAACCCGTCGAGGTGGCGGTCGCCCGCCATGTAGCGACGTGAATAGCTGTGGACGATACCGCTGAAGAAGGTGACCACGACCCACATGATCGCGGTCAACCCGTCGACGACGAGGACATCTCCGACCGTCCACCGGCCGCCGCTCGTAACCGCAAGCGTGAGCACGCCCGAACTGAGCAGGAAAAGCGCCCACATCGCGACGGTCGACACCCGCGGAACGAGCGACGGCGACGGTGTCGCTGTTTCGGAGAGTGGTACGGTCTCGTTCGATGGTGGTTGACTCGCCATTATTCGGATGCTCTCCGTGACCAGCACGGGTCGTGCCGCCGAGCAACCAGCGACTCCGCCGGCGGCACTCGCACGAGCTGGTCGTTGTCACCTCTTTCTATACCAGACTGGTTATTATAGCCATCGGTGGTAACAATACGTTCGGAAAAACAGCATGAAAGAACATTATGGTAATTCGGAACACACCAGCGCAAACCGCCCGGCGCGCCCGCGAGCTCCGAAAGGCGGGCCAGTCAGGGGGCCGTCGCTGAAGCGCCGACCGCGGAGCGGTCGTCCCTCGCTACGAGGGGAAGTCGTCGAACGGGGTCGACTCGTGGCTGCGGACGAGCACCTCGTCGGCGACGGTCAGTCCCATGTCGAGGAGTTCCTGTGCGACCGGCGTGATGTCGCCGTCCGTCTCTCCGACGGCCGTGACGAGGAGGTTTTTCTCGCCCGTGACCAGTTCCTGAACCGAGACGACCTTCGGGATCTCGAGTATCTCGTCGATGAGGTCGCCTCGGTCCGGAATCGGCGCCGTACAGAACAGCAGCATGCGGAGGGGATAGCCGGACCGCTGGTAGTCCACCTCGGCGCTGTACCCCTTGATGACGCCCTCCGACTCCAGCCGCTGGATCCGTTTGCGAACCGTGCTCGATGAGGCGCTGGTTCGCTCGGCGATCTCGCCGGACGAGAGGTTGCGAGCGTCTTCCTGTAGCGCGTAGAGGATCTCGCGGTCGACGTCATCGAGTTCGTAATCCGCCATACCCC
>NZ_LKIR01000119.1:0-52288 GCF_001462205.1 Haloparvum sedimenti
CTGCCGGACGCCGGACGGCTGCACGAAGTTCTCGATGGCCTGATCCATCGAGAAGCAGTAGTCGACGGCCTCGCGGACCGCGGGGTCCGCGGTCGGGCCCTCGTTACAGTTGAACGCGAGGTAGAAGTAGCCGACGCCCGGCTCCTCGGAGATGCTCGCGTTCTCGTTGCTGCGCACCGTCTCGTACAGCTGGGGCGGAATCGTCTCGATGATGTCGACGTTGCCCGTCTCCAGCTCCGTGACGCGGGTCGTCTGCTCCTCGATGGGGTCGAACTCGATGGTCTGGACGTTCGGAAGCCCCGCGTCTCCGTCCCAGTAGTCGTCCCATCGCTCGACGGTCGCGAAGTTCTCGGGCTCCCACTCGACGAGGTCGAAGGGACCGGACCCGACGGGGTCCTGGTTGTACGCCTCGGTGTCCTCCTGCCGGACGGAGGCGTTGACGACGTTCCGGACCATCGCGGTGTTGAACGCGCCGTACGGGTACTTGAGGTCGAACTGGACCGTGTGCTCGTCGATGGCCTCCGCGGTGTCGATCATGTCGACCTCGGAGGCGTTCTCGGTCTCCTCTTCGACCGGTGCCGTCATCGTGTGGATGACGTCCTCCGCGGTGACGGCGTCGCCGTTCTGGAACTCCGCGTTCTCGCGGAGCGGAACGATGTATCGCGTCCCGTCGTTCTCGACGGTCGGCTGCTCGGCCGCGATCTTCGGCACGATGTTGACGCCCTCGCCGTACTCGTAGAGGCCGTCAAAGATCTGGCCCGCGATCTGCGCGGACGGCACGTCGTTGATGACGATGGGGTCCATGTCCAGCGCGCCCTTCACCTGACCGAAGTAGAGCTCCTGCTGGGGCAGGTCGCTTCCACCGTTGCCGCCGCCACCGCCGGAACCGTCCTCGGTGCCGGTTCCGCCGCCGGAACCGCCGTCGTCTCCACCGGTACAACCCGCAAGCAGCGCCGTCGACGACAGCGCGGCTCCGCTTGCGAGCAACTTCCGCCTCGTAACGTTGTCCATGCGTGACTTCCGCATGTTATGCCGGTTTCCTTTCTATATAATAAGGATTTCGCAAATCGTTCATGGATCTCCATCCGAGGTCGGTGATCTAACGGTAGATGTTGGACAGGAATGTACACTCCTGCGGATCCGTGTGACTCGGTCACAGGCGTTCCGGTCGTCTCAGTCGTCCGCGTTCGCGGGACTCGGTCGCGGCGTCACCGACGTGACGGTGCCGACGCCCTTGCTCGACCCCTCGCGGAAGACGAACCGCTGTCCCTCCTCCACGAGGTAGGGTCGGAACTTGAACCGGACCGTGGCCTGGCCGGTGTCACCGGGCAGCAGCCGCCCGCCCTCGGGCGAAAACTCGGCCGCTTCGCTCATCGTCTCCAGATGGACCACCGGCTCGTAGCCGTCGCGGATCCGGGTGGGGTGGTTGAGCACCATCACCTCGGCCTCGAACTCCCGGACTGCGGGCGGGTTCTCCTCCCGCGGCACGAGCACCATGCCGCGTTCCAGCTCCGCCTCGTCGACGCCCTTCAGCGCGATGCCGACGATGCGCCCGGCCGTCGCACGGTCGACGCGGTGGTAGTGCATCTCGATGGAGCGGACCTCGACCTCCCGGAAGCTCCCGTCGGGCATCGGCCCGCACAGCAGTTCGTCGCCCGCCTCGACCGCGCCGGAGTTCACGGTCCCGGACGCGACCGCGCCGACGCCGGTCACGCTGTAGGTCCGGTCGATGTACATCCGGAACGACGCGCGCTCGGGCGTCGCGCGCTTGGGGAGCGCCGCGAACAGCCGGTCGAGGTCGTCCAGTCCCTCCCGGGTCACCGCGCTCGTCCGGAAGACGGGGACCACCGACTCACCGATCTCGTCGGCCGCGGCCGCGACGCCGTGGCGCTCGACCGGGAGCGGCGTGCGCCCGACCTCCCGCAGCATCGACTCGACCTCACGCTCGACTGCGTCGACGCGCTCGTCGCTCACGGCGTCGGTCTTGGTGACAGCGACCACGGTCGGAAGCTCGGTCGCCAGCAGGATCCCGAGGTGCTCGCGCGTCGTCTTGGTGGGCCCGTCGTCGGCCGCGACGACGAGCAGCCCGTAGTCGAGCTTCTGGCCCACCAGCCCGCGGATCGTCGTCCGGAGCCACGGCTCGTGGCCCACGGTGTCCACGAACGAGACGAGCCGGTCGGCCCGCTCGACGACGCCCGCGCGGTCCGTCTTGCGGTGCGGGTTGTCCATCCGGACCGGCACGGGGTCCTCGACGGGGTCTCCCGCGGACTCCGCGTTCTCGTCGCCCTCGAAGCCGTAGACTGCGTACGACAGGTCCGCGGAGAGCCCGCGCTCGACCTCGTGGGGCTGCACGTCGAGGAAGCCGCGCGTCGCGCCGTCGCCGTCGTCCGCGTCTCCGGTGACGAGCGACCCGACGAGCGTCGACTTGCCGTGGTCGACGTGTCCCGCGGTGCCGACGACGAGGTGGTCCTCGTCCGTCTCCAGCACGCCGCCCTCGCGAACCGTCGCGAGACCGACGATCCCCTCCGTCGGGCTCTCGCCGCCGTCAGCGCCCTCGCGAACGTCGCCGACGCTCCACGTGTCGACGTCGTGGATGTGCGCGTCGGCCTCCTCGGCGAGCACCGAGAGCACGTCCATCGTCTCCGAGAAAATTTCCGGCGGAACGCCGGCGAGTCCGCCGTCGTCGGTGACGCCGAGCACGTACGTCGCCTCCCCATCCCCGGAGAGGACGCGGTGGCGGAGCTGCGCCACGAGCGACTCCATGCGCCCGTCCGCGAGGTGGACCTCGCGGGAGAGCCGCTCTTTGAACTCGACGGCGCCGCCGTCCTGCTCCCCGCGCTCGATGGCCCCCCGTATGGCGGACCGGTCAGCGCTCATGGGCGCTCGTAGGCGAGGACCACGTATAACGGTTTTCGTGGGGTGTGTCCCCACGGCACGGGATCGGTCCGGACCGGCCGAGAGCGGGAGGGAGCGCTCTCGTGTTGGACGTATTTCTGTCTCGGACGCTTCGCTGACCGCCCTACGCCCGCGACCCTTCCTGTAAGCGCTCGTAGGCGGCGTTTAGCTCCTTGAACGCCTCCTCGTCGCCATCCGCGGCGTCGGGATGCAGCTCCTTCGCCTTCTCGCGGTACGCGCGCTTGACGGCCGCCTCGTCCGCGTCCGTCGAGAGGTCGAGCGTGGCGTATGCCTCGCGGACCGTCGGACCGCCGTCGGCCGGTGGGGCCCGGTCGCGGCGTCCGTTGCGACGGCTGCTCCGGCGTTGCCCGCCCCGTCGCCGCCGCTCGCGGTGCTGCCGCTCCCGTGAGCCCGCTCGGTCCCCGGAGAACGCCGCGCGGCGGTTCTCGGCGGCCCTGGCGCGTTGTCGGGCCCGCCTTCGATCACGGGCGGACGCGCCCGTCGCCTGCCGCCGGACGCGGGCCCGGAGCCGACCGCTGGCGTGGTACCAGAGGAAGTAGGTCGCGAACGCGAACGGGACGGCGACCGCCAGCATCACCGGGCTGACCGCGAGCCCGCCGACCAGAAGCACCGCCGTCAGCCCCGCGAACGTCGCCGCGAGCCCCACGACCACCCGCTCGTTCGAGAGCACGGTCTCCGTTGGGGGCGAAGCGCCGTAAGCGTCCCGCCGAGACGCCGTCCCCGTCGTCGGAGCGCGTCGTCGACGCCTCGGGCGACGCGTCGTCAATCCCCCGACCGACCGCTACAGTTCGTCCCGATAGATCCGCCCGAAGGCGTTTCGACGGAGCGTGCCGGCGGCCGCGTCCGGTTCGTTCTGGAAGGTGGCGGCGACGACCGCGTCCGCGAACGGCGCGGCGTGCCAGACCACGTTGTCGACGTGTTCGGAGCCGAGCACCGTCACGTCCCCCTCGGTGAACGGGCGCTCGTCGAGCCACGTCTCGAACGTCTCGCGGTCGGCGACGTGGACGGTCAGAAGCGACGCGAACAGCGCGTCCCGGGCGGTCTCGATAACCTCGCCGGTGACGCGCTCGTCGTACTCCTCGCCGTCGAAGCCCATCGCCTTCGCCGTCTCGCGGACGACCACCCGCGCCGCCTCGCCGGCCTCCGCGTAGCGGTCGCGCGCCTCCTCCACGGTCGCCGGAGCGAACGAACCCTTCGTCTCCATGCCCCCGGATCCGACCGGCGACGGGAAGGGGTTTCCGCTCCGCGCCGGCGGTCAGGCGTCGTCTTCGGTCCCGGGAGTGTCGTCGTCCGACCCGTTGCCGTCGTCTGCCCCGCCGCCGTCGCCCGCCCCGTCGTCGTCGAGCATTCGCTCGGTCAACTCGCGCGCCTCCCGGAGGACCTGCTGGACCTCGGGGTCGTCGCGGCTGGGGGCCTCCGACGTGCCCCCCGAGGCGCGCCCGGTGCCGCCGGCGCCGAGTCCGCCCACTCCGCCGCCGAGGGGGCCGACGTCGGGCCGTCCCGGTTCCTGCCCGTGGCCCTGACCGTGGCCGTGCCGATGGTCGTGACCGTCCCCGTCCTCGGTCTCGACCTCCTCGGCGTGCGGCGTCACTTCGCCCGCGAGTTCGGCCGGGGTGCTGTCGCTCCACGCGTCGGCGTGCTCGTCGAGCCACGTTTCGTGGTCGTCGCCGTGCAGCATCGCCGTGAACGCGAGGTGATGCGCGAGGTGCTCGCCGTCGCGCTGCGGCAGGTCACAGACCGGACACGCGTAGCCCATTGTTCGTCCGCACGTCCGCGCGCCGGCCGCTTCAACCCGTCGTCCGCGGTCCGCGACCGAGCCCTCAGGGGTCAGAAAAAGGTCCGCGGACGAGGGTCGGGAACCGCGCCGCTCACGAGGGGTTCTTGCGCGTGAGCTCGCTGCCGCAGATCGGACACCGGTCCTTCTCCTCGTCGAAGACGCGGCCGCAGCCGAAACACTGCCACTGCCACTCGCGCTCCTCCGTGATGCCGTCGCGGGCGATCACCTCCACGTCGAGGTCGAGCCGCTCCGCGACGTTCTGCATCGCGTAGTCGTCCGTGACGAGCGTCGCGTCGAGCTCGAAGGCCGCGGCGACGAGGCGGCGGTCCGTCTCCGAGAGCACGTCCGCGTCGCCGGACTCCTCGGCGGCGCGGGTGATCCGGCGGAGCGACGCCTCGTCGGGGATGTGGACGGTCATGCCGCCCCCCTCCATGGCGTCGAACCGCAGCGCGTGGCCGCCCTCCAGTTCCTCCTTCACCGCCGGGATGGAGGCGGTCGGTCCGTCCGGGTCGTGACCGTGGATGAACGCGGAGGCGTCGAGGACTCGCATTAGCGGCCGACGACGATGTAGTCCTTCACCGCCTGCACGTTGCCGACGGGGACGAGCATCCGCCCCCGCTCGTCGACCTGAAAGCTCGACCGCGCGGGGTCGAACTGGTCGTTCGGAGTGACGAGCAGGTGGTGGAGCTCGCCCGACTTGAGGTTCATCGTGATGTTGTACAGGTCGCCGAGCTCGGTGCCGTCCGCGCCCATCACGGCCTTGCCGGAGAGGTTCTCCGCGAGGATGTCTGCCATGTCCGAACGAATCCGGCGGACCGTCTTAAACGCCACGGGGGCGTCCGACGGGCGGCACACGCCACACGGGGGCGTCCGACGGGCGGCACACGCCCACGGGGGCGGACCGACCGGGAGCACGGGAGCCGGCCGCCGCACCCGGGATCGGTCCGATCGCTGCGCGACCGCCGTTTTGAAAGGCTTAACTGCCGCCCGCGATTCCCTCCGGTAACGACCGATTTCTCGGGGTGACCTTCGATGGCAGACACACACGCGGACACGCTACGCACGCCAATCGTCGCCGTGCTCGGGCACGTCGACCACGGCAAGACCAGTCTACTCGACAAGATACGCGGCTCCGCCGTCTCGGAGGGCGAGGCGGGCGCGATCACGCAGCACATCGGGGCGACGGACATCCCCCTCGCGACCATCTCCTCGATGGCGGGCGAGCTCGTCCAGCCGGAGGACTTCGACCTCCCCGGTCTGCTGTTCATCGACACGCCGGGCCACCACTCCTTCTCCACGCTTCGGGCCCGCGGGGGCGCGCTCGCGGACATCGCGGTGCTCGTCGTCGACGTCAATGACGGCTTCCAGCCCCAGACCGAGGAGGCGCTGGACATCCTCCGGCGGACGGGGACCCCCTTCGTCGTCGCCGCGAACAAGATCGACACGACGCCCGGCTGGAACCCCAACGAGGGCGAGCCGATCCAGCCTACCTACGACGCGCAGTCCGACCGCGCGCAGTCGATGCTCGACGAGAACCTCTACAAGATCATCGGGGAGCTGTCGGACAACGGCTTCTCCGCGGACCTGTACTGGCGCGTGCAGGACTTCCAGAAGAATATCGGCGTCGTCCCGGTCTCCGCGATCACCGGCGAGGGCGTCCCGGACCTGCTGACGGTCCTGATGGGGCTCTCCCAGCGGTTCATGAAGGAGGAGATGGCCATCGACGTGGCCGGTCCCGGCAAGGGGACGGTGCTGGAGGTGAAAGACGAGCGCGGCTTCGGCGCGACCGTCGACGCCGTGATGTACGACGGCGTGATCCGCACCGGCGACACGATCGTCGTCGGCGGGCAGGGCGACCCCATCGTGACGGAGGTGCGCGCGCTGCTCCAGCCCCAGCCGCTCGCGGAGATCCGGACCGAGAAGCAGTTCGAGACCGTCGAGGAAGTCGGCGCCGCGGCCGGCGTGAAGATCGCCGCGCCGGACCTCGACGACGCGATGGCGGGCGCGCCGGTCCGCGTCGTCCGCGACCGCACCGAGGCCGAGGTGATCGCGGAGGTGGAGGCCGAGCTCGCGGAGATCGAGGTCGAGACCGAGGAGGACGGCGTCGTCGTGAAGGCTGACACCCTCGGCAGCCTCGAGGCGATGGCGAACGCCTTAGCGGAGGCCGAGGTCCCCATCCTCCGCGCGGAGGTCGGCGACATCGCGCCGCGGGACGTGGCCATCGCGGAGACCGCCAACCAGGACGAGCACAAGGCCATCCTCGGGTTCAACGTCGACCTGCTGTCGAACGCCCGCGACGAGCTGGAGGCCGCGGACGTGAAGCTGTTCACCGACGACGTGATCTACCAGCTGATCGAGGACTACGAGACGTTCGTCGAGGAGCGCCAGCGCGCCCAGCAGGAGACCGTCCTCGACAAGATCGTCCGCCCCGCCCGGTTCCGCATCCTCCCGGACCACACCTTCCGGCAGAACGACCCCGCGGTCGTCGGCGTCGAGGTCCTCTCGGGCACCCTCCAGAACAACCGCAACGTCGGGAAGTTCGAGGGCAACGAGTTCGACCGCGTCGGCCAGCTCTCCGGCATCCAGAAGCAGGGCGAGGACGTGGACGAGGCCCGCGCGGGCGAGCGCGTCAGCGTCGCCATCGACGGCCCGACCGTCGGCCGCGGCATCGAGGAGGGCGACACCCTCTGGACCGAGGTCCCCGAGAAGCACGCGAAGATCCTCGAACAGGAGCTCAAAAGCGAGATCACCGCCGACGAACTGGAGGCGCTGACGAGCTACCTGGATACGCGGCGCAAGCGGGACCCCTTCTGGGGGAAGTAGCGTCATCGAAGCCGCCACCTCCGTTTTCTGAGCTGCGAGGGCACTCCTGTCAGCGGCGCGATTTCCTGAACGACAGAATACTGCCCGCCAGAGTCGCGGTTTTCTGAACCACAAAAGGACGACCGCCAGCCCAGCCGCTCACGACCGCGAGCCTTTGGAAAAAGCGACTGCGGATCTACGCGTAGCGTTCGAGTTCGGGGCGGTCGAGGTCCTCGAAGACGTCCTCGGCGACCTCGGCGAGGAAGGCGGTGCCCTCGCCGGTGAGGCGGCGGCCCTCGCCCTGCGCGGTCTCGACGAGGCCCTCCTCCTCGAGCTGCTGGAGCGCGGTGCGGATGACGTTGCGGGAGCCGGCCGCGTGCTCGCCGGGGCGGACGATGTAGCGGTTGGAGCCGCGCTTCTTGCCGCCGTACTCGGTGGCGAGGCGCTCGACGCCGACCGGGCCGCTCTTGGAGATCTTGCGGAGCAGGCTCGCGGAGCGGACGTACCAGAAGTCCTCCTGCTCGGGGGGGAGTTCGTTGGCGGTGCCGGCCTTCGCGAACTCGGCCCACGCGGGCTCCTCGATGCGGTCCTCCAGTCGCGCGGCGGCCTCCTCGATGAGGTCCTCCGCCGGGACGTCGTAGATGGTTACCATTGAGGCCAAATTCCGTCGCATGCCGTTTAAAGTCATCGTATTCGGGAGGCACCGTGGGAACGGTTTGCAGGGCCGGAGCGGCGGGATTCCGGCCGCGTGTCGGCCCCTTTTAGTCGACCGCCGCCGAACCCCAGCCCGATGGACGAACGCGAGGCGCTGGCGCGGATCGGCGCCACCCTCCCACACGCTGGCGACGACGCGGCGGTCGTGAACGGGACCGTCGTCACCACCGACATGCTCCACGAGCGGACGGACTTCCCGGCCGGGACGACGCGGTACACCGCCGGCTGGCGCGCGGTCGGCGCCTCGTTGTCGGATGTGGCGGCGATGGGCGCCGACGCGACCGCCGCGGTCGCGGTGTACGCCGACGAGCGCTTCGATCCGGAGGAGCTGACGGCGTTCCTCGAGGGCGCCCGGGACGTGTGCGCGGCCGTCGAGGCCGAATACGTCGGCGGCGACCTCGACGAGCATTCGGAGTTCACCGTCGCCACGACCGCGTTCGGCGAGGTGGACGAGCGCGCGGGTCCGGTCCGCCGCACCGGCGCCGACCCCGGCGAGGCGGTCTGTGTCACCGGCGAGTGGGGCCGGAGCGCGGCCGCCCTCCGGCTGTTCGAGGCAGGAGAGGCGGAGCGGGCGAACGACCTGTTCCGGTTCACGCCCCGCGTCGCGGTCGGTCGCGTGCTCGCCGGGCGCGCGAGCGCGATGATGGACTCCTCCGACGGGCTGGCGCGCTCGCTCCACCAGCTCGCGGAGGCGAGCGACGTGGGGTTCGCGATCGACCGCGCGACGGTCCCGGTCCACCCCGCGGTGGAGGAGGTCGCCGCGGACGCGACGGACCGCTTCGAACTCGCGGCCCACTTCGGGGAGGACTTCGAACTCGTCTTCACCGCCTCCGAGCGCGCACTCGACGCGATCCGTGAGCGTTCACCCGCTCCGATCGCCCGGATCGGAACCGTCGAACCGGCCGATAACGGCGTGACCGCCGACGAAAATTCCCTCCCCGATCGCGGTTACACGCACGGGACTTGACATCCTCCCCGCCCTGAAGGGCGGGGATTTCTCCTCTGTTCTCCGCATACCGAACTCCCAGACCGCGATACTGAGTGATGCAGACCGATTCAGAAGTCTCGCTTTTCTGAAACTCGCGGCGGTGCGGTGCTGTGCGGTCGCGGAGCGGTGCGGTTGCGGTGCGGTTGCGGTCGCAGTGCCGTGCTGTCGGCGCGCGCCGCGGCGACCTTGTGTCGCCGCGACCGCGCGAGGGAGGCGGCGGCGCGGCCGCATTGCGGTGCGGTCTCGCGGCCGCGCCGCCGCCGAGGTTGGGGAGGTGCGAGGCTGCTGTGCGGTTGCGGTGCGGGGTGGGGCTGAAAGGGGCAGTCGGCTCGACCGGCCCCGACGACGTAAGCACCGCAGCGGGCTGTGCGGAGAGCGAGGAGCGCAACGAGGCGCGGCCGGTCGAGCCGACTGGGGCTTTCTGGATGGTGTTGTTCCACGCAGCAGGATCTGCAACAGACACAAAAACCGCGTCCAGAGAGCCGGCTGGGGCTTTCTGGGTGTTGCTGTCCCCAGCAGCAGGATCGACAGCAGTCACAAAAACACCCACAAGTAGCAGAAAACAGACAAAAACACACCGCTCCACTAAGTATCGGTATCGTACAGGAAGATGGAGTGAGCGGTTTCGTCGTCGCGGAGGGCAGGTTACAAATCTCCCCGCGTCCATCCGTCTGTATGGTCACCTTCCTCGCCGGCGGCACGGGGACGCCGAAGCTCCTCGACGGGGCGACGCGCCTGTGGGACCCCGACGACGTGACGGTCGTCGGCAACACGGGCGATGACGTGGAGCTCGGCGGGCACCTCGTCTGCCCGGACGTCGACACGGTGCTGTTCCACGGCGGGGGCGTCCTCGACCGCGAGACGTGGTGGGGGATCGCGGACGACACGACGGCGACACACGACGAACTCCGCCGACTCGCGGACGCCGCGGGGCTCGACGACGGCCCGCGCTACCTCGCCGATGAGGCGCAGACCGCCGGCCGCGACATCGCGCGCTGGCGGCGCTTCTCCGGCGTCGCCGAGTTCATGGAGATCGGCGACCGCGACCGCGCGGTCCACGTCACTCGAACGAGCCTGCTCGACGAGGGCCACACCCTCACGGCGGTCACGCGCACGCTTGCGGACGCGTTCGACCTCGACGTGGACCTCGTGCCGATGTCCGACGACCCGGTCGCCACCATCGTCCACACCCCCGAAGGACCCCTCCACTTCCAGGAGTACTGGGTCGCGCGCCGCGCCGACCCCCCCGTGGAGGACGTGGAGTTCCGCGGCGCGGACGCCGCGGACCCCTCGCCGGCGTTCGAGAACGCCCTCCGCGGGCCGGTCGTGATCGGCCCCTCGAACCCGGTCACGAGCATCGGCCCGATGCTCGCGCTCCCGGGCGTCGAAGCGGCGCTCCGCGAGACGCCGGTCGTCGCGGTCTCGCCGTTCGTGGAAGACGAGGCCTTCTCGGGCCCCGTCGCGGACCTGATGCGGGGGACCGGGCGGGACCCCTCCACGGCCGGCGTCGCCGACGCCTACCCCTTCGCGGACGCGTTCGTGCTCGACGACGCCGACGGCACCGAGTTGGACCGGCCGACGGTCAGGACCGACACCGCCATCGCGGACGCCGACGACGCCGCGCGCGTCGCTCGGGCGTGCCGCGAGGCGCTGGAGCGGGCGGGGGCGGTCGCGTGACCGGGGACGCGCCCGCCGCCCGAGAGCGCCGGCCACGTCCGTTCGATCCGCCGCTGGCGGCCGCCAGTCTCAGCGGCGTCGCGGACGCCGAATGGGCGCGGGCGGTCGCGGACCGGGTCGGGTGCGCGTTCCTCGGTGGCGTCTCGCTCGACCCCGCGAGCCGGGCCGCCGCGCGCGACCTCGTCGCCCGCGGCCGCGAGGAGTTCCTGCCGACGGACCCCGTCGCGTTCGTCGACGAGCAACTCGCCGCGCTCGCGGAGTCCGACGCTGGCGGGGACATCGACGACCTCCGCCCGGCGGTGAACCTCCGGAGCGCGACCCCGGGACCGCTCGGCGAGGCCGCCGGAGTTTGCGCCGAACACGGCGCGATCGCCGAGGTGAACGCGCACTGCCGCCAGCCGGAGCTGTGCGCCGTCGGCTGCGGCGAGCGCCTCCTCGGCGAGGAGGACCGGCTCCGGGAGCACGTCCGTGCGGCCGTCGACGCCGGCGCGACGGTGAGCGTGAAGGTCCGCGCGGAGGTTCCGGGCGTCGACCTGCCGGCGGCCGCCGTCGCGGTCGCCGAGGCGGGTGCGGACGCGGTCCACGTCGACGCGATGGACTCGGAGGCGGTCGTGAGCGACGTGGTCGAGGCGCTCCGCGAGTGGGCGAACGCCGAGCCCGCGGAGGTGGAGCGCCCCTTCGTGATCGCCAACAACGAGGTGCGCGACCGCGCGACGGTCCGCGAGTACCTCGACCACGGCGCGGACGCCGTGAGCGTCGGCCGTCCGACCGCACCGGACGCGGACGGCGCGGCGCTGGACCGCGTCGCGGCCGCCGTGGCGGACCTGACGGACGCGGAGCCGGATGCGGGCGACTCACGGAGGGCGCCGACGTGACCGACCGCGACCGCTCCGCGGACCCGGCCGACGACGCGCGCCTCGCGCTGCTGCTGGAGGTCGCGGGCACCCCGAAGCCCGGGAACGTCGACCGGGCGCGGGACCTCCCCGATCTCCGGTTCGAGCAGTTCCTCGCCGGCGCGGTCGGGGCCGGATCGGGACTGGACCGCGCCGCCGCGGGAGCGCCGGTCGGCGAGGCCTTCGAAGAGGCGGTCGCGGGCATGCACGCTCGGGCCGGCGAGAACACGCAGTTCGGGTGTCTGCTCCTGCTGGTTCCGCTGGTGCAGGCGGTCGCGGAGACCGGCGAGGGCGCGCTCACCCCGGCGGCCGTCGAGGAGGTGGTCGCGGGGACGACCGTCGACGACGCAGTCGCGTTCTACCGCGCCTTCGACCGCGTGAACGTGGCCGTCGGCGACCCGCCCCCGGACGCCCCGGCCCTCGACGTTCGCCGGGGGGCGGCGGCGGAGCCGACCCTTCGCGAGCGCGGACTCACGCTGGCGGACGTGATGGAGCTCTCTGCCGCGCCGGAGGAGGGGGTCCCGGACCGGAACGCACAGGAGTGGGTCGAGGGCTTCCCCCGGACGTTCGACGCCGCCGACTCCCTGCTGTCGATGGACGGGCCCGTGGGCGAGCGGACGGCGCGCGTCTTCGTCGACCTGCTCGCGGCCGAACCGGACACGCTGGTCGCCACGAACCACGGGGACGCGGTCGCCCGCGAGGTGTCACGGCGCGCGATGGCGGTCCGCGGCAACCTCGACGCGGCGGCGGAACTGGCCGAGGAGCTCGTCGCCGAGGGGATCAACCCGGGGACGACCGCCGACCTCACCTGCGCCGCGCTGTTTATCGCGCTCCGACGGGGGTTGAGCGTGTGACTCGCGGTTTCGACTCCGACGCCGACTCCGACGCCGACTCCGACGGTGCCGACCTCGACGACGCCGGCTGGCCGGTCGACCTGCGCGGCGTGACCGAGTCCGTCGTCGCCACGCGCGGGCCGAACGACCTGTGGAACCACGCCGCGCTCGGACTCCACGCGCCCGAGGGCGGAGAGGACGGAAAGGGCGGAGAGAGCGGAGGAGAACGCGCCGCCGCCCGCGACCGCGTTACCGCGCGGACCTACGGCCGGACACGGACTTGGCGCAACTTCACCGAGCGCGGCCGGGGCGTCGTCCAGTTCACGAGCGACCCGCGCGAGTTCGTGGACGCCGCGCTGACGGTCCGGGAGACCGAGGCGCCGGTGCTCCCGAACGCGGACGCGTGGGTCGAGGTCCGCGCCGAGCAGGTCGACGCCCGCGAGGAGAACGGGACGACGATCAGGGAGTGGGCGCTGGAGCCGATCGAGAGCGCCGTGCTCGACGAGCGCGTGCCCACGATCAACCGCGGCTTCGGCGCGGTGATCGACGCGACGGTCGCGGCCTCGCGGCTGGACGTGTCGGGCTTCGAGGAGGCGGACCTGCTCGACAGGCTCGCCTACTTCGCGGAGACGGTCGAGCGCTGTGGCGGCCCCCGCGAACGAGAGGCGTTCGCGCGGATCGACGACGCGACCGGCTGGCGCGATCGACTGGAAGGAGACGACTGACGGCCGATCCCGGCGGTTTCCCGATCCCTCCGCTACAGCACCAGCACGAACAGCACGAACCCCGCCAGCACCGACCCCGTCAGCAGGACCTGCATGACCGCCGAGCCGAGCATCCCGAGCACCGTGTAGCCGGCGCGTCGGACGGCGTCCTCGCCGGTCTCGCCGCGGTGGAGTTCCAACAGGAGCACCGCGCCGAACGAGCCGATCAGGATGCCGACCGGGCCGGTGACGAAGAACAGCAGGACGCCCGCGCCGGCCGCGATCAGCATGGTCCGCGTCGACGCGCCAGTGGCGCGGGCGGTCAGCGGCCCGGCGAACTGCTCCAGCACCGCGGCCGCGAGCGCGACGAGGACGAGGCTCGCGAGGAGGAGCGAACCGATCGGCTCCGCCCCCCAGACCGCGTACACGCCGACGCCCGCGAGCGACAGGAGCCCGGAGGGAAGCATTGGGACGACGCTCCCAACGACGCCCCCGAGCAGGAGCGCGAGCGTGACTCCCGTGACGAGCGTGGCCGGTTCGACCATGGTGGTGATTCCTCCCACGGTGACATAAAGAATCCCGTCCGCGGCCGTCCCCCGTCCTTCTGTCCCGGCCGTCTTCTGTCCCGGCCGTCTTCTGTCCCGGCCGTCTTCTGTCCCGGCCGTCTTCTGTCCCGGCGTCCTTCGGTCGCCGTGCTGCACCGCCGCCTACTCCGCGAACCGGTCCCGCTCAGCGTGCGCGGTCTCGTCGCCGTAGCGGTCCACCAGGGGCTTCGCCGCGTCGCCGAGCGCGCGCATGCACTGGCCGGTGGAGACGTAGTCGAGGCGGTCCGCGACCACGTCCCACGCGTGGCCCTGCAACACCTTCGAGACGAGCAGGCGCTCCTCGCGGGGGGAGAGGTCGCCCTCGCGGACCGCCTCGCGGTCCAGCAGGTGCGCGAGGGCGAGGTCGCGGAACGCGCCGACCGCGGCGTCGTACATCCCCGGGCCGTAGGAGGCGCCGACGACGCCGCGCCAGTCGCGCGCGGACAGCGAGAGCTCCGGATCCGCCGGACAGGCCCGGAGCGCCGCCCGGCCCACGTCCGGGTCGAGGTCGCGGTGGGCGTCCGACAGCGAGTCGCGGAGGCGGTCCCGCAGCGCGGCGGCGTGTCTGTCCAGCAGCGCCTCGCCCGCGGGCGATTCCGGTCGGACCATCACCGCGGAGTACTCGCCGGAGGCGTCGTTTCTGGTCGTCGAGACGTGGACCGTCCGGTAGCCCGCGCGGCGCCAGAACCGAAGCAGTCGCGGCGTCGCGCCGTAGCCGACGCCGAAGTAGTCCATCTCCGGCGCGAACTCGTCGTGGACGGCCTCCAGCAGTCGGCTTCCGAACCCCGAATCGCGGAGCGCGGGGTGGGTCGCGATGCGCATCGTCCGGAGCCCGCGGGTCTCGCCCGCGTCCTCGTCGCGGAGCTGGCTCGTCAGCACGTCCGGCACCATGTTCCCCCGGACGCGCGAGCCCTCGTACATCGACGCCCGGAGGTCGGCCGGAAGGTCCCCCTCGCGCGCGAGCAGGTCGACGGCGACGACGTGCCCCTCGAACAGCAGCGCGCGCACCGAGAGGTTCGGCGCGTCGAGCAGTCGAGCGAGGTCGTTCGGCTCGGTGCGGTAGTGTGCGAGTACCAGCAGGCCGAACGCCTCGCCGAGCAGGTGCTCGTCCGCGAGCAGGTCGTCCGCGTCGAGCGTGCGGTACTCGGCGTCCTCTGGTGTCGCGTCCGCGACGGCCGCGTCGACCGCCGGCCGCGCGTCGAGCATGAGCGCGCGGAACGCCCAGCCCTCGACGGGGTCGCCGCGCGCGTACCGGATCGGCTCCTCAAGGCGACGCTCGGTCACGGTCAGGTCGCTCGCCATGAGCCGCTCCGTGAACCGAACCGAGAACCCTCGGCCCGCGCCCTCATAGCCGTGGACCGTGGTACAGAAGGCGACCGCACGGGCGGCGAGCAGACGCGTCAGGAGCCGGACCGGGACCGCGGCCGCCTCGTCGACGATCACGGCGTCCGGCACATCGCCGGGGGCGGTCGCCCCGCTGCCCCCGACCTCGCCCGCCACGAGGTCCGCCGCGGTCGCCGGGGACGCGAAGCGCACGACGCCGCCGGCCTGCGTCTCGATCCGGCGGTCGTCGGCCGTTGCTCTCTCGTCGTCCTCGACCCCCCCACCGCCAGCGCGCTCGCCGAGCGCGTCGACCAGCGTCCGCGCGCGCTCGAACACCTCGGCGGCGTTTCTGAACGCGGGGGCGGTGACGAGCACGTCCCGGCCCTCGGCGGCCAGCGACCCCGCGGCAAGCCCCGCCGCGCTCGACTTCCCGCGACCGCGGTCCGACTCCACGACGACCGCGGACCCGGGCGTTCGAAGGCGCTCGAACGCCCGGAGCGCGCGACCCTGATCGGCGGTCAGACACGCCTCGTAGGCGGCCGCGGGGAAGGCGGTGTTCGTGGGCGCGGCGCGGTCCGCGGCGAGTCGATCCCGGCCGGTCGCGCGCTCCGGCGGGTCGGTACGTCCGTCGCGCTCGACCGTGGGCGGTGCGGCGTCCACGTCGACGACCCCGATTCCGGAGTGCTGTCGGAGCGTGTCGACGAATCGCTCGCGAAAGCGGCCGGTCACGTCGTCGACCTGGAACGGCGGCACCGCGAGCGTCTCGTCGAAGTCGTCCCGGACGGCGGGCCACTCATCGAGCGGGGGCGTCAGCAGGACGAGCAGGCCGCCGCCGTCGACCGCCCCGACGACGCGCCCGAGCGCGTTCGGCGCGAAGTAGTCGTGGCAGTCGAGGATCACCGCCTTGCGGGTGCTCCCGAGGAGCGAGCCGGCGCTCCGGGGCGCGACGCGGTCGAACCGGAACCCCTCGCGCGTCGAGACGACCGTGGTCGCGTCGTCCGCGATCTCCGCCCCGGCGACGGCGTCGAAGGCGGCGTCGATGCCGGCCTCGCGGGCGCCCGCCAGCACGAGGACGCGGCGCTCGTTGCTCCGCTCGGCCTCCGCGCGGAGATCGGCCGCGAGGTCGGCGACGGCGTTCCCGTCCGTGGTCATGGTCTCGCCGTCGGTCGGCGCGGGCTTTGGCTCTTCGCTTCCGCGGTGCGGTTCGGATCGGCGCGGGCGGGTCCCGAGGCGGGAGGCTTAACGCCGGGGCGGTCGTTCCCTCGGACATGACCTCCATCACGCTCGTCGGGACGCGGCTCGCGGACGTCGGTCGGGAGTTCGTCTACGGCGGCGAGGCGCCGGGCTGTGAGGGCTGTCCGTACCGGAGCCAGTGTCTCAACCTCTCGGAGGGAACGCGCTACCGGATCACGGGCGTGCGCGACAACGCACAGACGCTGGAGTGTGCCGTCCACGACGCCGGCGTCCGCGCGGTCGAGGTCGAACCCACCTCCGTGCCCGCGAACGTCCCGTCGCGCGAGGCGTACGCCGGGAGCAAGACCTCGCTGGCCGGTCCCTGCCCCCACACCGAGTGTCCGAGCCACCAGTACTGCGTCCCCGAGGGCGCGGACTTCGACGAGGACCGGAAGGTGAAGCAGGTG
This sequence comes from Haloparvum sedimenti, assembly GCF_001462205.1. Taxonomy (GTDB): domain Archaea; phylum Halobacteriota; class Halobacteria; order Halobacteriales; family Haloferacaceae; genus Haloparvum; species Haloparvum sedimenti. Next base: position 16,852 of record NZ_LKIR01000119.1, read on the forward strand.
CTCGGCGAACCGCCACACGACACCTGCTACCTCGACCGCGACCTGACGCTGGTGGAGTTCGCGCCCGAGGAGGAGTAGCCGTTCGCGGCGGCGGTCGGTAGGCCGCCGTTTCGCCGGGTTTCCGAGGAGCTCTTCCCCCATCGCTCCGGACGGCGTGCACCCGGCGATGTCCGATACGGACGCACTACCCGGACGGAAGCCCGCCCGATAGGGACCCACGCGGAACTCACTGTGCCCCCGCCGAGCGTCGCGAAACGACGTGCCTCGTGGGGGATCTGAAGAACGGTGTATGCGGGTAATAACAATCCGTTCAGGCGACGGACACCACTCAATGAGTTCCAAAGCGACGGAAACGAGTGTGACGACGGCCGACGCGGTCGCGCTTCAAGCCGGCGTGCCGGAGTATCTGCAGGAGACAGTCGCGGGGATCGTCGCTTTCCTCCCCCGCCTGGTCGGCGCGATCGTCATTTTGGCCATCGGCTGGGCCGTGGGTCGGCTCGTCGCCGGCGCCGTCCGCCGTCTCGCGGACAGGACGAACGTCGACCGACTCGTCATGAACACGCCGCTCGGCGGTGCGCTGGGTGGGACCGAGAAGGCGGTTTCACGGAGCCTCGGACGCGTTGCGGCCTACTTCATCTACGCGCTGGCGCTGCTCGCGGCGGCTGACGCCCTCGCCGTCGAACTCCTCTCCGAGTGGATCGCGGCCGCCATCTCGTACCTCCCGGCGTTCGTCGCCGGCGCGCTCGTCATCGTCGTCGGCTTCGTCCTCGCCGACTTCCTCGCCGACGTGGTCGCTCACACCGAGACGGTCACGGACACCGGATACACCGACGTGTTCGCGGACGGACTGCGCGTCTTCCTCTACTTCGTCGCGACCGTCATCGGCTTGGGCACGATGGGCGTCGACGTCCGGATCCTCAACACGTTCGCACAGGCCGCGGCGTGGGGAGTGGCCGCGGGCGCGGCGCTCGCCGTCGGCATCGCGTTCGGACTCGGCGGCCGGGACTACGTCGCCGCCAACATCGGCGAGTGGCTCCCCGGTCGGTCGCCGAGCCCCGGATCGACGCCGATGGGCCAGCCCGACGGGGGCGAGGAGTCGGCCGAGTGACCCGCACCGTCCGGTGATTGGTTCACTCCGGCCAGAGGTCCGTCCCCAATAGCCGGTTGGAAGGTCGGAAGTGGGCCGTCACGTGCCGGCCGGGATCGAGAGCCGCCGGTAGACGGCGACCGAGAAGATCCCGAGGAAGGCCCCGACGACTCCGGTCGCGGCGACCGCGAGGACCGCGACCGCGACGACCGCGGCGATCGGGACGTCAATACCGGCGCCCGCGGTCGCTCCCGGCGTCGTCAGCAGGGACAGGACGCCGAACAGGAGGCCGACCCCGCCCCCGACGACGCCGCTGAGGAGCATGTAGCCGAACGTTGCGAGGGGGTTGTGCCGGACGCGGGCCGCGCTCCGTTTCAGGCCGTCGACCGCCCCGAGGTCGTCGAGGACGATGGCGTGGCCGTAGAACTGCAGGAAGAACGCGACCAGCAGGTACACGAGGAACCCGGCCGCGACGATTCCGAGGATCGCCAGCACGCCGATCCCGCCGGCGCCGGAGGAACCGCCCTGCGCCATCGCGAGCACGCCGGTTCCGACGAAGGCGCTCGCGACGACGGTGACGATGCCCAGCGCGAGGTTGATCCCGAGCAGGGCGAGGTACGCGCCGAAGATGGAGAGGTAGTTCGACTTTCCGGCGTCGAGGAACGTGTCCAGCGACGTCCGGCCGTCGAGCGCCTCGTCTGCCATCGCGACGATGCCGCCCTGGAAGAACGGGACGACGAAGACGATCCCGACCGAGACGACGAGCGAGGCCACCGCCCCGAGGAGCGGGTTCACCGCCTGCAGGGCGAGCTGTGGAAGCTGCAGCGCCGCGAGCAGGATCACGGGGATCAGTACGACCGGATTTCGGAGGAGAGCGCTCGGGCTCTCGCGGAGGGCATCGAAAACCGCCATGGAGACGCGTCAGCGTACTCATACAAAAGGATGGGTAGTAGGGAGTCCCGAACAGACCGACCGGTGTCGAACGTGAAGCGACGAGACGGGACCTCGGACGGTCCGTTACCGGGACCGGGAGTGCGACGCCCTCAAACCCGGTCCGATCAGGGGTCGACGCGCAGCAGCCACGTCTCGGGATGATCGAGTTCGGCGTCGGTCGGGAGGTTCTCGGGGCGCTCCCACACCGCACCGGCCGCGGCGAGACTCCGGCGCTCCGCGACCGCCTCGAAGAAGGCGGCACCGCGCTCGTACTGCCGGCGCTTCAGCCCGAGTCCGAGCAGTCGCCGGACGAGCTTCGAGACCGGGCTCCCGCCCTGCCGGCGGGCATCGAGCTTGCGCCGGAGGTCCGCGTACTCGTCGTCGAACGCGTGGTCCATCAGGAGCTCCGCGTACCCCTCCACCGCGGTCATCGCGGCGTCGAGCTCGCGGAACGCCTCTCGGTCGAGCGCGCCGTCGGTGAGCGCGAGCACGCCCTCCTCCATGCGGGTTTCGAGGTATTCGGGGAGCCACGGCGCGGCGCCGAACTCCGCGGCGTGGGTCACCTCGTGGAACGCGATCCAGCGCCGGAAGCGGGGGTAGTCCACGTCGAGTTCCGCGGCCGCGTTCGCGATGTTCGGGTGGACGAAGTAGAGCCCGTGGGCGGCGTCGGGGTCGTCCGCCAGCAGCAGGGGGTCGTACTGGCCGAGGACGTTTCTGCCGAGGAAGCCGAGCATCACCGCCATGGTCCCGGTGTTGGCGACGCGGGAGGCGTCCGGGAGCAGGGGTGCGGCGCGGTCCTCTAGCGGTTCCATCACCGCGCGGAACGTCTCGAGGTTGGCGTCGATCCAGTGGTGGCGGTTCTGGATCTCGACGGTCTCGGGCACGTCGAAGGCCACGTCCGCGGTCTCCCGAAGGCGGTCGCGGGCGTCGCGCACGTCGGTCGCGTAGCCCTCGCGCTCCGCGGGCGGGAGGTCAAGCGTCCCCGGGTCGGTGCCGGCCTTCGCGGCCTCCGCCGCCCGGTCCCAGTCGACGACGCCGTCGCCGGAGGCGGCCGTCACCGCGCGGACGCTCCGAAACAGGTTCATGGAGGGAGTCGGGCCGCACGACGCAAAGCCCTTGTGTCGCGGTGCAGTCGCGGCGCGGTCGGCGGGCGCGCCTCAGTCGACCAGTTCCTCGACCTCGTCCTCGATCTCCTCGAGGTCCTCGAACTCGCCGCCGCCGAGGAGCTTCCACGCGGCCACCGCCAGCGCGGCGAGGAGGCCGAGAACGAGCGCGGCCTTGCCGAGTTTGCAGGCCGGACAGTCGCACCCGTCCGAGCACATCGGACACGGGCAGGACCGCGTCGCGGCGTCCGAGCCGGCGGTCGATTCGGCCTCGTGGGTCCCATCCGCGGCGTCGGCGGTCGACCCCGCGCCGAGCGACTTCGGTCCGATCTGCACGTCGCCGTCGCCGAGCCTGATCTGCAACAGCGTGAAGGATTTGTCGGCCATGTGCAGTGTTTCGCCCGGCGCGGGCTTAACGGTGCTGGCGAGACGCCGCGACGCGAACCGGCGTGCCACTGCTGCCGGGACGGGACGGAATGCGGCTCCCCCGTCCGGAGCCGAGCGCCGGCTTCATTGCGCCCGCGTTCGAGCCCCTGGGCATGCACGAGTCACGGCGTGAGTTCCTCACCGACCTGCTGGAGACGCCGAGCCCCTCCGGCTTCGAGACCGCCGGCCAGCGCGTCTGGACGGCGTACGTCCGCGAGTTCGCGGACGAGGTGGAGACCGACGCCTACGGCAACGCGGTCGCGGTCCACGAGGGGTCCGGCGAGGGGCCGACGCTGGCGTTCACCGGCCACGCGGACGAGATCGGGTTCATCGTCCGTGACGTGACGGAGGACGGGTTCCTCCGGATCGCGCCGGTCGGCGGGAGCGACCGCACCGTCTCGAAGGGCCAGCACGTCACCGTCCACGCCGACGAGCCGGTCCAGGGCGTGGTCGGGCAGACCGCGATCCACCTCCGGGACCCGAGCGAGGACGAGTTCGAGGACATCAGCGCGCAGTTCGTCGACGTGGGCGCCGACAGCGACGAGGACGCGCGCGAACTCGTGGAGGTCGGCGACCCCGTCACCTTCTCGACGACCGTGCAGGACCTCGCCGGCGACCGCATCGCCGCGCGCGGGATCGACAACCGGACGGGGACGTGGACCGCCGCGGAGGCCCTCCGGCGCGCGAGCGAGGCCGACGCCGACGCGACCGTCTACGCCGTCTCCACCGTACAGGAGGAGGTCGGCCTCAACGGGGCGCGGATGGTCGGCTTCGACCGCGAGGAGGTGGACGCCTTCGTCGCGGTCGACGTGACCCACGCGACGGACAACCCGGACGTGGCGACGAAGCGGCGCGGCCCGGTCGAACTCGGGGAGGGGCCGGTCGTCACGCGCGGGAGCGCCAACCACCCCGAACTCGTCACCCTCGCGCGCGAGGCGGCCGAGGCGGCCGACGTGGACGTGCAGTTGCAGGCCGCGGGCACCCGGACCGGCACCGACGCGGACGCCTTTTTCACCTCGCGGTCGGGCGTCCCCTCGCTGAACGTCTCCATCCCGAACCGCTACATGCACACGCCGGTCGAAGTCGTCGACACCGGGGACCTCGTCGCTGTCGCGGAGCTGCTGGCCGCGATGGCGGAGCGCGCCGCCGGCCGCGAAGGGTTCGCGGTCGAGGTCTGAGCCGTGCCCAGTGCCTCTGCCGACGGACCGCCCGCGAGCGTAATCCTCCCGACCGTCCGGTGGACCGACGCCTGCGATCAGGTGGCCACGCAGCTCCGCCCGGACGACGAGCTACTGATCGTCTGCGACGACGCGTCCGACCCCGTGGCGGCCCGTCGAGACGACGGATCCCTCCCAGATGGCGTCCGCATCGTGCTGGCGGGCGAACCCGAGGGGTGTTCCGGGAAGGCCAACGCCATCGCGGTGGGGATGGAAGCGGCGACCCACGACCGGATCGTCTGGACGGACGACGACTTCGACCACCCGCCGGCGTGGCTCCCAACGCTGCTGGACGACTACGAGGCGCGGGGGGCGACCACAGAAGTCCCGTTCTTCGCGGGGAAGGACCCGTTCTCGACGTTCCTCGAGCCGATGAACGCGCTCGGCGGGTCGCTGTCGGTGCGGGCGGGCGGCATCGCGTGGGCGGGCGCCGTCGTCTTCGACCGCGCGGACCTCGACGAGGCCGCGTTCCACCGGGACCTGCGCTCGGCCGTGAGCGACGACGGGACGCTGAGCGAGCACGTGGACGTGACGCCCGTGGGACGGACGCGGCGCGTCTCCGCCGGCGGGAACCTGCGGGCGACGCTGGAGCGGCACGTCCGCTTCGTGAAGATCGTCCGCTTTCACGACCCGCGCGGGATGGTCGGGTCGACCGCGCTCGCCGCGGTCGGGGCCGCGGCCGGCGTCGCGTTCCCGCTCCCGACGCTGCTGGTCGCCACGCTCCTGATGGTCGGCGTGTACGCGGTCCTCGGCGTCCGGCGCTGGACCGCGCTGCTGGCGTATCCCGCGATGCTCGCCGCGCCGCTCCTGCTCGCGTACGGCCTCGGACGGCGGACGTTCGTGTGGGGCGGCCGCCGGTACCGCTGGCGGGCGCGGGACGACGTGAGGGTCGTCGACCGTGGACCGCAGGATGGCGACAGATAACCACGTCTGTGCATATCTGTGGTCGAGGGAAGGAGCAAAGGGACCACGAACAAGAGGGTTTTTACCGATTCCCGACCCAGCCTCGCGCATGGAACCCCGAGGGGTCGAGGCGGGCGACGAACCGCGCGAGAAGTGCGGCGTCGTCGGCGTCTCGCTCGCCGAGCGGGAGGCGGCCAGACCGTTGTACTACGCGCTGTACGCGCTCCAGCACCGCGGCCAGGAGTCGGCCGGCATCGTCACGCACGACGGCTTCCAGCAGCACGGCCACGTCGAGCGCGGCCTGGTCGGCGACGCCTTCGACGAGTCGGACCTCGAGTCGCTCAGCGGCTCGACCGGTATCGGGCACGTCCGCTACCCGACCGCGGGCAGCCTGGACAAGTCCTGCGCGCAGCCGTTCTCCGTCTCGTTCAAGTCCGGCTCGCTCGGGCTCTCGCACAACGGCAACCTCGTCAACGCCGCCGAGGTGCGCGAGGAGTTGGCCGCGCTCGGGCACGCGTTCACGTCCGACGGCGACACCGAGGCCATCGCGCACGACCTCGCGCGCAACCTGCTCGACGAGGACCTCGTCCGCGCGGTCAAGCGCACGATGGGCCGCATCCACGGCTCCTACTCGCTGGCGATCATGCACGACGACACCGTCCTCGGCGTCCGCGACCCGAAGGGGAACCGGCCGCTGTGTCTCGGCGAGCTGGAGGACGGCTACGTGCTCGCCTCGGAGTCGGCCGCCATCGACACGCTCGACGGCGAGCTCATCCGGGACGTGCGACCGGGCGAACTCGTCGTCCTCGAGCCCGACGGGCAGGGCTACGACACCTATCAGCTCGTCCAGGAGGACCGCACCGCCCACTGCTTCTTCGAACACGTCTACTTCGCGCGCCCGGACTCCGTCATCGACGACAGCCTCGTCTACGAGGTGCGTCGGGAGCTGGGTCGACACCTCTGGGCGGAGTCGGGCGTGGAGACGGACGTGGTGATGCCCGTCCCCGACTCCGGCCGCGCGTTCGCGTCCGGCTACGCGGACGCCGCCAACGAGACGACCGCGGACGGGGAGCCGCGCGGCGACGAGCCCGGCGTCGAGTTCGCGGAGGGGCTGATGAAGAACCGCTACGTCGGCCGGACGTTCATCATGCCGACGCAGGACGAGCGCGAGCGCGCCGTGCGGCTGAAGCTCAACCCGATCAAGTCGACCGTCGAGGGGAAGACGGTCACCATCATCGACGACTCCATCGTCCGCGGGACGACCTCGACACAGCTCGTGGAACTCGTCAAGGAGGCGGGCGCGGAAGAGGTTCACCTCCGGATCGGCGCGCCGCCGATAATCGCGCCCTGCTACTTCGGCATCGACATGGCGACCCGCGAGGAGCTGATCGCCGCCAACCGGTCCACGGAGGAGATCCGGGAGCTGGTCGGCGCGGACTCGCTGTCGTACCTCTCGATCGACGCCGTCGCGTCGGCGCTCGACAGCTCGCGTGCGGACCTGTGTCTCGGCTGCGTCACCGGCGAGTACCCGTTCGACGTGCCCGACGAGGCGACCGACCGCGACGTGGCCCGCCCCGTCATCGACGCGCCGGAGTCGGCCGGGGACTGACCCAGGTCACGCTGCCGGGGCGTTTCTGTGCCCGGTCGCGCCGCTGGAGTATTTCTGTGCCCGGTCGCGCCGCTGGAGTATTTCTGTGCCCGGTCGCGTGGCCGGCCGACGCGTACCGGCCGACGCCTCTCGCGGTCGCTTTTCATGCCGTGGGAACGCCCGGTCCCTTATTGCGCCCGTCACGCGAACGTGTAGCCATGAGCCGACCAGACACCGACACGCGAGTGGGGCGCCGAGGGTTCCTCCGTGCGGGCGCGGCGGGGGCCGCGGCCGCGACCGGACTGGCAGCGGGCGCCGGCACCGCCGCCGCGCAGTACGACGGCTGGTTCGAGGACGTGGACAACTACGAGGGCACCTACGACTACACCGGGCAGGACGAGGTGACCGTCGCGGTGGGCGCGGGCGGCGGCCTGCAGTTCGAGCCCGCCGCGATCCTCGTCGACCCCGGCACGACCGTCGTCTGGGAGTGGACCGGCGAGGGCGGCGACCACAACGTCGTCACCGAGGGCGAGGGCTTCGAGTCGGAACTCACCGGCGAGGCGGGCCACACCTTCGAGCACACGTTCGACGACGCCGAGTCGGGCGACACGTTCCTGTACTACTGCGACCCGCACCGCGCGGTCGGGATGAAGGGCGCCGTCGCGGTCGGGGAGACGGACGACGAGCTGATCGAACCGGGAAGCGGCGGCGAGGGCACCGAGTCGGGCGGCGGAGAGGGAGACGAGTCGACCGGAACCGCGACGAACGAGAGCGCCGGGGGCGCCGGCGGCGATGGCGGAAGCGCCGCGGCGTCGCTGACAGCCGGCGACGCCGGCGTGCTGGCGGTGGCGCTCGGCTTCGCGGGCCTGCTGTTCGCGGTCGGACTCGGCATCGTGGACATCGAACCGGAGTAGCGAATCGGCCCGGAGACGCACCGGTTCGAAAAAGCCCCGCCGCCGGCCCGCTCTCGGCCGCCGGCGTTCAGTAGGCGCATTCGCCCTCTTCAGTAGACGTACTCGTCCTCGGTGATCTGGGTGTACGACGAGCGCCACTTGCGCTTGTTCCACTTGTAGGAGAGCAGCAGCTTCGCCGCGTCCCAGCCCGCGGAGTACCCCCGTCGGAGCAGACTGTCGTCGGAGTCGTCGGCCAGCATCGTGTCGGCCGCCCCGATGATCCGGTTCCAGTCGCTCGGCGTGTACGCCTTCACCATGTCCGCCATCGTCACGTTCCGCAGCACCTCGTCGCCGATGGCCTCCTTCCAGCGGCGGTTGTACGCCGAGAGGTCGCCCGCGGCCGCGAGCTCGCCCGCGATGGCGCCCGTGCGCACGGCGACGTGGTCGCCGCCCTCGTGGAACGCCGAGGTGGTGCCCATGGCGCCGCCCGCGACCGCGACGTCCGCGCCCGTCGGGGAGTCGATGGGGCGCGTCGAGGAGATGGAGTACGTCTCCGTCCCCCCGCGCTTGCCGGCGTCCTCGACGAGCGGGAAGTCCTCCTCGACGTCGTACTCGTCGCCGTACTGCCACTCCAGGAGGCGTTCGACGTACTCGGATCCGGAGGGGACGGAGTCGTCCTCCGGCCGCAGGAGTTCGTACTCCTCGCGGTCCTCGACCGCGTCGAGGTCCAGCCCGATGGGCATCGTGAGCCCGACGCGGCAGACGCGGTCGCGGTTCGGGAACACCCACGGGTAGGCAGTCTCGCCGGGCATGACGCCCCACCAGAAGACGATGGCGTCCTCGACCTCCTCGTAGAGCTCCTCCGGGAACCGACGGTACTCCTGATACGCGATGTGGTTGGCGTCGCGGGAGGCGAGTCGCTCGGAGGCCTTCTCGCCGTCCGGGAGGTAGCGGTCCAGCACGCGGTTGGTCACCGTGCGCTGGGGACCGTCCGCGAGGATCAGGAAGTCGCCGCCGACGGTGCTCCCGTCGGCGAGTTCGACGACGTGGCGGGGGTCGTCGTCGCCCGCGGCGCTCGACTCCACGTTCCGGACCGACGCCTCCACGCGGTACTCGGCGCCGGCATCCTCCGCCCGCTCGCGCATGAAGTCGTCGAACCGGGCGCGGTGGAAGGTGTAGCCGAACTCGTCGTACGAGGAGTCGATGCCGGTGCTGTACAGCGTACAGCCGGCGTCGGGGCCGCGGAACTCCGCGCGCTCCAGTTCGTTCTGCACGACGCCCTCGGGGAACTCGTCGGGGTGGATCCCCATGATGTCGACCCAGTAGTCGAGGATCCCGGCGGCGTCCGTCGAGTCGGGACCGAGGCCCTCGCGGTCGGCTCGCGGGACCCCCTTCTCCAACACGATCGCGTCCGCGCCGCCGCTCGCGGCCGCGTGTGCCGCCGAGGTGCCGGCGGGTCCCCCGCCGACGATCACAACGTCTGCGCGTTCCATACACGTGAGCGTCGCGGTCAGGCTATTAAACCCACGGAACGAACGGGTATTCCGGCCCCTCACGGAGGACGAAATCTGGGCGTCCCGGTCGTGACGGTGCGCTGTGGAAGAATACCCATCAACGATCGTGATTGGGAATTGGTGTCCTTAATCGTGGTACTCCACGTCGATAGCTGTCACATCTCAGATGAAAACGTTCGCGAACGGACAGGTATATAGGGCGCGTGGCACGTCAGCTCGTACCGATGGCACGTGAAACGTGGGCCACGCGGCTCGGCTTCATCCTCGCGGCGGTCGGCAGCGCCGTCGGGCTGGGGAACATCTGGCGGTTCCCCTTCCTGACCGGCGAGGCTGGCGGGGCGGCGTTCCTCGTCGTCTACCTGCTGTTCGTCGCCGTGATCGGACTCCCCGTGCTGCTCGTGGAACTCGTCATCGGCCGACGGTCGAATCGTAACCCGATCGGCGCCTTCGAGGCGCTCGAAGCACCGAACTGGAAGTTCGCCGGCGTGGTGGGCGCGGTGGCAGGCTTCATCATCCTCTCGTACTACAGCGTCGTGGGCGGGTGGGTGATCCAGTACCTGATCGCCTCGCTCACCGGCGCGTACGCCGCGAACCCGGGAGAGTACTTCCTCTCGACCGCGAGCGGCCTCAACGCGGTGGCCTTCCACGCGCTGTTCATGGGGCTGGTCGCCACCGTCGTCGCGCTGGGCATCCGCGACGGGCTGGAGCGGGCAGCGAAGGTGATGGTCCCCTCCATCGTCTTCCTGCTGGTCGTCCTCGCCGGTTACGGCTCGACGCTCTCCGGCGCCGGTGCGGCGTACAGCTACTACCTCTCGCCCGATGTCGGAACGATCGTCGCCAACGCGACGAGCCTGATCCCGGACGCGGCGGGACAGGCCTTCTTCACGCTCTCGCTCGGGATGGGCGTGATGGTGACGTACGCCTCCTACCTCGGCGAGGACCGGAACCTGTTCCGCGACGCCGGCACCATCGTCGTCATCGACACGCTGGTGGCGTTCCTCGCCGGTCTCGTCGTCTTCCCGTTCCTGTTCACGCAGGGCGTCGAGCCCGGTTCCGGCGGCGCCGGCGCCGTCTTCATCAGCCTCGCGACGGCGTTCGCGGAGCTGCCGGCCGGCGGCGTCGTCGGCGCGGTGTTCTTCTTCATGCTGGGTATCGCGGCGCTGACCTCCGCGTTCTCCATCCTCGAGGTGGTCGTCTCCTACGTCGTCGACACCTACGGCGTCGCCCGCAAACCGGCGACGGTCGCGATCGCGGGGATCATCTTCCTCGTGGGGATCCCGACCGCGCTCGACCTGACGTACCTCGACACCTACGACCTGCTGGCCAACAACATCCTGCTGATCCTCGGCGGGCTGCTGTTGTCCCTCTTCGTCGGCTGGCGCTACGCCGGCGAGGCCATCGAGGAACTGCGGAAGGGCAGCGGCGACGCGACGCTCTCGGTCGCGTGGATCTGGATCGTCCGGCTCCTCGTCCCGGCCGTCCTCCTGTACACGCTCTACCTCGGGATCGAGGGCTACGCGGAGTTCCTCGTCGAGACCTACATCGCGTAATTCCCGACCGCGCCACTTTTTCGGCATCGACAGCCGCCGCGCCGCAGTTCCCCGGCGGGCGACGCCGGCGCGGCCGAACTAGTGGTGTGTGGTAACGTGTCTCTCCTCAATCTTTAACAGCTATCCGACCAATCCTGTACCGAGGAGAATTCACAATGAGCCACGAACTCGACCCACTTCCGTACGAGTACGACGCGCTGGAACCGCACATCTCCGAACAGGTGCTCACCTGGCATCACGACACCCACCATCAGGGCTACGTCAACGGTCTCAACAGCGCCGAGGAGACCCTCGCGGAGAACCGCGAGGAGGGCGACTACGGTAGCACCGCGTCCGCGCTCGGCAACGTCTCCCACAACGGGAGCGGTCACTACCTCCACCACCTCTTCTGGAACAACATGTCGCCGAACGGCGGCGGCGAGCCCGCGGGCGCGCTCGCGGCCCGCATCCAGGAGGACTTCGGGTCCTACGAGGGCTGGAAGGGCGAGTTCGAGGCGGCCGCCTCCGCCGCGGGCGGCTGGGCGCTGCTCGTCTACGACCCGGTCTCCAAGCAGCTCCGGAACCTGAAGGTCGACAAGCACGACCAGGGCGCGCTGTGGAGCGCACACCCCATCCTGGCGCTGGACGTCTGGGAGCACTCCTACTACCACGACTACGGCCCGGCCCGCGGCGAGTTCATCGAGAACTTCTTCGAGGTCGTCGACTGGGACGACGTGGCCGACAACTACGAACACGTCGTCGCGAAGTTCGAGTAGCCCGGACGTTTGCGGGTCGACCGCAACCCTCGCTTTCTTTCGAGACCGCCCCCGAGCCGCTGCGCTATCACAACAGATACCGATACTGGGTATAGCGATGTGTTTGTGTCTGCGTTCTGTTACTGGGCGGTGTTTTTGTGACTGCTGTCGATCCTGCTGATCTGGACAGCAACACCCAGAAAGCCCCAGTCGGCTCTCTGGACGCGGTTTTTGTGTCTGTTGCAGATCCTGCTGCGTGGAACAACACCACCCAGAAAGCCCCAGTCGGCTCGACCGGCCGCGCCTCGCTGCGCGCTCGCGCCTCTCAGCACCGCCCGGCGCAAGTGCTTACGTCGTCGGGGCCGGATCGAGCCGGCTGCCCCTTTCAGTCCCACCCACCGCAACCGCACCACGGGCCTCGCACCTCCCCAGCCTCGGCGGCGGCGCGGCCGCGGGACCGCACCGCACAGCAGGCGGCCGCGCCGCCGCCTCCCTCGCGCGGTCGCGGCGACACGCTCCGCGGTCGCCGCGGCGCGCGCCGACAGCACGGCACCGCAACCGCACCGCTCCGTGACCGCACAGCACCGAACCGCCGCGAGTTTCAGGAAAGCGATGTTTCTGAATCGGGCTGCATCACTCAGTATCAGTATCGGTCGGATCGACGGCCGCTCCGCTGCTCACGAGGCGGCGACCAATCACGACCAGCGAGGGGCGCTCCTCGATGGCGCCCTCGCCGCAAACGGAACCAACTAAGCGGCTCGCACACGAGGTCCCGGTATGAATCGCCTTCTCCGACGCCCGGGTCCGGACCCGAGGGGTCGCCGAACCGCGCGCACCCGGAGCGATCCGCTCCGGTCGCATCTCCGCTCTCTACGGGGGGCTTTCCACGCGTGAGCGACGAGGAACTCGCCAAGGACCTCGGTCCGCTCGCGGCGCTCACGATCGGCATCGGAACGATGATCGGCGCCGGGATCTTCGTGCTTCCCGGGACCGCGGTCGCACGGGCCGGCCCGCTCGCGGCCGCCACCTTCGTCATCGGCGGCGTCACCGCGCTGTTCACCGCGCTGTCGGCCTCGGAACTCGGCACCGCGATGCCGAAGTCCGGCGGCGCCTACTTCTACGTCAACCGGGCGCTCGGACCGCTGTTCGGGTCGATAACCGGCTGGGCCAACTGGCTCGGGCTGGCGTTCGCCTCCGCGTTCTACATGTACGGGTTCGGCGAGTACGTCAACACGCTCGCCGGACTCGGCCCCGTCTCGCTCGGTCCGGCCTCTCTGGAGGCGGCGCAGGTCATCGGCCTGTTCGGTGCGCTGCTTTTCATCGGGGTCAACTACTTCGGCGCCAAGGAGACCGGCGGGCTCCAGAACGCCATCGTCCTCCTCCTGCTGGCGATCCTCGGCCTGTTCACCGTCGTCGGACTGTTCAACGCGGACCTCGACTCGCTGCGGCCGATCGCGCCGCCGGGGGCGGCCGCCGAGGTGCTCCCCGTCACTGCGGTCGTCTTCGTCTCCTATCTGGGATTCGTTCAGATCACCTCGGTCGCCGAGGAGATCCAAGACCCCGGGCGGAACCTCCCGCGGGCAGTCATCGGCTCCGTCGTCATCGTCACCGTCGTCTACGCGCTGTTCCTGTTGGTCCTGCTCGCGGCGGTCCCGACCGAGCTGGTCGCGAACAACGACACCGCGGTCGTCGAGGCCGCGCGCCTGCTGTTCGGACAGTACGAGATCCTCGGCTACTCGCTCGGGGCCGTCGGGGCCTGGATGCTGTTGATCGGCGGGCTGCTGGCGACCGCCTCGTCCGCGAACGCCTCCATCCTCTCCTCGTCGCGGATCAACTTCGCGATGGGTCGCGACAAGATCGTCACGCCGAAGCTCAACGAGATCCACCCGCGCTTCGGGACGCCGTACAAGTCCATCGCGCTGACCGGCGGCCTGATCCTGCTGTTCCTGCTCGCGGGCGGGCTGGAGCTCCTCGCGACTGCGGGGTCGGTGCTCCATCTGGTCGTCTACGGCCTGCTCAACCTCGCGCTCATCGTGATGCGCGAAGCGGAGCCGGAGGGGTACGACCCCGACTTCGAGGTGCCGCTGTACCCGATCGTGCCGCTGATCGGGACGGTCTCGTCGTTCGCGCTGATCGCCTACATCGAGCCGTTCGTCATTCTCCTGTCCGGGGGGCTCGTCGCGTTCGCCGCGCTGTGGTACCTGCTGTACGCGCGCCGGAACGTCGAACACGCCGGCGTGCTGGCCGACTGGGTGCTCGACCGCTCCGAGGAACTGCCCGACGCCGCCGTCTCCGCGGCTACCACCGTCCAGCCGGACGCGACCGGCTACCGCGTGATGGTTCCGCTGTCGAACCCCAAGACGGAGGAGCACCTCATCTCGCTTGGCGCCGCCATCGCCAGTCAGAACGACGGCACCGTGGTCGCGGTGAACATCGCGAACGTGCCGGACCAGACCTCGCTCGAGGCAGCCCGCGAGCGCGGCGCCCACGACGCGGCCCACGACCTGCTCGAGAGCGCGAAGGCCGACGCCGAGACGTTCGGCGTGGACGTGGAGACGCACGTCGTGCTCTCACACCGCACCTTCGAGGAGGTGTTCGACGCCGCCCGCCGGTTCGGCGCGGACATGACAGTGATGGGCTGGGGGCCGGACGCCCACGGTTCGCCCGGCCGCGCGGAGTCGGCCATCGACGAGCTGGCGCACTCGCTGCCGTGCGACTTCCTCGTGTTCAAGGACCGCGGCTTCGACCCCTCGCGGATCCTGGTGCCGACCGCGGGCGGTCCGGACTCCGACCTCTCGGCGGCCGTCGCCCGCATGCTTCGCGCGGAGTTCGGCTCCGAGGTGACCCTGCTGCACGTCGCGGACGACCGCGACGCCGGCCAGCGGTTCCTCACGGAGTGGGCGGCCGACCACGGGCTCGCCGACGCCGCGACGCGCGTCGAGTCCGGCGACGTGGAACGGCGCATCGAGGAGGCCGCGGCCGAGGCCACGATGCTCGTCATCGGTGCGACCGAGAAGGGCCTCCTCTCGCGGCTGGTCCGCGGCTCGCTCGTGTTGAGCGTGCTCGACGACGTGGAGTGCTCGGTGCTGCTGGCCGAGAAGCGCCACGACCGCGGACTCCGGGATCGGCTGTTCGGCTCCGGCGCCCGATCGAAGGCGACGGATTGGGACGGCGACGAGTCCGACGAACCGGGCGAAAGCGGCGGGGAAGCGGCCGGAGACGCGCCGGGGACGGCGACCGATTCGGGGACGACGACCGACAACTGACCGTCCGTCCGAACCCCCGAACTTTTCACGGATAGCGGAGAACGCCGCCGTATGAACGCGGAGGACGCCGCCGGTGGCGACGATGAGGAGCGGCTTCCGGGGGAGCCAGCGACGGTCGACACACTCGCGGATGTGGCGGGGCTCGCGAACGGAGTCTCCTCGGTCACGTCGGTCGAAGTGCGCTGTCCCTCGGACGCTGAACCACCCGAGCGCGTCTCCTCGATCCTCGTCGCGGTCGGCGGCGGTCCGCACGCGGCCGCGACCGTCGACCTCGCACGAGCACTGGCCGAGGAGACGGACGCGTGGCTGGAGCTGTTCCACGTCGCGACCGACGATGTCGACGACGAGGCGCTACTCGACGACGCGACCGCCCGGCTGGGCGAGTTCGAACGGGTCGACAGGTGGGTAGTCGAGGAAGGAGCGCCGGCGTCCGCCATCGTCGAGCAGTCGGCTTACTACGACGCCGTCGTACTCGGGTCCTCCACGCGCGGCCGCGTCGAGCGATTCGTTCGGGGATCGACGACCGCCACGGTTGCCGAGCGCGCCGCCAGTCCGGTAGTCGTCGTCTCGGGCGACGGTGCGACGCCGATCTAACCGCGACGGCCTCCCCGACGCTACTCGGGATACCCCTCGACGATGGCGACGCCGGAGGAGGCGCCGATCCGCTCGGCGCCCGCCTCCAGCATCGCCGTCGCCTCCTCGTAGGAGCCGACGCCGCCGGAGGCCTTGACGGGGAGGTACTCGCTCATCAGTTCCACGTCGGCGACCGTGGCGCCGCCGTCCGCGAAGCCGGTCGAGGTCTTGACCATGTCGGCGTCGGCCTCGACGGCGGCCTCGCAGGCGCGGCGCTTCTCCTCGTCGGTCAGCAACGCGGTCTCGATGATCACCTTCACCGGGACCGGAACCGCGGCGACGACCTCCGCGATGTCGGCAGCGACGGCGTCGTCCTCGCCGGCCTTCAACCGTCCGACGTTGATCACGAGATCGATCTCGTCGGCGCCGTCGTTCCACGCGTTGACCGCCTCGTCGTGTTTCGACTCGGTGCTGTGCTGGCCGTGCGGAAACCCCACGACGGTCGCGAGCGTCACGTCGTCGTAGGCCGGGTCCGCGGCAGCCTCCGCGACGTAGCAGGGCGGGATGCAGGCGTTCATCCCGTGGGCGGCGGCCTCGTCGAGGACGGTGCACACGTCGCCCCAGGTCGTCTCCGGGCCGAGGACGGTGTGGTCGATGCTGGCGGCGAACTCCGCGCGGTTCATACCCGGCAGTCGCGGGCCCGCCTCAAAAGCGGTGCGGGGTCGTCGCGCTCGGGGGCGCTTCGAGCGCGGACGGAGTTGACGTGCGGGCGGTCCACCTGTCGGCCGCTTTTTACCCCGTCCCGTTCAACTGACGCCCATGACCCGATTCGACGCCGCCGAGGAGGCGGAGCGGCGAAAGCTCTACGCGGAGGCCGTGACGGCACACAGAAAGCGGTCCAGTCCGGTGACGACGATCGACGTCGACCCCGACAGCGACACCACGGAGACCGACGAGGAGTTTCCCCCGTGGATACAGGTGGCGGGCACGGAGGTCGTGATGGACTGCACAGACGCCGAACTGGAGCGGTTGAAGGACCTGCTGGGGGCGTACCCGGAGTTCCGTATCGAGGAACTGGAGAGCCCGGAGGAGGCGGAGGGGACGAACGCCGTGATCTCGGCGCGCTCGGACGCCAACCGGATCGCGGATTTCGTCGAGCGCGCGTTCCGCGAGGTGTACGAACTGGAGCCGGACTACCGCGCGTGGGTCTCCGCCGTCTGAGCCGGCAGCACGTTTGAACGCGCCGTCAGACCGCCGACCGCGTCCGTGCGCGTGAGAGCACCGCGGCCGCGACCGCGACCGCGGCCACGGCGACTCCGACGACCCC
Organism: Haloparvum sedimenti; assembly: GCF_001462205.1. Classification (GTDB taxonomy): domain Archaea; phylum Halobacteriota; class Halobacteria; order Halobacteriales; family Haloferacaceae; genus Haloparvum; species Haloparvum sedimenti. The sequence goes on from NZ_LKIR01000119.1 coordinate 33,966, forward strand.
CCAGTCTCCGACGACGCGCCCCGCACCGAGCGCGCTCAGCAGCGTGAACGCGAGGAAAACCGGCAGCAGCGTCCCGATCAGGTAGCGCCACGGTACCGCCAGCGCCGCGGCGATCGGCCCCGCGCCCGATCGGAGTTCGGCGACCGCGTCGTCGCCGAGCGTCCACCCGGCGAACAGCAGGAACGCGAGGAGGCCGAGCGCGAGCAGGTTGTCGACCACCGGACCGGCGACGAGCTCGAACAGCGCGGGGCGAAGCGCGTTCGCCGTGCCCGTGACGGCGATCAGTGCGCCAGTGCCGGCGACCGCCCGCTTCCGCGAGATCCCGAACTCGTCGACGAGGAACGCGACCGGGATCTCGAGGATGCTGATCGACGAGGAGAGCGCCGCCAGAAGCACCACGCCGAAGAACGCCGCGGCGACGAGATTGCCGAACGGGAGCGCGGTGAACGCGCCCGCGAGGCTCACGAACAGGGCGCCGGGGCCGCCCGCGCCGGGGTCGACCTCCAGCGCGAACAGGAGCGGGAAGACGACCAGTCCCGCCAGCACGCCCACGGCGGTGTTCAGCGCGGCGATGGTCGTCGCGTCGACCGCGAGCGACCGGTCCTCGCCGACGTAGGAGGCGTACACGAGCATCGTCCCCGCGCCGACCGAGAGCGTGAACAGCGCCTGCCCCGCGGCCGGCAGCAGGAGATCGAGCGCGTTCGCGCGCAGCGTCCCGAGGTCGAACCCGAGCAGGAACGCGAAGCCGGCGGCGGCGCCCTCCTGCGTGCCGGCCCACGCCGCCAGCGCGACCAGCAGGACGACGATGGCGGGCATCATCACCTTCGTCGCGACCTCGATGCCGCGGCGGACGCCCGCGGCGACGACGACCCCGGTGATCGCGAGGAACGCGAGGTGGAACGCGACCGCGGACGGGCCGAACGAGATCGCCGAGAAGTGCGCGCCGGGCTCCGCCGCGTACGGCGCCGCGCCGGCGAGCCCCGCGATGCTCTCGAGGAAGTACCTGAGGATCCACCCGCCCACGACGCTGTAGAAGGAGAGCAGCACCGTCGCGGCCACGACCGCGATGCCGCCCGCGGCGCCCCACGCACGCGACCCGGACAAGTCCCGGAGCGCGCCCACGGGGTTCCGGTTCGCGCGCCGCCCGATCACGAACTCGGCGAGGAGGCCCGGCACCCCGACGAGAAGCACGACGCCGAGGTAGACAGCCAGAAACGCGCTCCCGCCGTTCTCGGCGGTCATCCACGGGAACCGCCAGACGTTTCCGAGCCCCACGGCGCTACCCACCGCCGCGAGGATGAAGCCGACTCGCGTCGCCCACGTTTCGCGTGTCATTACCCGTCACAGCGGATCCGCACTCAAAAGCGTAACTACCTGACGATCCCTCAACTCCGCGGTACCTACGTTTTTGAGTCGATTTGCGGCCGATATGTTCTCGAATCTATCGCCGATCGCGGCGAGACGATGTTGGATCGTCGTTTATGTCAATCAGGTTTCTGTATCGGTCGGCCAGCGCCCGTTGCGGTCGGATCTCGACTACCACCGACACCGTGTGGTCGCTAGTCGGGGGTCCCCGTCGCTCTTTCTGATTCGGAAAATTATTTTCCAGATTCGGGGGATTTGCAGGGGTGAATGCGTAACCATTAACCTCGGCAGTCCCCACTCTACACACACGAGGCACGAGACTACACATGGCAACTCTCGAAATTAACGATCTCCACGCACGAGTGGCTGAGGAGGACGGCGAACGGATCCTGCGCGGTGTTGACCTCACGGTCGAGTCCGGCGAGATCCACGCGCTGATGGGCCCGAACGGCTCGGGCAAGTCGACGACCGCGAAGGTCATCGCGGGCCATCCGGCCTACGAGGTGACCGACGGCGAGATCCTCCTCCACCTCGACGAGGCGGACGTAGCCGACATCGACGAGGACATCGACGAGGCGGACTACACCTGGAACCTCCTCGAGCTGGAGCCCAACGAGCGCGCCGCGCTCGGCATCTTCCTCGGCTTCCAGTACCCCGCGGAGATCGAGGGCGTCACGATGACGAACTTCCTCCGGCAGGCGATCAACGCCAAACACGAGGAGCGCGAGGAGCTCTTCGAGGACGAGGAGGCGGAGGCCGACGCCGACGAGGACGAGGACGCCGGCTACGACTCCTCGCCGATGGAGGGTCCCACGGACGAGGGCGAGATCGGCGTCGCGGAGTTCCAGCAGCTGCTCTCCGAGAAGATGGAGCTGCTCGACATGGACGAGAAGTTCATGCAGCGGTACCTCAACGCCGGCTTCTCCGGCGGCGAGAAGAAGCAGAACGAGGTGCTGCAGGCCGCGATGTTGGAGCCGGCCGTCGCCGTGCTCGACGAGATCGACTCCGGGCTGGACATCGACCGCCTGCAGGACGTGGCGAAGGGGATCAACGCGCTCCGCGACGAGCAGGGCACGGGCGTCCTCCAGATCACCCACTACCAGCGCATTCTGGACTACGTCGAGCCCGACCACGTCCACATCATGTTGGACGGCGAGGTCGTCAAGAGCGGCGACGCCGAGCTCGCTGAGCAGCTCGAGGACAAGGGCTACGACTGGGTCCGCGAGGAAGTCTACGAGGCAGCGTAACTACTCGTGGTTACACACCAGTATAATGTCCACGCGAACGTAATCAACACACAATGAGTTCCGAAGACCACATCAAAGAGACCGACACCGAGGCTCGCTTCGAGTTCAAGAAGGAGCAGAAATCGGCGTTCCAGACCGAGAAGGGCCTCACCGAGGAGACCATTCGGCTCATCTCCGAGGACAAGGACGAGCCGGAGTGGATGCTCGAGCGGCGCCTCCGCGCGCTCGAACAGTACAAGGCGATGCCGATGCCGACCGACTGGCCCGGCCAGCCCGACCTCTCCGAGGTCGAGATCGACGAGATCGTCCCCTACATCCGCCCCGACATCGAGACGCGCGGCGGCGCGGAGAACTGGGACGACCTCCCCGAGGAGATCCAGGACACCTTCGACAAGCTGGGGATCCCCGAGGCCGAGAAGAAGGCGCTCTCCGGCGTCGGTGCGCAGTACGAGTCGGAGATCGTCTACCAGAACATGCAGGAGCAGTGGGAGGAGAAGGGCGTCATCTTCTGTGACATGGACAAGGCGGTCCAGGAGCACGAGGAGATCGTCAAGGAGCACTTCATGACGAAGTGCGTCCCCCCGAGCGACAACAAGTTCGCGGCGCTCCACGGCGCCATCTGGTCCGGCGGCTCGTTCGTGTACGTCCCCGAGGACGTCACGGTCAACATGCCGGTCCAGGCGTACTTCCGGATGAACTCCGAGGGGATGGGCCAGTTCGAGCACACGCTCATCATCGCCGAGGAGGGCTCCGAGATGCACTACATCGAGGGCTGTTCGGCCCCGAAGTACTCGGCGTTCAACCTCCACTCCGGCGGGGTCGAGGTGTTCGTCGGCGAGGACGCCCACGTCCAGTACTCGACCGTGCAGAACTGGTCGAAGAACACGTACAACCTCAACACGAAGCGCGCCATCGTCGAGGAGAACGGCCGCATGGAGTGGATCTCGGGCTCGATGGGCTCGAAGGCCACCATGCTGTACCCCTCCACGATCCTGAAGGGCCGCGGCGCCTCCGACAACCACATCACCATCGCCATGGCCGGCGAGGGACAGGACATCGACACCGGCGCGAAGGTGTACCACAACGCGCCCGAGACGAAGTCGACCATCGAGTCGAAGTCCATCGCGAAGGACGGCGGCCGCACGAACTACCGCGGGCTCGTCCACATCGCGGACGGCGCCGAGAACTCCTCGACCGCCGTCGAGTGTGACGCGCTGATGTTCGACAACGAGTCGACCTCCGACACCATGCCGTACATGGAGATCAACGAGTCGAAGGTCGACGTGGCCCACGAGGCGACCGTCGGGAAGATCGGCGACGAGGACATCTTCTACCTCCAGTCGCGCGGACTGGACGACGACGACGCCAAGCAGATGATCGTCTCCGGGTTCATCGAGCCGATCACCGAGGAGCTGCCCATCGAGTACGCCGTCGAGCTGAACCGGCTCGTCGAGCTGGAGATGGAGGGGAGCCTGGGATAATGTCCGTGCAGGTACCCGCCAGCATCTCGGCCGAGACGGTCGAGCGCATCGCCGAGGAGCGCGACGAGCCCGAGTGGCTCCTGGAGACGCGGCTCGCGGCACTGGAAGCGCTCGAGGACCTCGACCTCCCGGACGTCATCCAGACGCCGGGCAACCGCTGGACCGACCTGGAGTCGCTCGACTTCGAGTCGCTCGTCGATCCGCTCAACCAGGCGGACGCGACCGAGCGCTCCGAGGACACCGACGCGGTCGTCCTCCCGTTCACTGAGGCGCTCGAGGAGTACGGCGACCTGATCGAGGCGAACTTCGGCTCCGTGCTGGACCCGCAGGAGAACTACCTCACGGCGCTGTCGGTCGCGCTGTTCACCACCGGCACGTTCGTCTACGTCCCCGAGGGCGTCGACGCCGAGGACGTGACCGTGCGCGCGGAGATGAACTCCCGCTCGCTGTTCAGCCAGACGCTCGTCGTCACCGAGGAGTCCTCGTCGGTCACGATCCTCGAGGGGATCGAGACGGGCGACGACGTCGAGGGCGAGCGCTACTTCTCGAACCTCGTGGAGGTCGCGGCCGGCGAGAACTCCCACGTGCAGTTCGGATCGCTCCAGAACCTCGACGAGGAGACGTACACGTACGCGCTCAAGCGCGGCGTCACCGACACCTACGCCACGATCAACTGGATCGAGGGGAACCTCGGCTCCCGCCTGACGCGGTCGGACATCGAGACCGACCTCGACGGCGACGGCTCCGAGAGCCAGATCGTCGGCGCGTTCTTCGGTCACGAGGACCAGCACTTCGACATCAACGCCCGCGTCTGGCACCGGGCCGAGAACACGACCGCGGACCTGGTGACGCGCGGCGTGCTCGACGACGAGGCGCGCTCGGTCTACGAGGGCGTCCAGGACGTGGGGCAGGACGCGTGGAACACGTCCTCCTACCAGCGCGAGAACACGCTGATGCTCTCGGACGACGCCGAGGCGGACGCGTCGCCGAAGCTGATCATCCACAACCACGACACCGAGGCCTCCCACTCGGCCACGGTGGGGCAGGTCGACGCCGAGGACCTCTTCTACATGGAGAGCCGCACCATCGACCCGATCACCGCCCGCAACATGCTCGTCGAGGGCTTCTTCGTCCCCGTCCTCGAGGAGATCGCGGTCGACGAGTTCCGCGAGGACCTCGAGGCGCTCGTCGGCGAGCGCCTGCGCTGAAGCGGAGCGTTTCCGCGCGACCTTTTTAACACGGCGCCGTCTCCGAGGGAACCCCTTAAGTCGGCGTCGCCCCGACGCACGTGTATGCGACCGGGAGCAACGACCCGAGGTGACCGCCGCCGATGAGCGTCGGCAGCCGGATCACCTCCGACGACCAGCTCGCGCGCCTGCTCCAGATCGGCATCGTGCTGGAGGAGGTCGTCGAGGCGCGGGCGTATCACCACTATCGGAGCCTCGACGAGGAGCTGGACGCCGAGATCGAGGAGCTGCTCGAGGAGGCGGCCACCGAGTCGGCCGAGCACCGCGAGCGGCTGGAAGACCTCATCGCCGACCTCGACGTCGAGAGCGTCCCCTTCGAGGAGATCGAGACGCTCGTCGAGGCCCGGTACGGCCGCACGCAGCCGGACGACTTCGACGGGATCCTCTACGACCAGCTCTGTAACGAGGAGACGGCCTACAAGTTCTACGACGACCTCATCGAGGCGGTCGAGGACACGGACGCGGAGCTGTCCGTCGACCGCGAGGCGGTCCTCGACGTGCTCCGGGCGATCCGCGCCGACGAGGCCGCGGGCGTCGAGGAGGTCGCGCGGATCATGGAGGACCGGTAACATGATGGCGACTCGCGGAGAATCGGCTATCGACCGGCAGGCGACGACGGGAGGGGACACGTGAACACCGCAGACCAGTACCTCAAGGCGATCTACCTCATCCAAAAACAGGCGGACGGCCCGGCCGCGACCGGCGCGATAGCCGATGCGGTCGACGTGAGTCCGGCGAGCGCCAACGAGATGATCGGCAAGCTCGAGGAGCGGGGGCTCGCCGACCACGAGAAGTACAAGGGCGTGATGCTCACCGACGACGGCATCGTCCGCGCCCGCGACGCGCTCCAGACGTACTGCATCATCGAGCGGTTCCTCGCGAACGTCCTCGGCGTCGAGGAGTTCCGCGAAGAGGCGGGCGAGCTGGAGGCCGTCATCGACGACACCGTTGCCGACCGCCTCGACACGATCATCGACCGCGAGCCCGAGTGTCCCGACTGCTTCGACGCGGAGGCCGACGCCTGTGCGTGTCTGGAGGCGGCCTTTGAGGGGACGGCGTCGGACTGACCGAAACCGCAACCGTTTGGTAGGACCGCCGTTTAGAAATTGATGCCCAGTCTCGTGGTGTAGTGGCCAATCATATGGGCCTTTGGAGCCCATGACGGCGGTTCGAATCCGCCCGAGACTACTTATATTTCGTACATAAATTCCGACCGCGAAGTCGCGCTTACCCTTCGCCTACCCCTCGCCCACCATCCGGTCCTCCTCGGCCCACTCACGCTCGCGGAGCTCGTACTTCTGGACCTTGCCGGTCGCGGTCGTGGGGAGCGACTCGACGAACTCCACCTCGCCGGGCGTCTTGTAGCTCGCGACGCGCTCCTTCACGAACGCGCGGAGGTCCTCGGCGGAGACGCCGGGGTCGTTCGAGTCGCCGGAGTCGGGGACGACGAACGCCTTCGGCGTCTCGCCCCACTGCTCGCTCGGCGCGGGGATGACGGCCACGTCCGCGACCGCGGGGTGCTCGAAGACGGCGTCCTCCAGCTCGATGGAGGAGATGTTCTCGCCGCCGGAGATGATGATGTCCTTCTTGCGGTCCTGGATCGAGATGAAGCCGTCCTCGTCGACGACCGCCAGATCGCCCATGTGGTAGTAGCCCTCGGCGCGCTCGGAGAACGCCTCTTCGGTGGCCTTGGGCTTGTTCCAGTAGCGGTCCATCACCTGGTTGCCGCGGACGACGACCTCGCCGACCGTGGAGCCGTCCGGGGGCACGTCCTCGCCGTCCTCGTCGACGACCCGGATCTCGGTGCCGAGGTAGCCGATCCCCTGGGTCTTCTTCACGGCGAAGCGATCCTCGGAGTCGTCGTCGAAGTGGCGGCGAGCGTCCGAGGTGGTGATCAGGGGGCCGGTCTCGGTCGCGCCGTAGACGTGTTTGAGGTACCAGCCGAACGTCTCCTCGACGGTTCGGATGGTCGCCTCCGGCGGGGCCGCGCCCGCGGTCGCGACGCGCACGTCGTTCGCGCCGGTCGTCGCCCCGCCGTGTTCGTCGTGGTACTCGCCGAGCGAGTTGAGCACGGTCGGCGCGGCACAGAAGTAGGAGACGTCCTCCTCGCGGATGCGGTCGAACACCTCGCCGGCGTCGACGCCGCGGGTGCAGACGTGACGCGCCCCCGCACCGGTGATCGCGTAGATGTGGCCCCAGCCGTTGACGTGGAACATCGGGAGCGTCCAGAGGTAGACGTCGTCGTCCGCGATCCCCTGGTGGATCGCGATCAGGTACGCGTGGAGCGTCTCCGCGCGATGTGTCCGGCAGACGCCCTTCGGGTCGCCGGTGGTGCCGGAGGTGTAGTTGATCGTGATCACCTCGTCCTCGTGCATCTCCGGACGTTCGGCGGCGTCGGGGTCCGCCTCGGCTAGGACCGCCTCGGCGTCCTCCCACTCCCCCTCGACGGCGTCCGGGTCGTCCGTAATGAACGTCTCCACGGGGACCTCCTCGCGCACCGCCTGCACCTTCTCGGCATACTCGTGGTCCGCGTACACGGCCGTGACGCCCGCGTCCGCGAGGATGTACGCGTAGTCGTCGGGCGTCAACCGGTAGTTCAGCGGCGTGTGGACCGCGCCGGTCTCCATGATCCCGTAGGCCGCTTCGAGGTGGTAGTGGGTGTTCGGGTCCAGCACCGCGACGCGGTCGCCCTTCTCGACGCCGCGCGCCTGGAGCGCGGCCGCGAACCGGTCCGCGCGCTCGCCCAACTCGTCGTAGGTGTACCGCGTCCCGTCCGTCGCCAGCACCGCCTCCTCGTCGGCGTAGTGGCGCCGCGCCCGGTCGAGGAAGTCGGTCACGAGCAGTGGCTTGTGCATCGTTCGTCCGTATCCTTCATGATTAATAGCGATTGTGCTCGGCGCAAGGGAGGCGTCTGCGGACCGGGATGTGGCTCCGAGGGGACCGTCGTGCCGACCCGTCTCGAGGACCGGCGTCGGAAAGCCCTAAGCCCGTGGCCCTCTCCGATTTCAGCATGCAACCCCTCTCCGTGCTGGGGCCGGATGCTGCGACGCTCGTGGACGCGCTCGCGGCGCGACTCGAGGGACGGACCGCTGTCGTCGACCACGCGGCCGTCGACGCGGGCGAGCAGTCGTCGATCGCGACGACGGCCTCGCTCGCCGCCGACGGGACGTGGACCGCGACCGGTACCGACGCGGACTTCACCGACATGCTCGACCGGCTCGCGCCGGACCACGACTACCTACTCGCGACCGGCTTCTCGCGGCTCCGCGTGCCGACCGTCCTGATCGGCGATGACCGCGACCCGACGGACGTGCCCGGCGACGTGGTGGCGACGCCGGACGCGGTCGCCGACGTCGACCTGGACGCGCTTATCGGAACGGTCGAGGACGCCGAACCGTGGGTCACGCTGGAAACGCTCGTCGAGCGCGCGACCGCTCACCCGGACGCGGAGTTCTCGGGCGCGATCGCCACGTTCACGGGGCGCGTCCGCGCGAAGGAGGAACCCGGCGACGACCGAACGACGCACCTCGCGTTCGAGAAGTACGAAGGCGTCGCCGCCGAGCGTATGGCCGCCATCGCGACCGATCTGGAGGACCGCGACGGCGTCTTTCGCGTGCTGATGCACCACCGGACCGGAGTCATCGAGGACGGGGAAGATATCGTCTTCGTCGTCGTTCTCGCGGGCCACCGCGAGGAGGCGTTCCGCGCGGTCGAGGACGGGATCGACCGCCTGAAGGACACGGTCCCCATCTTCAAGAAGGAGACCACGGAGGCGGAACAGTTCTGGGTTCACCGTCAGGAGTGAGCCTCGGTCGCTCCTGCGCGCCCCAGCTCCCCGGCACAAATGCGGAAGATATTACCGCAATCGAGCGGATCACTCGGAGAATTTGGCCGCGATTCCACGGCCGTTTCGGATGCGACTTGACAGCCTCAGAAAAGCGAATGAATGTTCTCGGCCGATCTAAAAGAGTCGTGAAAGGTCTCTTTACTCCGTTTTACGTTAGCGAGACGATAAAACCGACCGAACGTCCCCTAACGTTGCTTCCTTTATAACACCCTGCGGGGGTAAGCGTGAGGTACGTCATGAGCGCAACCGCCAATCCCTCCACTGATGCAGGCACGACCGAGACCGCGAGCAAGGAGGAGCGGCTCAAGGAGTACCTGCTCGAGCGGGCGCAGGACGGCGAGATGTACTTCAAAGGGAAGTTCATCTCCGAGGACGTGGACCTCTCTCCGAAGGAGATCGGCGCCCTGATGGTGAAACTCCGCGACTCAGCGACGGAGCTCACCGTTGAAAAGTGGTCCTACACCGGCGCGACCACGTGGCGCGTCGAGCCCGCGTAGCGGGCAGACTCGATCCCCGGCTTCCCCGTCCGCCGTCATGTCACCGTCTCGGCGCGTCGGCCTCCCCGCCCTCGACCGTACCGCCCCTCCGACAGCGCCGACCGGCGACCGGTTTCGTTCTCCGCTTTTCGACCGCGGAGCGGCGCCGCCGGCGCGGGGTTTATTGGCGACCGAACCCAGGTTTCGGTGATGGCAGACAGCCAGGTGGGCGGACCGGCGACGGAGACGGTTCCCCTGCCGAAGTCGCTCCGCACGTTCTTCCGCGTGGACGACGTGCGGCACGACGGCGACCGGATCCGATACGTCGGGGAGTCGTTGCTCCCGGAGCGCGCGCTCCTCCGGGAAGTGGCGCCCGCGTTTCACGAAGCGGGCTACGATGTCGACTTCCGGGCGACAGCGGAGGGGGACGTGCTGGTCGCCCGCCCGCACGGCAGCGGCCGCGAGGGGGTCCCGTGGCTCAACGTCGTCATGCTGCTCGCGACCGTCGCGAGCACGCTGTTCGTCGGCGCCTACGGCTGGTACTACGTCCCGCTGTCGACGCTGACCGAGAGTCCCCTCACGCTGCTCCGCGCGTGGCCGTTCACGGCCGCGGTGTTGGGCGTGCTCCTCACCCACGAGCTGGGCCACTACGCGGCCGGGCGCTATCACGGCGTGGACGTATCGCTTCCCTACGTGATTCCCTTCGTCTTCCCCTTCGGGACATTGGGGGCGGTAATCCGGATGCGAGGGCGGATGCCGTCCCGGAAGGCGCTTTTCGACATCGGCGTGGCCGGTCCGGTGGCCGGACTCGTCGCGACCGTCGTCGTCACCGCGGTCGGTCTCTCGCTCGACCCGGTTGCGGTTCCCGACCACGTGCTACGCGAGTCCTCGCGGATGATCGTGTTCAACAACCCGCCGCTGCTGTCGTGGATCGCGGCCGCGCTCGGGCGAGATGCCGGTGCGTCGGTCCATCCGGTCGTGATCGGCGGGTGGGTCGGGATGTTCTTCACCCTCTTGAACCTCCTTCCGGTCGGACAGCTCGACGGTGGCCACATGACCCGGGCCATGCTCGGCGAGCGGCAGGAGACCCTGGCCTCGCTCGTTCCCGGCGCACTGTTCGCCATCGCGGCGTACCTCCACTGGGTGCTCGACAAGGGGCTGCAGGAATCGGTCGGGTTGTGGGCCTTCTGGGGCCTTTTCGCGCTGTTCATCGCGTTCAACGGCCCCGCAAACCCCGTCGACGAGTCGGAGCTCGGCTGGCCGCGGCTGGCGGTGGGAATCGCGACCTTCGCAGCCGGCGCGACCTGCTTCCTCCTCGTTCCCGTCGAAATCGTTGGATAAACCGGGACCCTGCCCGGCTCCTTCGGAATGATGAACAGCGATACTGAGTGATGCAGCCCGATTCAGACACATCGCTTTTCTGAAACTCGCGGCGGTGCGGTGCGGTCGCGGAACGGTGCGGTTGCGGTGCCGTACTGTCGGCGCGCGCCGCGGCGCCCCTGTGGCGCCGCGACCGCGCGAGGGAGGCGGCGGCGCGGCCGCATTGCGGTGTCTCCGGCGCGCCACTGCACGCCGGAGGCCAGCGGGACGCGGTTTGTCCCGCGCTGCGGGTCGCGGCCGCGCCGCCGCCGAGGTTGGGGAGGTGCGAGGCTGCTGTGCGGTTGCGGTGCGGGGTGGGGCTGAAAGGGGCAGCCGGCTCGAACCCGCCTGGACGACGCAAGCACCGCAGCGGGCGGTGCCGAGAGCGAGGAGCGCAGCGAGGCCCGGCGCGGTCGAGCCGGCTGGGGCTTTCGAGGTGTTGCTGTCCAGATCAGCAGGATCCGCACCAGTCACAGAAACAACGTAATCTGACAGAAAGACAGAACGAACCGCGTAGTAGACTCAGTATCGGGGTAGTAACGATACTTGAGTTTCGAAGTTCGGGCCGGTTCTCGGTTACCGATGCGGATGTGGAGAAACCGCAAACCCCGATTCTGGCGGTTGTAGCTTCTGAAGCAGCCAGCTACACCGGAAACGTGGTGTGTGGAGAAATCACTGTCGGAGATGTTCGAAACGGATGGACGCGTCGGTCGTGACGCGTGTTGGTCCGCTAGTGGTCCTCGTCCTCGTACACCCAAGCGGCGGTGTCGAGGCCGTAATCGACGAGTTCGTCGTCGTCGAACCAGAGGTCGATCTCGCGGACGTTAGCGCCCTCCTCCTCGTGGTCCGAGGCGTGGATGACGTTGTGTCCGAGATCGAGGCCGAGGTCGCCGCGGATGGTGCCGGGCGGGGACTCGGCGGGGTCGGTCTCGCCGACCATGCTGCGGACCTGGGCGGTCGCGTCGGCGCCCTCCCAGACCATCGCGAAGACGGGGCCGGAAGTGATGAACTCGACGAGCCCCTCGAAGAAGGGCTGCTCGGAGAGTTCGGCGTAGTGCTCGCGCGCGAGCTCCTCGTCGACCTGCATGAACTTGCCGCCGACGAGCTTCAGGCCGCGGTCCTCGAAGCGGGAGACGACCTCGCCGATGAGGCCGCGCTGGACGCCGTCCGGCTTGACCATCACGAAGGTGCGCTCGTCGTGGTGGCTCATTCGTCCTCGCCCTTGGCGGCGCGGCCGGCCTCGGTCCACTCGAGGTCGCGGGCCTCACGCCCCATGAAGTAGTTCTTCTCCGCCTTCGAGTCGACGAAGTGGAGAACGGTGCCGTCGACCTTGACGTACATCGTGCCCGTGCCGGGCTCGATCTCCTCGCCGGTGTAGTCGCACGTTCGTGTCTCTACCATGGTCTACTGCCCTCCGATGGAGTCCGCGTCCCGCTGAGTCTCGCGGAGCTGGAGCACGTCGCCCAGCCGCACGGGACCCAGGACGTTTCGCGTGATGATCCGGCCCTGGTTCGAGCCTTCCTGGATGCGGCACTTGACCTGCATGGCCTCGCCGTGCATCCCGGTTTTGCCGACGACCTCGATGACCTCCGCGGCCGTCGAGTCGCCGGTGCCCTCTTCTGCGCTCATGGCGGGTTACCGGAGTTCCTCGACCTTCTCTGCGATGTCCTCGACGTCGTCGGACGCGTCGCCCGCGTCGACGACGGCGGCGGCGGCGGAGCCGACCTCCAGGCCGGCGGCCTGACCGACCTCGTCCTGCGTGTCGACGAAGACGACCGGGATGCCCTTCTCCTCGGCGAGTTCGGGGAGGTGCATCACGATCTCCTCGGGGGAGACGTCCTCGGCGACGAAGACGAGGTCCGCGTTGCCGCGCTCGACGGACTTCGTGGTCTCGTTGGTTCCTTTCTTGACGCTACCGGTGTCTCGGGCGACCTCGAGGGCCTCAAGGGCTCGTTCTGCGAGGTCGGCTGGGGTGTCGTAGTCTACGTAAACTGCCATGGTTGTTCACCTTTCCTCCCCGTGGGCTCGCGTGCTCGTGCCGTGGCCGATCCCTAACGACACTGCACATCATCAACCCCGAAGAGGCTGTACCCCGGAATACTGTGGGACACCATAAAAGCGCTTTCAATGCGATCCGGCCGTGGGACACCGGCTCATGCCCCGACGCGACGGGGTTCGGGTCACGAGACTGACCGTTCTGGACCGACTGCGACCGCGGTCGTCCTCTGCCGAGAGCATCTCTCAGGGTGCCCGGTCACTCCGAGTCCTTTTACCCGATGGGGAGCCACTCTCCGTCGAATGGCTCGGCTCCTCCACTACTCCGACATCGAGAACGTCTACGACACTCCGGAGCGGGCCGCCCGCCTCGCCGGCCGCATCCGCGAGCTCGACGGACCGGACGCCGCGGTCGTCGCGACCGGCGACACGACCGCGCCGGGTGTGCTCTCGCTCGTCGCCAAGGGCCGGCAGGTGACGGACTTCTACGCCGCCACTGACACCATGCTGGACACCTTCGGCAACCACGAGTTCGACTACGGTCCGGACGCGATCCGGGAGCTCGTGGCCGACGCCGGCCCGACCTTCGTCTCCGCGAACGTCCGCGACGAGGAGGGCGACCCCTTCGGCCGCGAGGCGGGGGTGGTCCCCCATGCGGTCCGCGAGGTGGGCGGCGACCGCGTCGGCTTCGTCGGCCTCACCGACCCCGCGACGGACTCGCTGAACCCCCTCGCGGCGCCGCTGACGTTCGACGACCCGCTCCCGGTCGCCCGCGAGGCGGTCGCGGAACTCCGCGCTGAGAATGTCGACCACGTCGTCGTCCTCTCGCACCTCGGCTCCGCTGACGACGACCTCGCCCGCGAACTCGAAGTGGACGCGGTCCTCGGCGGGCACGTCCACAGCCGCAGACACGAGTACGTCGACGGCGTCCTCCTTGTTCGACCGGGCGTCAACGGCCGGTGCGTGATCGAGGTCGACCTCGACGGCGCCACCGAGGCATCCGAAGACGGGGTTCCCCGAGATGCACCGGCCGCGACCTTCCACGAGCGCGACGGCGCGGCGCCGCACGGCGACCTCCGCGAGGCGCTGGAGAGACGGATGGCCGCGGCCGATCTCGGCGAGGTCGTCGCGCACGTGGACGAGCCCATCGAACGCGCGGGCGAGGTCGTCCACGGCGGCGAGTGCCGGATCGGCAACTTCGTCGCGGACGCCTTCCGGTGGGCCCACGACGCGGACGTCGGCCTCTCGAACGCGGGCGGCCTCCGGCAGGGTGACCCCTTCGAGGGCGCGGTGACGAAGGCGGACACGATCAGCCTGATCCCCTTCGAGGAGCCAGTCGTCGTGACGGAGCTTTCGGGGTCCGAACTGCGCGCGGTCCTCCGCGAGATGGCCGCGCCGGACGTGGACTTCGGCGAGGACGACTGGTGGCACGGCCACGTCTCCGGCGCGCGCGTGGTCTGGGACGCCGAGGCGGAGGAACTGGTCGAGGCGACCGTCGACGGCGACCCGATCGCGGCGAACGACACCTACACGCTCGCGACCTCCGAGTACCTGCTCCACTCCGACCACGAGTTCCCGACGCTGGAGGAACGCCACCGCGCGGGCGAGGACGGCATCCAGCACGAGGTGCTGGCCGAGTACGCCCGCGAGTACGGCATCGCCCCCGAGATCGAGGGCCGGATCCGGATCGTCGAGGGAGTGCGGTCGACCCCCGCCCCCGACGCCGCGGAGTGAGCCGGCCGGTGCCGGAAGGGGAGACTCTTTGAGGGCGCCGGTCGACTGCCCGGGCATGACGCTGGTCGTGGTTCCCGTTCGGTACCCGCTGTCGAGCCACTCGAAGGCGACCCTCAGCGAGGCGATCCGGATCGCCGACGAGCGCGACGCGGACCTCACGGTGTTACACGTCGACCTCTATCAGGACAGCCACAACGTCACCCGGATGGCGCTCAAGCGGGCCGTCGAGCGGGAGTTCGGCTCGCTCGACCGCGCACGCTACGTCGTCCGCAAGGGGTTCCTCGTGGAGGAGTCGATCCTCGACGAGGTCGCCGCGGAGGGCGCGGACGTGGTCGTCATCGGCTCGAAGCAGGCGGGGCGCTGGCGGCGGATGGTCCGGAAACTGCTCTCGGACCCGGACATCGACGCGTTCCTCCGCGAGAAGCTGGACGCGACCGTCATCTCCGTCGAGAACTGATCTGATCGAGAAGCGAACCGATCGGAGCCACGGCGCCCCGACCGTGTGACGGTGGGACTGGGATTTGAACCCAGGAAGCCGTGAGGCTACCTGCTTTCAAGGCAGGCGCAATGGGCCACTCTGCCATCCCACCGCGACTGCGGATTGTCCCGGCCCGGACTAATGAATGTCGGTCGGCGGCCGAGCGGTGGCCGGTCGGCCCGCGGCCGAGGCTGGGGAGGTGCGAGGCTGCCGTGCGGTGGCGGTGTTGGGCGGTCGCAGTACTGGGCCGGGGGCGGGACTGAGAGGGGCAGCGAGTTCGATTCGGCCCCGACGCCGCGACCGGCGAAGCTGGAGCTACCGCCGGTAGGCACCCGTCGCGCTAGCCGCACCGAGCCGCCGCTCTACGGGCTCCAGTTCCTCGTCCGGAAGCGGGAGGTGGCCGTGCCGCAGCGTTCCGGCGATTCGCGTTTCCGCGTCCGCGACGTCGAGTCGGAGCGTCGGCGCGAGCGTGCCGCCGAACCGGCGGAGCTGTTCCTCTTCCGGGAGGTGGGCGACCCCGTCGAGGTTCTCGCCGGCGTAGTCGTAGTAGTTGAAGAAGCTGACCGCGAGCAGTTCGTCCGCGTGCGGGTAGACCACCCACGAGTAGGCCTGGAACGGCGCGTTCGCGGGGTTGGTGGCGACGAGCCCGTGGCCGTTCAGCGGCTCGTAGTCGCCGCCGAGCGAGTCGGCGACGAAACCGTAGAGGGCGTCGTACCCCTCCAGCCCGGGGGCGAACGTGTGGAGGTGACTGGAGACGAACAGGTAGTACCGACCGTCGCGGACGACCACGTGGGGGCGTTCCAGTTCCTGATTCACACAGACGGCCTCGAGAAGCGGCGGCCGGAGCTCCCAGTCCATCGGGTCGCCGGTCGGGGAGTGGGCGACGCCCACGCTGCCGTTGAACTCCTGCTGAACGGGGTCCCCGCCACAGGCGTCCGACCCCTCCGGAACCGGCGTGTTCGCCTCGAACAGCAGGTACGTCTCGCCGGTCGCGGGGTCCTCGAAGAACCACGGGTCGCGGAAGGTGTAGGTCATCCCGCGCGACTGGTCCTCGCGCTCGTAGTGGTCGCCGTCCGGCTCCAGCAGGACCTCGTGGTCCCACGGGCCGGTTATCTCGACGCCGTCGTCGGTCGCCGCGATGGAACCCCCTGAGGCGCCCGCGATACGCTGCTCGTAGCTCAACTCGTCGCTCCCCCGGCGGCCGGCCGCGGTGTAGTAGCAGTAGAGTTCGTCCGCCTCGGCGTCGTACATCGCGGAGCCGGCCCACTGACGGGAGCCGTAGGGGACGGCGGTGGACGCGCCTTCGTCGTCGACGCTCTCGGGGCGCTGCGGGTCGTTCGGCTCCGAATCGTCCGGCTCCCCGAACACCGGCCCGCCGTGGGTCCAGTGTTCGCCATCCGCGGCGTAGAAGTAGTGGTGGCGCGCCACGTCGTGCCGCTTGCCCGGGAGCAGGTCGTCCGGCGTCGTGAGCGCGATCAGGACGCGGTAGCCGCCGACCTCCGCGAGGCTCCCGTCGCGGGCGCGGAGCGGCCACGTGTCCCAGACGTGGAGGCCGTCGAAGGTGTCGTGCTCGGGCGGGTAGATGACCGGCGCGACCGCGTCGGGGTCCCGCTCCAGCCCCGCCGCCTGCTCGCGCGTCCACGCGGGCGTCTCCTCGGTCTCGCGTCGAGGAACGTCCTCCTCGCGTCGAGGGGTGTGATCCATACGCACGTCTGCGAGGGTCGTGCGAAAAACTCTTTCTTCATGTACTCGGTCGGTAGTTAACGATCTCCGCCGGATCGGATCCACCGACATCGTCGCAGCCTCTGCTCGGAGTAAGCCACACGTATCTCGAGGGATCGGCCCAGCGGCAGCGGCTGTCGATTCAGTCAGTGGCCGCGACGGTGCGGTGCTGTCGGCGCGCGCGAGCAACGCGCGCGAGGGAGATCGCGGGACGGTGCGCGGTTGCGGTGCGGTTGCGGGGCGGATGGGACTTCCTGGATGGCGCTGTCCAGCACAGCAGGATCTGCGACAGAAACTGGAACAACGTCGTCGGGAGAGCCGGGTGGGCGTTCGAACCGGATGCGCGTTCACGATCCGACCGTTCCAGTCACCGCTCCTCCTGTAATCCCCGAGAACGCCCGTGGAGCGCTGTCAGTCCCGGAGCGTCAGCATCGAGGCGTAGCCGACGAGCAGGCCGGGCCAGTAGGTCGTGAGCCGGAAGAGGACCGCGGCGGTCAGCGCGACAGACAGGTCGACCGAGTAGAAGACGGTCACCAGCCCGGAGAAGGCGGCCTCGTAGGTGCCGGAGCCGCCGGGCGTCGGCGAGACGGTCGCGACGACCGAGAGGTTCACGATGAAGTACAGCGGGACGAACGCCGGCTCCAGCCCCAGCGAGAGGAGGACGAAGTACAGCGAGACGATCTGTGCGAGGATCGCGAGGTGCGAGCCGAGCGCGGTCGTCACGAGGAAGCGGCGGTCGCTGCCCGCCTCCTGGAACGACGACTCGATGTTGCGGACGCGCTCCCGGATCGACTCGAAGAACCCCTCCCCGCGGTCGACCCGGCGCTCGACCGCGTCGACGACGCGGACCACTGCACCCGACAGCGTCGCGTCGTCCGACCACAGGAGGTACGCCACGAGCGAGGCCGCGAGCAGCAACACCATCGCGGCCGCCCCCACGTCCGCGAGGAAGCCGGTCAGCGCGCCGCGGAGCGCGAGGTAGACGACGCCCCCGAGCGTGAACGTGAAGAAGGGGACCGCGTTGATCAGGTCCGCGGAGACGACGCACGCGAGGCTGCGCTCGTAGTCGGTGCCGGTGTTGTCCGAGACGATGTACGCCATCACCGGCTCCCCGCCGAACTGCCCGAGCGGCGTGATGGAGTTCAGGAAGTGGCCCGTCATGAACATCCGGAGGGTGCGGGAGACGGTCGTCTCCATCCCCATCTGCCCGAAGAAGCGGTGCCAGACCCACGCCCACACCAGAAGCGAGGAGAAGCCGACGAGGAGCGCGACCGCGAAGAAGCGCGGGTCGGCCGCCCGGATCGACTCGATGAACCGGTCGAGGTCCGCCAGGTAGATCAGGGCCGCGAAGAGGACGCCGGCGACGACGAAC
>NZ_LKIR01000119.1:52634-75221 GCF_001462205.1 Haloparvum sedimenti
CTGCTCGGGGTCCGCGTCGGCGTCCGCGTCGACGTCCACGTCGCCGATCGCGTCGACCTCGGCCCGGAGGCCCGGCGGGACGGGGACCGACTCACCGTTCGTGCGGTCGACTGCGGTGTAGGTCGCGGCGCCGTCGGCATCGATCCGCTTGACCACCTTGTGGTCCGCGTCGGCGACGTACCGGTACTTGCAGTAGTAGTCGTCCCACGCCTCGCTCGGGATGAAGCCGGTGAAGTTCTCGGGGTACTCGATACCGCCGCGTGCGATCTCGGCGGTCGCGCTCCCCGGCTCCGGGTCCGGCGCGATCCCGGCCCACCCCGGAACGAGGTCGTGGAGGCGCCGGAGCTCCGTCACCCCCGCCTCTCTCCCGGCCGCGCGGCCGGGATGGTCGACCATGAGGACCGCGTTCGTGACCGGCTCCGAGACCGTGAACTGGTGGCCGAAGCTCCCGTCCGCGCCGCCGAGCGCCTGCCCGTGGTCCGACAGCAGGACGACGACGGTGTCCTCGGCGAGCCCGTTCCTGTCGAGCGCGTCGCGGACCCGCCCGACGAGGTCGTCGGTGTAGTCGACGGAGGCGTCGTACACCCTTCGGAGCGCGTCGTAGTCGATGTCGTCCATCGTGAACACGTCCTTCTGTCGATGGGGGATCGCGGCGTCGGGGCCGACGCCGTGTTTCTCCTGATAGCGCTTGGGGGGGTGGTACGGCTCGTGCGGCTCCATCAGGTTCGTGTAGAGGAAGAACGGCTCCGCCTCCTCTCCCGCGCGGCCGTCGAGGAAGTTCTCGACCGCCTCGACCGTCTCCGCGGACTTACAGGAGTCGTCCACGTCGAACAGCCGGAAGACGCGGTCGAGCTGGCGGCCGATCAGGCGGCGCGTCCCGGATCCCAGCGCGTGGAACGCCCGCGCACCGAGCCTCGAGAGCCGGACGCTCAGGGGGTTGTCCGCCGTCCCGAGGAAGTTCTCCACCGCGTCGAAGTCGTCGGTCATCCCCTTGTGGGGGGTGATCCAGACGTTCGGCGTGATCGCCGCGGTGTGGTAGCCCGCCTCACCGAACCGGGCGATAAACGTCTCGCGGTCGGCCGGGAAGTAGCTCCGCGCGTGGGTGGTGCCGTGCTCCCACGGGTACTCGCCGGTGAACATCGAGGCGTGCGACGGGAGCGTCCACGGGGCCTGCGCGACCGCGTCCTCGAACACCACGGCGTCGTCCGCCAGGTCGCCGATGTGGGGCGTGAACTCCACGTCGCCGTTGTACGGCGAGATCCGGTCCTTGCGCAGCGAGTCGAGGACCAGGAACACCACGTTCTTCTCCTCGGAACCGGCGTCGTCCATGGGTCGATTCCGGGCGCGCGGCCTGTTAGGTACTCCGGTCCGGGTGCGGCGAGGCGCCCACTCCTCCCTCGTCGACGACCGCGACGATGTCGCGGCCGATTTATACGGGCCGCGAGAACGGGCCACGTATGACCGACAAGGTGGCGATCGTCTACTGGTGTGACGGCGCGGGCCACGCGGCCCGGGCCATCCCGGTCGCCAAGGAGTTCGAGTCCCGGGGCATCGAGGTGGCGATGGCCGGGGGCGGGCAGGGGAAGCCGTTCGTGGAGCTGAACGGCTTCGACCATCCGGACCTCACGACGGTGGCGGTGAAGGGGGACGGGCCGGTCGACTTCCTGCGCCACTCGCTGTTCGACCTGGCGCCCTCCGCGGTCCGCCGGACGAGGGAGCTGTCCGCGTGGCTCGACGCGGAGGACCCCGACGTGCTCGTGACCGACGACCTGTTCGCGGCGCTGTGTGCGGCGCGGAAGGGGCTCGACTTCTACCGCATCGACCACCTGACGACGGACCTGTTCGGCCCGCTGTGGGGAACCCCGCTCACCGTCTATAACGAGGTCTCGCTCCGGTTCGCGGAGGGGATCGTCGTCACCTCGCTGTGGCCCGACGAGCCGGCCCCCGAGGGGATCACGCGTGTCGGCCCGCTGGCGCAGGAAGGCGACCCCGACGACGCCGTCGAGCCGTACGACGTACTCTTGAGTCCCGGCACGCACGGCGAGGACTTCGACGCGATCCGCGAGCGACTGGAGGCGGACGGCCTCGACGTGCGGACCGTCGGCGACGAGGACTGGGAGACGAAACCCACGATGACGCCGTACACCGCGGCCGCGGACGTGGTGGTCTGTACCGGCTTCTCCTCCATCGCCGACACCGTGGTCGCGGGGACCCCCTGCGTGATCTACCCGTTCCTCCCGTTCCAGAAGGCGATCGCGGACGGCGCCGCCGAGCGGGGGATCGAGGGCGTCGCCCGCGCGAACTCCGTTGGCGAGGCCGTCACGCAGGCGAAACGCCTCCGGGCGCTCGAGGAACGTCCGGACTACGAGAACGGCGCGCCCGCGTTCGTCGACGCGGTGTTGGACGAATGATGTCGGGCGGCCGTGACCGTGGACCGACCGATCGGAGGGGTCACCAATGAAGGTCGGATTTTTCACCGACAGCTACTTCCCCGGGATCGACGGCGTGACCTACACCATTCAGGCGTGGCGCGACCGCCTGGAGGACCGCGGCCACGAGGTGTACGTCGTCTATCCCGACGGCGACTACGAGCCGGGTCCACACGAGTTCCCCGTCCCGTCGCTCCCGAACCCCTTCTACGAGCAGTACCGGGTGCCGCTGTACCGGCGGCTGTCCTCGCTGCCCGAGTTCGACGTAGTCCACTGTCACGGTCCGGCTTCAACCGGCTTGATGGGCCGGCGGTACGCGCGCAAGTCCGGGGCCACGTCCGTCTACACTCACCACACGCCCATCGAGGACTACCTGATCCAGGGGCTCAAGGTGGAGACCGCCGCGGACCTCGCGGGGCGGCTCTACGTGGCCTACGAGAACCGGTTCCTGCGGTCGTTCGACTGCGTGACCGCTTCGACCTCTCGGATCCGACGCGACGTGGAGCACCGCCAGCTCCCGGTCGGCATCGAGATGGATACGTTCCGGCCCGGTGCGAACGGCATGTTCCCGGACGACGAGACCGTGATCGGCTACAGCGGCCGGCTTTCGGCCAAGAAGAACGTCGACGAGATACTCCGGCTGGCGGAGGCGACGCCGGAGTACCGATACGTGATCGTCGGCGAGGGGCCGGAACGCGAGTCGCTGGAACGGGCAGCACCCGCGAACGTGACGTTCCGGGACTTCCTCCCCCGCGCGAGGCTTCCGGAGTTTTACGCCTCGATCGACGCCTTCGTCACCGCCTCGACCTGCGACACGCTCGGGCTGTCGACGCTGGAGGCGAACGCCTGCGACACGCCGGTCGCCGCCGCGGACGTGGCGCCCTTCGACGAGACCATCGGACAGGACAACGGCGCCCGCTTTGCGTTCGGCGACGTGCAGTCGATGCGGGACGCGGTCGAAGAGTGCCTGACCGGTGACCGCGACACACGCGAGGCCGTACGGGAGTTCTCCGTCGACCGGACCGTCGACGAACTGGAAGCGATCTACCGCGGCGAGGCGTAGCCGCGCGTCCGATTGACGACTCTCCGCGCCGCCGAAGACGCGCACCTGCGGCTGGGCAAGATAGCGTCGAGAGAAATGCTCCGACAGGGATTCGAACCCTGGTCATTGCCGTGAGAGGGCAATATGATTGGCCGGACTACACCATCGGAGCGTCCGTCTTCGCGTTCACGGCTTGGCCGGAGGCCCGTAAAACGGCTCCGATCTCCGATCGCCGTGCGACGGCGTGACGCGGGACGATCGCGGCGCAGTCCTCGCGACGGAAGCGGTCGCGACTGGTGGAGAAACATCTGCGGCTGGTCGGCGCGGCGTCGAGAGAAGTGCTCCGACAGGGATTCGAACCCTGGTCATTGCCGTGAGAGGGCAATATGATTGGCCGGACTACACCATCGGAGCGACGGTGTCTCGTACACCATTCGGTATGCCGGTCCCGAGTAAAACAGTTGCGTTTCGCCCCCACATTGTGCCGCCGTGACGCGGTCCGGTCGGCCGGCGTGGGTGTCACTCCTCGTCGAACGGCGACCCGGCCGCGGAGGGTTCGAACCCGTCGAGGCTGACGACGTTCTCGCGCCCGACGCGGAGCTTCGAGACCGTCCCCGCCTCCTCCATCTCCGAGAGCAGGACGCTCACCTTCGACTTCGACCAGCCCGTCTCGTCGACGATGCGGTGCTGTTTCATCCGCCCGCCGTTCTCGCGGAGCAGTTGCACAACGCGGTCCTCGTCCGAGAGTAGCTCCTCGTCAGGGACCGAGGGCTCGGTGGTCGCCGCGGCCGCGCCGGCCGCGATCTCCTCGTCGAGAGCCGCCCCGTCGCCTGCCTCGGCGTCCGCCTCGCCGCCGGGATCACTCGCGGCGCCCGAGGTGTTCTCGGCGACACCGTTGCTTCCGCCGCTCCCGCCGTCGTCCGACGATCCATTCCCGATCGGTCCCGGGAGGCCGCGGCCAGCGGATCTGGAGGCGATCAGTCCAGCCCCCGCAAGCAGCGAAAGCACCGCAAGCAGCACCGCCAGCAGCGGGAGTCGGTCGCTCCACGGTTCACCTGCCCCCGTCGCCGGGGTACCGGTCGCGGGTGCGCCGCCGGTTCCGTCCGCCGTTCCGCCGTCGGTCTCGCTCGTCGTCTCCACCGCGGACGCGGGCTGGAGCACGACCCGGGGGCGACGGTCGGTGAACTGGCGCTCGCCGCTCCAGGTGACCGTGTCGCTGTCGGCCAGCGAGTCGGGGTTCGACCGCGTGGCCGGGGGGTCGACGCTCGCGAACGCGAGCCCCTCGCCCGGCTCGACGACGAGTTCCTGGTCCGGGCCGATGTAGATCCCGCCTTCGAACACGTCGCCGACCACGACGCGGTTGCCGTCGATCGCCGCGAACCCCGACCACGTGAACGAGAGCTCGACGACGCCGATGTCGTTGCCGAGGCTCGACCGCACGAACGCGTCCCGCGAGAAGTTCCCGGCGCGCATCTCGCGGTCGGCGACTCCCTCTCCGTCGGCGACCAGCTCGCGCGCGTCCTCCGTGAACGCCCGATAGCGGTCGGTCTCGTTCTCGCGGAACTCAGCGGCGAACGACTCGAACGCCTCCCGCTCGTCGTCGGTCTCCAGCGGTCGTTCGTACCGGAACGTCCAGACGCCGTCGCCCTCCGCGGTCACCCTGATGCGGACGACGCTCCGCTCGAAGCTTCCGTCCTGTACCGCGGGGTTCGCTGCTGCCGTCGCTCTCCCCGGCGCCGAGTTCTCGCCCGCGGCAGCGACGGCCGGCGAACTACCGCCCGCGGAACCGGCGGCCGCGACCGCCGCAGCACCGCAACTCGGCACCGCCAGTACGGCGACCACGAGAACGAGAGCGAGGAGTGGCCGACGGCCCATTACCTGAAGGCCCGCTCCGGCAGTAAAAAGCGCTTATGACCGCGGCCGACGGACGGGGCGGTGGCCGTCCCCGTCGAGAACCGGGACCGTTCAGACGACGCGGTCGCCCGCGGCGAAGACGGACTCGGGCGACTGCCAGGCCGTCACGTCCTCGTTCGGATCGGCGTCGAGCACGACGAGATCGGCGCGGTGGCCCTCCGCGACGCGCCCCACGTCGTCGAGCCCGAGCAGGTCGGCGGCGTTGACCGTCGCCGCCTCCAGCGCCTCGGCCGGCGACAGCCCGTACTCGACCATGTGGACCATTTCCTGAGGGATGTCCGCAAAGTCGTTGAACGGCGTCCCGGCGTCGGTTCCCATCGCGATCGTTACGCCGGCCTCGAGCGCGCGGTCCCACGCGTCCGCGAAGTGCTCCGCGGAGACCTCGGCCTTCTCGACCGCGGATTCGGGGATCCCCGCCTCGACGCCGTTCTCGACGATGCCGTGGAGCGCGCTCGCGGTGGGAACCCAGTAGGTCCCCTCGTCGGCCATCAGCTCGGCCGTTTCGGCGCTCATGAAGGTGCCGTGCTCGATGCTGGTGATCCCCGCTTCGACGGCGTTTCGGATCCCCTCGTCGCCGTGGGCGTGGGCCGCCGTCGGCGTGTTCGTCGGCTCCGCGGCCTCGACGAGCGCTTCCAGTTCGTCCGGCGTCAGCTCCGGCGCGCCAGTGACCGCGCCCTCGGTGAGGACGCCGCCGGTCGCCATGCACTTGATCACGTCCGCGCCGCGGTGTAACTGTTCGCGGGCGGCCTTCCGCACCTCGGCGGGGCCGTCGGCCTCGCGGCCGAACCAGTGGCCGTGGCCGCCGGTCATGATGACGTTCTGCCCGCACGCGAGCACGCGCGGCCCGTCGACGACGCCCTCCTCGACCATGCGGGCGGCGTCGAGCGCGAGCGTGTCGCGCGCGCCCAGATCGCGGACGGTCGTGACGCCCACACGCAGCGCGGCCGACAGGTTCTCCGTCGCGCGGTAGGCGGCCTCGTAGGCGCTCTCGTCGGTCGCGCTCGCCACGTCCGGCCGGCCGTCCATCATCACGTGGACGTGCGCGTCGATCAGTCCCGGTGCGACGACCTTCCCGGAGACATCCGTCTCCGACTCGCCGCGGCCGAGGTCGCCGACCGCCACGATCTCCCCGTCCTCGACCGCCACGTCCGCCTCGCGGGTGCCGTCGGCGTCCGCGACTCGTCCGCCTCGTAACACGTGCATGAGCGCCACTTGCCGGCTGCGGGCCTAAATCGTGTGGTCCCGGCAGTCTCGACGCATGTGATCCGGCGATCTTCGCCGGAGAACGCGGAGACAGATGCACACGAATGCTACCGATGGACATGGTCGATCTATCCACGGCGACGGCGCTCGTCACGGGCGCCAGTTCGGGCATCGGCGCGGCGACCGCGCGCACGCTGGCCGCCGAAGGGGCGGATCTGGCGCTCTGCGCGCGCAGCGAGGACGACCTCCGCGCGCTCGCGGACGACCTGCGCGACCGGCACGACGCCGCGGTGCTGGTCGCCCCCGCCGACGTGCGCCGGGACGCCGAGATCGTCGCGGCCGTCGAGACGACCGTCGACCGGTTCGGCGGCCTCGACGCCGTCGTGGCGAACGCGGGCATAGGGCGGGGGAGCGACGTAGCGACGATGAGCGACGAGGCCTACGAGGCGATGCAGGAGACCAACGTGGACGGTACGTTCTACCTCACGCGGGCGACTCTGCCGCACCTCGTGGTGGCGTCGGGCAACCTCGTCGTCGTAGGGTCGTTCGCGGGGCAGTATCCGCGGTCGTACAACCCCGTCTACGCCGCCACGAAGTGGTGGGTCCGGGGGTTCGCGCACAGCGTCGCGGCGCAGGTCGGCGACGAGGGAGTGGGCGTCTCGGTGGTCAACCCGAGCGAGGTCCGAACTCGGTTTGGCGAGGAGGAGGGCGAAGCGTTCGAGGAGCGCTTCGCCCCCGGCGAAGTCACCGAACCCGAGGAGGTCGCCGAGGCGATCGCGTTCGCGGCCGGCCAGGAAGGGTCGACGGTCCAGGAACTCGATCTCTACCGCCGCGACAAGCTGACGAGCCTGTAGCCACACTCGCCGGCCGAACGTTCAAAAGGGAGACGGCGCCGATCGGTCCACGGCCGGGCGTCGCGGGCGACGACGACCGGTCACCCCCGGTCCGCATGGGCACGGACCGACCGCGCGGACCGGATCCCCACCGGTTCGTGGCGGCCAGCGACGGCTACGCCGACTCCGGGACCGACACGGTCTCCAGCACCTCGACCTCGTCGCCGACCGCAATCTCGGCGCCAGCCGCCTCCGCCGGCGTCTCAGTGTTCACCATCAGCCGGAAGTCGTGGTCGAACCAGTCGCCGCCCGACCACTCGGGCATGGTGGCGCGGCGGCGCTCCAGAAACGTCTCTCGGAAGCCCGGCGTCTCCGCTCCCGTGTCGGGGTCGCGGCTCGGCACGACACACCGCTGACAGGGGTTGACGCCCAGTAACCCAGCGTCGCCGACCCGGAACCGGACCCGCGACGCGCGGTCGGCGAACAGGCGGTCTTCCCAGAACGCGGGGCAGTCCGCGAGGACGACGTTCGGGCGCAGCCGACGGCACATCTCGTTGGCGTCGACGCCGTCGTACCACGAGGCCACCTCCGCGAGCGTCGCTCGGGAGACGACCGTGGGTCCACGCGCGCTCGCGTCGTCCGGGAATCCGCCGTCGTCCCGGATCACTCGAACGGGGTAACCGTAATGCTCACCGAGCCACGCGGCCATGGCCTCCGTCTCGCCCGGCAGGTCGAACGTCCGCGGGCCGCGGTCTCTCGTCGCGAGCGTGACGCTTGCGGGCGTCGCCTCGGCCGGTTGCGGGAGGTCGTAGGAGGCGCGAACCTCGTGGACGCGGCGTTCGCTCTTGCCGTTCACGTAGCCGCCCCCGCCGCCGACGGAGGCGGTCTCGGGGTCCGCGTCCGCCTCGAGCACCGCGTACGAGCGGTCGCCCGCGAGCGGCGCGTCCGCCGAGAGTCGCGCCCGTTTCCGGTCCGCTCCGTCCATCGACTTCACCGGATAGGCGATCAACCGGTCGACGCGTGTCATGGGATCCGGTGGAGACGCGCGATAAAAGAAATGTCGTCGCCGAGCCGGAATGCGCGCCGGCTCGGCGGGGCGGTCGCGTTACTCCTCGTCGTCGGTCGCGTCCTCGCCGTCGGCCGCGCCCTCGCCGTCGTCCTCGTCGGGGAGGTCGGCGACGACGTCGTCGATCTCGTCCTCCGAGAGGACGCGGTAGCCGTCCTCGGTCACGGTGGCGACGGAGATGTCGTCCGCGTCGAGGTCCTCTTCGTGGACCCGAAGGGCGCGCACGGCGAGTTCGACGCCCTCCTCGACGGTGAGCTCCGCGTTCCACTCCTCCTCCAGGAACGACTGGATGTCCTGCCGGCCGCCGCCGATGACGGTCGCCTTCCACTCGTGGGGCGTCCCCGAGGGGTCGGCGCCGAACAGGCGCGGCTCGCCGTTCTCGATCCCGCCGATGAGCAGCGCGGCGCCGTACGGGCGCGTGCCGCCCAGCTGCGTGTTCTCCTGAACGTGGTCGGTGACGTGCTTGGTCAGCGTCTCGACGCCGACCGGCTCGCCGTAGCGGAGCCGGTTCATCTGCGTCTGCCGGCGCGCGAAGTCGATCAGCTGGCGCGCGTCCGCGACGTGGCCCGCGCTCGCGGTGCCGACGTGGTCGTCGAGCTTGTGGAGCTTCTCGATGCTCTCCGCCTCCATCAGCGAGGAGGAGGCGCGACTCATCGCGGCGAGGACGACGCCGTCGCTCGTGCGGACGCCGACGCTCGGCGCGCCGCGCGAGACCGCCTCGCGGGCGTACTCGACCTGGTAGATCCGACCGTCAGGGGAGAACAGCGACGTCCCGCGGTCGTACGCCTGCTGGTCGTTGCCCTGCATCATCGCCCTCCGTCCTGCGTCGTTCGGCGTGCGTTCATTAGCGTCCCGTACACGCCCGGCAGGGAAAAACCCTCCTTAACCGGCCCACGCCGCGGCCGCCGAGGCCCTCTTCCGGCTCGACGTGAGACCGGCGGGAGTCACTCGAAATAGCGCCGCGGGACGTACTCCCGGAAGCGGGGCGGTATCCGGGACGCGAGCGCAGCCGCGATCCCCGGGAGACGGCGTCGAAGCGCTACGTAGACCGCCGATACCGCGAGCATTCCGACGGCCGCGGCCCACAGCGTCCCCTCGGCCACGTACAGCACCGGCGCGGCGGCGACCGCCGCGATGGCCAGGTCCTCAGGGGAGCCGTCGTACCGGATCCACCGTCTGGGCGCGATCCACTTACCGCGCGCGTGGTCGTAGATGGCGCGGTCGGACCGGCCCTCCCACGGACGGAGTTCGAGCCCGCCCCCGAACACGTCCATCAGGCAGTGGAGCGCGGCGGCTGCCGTCAGCACCGCCGCCGCGAGGAGCCACGCGCCGCCGGCGACCGCCGCCGCGGCCGCGAGGAGCGCCGCGGCGACCGTGTAGTAGACGGGGAAGTGAAGCGTCCGGCGGTGCCCCCGGTAGAGGTCCAGGTCCGGCAGGGCGCCGCCGACGAGTCCGGCCACCAGGAGGAGCGGGGCCAGCTCGGGTGACCGCAGGGCAACGGGCACCGCGAGCGCCATCCCCGCCAGCGCGTGGGTCGTCTGCATCATGTTTCGTCCCAACCGAGGCGACAGAAGGGCATAAGGGTGTCCCCGGACCGCAAGACCCGGGTCACGGGAGCCGTGCGATCGAGCGTCACGGCCGGTCCGTGCGGCAATTCCTTTTAGTCCTCCGCCGCGAAGCGCGCCCATGACGACGATCAAGGACAGCGTCCACGACCACATCGAGGTCGAGGGCGTCGCCGCGGCCCTCCTCGACACGCCGGCGGTCCAGCGGCTCAGACACGTCAAGCAGTTGGGGACGGTCCAACTCGTGTACCCCTCCGCGAACCACACCCGGTTCGAGCACAGCCTCGGCGTCTACCACCTCGCCTCCGAGGCGCTCGAGCACCTCGGCGTCGACGGCAAGCGGGCCGACCGCGTGGAGGCGGCCGCGATGCTCCACGACGTGGGGCACGGCCCGTTCAGCCACAACATCGAGGAGCTTACCCACCGGCACACGGGCAAGTACCACGACGACGTTGACGAGTTACTCGCGGACGACGAGGTCGGCGAGGTCCTCCGCGACCACGATCTCGATCCAGAGCGGATCGCGGGGCTAGTGGCGGGTGAGGGACAGTTCGGCCAGCTCGTCTCGGGCGAGCTCGACGTGGACCGAATGGACTACCTCGTGCGCGACGCCCACCACACCGGCGTCCCCTACGGCACCATCGACACGGGGCGGCTCGTGCGCGAGCTGACGTTCGTCGACGGCGAACTCGTGCTGGAGGAGGGGAACGTCCAGACCGCCGAGAGCCTCCTGCTGGCGCGGGCGCTGATGAATCCCGTCGTCTACACCCACCACGTCGCGCGGATCTCGAAGGCCATGCTTCGGCGCGCCGCCGAGCGCCTGCTGGAGGCGCCGGACGTGACCGCCGGACAGGTGCGGCGGATGGACGACCACGAGCTGCTCGTCGCGCTGCGGACGAACCCGGAGAGCGGCGGGCTCGCCGACCGGTACGACCGCCGGGACCTCTACAAGCGCGCGGTGTGGGCTGAATACCGCGACGTGCCCGAGTCGATCCGCGAGGCCGACCACGACACGGTGCGGGATCTGGAGGCGGAGATCGCCGCGACCGCGGGCGTGGCCGACGCGGACGTGATCCTCGACGTGCCCTCAGAGCCGTCGATGCGCGAGTCGACCGCGCGCGTGGTCGTCGGGGGAGAGGTCCGCCGGCTCGAGAAGCAGTCGCCGCTCGTCTCCGCGCTCCGGACCGCCCAGCGCAACCAGTGGCGGCTCGGCGTCTACGCGCCCGCTCCGGCGACCGATCGCGTGGGGCGGGCGGCCGCGAGCGTCCTCGGACTTGAGGCCGACACCCTGATCAGCGACGTGCGCCGCGGACTGCCAACCACGCTCGACGAGTTCGGCGAGTAGCTCCGTTACGGCCGCCGTCTACTGCGGGTCGATCTCGTTGGCCGCCGCCAGCACCTCGTCGTGGAGAGCGCCGTTCGAGGCGACCAGCCCGGTCGAGTCGTGGCGCCAGCGGTTCCCGTTCAGATCCGTCACCGTGCCGCCGGCCTGCCGGATCATGTGGACGCCGGCAACGGAGTCCCACGGGTTGCAGTCGACGTTGGTGATCACGCCCTCGATGGCGCCCTCCGCGAGGGCGGCGAGCGCGGCCTGCGCACAGCCGAACCGCCGGAGGTCGCCGAACCGCGAGACGATGGCCTCGCAGGCGCGGGCGTACTGGTCGCGCTCCTCGCGCGGCCACCAGATGGTCGGGACGACGGCGGCCGTTTCGGGGTCGCGCACGTCGCTGACGGCGATCGGGTCGCCGTCGCGGTACGCGTCCGACTCGTCGGCGGTGTACACGTCACCGAGCGCCGGGAGCGCGGAGGCCGCCGCTACCGGCTCGCCGTCCTCGACGGCCGCGACCGCGGTCGCCCACGTGCGCATTCCCCGGACGTAGTTGTTCGTCCCGTCGATGGGGTCGATGACCCACCCGGCGCCGGTCTCGGGGACCGCCTTCAGTTCGTCGTCCTCCTCGCCGACCATCGCGTCGGCCGGGAACGCCTCCCGGATCACGTCGATCACCTCGCGCTGGGCGGCGCGGTCGGCCTCCGTCACCACGTCGGTCTTGCTCGCCTTCGTCTCCACCGCGATGTCCGTTCGGAAGTGCTCGTGGGCCACGCGCGAGCCCGCCCACGCCGCGCGCTCCGCCACCGTCGCCCGGTCCTCGGCCCGATCCTCGCTCATACCCGCCCTGCGCGACCGCGCCCCGTATACGCGTCGGTTCGGTGACGCGACCGCGCTCGCCGGCCGCGGTTCGCCCCGACGATTAACTCGGTTCCGAATCAGAGTATCCTTAAGAGGAGAGAGCCGGTACACGTCTCCATGCGCCCCGAGGAAGCGGTCCGACAGCTCGAGTACGCCATCGACGCCAGCCTCGACGAGGAGGGCTCCCGCAGCGCGGCGAGCTACAAGCCGACGTTCGAGCGCGTCGCCACGCGCGCGGACGGCCGCGCCGTCTACGCGCTCGCGACGGAGCTGGCGGAGACGGTCGCGGACGGCACTCGCCCGTCCCCCGCGGAGGCCAACGCGGCGGCGGACCGGGTTGTCGACGACCGGATCTACACCGACGGCGGCCGGTAGTCGGGACGGTCGACCGCTGTCGTCCGTCGTCCTTTTTCGACCGGGGTTTGCGCGTCGTGAGGCTTCCGGAACGCGTTCCGCCGCCATTTTTGTGACACAGCGGTCGTTTTCGCGTCTCCTCGGTCCCGACGCGGACCGCCGCGGAGCGAACATCCTTGTACCGCGGGCCGAAGGTGTGGGTATGAGCCAGACACACACGCCGGCGTTCGTCGGGGCGCTCGACGAGCTCGGCGTCGAGCACTCCCGGGCGGCGCCGGCCGACTGCGCGGACGCGGTCGCGGCGGCGGTCGAGGGCGAGGCGGTCGGCGTCCCTCTCGGCGACGACCTCGCGCTGCCGGAGGCGGTCGAGACCGCGCCGACGAACGGCGACCTCGAGGCGGCGGATACGGGCGTCACGCCCGCAGGATTCGCGGTCGCGGAGACCGGGAGCGTCCACCTCCCCTCGGACGCCGCCGGGGTCGAGCCCGTTAGCCTCTACCCGTTCAGACACGTCGCGGTCGTGCGGGAGTCGACGGTCCTCCCGGACGTGCCGGCTGCGATCGAGCGATACGGAGACTTTCTCAGAAACGGAGGATCTGGAGTCCTCGCCACCGGCCCGAGCGCGACGGCGGACATGGGCGAACTCGTCGTGGGCGCGCACGGCCCGGGAGAGGTGCACGTGGTGATCGTCGAGGACGCCGACGAGAGCGACGAGAGCGACGAGGGCGACGGCGACGCCGGCGGGAACACGACAGCCGCGACCCGACCGGAGGCCGACGATGAGTAAGTCGGACCGCGCGGCCCGCATCCGCGAGGTGATGCGGACCGAGGGCGACTCCGTGGGCCACCACGCGCGCAGCCACGAGGAGGGCCGCCGCGAGGCGGTGCGGGACCTGCCCGACTACGAGACGCTGAAGGACCGCGCTCGCGCCACGAAGGAGGACGCTATCGAGCGCCTGCCCGAGCTGATCGAGGAGCTTCGCGAGAGCGTCGAAACCAACGGCGGCACGCTCTACGTGGCGGACGACGCCGACGACGCGAACCGGTACATCACCGAGACCGTCGGCGACGCCGACACCGTCGTGAAGTCGAAGTCGATGACGACCGAGGAGATCGAGGTCAACGACGCGCTCGCCGAGGCGGGCGTCGACGCCGTCGAGACGGATCTGGGCGAGTGGGTGATCCAGCTCGCAGACGAGGCGCCCTCCCACCTCGTCGGGCCCGCCGCGCACAAGCCCCGCGAGGCCATCGCGGAGCTGATCGCCGCGGAGTTCGACCTCGCGAACCCGCCCGAGACCGCCGAGGAGCTGACCGCGTTCGCTCGCGAGAAGCTCTGGGAGTCGATCCGCACCGCGGACGTGGGGATGACCGGCGCGAACTTCGTCGTCGCGGAGTCCGGCTCGATCGCGCTCGTGACGAACGAGGGGAACGCCCGCAAGGTCGCGACGACGCCGGACACCCACGTCGCCGTCGCGGGGGTCGAGAAGGTCATTCCGACGGTCGGGGACCTCGAACCGTTCGTGGAGCTGCTCGGCCGCTCGGGGACCGGACAGGACCTGACCGTCTACACCTCCCTGCTGACCCCGCCGACCGCGAGCCCAGTGCCGGACTTCTCCGACCCTGAGGCGCCCCTCATCGACCCGGACGCGACGACCGACGCCAACACGGGGGAGGCGAACCCCGACCGCGAGTTCCACCTCGTCCTGATCGACAACGGGCGGCTGGCGATGCGCGACGACGAGGACCTGAAGGAGACGCTCTACTGCATCCGGTGTGGCGCCTGCGCGAACTCCTGCGGTAACTTCCGGAGCGTGGGCGGCCACGTCTTCGGCGGCGAGACGTACACCGGCGGCATCGCGGGCGGCTGGGAGGCCGGCATCGAGGGATTGGACGTCGCCGCGGAGTTCAACGACCTCTGTACCGGCTGCTCGCGGTGCGTGCCGGGCTGTCCGGTGGAGATAGACATCCCGTGGATCAACACGGTCGTCCGCGACCGGATCAACCGCGGCGAGGCCGGCGCGAGCGAGTTCGACCACCTCGTGGACGGGCTGACGCCGGACGAGGAGCCGGCGGGCCTCGACCTCGGAACCCGACTGGTGGGGAACTACGCGACGCTCGCGAAGTGGGGCCACCGAACTGCGCCGGTCGCCAACCGCCTCGCGAACGTCGGCCCGGTCCGGTCCGTTCTGGAGCGCGTCGCGGGGATCGACCGCCGGCGCGAGCTGCCCGAGTTCGCCTCCGAGAGCCTCGTGGAGTGGTTCGCGGCCCGGGGTGGTGCCGCGGTCGCGGCCGAGGAGGCGGCGCGCGAGGCGGTCGTCTACCCCGACACGTACACGAACTACGTGGATCCGGACCGCGGGAAGGCGACCGTTCGCACCCTCGAAGCCCTCGGCGTGCACGTTCGCGTCCCGGACCTGCCGCCGAGCGGCCGGCCGCCGCTCTCGCAGGGGATGGTCGC
Source organism: Haloparvum sedimenti (assembly GCF_001462205.1). Lineage (GTDB taxonomy): Archaea > Halobacteriota > Halobacteria > Halobacteriales > Haloferacaceae > Haloparvum > Haloparvum sedimenti. The sequence goes on from NZ_LKIR01000119.1 coordinate 67,687, forward strand.
GACTGCAGAGGCGCGGGCGGAGGCCCTCTCGGACGCGGTCGCCGGGCACCTCGACGCCGGCCGCGACCTGGTGGTCGTGGAGCCGAGCGACCTCGCGATGGTCCGCTCGGAGTACGAGAAGTTTCTGGCGCCGGCTGCCTTCGATCGGATCGCCGAGGGCACCTACGACGCGATGGAGTACGTGCACGGCCTGATCGACAACGACGCGGGCGGCGGGCTCGACGCGCTCGTCCACGGCGGGGGGGACGAAGGAGGCCGCGACCGCGAGGTCGCCTATCACCCGCACTGTCAGGCACGGACGGTCGGCGTGGCCGCCCACGCGACCGAGGTGCTGGAGCGGGCCGGCTTCGACGTGCTGGAGTCCGACACCGAGTGTTGCGGCATGGCCGGCTCGTTCGGCTACAAGGCCGACTACTACGAGCTGAGTCTGGACGTAGGCGAGCCGCTGGTCGAGCAGTTCGGCGGGACCGACCGGACGCTGGTCGCGGCCGGCACCTCCTGCGGCGAACAGCTCGACGCGCTGTTGGACCGGCCGGCGCGGCATCCGATCGAGCTGATCGCACCGCGAGAGCAGCCGACCTCGTAGGGGAAGTCGCCTCTCCCGTCCGACCGTCAGACGCGCGTCGGCGGACAACGAACGCTTATTAGGCGCGCTCGTGACCACACGGGTATGGACGCAGTTCCCGAGGAGATCACGAGCCTCGTCGGCCGCGAGGTCTACTCCAACAACGGCGTGTTCGTCGGCGAGGTGGAGGACGTGCGACTCGACCTCGACGCCGAGTCGGTCACCGGGCTCGCGCTGGCGGAGTTGAACGGCGAGCTGTTCGCGGGGACGGACATCGGACGCAACACCGGCGTCATCGTCCCGTATCGGTGGGTCCGGGCGGTCGGCGACGTGATCCTCGTCAACGATGTCATCGAGCGCCTCGACCGCGGCGAGGAGGAGTCCGAGGAAGCGGCCGTCTGACGCGTGACGCGACTGTCGACCGGCGTCCCGATCCTCGATCGACGGCTCGACGGCGGACTGGTGCCCGGCAGTACCGTCGCGCTCGTCGCACCCCCGGAGTCCCAGAGCGAGCTCCTGGCGACCGCGTTCGCGGCCGCCGGCCCGACGCTGTACCTCACGACGCTGCGCCCGGAGCGGTCGGTTCGCAAGGCGCTGACCGCGGCGGGCGTCGAGGACGTGACCGTCCGCCAGTGCGACGCCGAGACTCTCGCGACCGACCCCGCCAGCGTCCTCCGCGACCTGCCGACCGGCGGCCGGGTCGTGATCGGCGTGATGAACCCGCTCGAACGGATGGACCGCCAGCGCGGAGCGAGCGTCGTCTCGGCCGTGAGCGACGCGGTCGAGGCGGAGGGCGGTGCGGCGCTGTTACACTGTCTGGAGGGGTCCGGACTCGACGACGGCCGCGTCCGGACGCTGGCGCTCGCGGACGTGGTCTGCTCGCTGGAGCTCAGCCACACCTCGCTGTCGATCGACAATCGACTCCACGTGACGAAGTTCCGGAACGGCGCGGCGCTCACCGAACCGATAAAGGTGAAGCTCGCCGACGCGGTCGAGGTGGACACGAGCCGGGACATCGCCTGAGAACGGGCTCGACGCCGGCAGTGGTACCTCAGTGACCGGGAGCCTACGAGCCGTTCGAGCCCTCGGAGCCCTCGACGCCCATCGCGTCGAAGAGCTTGCGGCGGACCGCCTCCTCGGTGAGCTGCAGCAGCGTGTCCCGGTTCTCGTCGCTGGTCTCGATGCCGGTGAAGATGCCGAGCGGGATCTCGACGGACCCCTGCGTCGAGTGGCCGGCCGCGTCGCCCATGTCCTCGAACGCCTCCTGCAGCACGTTGCCGATGTTGATGCGGATGTCCTTCGAGCGCGCGGAGAGGTAGATCTTCTCGTCGGCGATGCCCAGCACCGCGGTCGTCGTGATCCCCTCCAGGTTCAGAAGGTGCTGGGCCGCCTGCGCGAGTGCCTCGCGGTCGCGGATGAAGCCGGCCGTCGAGAAGAGGTGGCTCCCCTGGACCTCGCGGTTCTGGATCGCCTCCGCGAGCACATCCAGCGTCTCGGGGCTCATCGACGGCGACTCCACCTGTTCGAGCGTGTCGTGGTTCGCGAACGGATGGAGGTACGCGGCGGCGGTCAGGTCCGCGGGCGTGGTGTCCCGCTTGAAGTCCAGCGTCTCGGCACGAATGCCGTACAGCAGGGCCGTGGCGACCGCCTCCGACGGCGAGAGGTCGAACTCCTGCAGGTACTTCGTGAGTATCGTGGAGGTCGAGGAGACGTTCGTGCGCACGTCGACGAAGCGGGCGTCGACCTCCGCGTCGGCCTCGTAGTGGTCGATGTAGACGTCGACGTCGGCGTCGATCTCCATCTCCGGCTCGCCGGACTTGGCGTGGTCGACCAAGGCGATCGTCTCGTAGGCGTCGAGCGGATCGGCCTCCTCGCGCGAGAGCAGGTCGATCCCGAGCAGGTTGACGAACGCGCGGTTCTCCTGGTGGCCAACGTCGCCCGTGTAGAGGATGTCCGCGTCCACGCCGTAGGCCTCGGCGATGGCCTGCAGGGCGGTCGCGGAGGCGATGGAGTCCGGGTCGGGATTGTCGTGGGTCAGGATCGCCAGCCTGCCGTCGGACTCGCCGGTCTCGCGGAGGATGTCCGCGAGCTGGCGGGCCATGTACTCCAGCTCGCCGGTCTCCAGCGAGCGGAGCGCGGAGTCGGCGATCACCGTCGAGGGGTTGATCACCACGTCCGCGCCCAGGTCGCGAAGCTCGTCCTCGCTGACCGGATCGGAGGCGCGCACGACCACGTAGTGTTCGCCGCCGCGCTCGCGGATAGCCCTCACCGCTTCCTTGTTCGCCTCCACGTCCGAGGCGAGGATCAGGATGATGTCGCGGTCCGCGACCGCCTCGCCGACGCCCTCAGCGGCGATGTCCTGTACCTGTGCGTTGAGGTCCTGGTCGCGCAGCGCCTCGACTCGGCTCTCGTCGCGGTCCAGTATCAGCACGTCCCGGTCGCGGTCGGTCAGGTCTTCCGCGACCGCATGGCCCACGCTCCCACACCCGAGTATCGCGTACCGCGTCCGCGATGAACCACCGGAGCCTGCACTCATTGGTTGTCGCGTCTCGGGCCGGCCGACACTTAACAGGAGCGCTTGCGACGCCGACCGCCCCGGATCCGGCCGTTGTGAGCCCCCTCCGACCGGTTCGGCGCGACACCCAGATGTCGAGTCCGGCCGCGGCGAGGACGCGCGCCGACCGCGGAGCCGCACCGCGGGACGGCGTGCGGACCACCCACGCGGGACCGCGAAAAGGAAACGCCTTTTAGGGCGACGCCGGTACGAGTGAGTGAGGGCCGGTAGCTCAGTCAGGGAGAGCGACGGACTCTTAATCCGTCGGTCGGGGGTTCAACTCCCTCCCGGCCCGTGCACGAACCGCCGAGCGACAGCGAGGGCGTTTCTGAGACTGTTCTGTCGACCGTTTTCGGGGCTATTCTGTTCCGACGTCCAGCGACGCGCCACACTCCGGACACTCCTCGTCCATGTCCGTCGCGGGGGCGTCACACTGCGGACAGAACACACGCTTACAGCTTCGGTCGCCCATGAGTCACGTTGACGCGGGACGTTTCTGAGTCTTTCGGCGTCCTCGAAGTGGTCCCCGCGATCGCCGGCGGCTACTCCCCCTGCTCGGTCGCCAGCGCCGCCTCCTTGAGTCGGCGGCCGCGGTCGGTGGAGACGGTGAGTTCGGGTACCGGCGTCGGGTCGTTGTCGGCGTCGACCGCGACGAAGACGAACGTCGACTCGGTGGTCTGTTCGGTCTCGCCGGTGCGGGGCTGCTCGCGGAACGCCTGCAGGCGGACGCGGACGCTGGTGCGGCCGGCCTCGTAGACGTACGCGCGGATGACCGCGGTGTCGCCGACCGGGATGGGGCGCTTGAAGTCCATCCCCTCGATGTTGGCGGTGACGCAGGTCTCGCCCGCGAAGCGCATCGCGGACATCGCGCCGACCTCGTCCATCCACTTCATCACGTTGCCCCCGTGGGCGGTGTCGTAGTTGTTCGTGTGGTTGGGCTGGATGCGCGAGCGGTTCTCCAGGTAGGTGTCGACCAGGTCCGTCATGGTCGGGGGTCGCGGCCGGCCGCCTTGAGCGTTGGCCGTGTGGCGCTCCGGCGGCGTCGGTCGATGGTCGCGGCCGCGGCTCTCGGACGCCGACCGGGCGCTTTACTTTCGAACCGAAACCCCTTTTCAGGCGCCCGTCGCCGGTTGGGACGTGACCGACCGCGACGACCGGTTGCAGTTCTACGCGCTCTACCTGACCCGCTTCGCGGAGGGGTTCGGGTTCGTCACGCTGCTGACGCTGCTGCCGACCTACATCAACACGCTCGACCCGCAGGCGACGACGGTCCTCGGCGTCACCATCAGCGCCGGCTTCGTTATCGGGCTCTACACGACCGGCTTCACGTTCGCGCAGACGGTCGCCGTGGTCCCGCTCGCGTGGGCGGGGGACCGCTTCGACAAGCGCTCCGTGCTGCTGTGGACGCTCGGGGTCGGCGCGGTCGTCTACGCGCTGTTCCCGGTCGTCGACTCCTCGCTCTCGTTCATCCTCATCCGAGCCCTGCAGGGCGTCGCCGTCACCGGCGCGGGGTTGATGAGCCTCTCGCTAGTCGGCCAGCTCGCCGACGTGGGGACGCGCGCGCACCACATCGGCCGCGCCAACGCCGCCTCCTTCGCGGCCTCCATCCTCGGCTCGCTGTCGGCCGGCGCCATCTACGACGCCCTCGGCTTCGACCCCATCTTCACGATCATCGTCGCGATGATGGCGGTCGCGTGGGCCGGGCTCTACGTCTACCTCGACGCCGACGAGACGCGCGTCGAGGGGTTCCCGTTCAGCGACCTCGCGCTCAACCGCAAGCTGTTGACGATCACCAGCTTCCGGTTCCAGTACGCCTTCGCCGTCACGATGGTGCGGACGTGGATCCCCATCTACGCGGGGACGACGATGGCCGCCGGCGGGCTCGGCGTCGCAGGGCTCGCGGTCGCGGTCACCGTCGCGATCGAAAAGGGGACCAACATGGTCGGCCAGCTGTTCACCGGCCGGCTCTCGGACGACTACGGCCGTGCGCTGTTCGTCTTCTGTGGCGGCGGCGGGTACGGCCTCGTCGCGCTCGTCATTCCCTTCGCGCCGGAGGTCGGCGCCGCGCTCGGCGTCCCCGCCTCGCTCCCGCTGCTGGGCGAGACGCCGCCCGCCTACCTCCCACTCGTGGGGCTCTCGGGGCTGCTCGGCGCGGTCGACTCCTTCCGCGAGCCGGCCAGCATGGCCCTGTTCGCGGACGAGGGGACCGACGACGGCGGCGTCGCCTCCAGCTTCGGCATCCGGGAACTGGTCTGGCGGCCGGGGTCGGTCGTCGGCCCGATGCTCGCCGGATGGCTCATGGTCGAGGTGAGCATGGACTCGGTGTTCTACGTCGGCGGCGCGTTCGCGATCACCGGCGTGCTCGCGTTCCTCGCCATCCTCCTCAACGACTACGGTCGGCGCGCGCTGACGGCGTGGTGATCGCGCGGCTCGGGCCATCCGCGCGGTGAGCGGCGCCCGGCCGCGCCGTCGGTGCGGCTCCCCGCCGGCTCAGGCGTCCCGCTTCGCGAGCGCCGCCCGGTAGTGGTGAGCGCTCTCGCCGTCGCCGCGGCGCACGTCCGCGACCGCCCACGCGGTTCCGACCGCCGCCTCCCGCAGTTTCTCGGGCGCGAACAGCCGGAAGGTGAGCGCGGGGTCGGCCTCGCCCTCGTACTCGAACCACATGACGCGGCGACCGACCCCCGGCTCGGGGTCCGGGCGGTAGCCCAGTAGCTCCCGCGTCGCCTCGTACTCCGGGTCGTAGCAGTCGACCACCGCGGTCGCGTCGCTCGTCGTCACGTGGGCCAGGTCCCCGAGAAATTCCCGGAGCGCGCGCTGTGAGGGCGCGAGCCCGAGTTGGGTCCCGTTGGCCAGCGCCGAGCCGAACCGGTCGGCCGAGAACTGTGCGGGGAGGCCGAACATGTCGCCCTCGCGAGCGTCCCGGACGCCGCGCTCGCGCATCGTCTCCACGAGGGCGGGGCTCGGCTCGATCGCGACCGTCTTGAACCGCTCCTGGTAGTACAGCGCGTGACGCCCAGCCCCCGCCCCGAGGTCGACGAGCGGCCCCCGTAATCGGTCGTCGAGCCATCGCTGGCCGGGGTCGTCGGGGTCCGGCGGCGTGAAGTAGAACGCCTCGACGGGGTGTTCGCGCCTCTCGTCGCCGTCGCGGTGGATCAGGGGGGCGTCGCGCTCGCCACGGTTGTGGTCGCGGATGGCGCGGCCGAACGCGTCGGGACCGACGTGCGGCATATCCGAGGCGTCGCCGTCGGCGGACAAAAGGCTGCGTGAGAGGCGGTACCGAGACGCAGTGGCGCTACCGAGGACAGAGCGGCCGCTCGCCGATCGGAAGTCCGCGCGAGAGAAAAGGTCGAGAACGCCGGTCCGCGCTCAGGCCGAGCCGTCGACGAACTGTTCGGGCCCCTCGTAGAACCAGTAGCCGGCCTCGCGCATCGCGCGGCCGAGTTCCTGGTGGAACTCCACGAAGTCGGCGAACTCCTCCTGTTCGACGTGCTCGAAGATCTCCTCGACGGAGACGACCGTCTCGTAGTCGATCCGGATGGGGTGGTCCCCGAACTCCTCGACGTAGTCGGCCGCCGAGAGCGGGAAGTCCTCCTCTTCGTCGATCTTCTTCGCGAGCACCGCGTGACCGTAGTTCCGCATGCCCTCGCTCCCCTGCTCGCCGTCGGGGTCGTGTGGCCAGTCCATGTTCCGGAGTTCGCGAGCGGGTGGGATAGTCGTTACGTTCCCCGTCACGTCTCACCACGGCCCGTCGTTTACCACGGCCCGTCGTAGTTCACGCGCGGCCGGTCCGCGTCGAGGCCGAGTTCGCGCAGCGTCGCGGTCGCGTTCTGGACCGGACCGGGCGCCGGCCTATCGAGCGCGTCGCCCGCCGCCTCCCGGAACCGGACCGTCCAGTCGCCGTCGACCACGACCGCGGCGCGCCGCGGCACGTCGGTGTGCCCCTCCCACGCGTCCGCGAGCAGGTCGTACGACGCCGCGACGCGCCCGCTGTCGTCCATCGCCAGCGGGAAGGGGATCTCGAACCGGTCGGCGTACGCGACGCCGGCGTACAGGGAGTCGGCGCGGACGCCGACCACCGACAGCCCGTCGACGGCGGCCCAGCCCGCCTCGCGCATGCCGCACAGCTCCGCGGTGCAGGTCGGCACGAAGTCGGCCGGGTAGAAGTAGATCAGGACGGCCTCGCTCGCCTCGACCTGCCGGAACAGCTCGAACTCGACTGCCGCTCCGTCGACGACCGCGGGCGCGATGAAGTCCGGGGCCTTGTCGCCGACGGTGACCATGTCCGTCGCTCGCGCGGCGTCGTCATAAGGACGCGGGTTCGAGCTCGCGACAGGTGCCGACTGTCAGGACTCGAGGCGGGCGGTCGTCACGGGCCGAACGTGAGTCGAGCGTCGACGGTCCCCGAGAACCCGGGAA
>NZ_LKIR01000012.1 GCF_001462205.1 Haloparvum sedimenti
TAACTGCAGTATCCACAGACTGCGCCGGTATCATACTCGGCGACGAATGGACCGCGCTGAGTCGTCCAGACGTTCGCTTCGCATTCGGTACACGCAGCACCATCGAGATCCCCCGGCGATGGCCCCCCATACTCGATTTCGAAGGAGTTGTCCTGTGGTGTCGATTCGGGCCAAACACCTTGAGCCTGCCAGAATTCCTTGAGACGGGCGAGACTGTGGCGGACCGTCTTGCGAACCGTAACGTGGTCGGTGTCGCGACCGCTGTCGTCCCAACCATCTGCCGTCCAGAATTCCCCGAACTGTGCCCCGCGATGTAGGCCGTTCCAGTCGAGACCGACAATGTCGGCCGGTGGGTCGTCTGTGAGCGTCGGTCGGGTCAACTGCTGAATGACGTCAAGCTGTTTCGGCGGGCTCCCACCGAGGATGTGGACGCGTCGGCCACGCCAGTCGGTCGGCTCGGAGAACTCGTGAGCTAATCGGTCGGCATACCCTCGTGAGTAGCCGAGCACGAGGTCGTCGGGAATCATGTCGATCACCTCCTGGCACTTGGGCACGATGACGAGCTCTGCGTCGGGGTAGCTCGCTTGGATTTCGCGAGCAGCAGCGACGTATTCATCGACATCGTCGGGTTCGTACGCGTCCCCAATAACGCCGACTCGCGGCTCGTGTTCGAAAAACCGGTCGACGTATCGAGTCAGGTCGGGATTTCGAAAATCGTTATCGAGCATCCCGACGGGAATCTCTAATCCCTGAAATTGGGATTGCTGATAACTACAGTCTTCACGATACCCGGGCAGGAAGCCGAGTGTGAAGGCGTCCAGCGCGAACGGGGCCCGATGCAGGAACGCCACGTAGTCGGTTTGCCTCGCAGCGTCAATCTCACGTGCGGTGCTGCTGCTGGAACTGGTCTCGAGCGACATGAGTAGGGCCTGGAACGGCCACTTCTGGCCGCCCCGCACCCCTTCAGGGGAAGATAAAACCGGTTTGCTGGAATCTGTTAACCAACAAAAGCAGTATGATGAGATAGATGTTGGTTAACAGCCTAAACGAAGCCAAAGCCAGACTTCCCTCCACCAATTACTCGCTGGAGGGGCGTCGTTGGCGTACCTACTCAGGATTCGGCACCCAGG
>NZ_LKIR01000120.1 GCF_001462205.1 Haloparvum sedimenti
GGAGATCGAGTCGATCACGCGTGGCCTCGCCGGTGAGCAGCCACCAACGAATCCGCTCGTCGTCCTGAAAGCAGCTCGGTGGTGGTATATCCACGGCAAAGGCGGAACAGACCCCGCGTTCCAGTGGGCCATTGAGTGGGTGCGACACCTCGCGACGGACACACCCAGCGACGTCGAGCGGTTCGACGCGTTCCTCGCGTATCTCGTTGCGGTCGGCTTCGCTGACGAGAAAGCAGCGCTCCGATAACCAGATTTCCCCATTCACACCGAGGGGGGCCGAACGAACACGATCACTCAAGCTGTGCCGGCAACGAGTGTAGCGGTCCGAGCAAGACCTACTTAGAATCGGTAGCAGGCGACGTCCTCGCCACCACAGGTCGGACACGTCTCGGCGTCGACCGAGAGGGTCGTGCCACAGTGGCGGCACTCATACAGCGTGGCCGTATCGGCCGTGCTGGTTCGGATGACCCCGCGAAGCACGTCGACGAGCCCCATACTCTCGACGGTACCTTCGCACCGTTGTTAATCCCAGCCTCCGACAGCGACCTCGATATACCCCTCTCAGCAGCGCCGTTGTTTGTTGTGCGCCCCCGAGGGGTGCGGCGCGTCTGAACTGACGCACTCGCCGTGAACTCGATTCGGTGAATACAATGGTTACAGCCAGTGAGCCGTCGGTCTCGTTCGAAGAGACCGACACGCGACACGACGAGATGCACAGTACCATCGAAGCCTGGATCGACGAGCTCGTCGACGACGTTGACGAGGCCCAGGCCAGCGAGGAATTTCAGGAGTGGCTCAACGTCCAGAGTCGCTTCCACGACTACTCCCATCGCAACACGCTGCTCATCAAGCTGCAGTGCCCCGAGGCGACGAAGGTCGCGGGCTACAACACCTGGCGGAACGAGTTCGACCGGTACGTCCAGGAAGGCGAACAGGCGATCTGGATCTGGGCACCCATTATTACGAAGCAGTGCCCCGAGTGCGAGAACTCACCGAGCTACCACGAGCAAAGCGACTGTGACTACGACGAGACACCGCCCGAGGAGTGGTCTAAAGGACTGGTTGGATTCAAACCAACTGCCGTCTTCGATGTGTCTCAAACCGAGGGCGAACCGCTCCCCGAGCTGGAAACCGAGGCAGCTGGAGACGCCGACGACCTGGTGCCAGCACTCCTCGATGCAGCAACTACGCTCGATATAGACGTCCGTGTCGTCAACGCTGCTGAGTGGGAGCATGGCGACGCAAAAGGCGTCTGCAAACACCGGAACCTCCACGAATGCCAACCCGTCGTCGAAGCGAAAGATAGAGCGAATCAGGCC
>NZ_LKIR01000121.1:0-6510 GCF_001462205.1 Haloparvum sedimenti
AATTCCGCGAAATCGCGCTGATGTGTGTCGTCTATAACATCAAGCGCTTCGTCAAACAGTGAATCTCTACGCCTTACAGCGATTCAACACAGCCGGTTTATCGGACTCGGTATGCTATTTGCCAACCTCTACGGTGTTCCCGTTTCAACCTCGATGACGGCGGTCGGGGCGATCGCGGGTCTCGGGCTCGCAACTGGTCAGCTCGATTATGCGGTCATCGGTTCGATTATGGTTTGGTGGGTCATCGCACCAGTCGTCGGGTTCTGGTTCGGTGCGGTCATCGGTCGGTATCTCTACCCCTATCTCGATCAGAAGTTCGCCCTTGAGCAATCCAGCGGCCCGCTTCTCACGCTTGACCGCTCCGGAGTAGTACCGATGCCGGAATTGGGCCCCGGCACCACTCCCCGTGAGGTGGTCAGCACGAGCGTGGTGCTCGTTATCGCCTGTTACATGTCGTTTAGTGCCGGTGCGAGCAACGTTGCCAACGCGGTCGCACCACTCGTCGGGGGTGGACTAATCGGCGTCGAAAATGCGGTCATACTCGGGACTGTTGCAATCGGTCTCGGTGCGTTTACCATTGCACGGCGGACGATGGAGTCCGTCGGAAACGATCTCACTGACCTGCCGTTACTGGCAGCGACTATCGTGATGGTCGTTGCTGCAAGCATCACGACGGTGGCCTCATACATCGGTATCCCGATGAGTCTCGCACTTTCGACGGTCATGTGTATCGTCGGTCTCGGATGGGGACGAGCAACCCGCCCAACGGGAGCCACCGATCTCATGAAAGGGAACGTCGAAGGCAAAATTTCGGTAGGGGCAGTCACCGCTGAGACGGATGATAAAATCGCCCCGGTCGGCCAAGAGAATCCCGAGAACGTTCAAGACGTCGAGCAATTATTCGATCCTTCCTCCGTCGTTCGCTTCGTCGCGTTCTGGATTATTGGCCCCTCTATCGCCACCGCGCTCTCGTACGTGACGTTCGTCCTCCTCCCCATTGCAGGAACCCCCTGACGACCAAATATGGCCTGTCCTTCTTTAGAGACGTCACTGGTAACGAGGGCTTCTTTTTTCGTGGCCAATTCGCAAGCGCGATCTTACGGCTGTTTCGGGCGTGGTGTGTCCGAAGAATAGGGTTTCAACGAGCCAAAAGGGAAACACCGCGTTTCGATCGACGAGTGCGGGAGCGAAGGTCGTCCGCGGTCAGACGCCGCGGCCTTCGAGCCGCTCCTCCTCCGGGATGGAGTCCTTCGACTGGCCCTTCATCCCCTTGCCGATGCCGCTGGCGATATCCGCGAGCGCCTCGGGGTCGTCCCAGTTGTTGACCGCCTCGACGATGGCGTTGCCCATCTCGACGGGGTCCTCCGCGCCGAAGATGCCGGAGCCGACGAAGATGCCGTCACAATCGTAATGCATCATCAGTGCGGCGTCCGCGGGCGTCGCGATGCCGCCCGCCGCGAAGTTGACGACCGGGAGCCGCTCCTGCTCCGCGGTCTCGTGGACGAGCTCGCGCGGGGCGCCGTGCTCGCGGGCCCACTTCTCGCGCTCGTCGTACTCGAGGCCCTTGATCTCGCGGATCTGGCGCTGCATCGTGCGCTGGTGCTCGACCGCCTGGTTCACGTCGCCCGTGCCCGCCTCGCCTTTCGTGCGGATCATCGCCGCGCCCTCGTTGATGCGGCGGAGCGCCTCGGGGAGGTTCCGGGCGCCGCAGACGAACGGCGACGTGAAGTCGCGCTTATCGATGTGGTAGTCGTCGTCCGCGGGCGTCAGCACCTCGGACTCGTCGATCATGTCGACGCCGAGCGCCTCGAGGATCTGCGCCTCCTTCAGGTGGCCGATCCGGGACTTACCCATCACGGGAATCGACACCTCGTCGATGATCTCGGTCACGTTCGTCGGGTCGGGCATCCGCGCGACGCCGCCGCGCTTGCGGATGTCCGCCGGGACGGCCTCCAGGGCCATCACGGCGACCGCGCCCGCGTCCTCGGCGATCCGTGCCTGCTCGCGCGTGACGACGTCCATGATGACGCCGCCCTTCTGCATCCGCGCGAAGCCTCGCTTCACGAGCTCCGTTCCGCGTTTGAGCTCCTCCAGATCCGTTGCGTCGGCCATACCCGAGATAGGACCGGCCATCACTTAACGGGTTGCTTTCACGAATCGAGCGCGACGATGCGGTGGAAAAACAGTTTTGTATCAACGACGAAATGGGACTCTACGTGAACAACGAGATCGGGAGCGGGGGGCTGCGCGAGTGGATCCAGCAGCCCGGCGTGGTTGACGTGGGGGTTGCGGCCGCGTACCTGGTGGGGATCGCGGCGACTGCGACGTTCTTCACCGGCGACGTCCTCGCGGCCGCGTGGGCCAACGAGGGACTGCTGTTCGCGGCGTTCGCGCTGCTGTCGGAGGTGCTCGGCGGCCCGCTCCGCGCACAGGTGAGCGTGTTCGGCGTCGCACTCGGCGTGTCCCTGGTGTGGGCCTTCGACACGTACAAACGGTATCAGACGTTCGCGCCGCTGACGCTACTCGGCGCCGCGGCGTACGCCGGGGGCACGCTCCGGCCGACGCTGATCGGCGACGTGACGATCGGGACGGCCTCGCTCGGCGTGGTGGCGGTCGTCGCCGGCGCGCAGGCGGGCGGGCTGCCGCTCGTCCAACGGCTCATCGGCCGAGCGAAGCGGCTTCGCGGCGTACCGCCGGTCTCCTTCCGCCGCGCGCCCACGCTGCTCTTCGCGGGAGTGGTCGCGACGGTCGTGGTCGGGCTGGCGGACCTCCACCTCGGGCTGGGGACCGGGTCGCCTGGCCTCACCGCCGTGAACGACGTGCCGGTACACGGGGCGACCGGCCTGGTGCTCGCGCTACTCTTCTACAAGTTCACCCAGTACGACAGCGACGTGAAGATCGTCCAGCTCGGCCCCGCACGGTCGGGGAAGACCTCGATGATCGGCGGGCTCGCGGGCGACGTGGACCGCGAGGCGCGCGAGGGCGACGGCGATGGCTCCCTCGACAAGATCCGATCACGGCTCGAGGACGAACGGCGGTTCCCGAACCTCACGGACGAGGTAACCTATCACGAGTTCAGGTACATGTCCAACCGACCGGTGTTCCGGAAGCGGCACACCATCAGCACGCTGGACTACCCCGGCGAGAAGCTCACCGGGCAGGGGTCCGAGGAACCGCTCTCGGACCGGATCATCAACTACCGGCAGCGCCAGGAGCCGTCGCTGTTCGGGCGGCTGACCGCGGCCGTGAAGCGGTTCGTTCCCCTCGACGAGCGCGAGGACTCCTGGGACGAGGGAGTACGCGACCTCGAGGAGGACGCGGCACACGAGATGATGGCGCTCGCGAAGCTCGTCGACGCGGCCGACATCGTGGTGTTCACGATCCCGCTGGACGACTTCCTGAGCCGGGCTATCGAGCGGGGCAACACACCGAAGTACCTCGACAGCGTCAAGCTGATCGAGCCGGCCGAGACGGACGGCGAGTTCGTCGTCAGGACGCCGGACGGGAGCGCGGACCGCGTCCACCGCGAGGACGGAGAGCTTCGGTACGTCGACACCGGCGAACCGTATCCGGACCCGTGGGGCGAACTGGAGTACCTCCCGCGGACGCCCGACGGCAACTACTACTACGTCGCCCGCGACCGCTCGGGTCGCGACGAGTACAAGGAGGAGTACAAGGAGCTCATCAGGATCCTCAACGACGACCGGCGCAAGAGCTTCGTCTGGACGACGACGATGTCGGACCTGGTCAACGAGGACTTCCTCAGCGTCTACGAGGACGCCGCGCGGCTGGTCGACGCCCCCGGCGACCACGGCGGGGCGCTCGGCGAGCACGTCGAGCGCTCGAGGGAGGCCGGGCTGTTCGACACGACCCCCACCGAGTTCCTCAGACACGACCGCCAGGGGCGGAAGGTCCACGCGCGGTGGATCCAGAAGGAGTACATCGAGAACGCGTTCCCGGAGTTCGACCAGATGCTCTCCGACACGTTCGAGGCGTTCGTCTACCCGGTCTGGTTCGAGATCGACGAGGACCGGACCGCCACGGAGACGCCCGGGATCGAGATCAAAAACGGCACGATCCTCCAGGGCTCGGACCTGGTCCTCGACCGGTTCGAGAACCGGCGGCTACTGGAGCAGGCGTCGTTGACCGGCGGCGACGACTCCGTGATCGAGTCCGGCTACCGTGTCATGTACGCCGCCGCACAGGAGGCGATGGAGGGCGCCAGCGGCGGCCCGGACGACGGGGCCGGCAGCGCACGCGTCGACGGACCGCAGGCCGGCTCGGATCGGGAGGCCGGCGGAACGACCGCCACCGAACGGAACGGCGGACCCGACCGCGAGTCAGGCGGGGCGGCCGTCGATGTCGAGTAGCCGCGTTCGCGTCTACGCGGCCGCGAGCGGCCAGTGTCTCGTCCGCGACGCCGACGGCGTCGACGAGGCGGAACGCGACCTCGTCCAGCGCGACTTTCACGCCGGCGTCCGGCTCGTGGTCGATCCGGACCGTGAGGAGATCCGCGGCATCGTTCCCGCCCGTCGTCGTTCGGAAGAACTGTTCTACGCGGTCGTGTGCCCCGGCGGCGACGAATCTCTCTCGGCCGAGACGTTTCACGCCGCGGTTGCCGAGGTGTTCAGCCGCCACGACCGGTGGGCGATCCGCACCGACACGCCGGAGGGCGACCCCTTCAGGCGGTTTCTCAGAAATTCGGGAGAGTCACCGACGGAGGGGACGAGAGGTGAGAGACCGACGGACGTTGCCCCGGAGGAGATCGACGGGAGCGCCGAGTCGGTGGCGTCCCTGCTGCGGGAACGGGACGAGTCCGACCCGCCCGTCGCGGTCGGGGTCAGCACGTTCGGTGCGGGGCTCGCGCTGTTGGACGCGCTTCGCGAATCCGGGCTCGACCCGGCGTCGGCCGGGGGTGCCGTCATCGCACGGACCGCGCGGACCGACCACCTCGCGCCGGGGCTCGCCGTTCGGATACGGGACGACGAGACGGGGATGACGGTCCTCGCTCACGGGTCCCGAGACATCGAGACCGACGGGGCCGACGGCGCGGACCGCGCGCCCGACGACGATGGCGACGGCGGTTCGGAGAGGGCCGGCGCTGCGGAGACGCCGCGGACGGACGAGAGAGAGCGGACGCCGAGGATCGCCGGAGTCGTCGGCGGCGCGGCGCTGCTCGGAGGAGTCCTTTTGACCATCGGTGGGATCGCCGGCGGCGCCCCGTTGATCGGGGCGGTCGGGATCGGCGTGACGGCGGCGCTCCTGCTGATGTGGCGATAGCGCGCCCGCAGGAGCTACCCGGAGATTTCCTCGAGGAGGTCGTCGAAGCCCACGGCCGGGCGTCCCGCGGTCCGGTCGAGGTTGAAGCGGTCGGTCGGAACGACCGCGACCGTCCCGAAGGCGGCGTCGTCGACGCCGAGCCGGTGGACCGCGACGGTCCGCTTGAACACCCGGCTGTCCGGGGCCAGTCCCTCCGCCTCGGCGACCGGCCCGGCCTCCGTGGTCGCGAGGACCACGTCGGTCCCCGCACGGTCTCCGAACCGTTCACACAGCGCCGCGAGCGTGTCGGCTCCCTGGGGGGCCTCCTCGTCGGGACCGGGCGTCGGCCCGACGAGGAGAATGGTGTCGGCGTCCTCGAGGCGGTCGAGGATGGAGCTGTGAGTCCCCTGCAGCGCCCGGCGGACCGGGACCGGGACGAACCGGCGGAGGTGATAGCGGACGCGCGCGACCGCTCGTGCGGCGCCCGCCGGAAGCACCGCCGGCCCCGGATCCGGGTCGACCTCGCCGATCTGGTCGGTCGTCCATCCCTCGGACTCGATGATCACCGTCCGGAGGAAGAGGCGTTCGGCGAGGTCGTCCGGAATCCCGGGCAGTCCGCGGAACATCGAGGAGACGAAGCCGAACGCCACCGACGAAGCGAATCGCTCCTGAAGGTTCGCGAGGCTGTCCGGCGTGCTCGCGCCGACCAGCTCGCCGTCGCCCTCGATCGGGTAGCCGTGTCGATCCAGCTCGACGGCCTCGTAGAGCCCGCCGACGGCGTACGGCTGGTACTTGTATTCGCCCGCGAAGTCGGGCGGCGAGACGACCACCGTCGTCCGCCGCTGGTCGTAGCGCATGAACACAGACAGCGCCCCGATCAGCACGACCCCCGCCACCGCGACGAGGAGCCGGTCCAGCACGCCGCCGACGGTCGTCGCGTAGTCGACGACCACGACCGTGGCGACGGCGGTCATGCCGTAGCGGAAGGCGCCGCCGGCCGCGGGGAACTGGATCCACCGCAGCTTCTCCAGCGGGGAGAGGTCCGGCGGGCGCTTGACGCCGTAGAACCGGGAGGAGGTGGCCGCTCCCGACAGGAGGCCGGCCGCGAGCCCGACCGCGGCGGCCCACGGCGTGCGGACCACGGCCTCGGCGAGCCGGCCGGTCTGGTCGACGAACAGGCCGAGCGGGACCCCGACGCCGACCAGCACGAACAGCGCCTGCACGCGCTTGGTCCCGTCGAGACAGAACAGC
>NZ_LKIR01000121.1:6520-66290 GCF_001462205.1 Haloparvum sedimenti
GCCATCCGGCGAGCAGACCACAGACCAGGAGCACCGGCACGTCGAGGTTGCCGCCGAACGGTCCCCCCAGCACCGACGTGAGCCCGTAGATGAGCCCCTCGTCGGTCCAGACGCGGTCCGCAGCCGTCACTATCGGTCGCGTGGACAGGGCGAGCAGGACGAACGACCCGACGACGGCGGCTAGCTCGAAGGCGTCCTTTGACTGAGACATGGTGGCGGAACGCTCGCCTCAGTCGTCGGCCTCGGTCGCCGTCTGAGTGATGTCGATGCTGCTCTCGTAGGTCCCCGTCGTCAACATGTCGAGGAAGATATCCCGCGGGTCGACGCCGTCGTCGGACTGGTCCGCGATCATCACCTCGGACATGAACTCCTGGTCCACGTTACGGACCGTGTCGCGGGCGACGAAGGCGCCGAAGTCGGCGCCCTCGTGCGGCTCGCCGTCCGCGGTGGCCCACTCGTGCATCGTGCTCCAGCGGTCCCACATCCCGCCGACGCCGATCGTGTGGTGTGCGGGGATGAAGCCGCCGCTCGCGCTCTCCTCGTAGAGGTCCTTGTAGCCGTTCCCCTTGGTGACCAGCTTGAGGTTGTCCAGGAACAGCCCGCCGATGAACGTCACCATCGTGATCTCGTCGCGGTCGCCGGCGCTGTGGCGACCCACGTTGTACATGTCGTTGTTCACGATCTCGACCTCGTTCTCGAAGGCCTCCCTAACCGCCGTGTACTGCTCGGTCATCGTATCCTCCTCCTCGTAGGCACGGGAGAGGTAGACGGGGTTGACCCGGATGTTCCCGAAGTTGGGCTCGACCTCCTGTCCCTTCGCGGTCGGGCTGAGGTCGTTGATCGGGGCGCGGCCGTCGTCCCCGTTCAGGAGGCTGCGGACCGAGTTGACGAGCTCCCGAACGATCCGGTCCTCGTTCGCTTCGAGAATGTCGGATTCCGCGATGTCGTGGGCCCCCGCGACGTGTTCCTGCTTGGCCTCGTCGTGGAACACGTACGGATGGTCGTTGCCGTCGGACCGGCCGACGCTTCCCTCGAGTTCGACCTCGTAGTGACCGCGGTAGTTGCGGGCGAAGTCGCGACCGTACGTCTCGCGACCCTGGTCGTACTCGTGGGCCTTGGGAAGCTCCACGTCGCTGAGCTCGACGCTGCCACGCGAGAGACCGCGGAGAAGCTCGAACCGCTGGATGAGGCCGGGCGCCTCGTCGTTCTCGCCGGTGAGCTTCGCCAGCTGGTCGCCGGACTTCGCGTGCTCTTTCGCGATCGGACCGAGGTACGCCTCCACGAGCGTGCGCGTCGTCGCCGTCTCGAAGTCGTCCGAGACGGAGCTCGGGTCCTGCGTATCGACCGCGTCCAGCGAGAGGACGCCCTTGAGCAGCGTGCCGGGGTCCTCGGCGTCGGTGTTGCGCAGCGCCTTCGAGACGGTGGTCTTGGTGTCGGCCGCGTCGAGCCCCTGCGGGAGGGAGATGGTCTTCGACTCCGCACCGCGACCGTCCGTCGTGTAGGTGAGGCTGTGAGAGACGAACTCCCCGCCCTCGCTGAACGCCGACTCGAACGCATCGACGAGCGAGTCGATCAGCTCGTCGCGTTTCGTCTCGATCTCGGACTCGCGCCGGAGGCGGTCGCTCGTGAACCGACAGCTGAACGTCTCCTCGACGGACGGGTCGGGGCTGTTCGGGTTGATCTCGAACCAGCCGGTCTCGCGGGCGGAGGTGACGTTCGTCTCGAACTCGTCCGAGCGGTCGTCGCCGCGACCGATGCCGAGGAAACCGGTCCCGTGGTTCAGCTTGTGCTTCTTCGCGGACTTGACGAAGCCGAAGCCGCGCTTGATCTCCGCGACGTCGATCTCGCCGACGCCGATCTCGTCGAGCTTGTCGTTGAGCGGGGCGACGCCCTCGATCTCCATCCCGTCGAGCGGGCCGATCCCGTCGAGCGTCACCGCGTCGACGCCGTCCTCCGTGGAGGCGCTCTCGACCTTCTCGACCGCGTTCTCGACCTCGTCGACGAGGTCGTCGATCGCCTCGACGACGCTCTCCTCGTGTTCGTTGATCGCCGCGAGGGCCTTCGCGTCGTCGTAGGCGGTCTCGTTCCACTCGTTGGCCCGCTTCGTGAGGTCGCCCGCCACGGTCTCGTGGAACTCGGACAGCTCGCCGACGGTGGTCCGGAGCGACTCGCGCTGGCTCCGCCAGCCGTCGATCATGCTCTCGAGGCTCGGGTCCTGGAACCGGTCCATCAGCAGCTCCGTGTCCGGGTCCATGATGACCTCGCGGATCGCCGTCCTGACGACCTCGGCCTCGCCCTTGTCGAGGTCAGTGTGTTCGGGCGTGATCGCCGACGCCGCCCGCCAGATCCGCGCCCGCGTCTCGATGTTCGTCAGCTCCGCCTTGAGGATCTCGACGAGGTCGTACCGGAGTTCGTCGTCCGGGCTGATCTCGGTGAACTCGGGCGTGTTCTCCAGCCGGTCGCGAATGATCCCCGGCACGTCGTTGACGAAGTCGACCGCCTCCGCCATCGGGTCGACGCTCTCGCCGTCGTCGTCGGCGTCCCCGTCCGCGTCCGGCGGCCGCACCATCGGGGCCGTGTCGATCGTCTCCTTGATCTCGTCGACGAGGTCGCCCAGGTCGGCCAGCTCGAGCGCCTCCTGTTCGAGCAGGGTGCCGCGGATGTCGTCCTCGATCCGACTGCGGAGCTGATAGGCGGCGTCGCGACCCCACTCCGTGTCGAGGCTCCCGAGACCGCCGCCGCGGAACTCCGCGCCGGCCGAGTCGGGGAACATCTCCTCGAGGTACTGCTCGATCACCTCGTAGAGGTCCGCCTCGTTCTCGAGTTCGGACTCCTTCGCGTCGAGCATCTCTCCGACCGCGTTCTCCGCCGCCTCCCGCATCTCGAGGTCGTACTTGATCGTGTACGGGGCCGCGAGCGTGAACGGCGTGTACCGCGGCGGGTTGGTCGCGATGCCGGTCGTCGGCGTGATGTAGGTGGTGAAGTTGCCGCTCCGGACCCCGTTCTGATGGGCGAGGATCGAGCGGACGACCCCCATCTCGAAGTCGTGGTTGTTGTCCTCGAGCTCCTCGAGGTGGGGAATGAGCGTGATCGTCTCGAAGGGGCCCTCGCCGGTGAGGTGGGCGTACTCCAGCTCCGAGAGCGCGGCGTGCGCGTTGGTCTTCTCGAGGCCGCCCGCCCCGTCGTGGGGGAGCACGCCGAAGAGGTGGACCTGTTTGTCTCCCTCCTGCAGTTCGCTGGCGAGGTCGAGCGCCATGCCGGAGCCGGTTCCGCCGCCGAGCGCGGCGACAATGTAGACCTGCTCCTCGCCGTTGCCGCCGGGCACCACGCTGTTGTCGGTGTACTCGGCGACGTGGAACAGCAGCTTGCTCACGGAGCGGCGGCGGAGCACGCCGCCGGAGAAGCCCTGATCGTTCACCTTCGAGAGCGGCTCGCGTCCCTGCTCGAGCCACCAGCTGGTGAGCCCCTGGTCCTCACAGAGGTTCCGCACCGCCGGCGGCGCCGTGAGCGACTCGGCGAGCCAGGTGTCCGGGACCATCTCGCTTATCAGGTGCGGCCCGTCGAACTCGACGAAGCCGTCATGGGGCAGGTAGTCGGTCCCCTTGTAGGCGTTCTCGACCTTCTCCTCGACGACCGAGGACCGGTCCGCGTGGAACTTGTCGTCGGTCGCGGAGTCGATGACCGTCGCCCGCAACGTCGCCGGTTCCGGCTCGTTGTACTCGTCGGTCTTCATCACCTCGTCGAGGATCCAGTCCTGCTGCATGAAGCGATAGACCACCCGACTCCCCCCACCACCGATCCCGATCAATCTGTCAGGAGTACTGCACCGTGGCATAACAGATGCCATGTTTCTCATCACATATAAAACCCGATTAGAACGGGGATACTGCCACTGAATCCGGGAGCGCGGACGGTGAGTGCGTCGGCGGACGGACGCGAACAGTCCACTCACGGATTGCGGGAAGGCACGGCCTACCGCCGATGTCGCCGCCGATCCTGTTCGGGCCGGGCGAGGTCCTCGACGAGGCACGTATCAGATATGCGACCTTCATAACCCTTTTGTCAGTTCACAGATTTACGCAGACTATACACATGTTAGGGACACGACCGTCCGCCGGGGCGGAAGCAGCCGATCGTGCTGCTTCGGAACGCGCCGGAGGCGTGGGGCTGTCGGTGTGGGGACGCCCGCGAAGTGACGGTGTTTCGGTGTGCGGACCGCATCGAAGCGCCGGAGGAGAGACATGAACCCGCAGGAGCGTCGCGACTTCGCCTGGTACCTCGGCGGTATCTTGCTGACGACGCCCGTTCTCGCCCACCTGTTCTACAACATGTGGCTGGGCGGGGGATACCTGCTGGCGCGGTACCTGACGATCGTCCCGTTCGTTCCCGACGGCGTGACCGGCGTCGAGGCGCTGCTCTCGTTCGGCTTCGGGGTCTACCTCGGCCTGTTGGCCCTCTACTCGAACGATTACCGAAAGCGGTACCAGGGGCTCCTGCTGCTGTCGGGACTCGTGGTGCTCGTCGGGGGACTGACGATCGGCGGCCTCGGGCTCGGAGTCACGCCGCTGAACGCGGCCGCGCTGGCGGCCGGGGTGCTTCTGGGCGTCGTGGTCGAGGCCGCCCGCTCCGACGCGCTCGGTCTCGAGGGGGAGCTCCGGCTGGTGAACTTCGAAAAGAGCTCGGTCGGCAACGCGGTCCGCGATGACGACGAGGCCGCGCAGTTCCGCGTCGCCTCGCTCGCGCTCGTCGCCGTCACGGTCCTCGCGGTGGTCGTCGGCAACGGGCTGTACCTCGTCGTCAGCCCGCCGGGCCTGGAGACGTACTCCTTCTCGGCGGCGTACGTCGTCGCGTCGCTGGTCTTCTTCTACTTCCTCCACGGGTTCATCACACTCGACCCGACCGGGGAGAGCGAGGGCGCCGACCCGAACACGACCTCCTTCGAGGTCATGGGTCCCAAGCAGTCGGGGAAGACCTACTTCGCGCTCGCGCTGTTCCTCGAGGTGCTGAACAACGAGGACAAGTACGACCTCGAGGGACGGAGCAAGGGAATCCGATCGCTGGTCAACGAGTACAACAACGCCGGCGAGGACCTCCGGTGGGACATCGCGAACACGCTCCCCGACGAGGCGGTCCCGCTCCGCTTCGAGTTCATCGCGCGGTCGCGGCTGAACCCCTCGCGGATCGAGGTGAACATGCTCGACCACCCCGGCGAGATCCTCCCCGACGTGAGCGAGAACCTCTCCGGCGAGCGCACGGTCACCGACGGCGGGTCGCCGGACGAGGACGAAGAGGAATCGGACGAGGTCACGGTGCCGCTTCCGGAGAATGCGACCGGCGACGATGACGAGATCCAGGCCAACAAGGTGCTCGACCGTCGGTTCAGTCGGGACGAGACGGACGCCGACGAGGAGGGGCCGGGCACCGAGGGAGAAACGGACGCCGAAGCGGACGAGACGGCACGCGACGAAGGCGATCGAAGCGCGTCGGACGACGGTGCCACGAGCGACGTGGACACGGTCGAGGCGGACGCCTCGGCGACCAACGGAGATGCGGAGGCGACGACCGTGGAGGACACCGGGTCGTCCGTCGACGCCGATACTTCGACGGTCGACTCCGATACATCGACCGTCGACCCCGACGCCTCGACGGTCGATCCGGACGAGGAACCGGACGCGAGCGCCGAGGAGCCGTCCGGCGACGCGTCGGAGGCCGCGTCGACCGCTGCGGACGCCGAAGGCGACGAGTCCGAGGACGGGGAGGCCGACGAGGCGGAAGCGACCGACGAGGACGCCGGTCCCACCGCGAGCGTGAACCGCGAGCCCGTCTCCGCACAGGACAAGGTGATAAAGCGGGTCGAGAACAACGTCAAGGAGTCGGACAAGCTCGTGTTCCTGCTCGACTCGGAGCGGTTCCACGGCCACGTGCCGCCCGGCGCGTCCTCGGCCAACATGCACGTCGAAGATTTCTCGGACATCGTCGAGAACGTCGACATCGACGACGTGGTGCTCGTCGCCTCGAAGGCGGACTTCTTCATCGAGGAGTGGCAGGAGGAGAAGGGCCATCAGGCACGGCCCGAGTCGAGCGCCAAGCGGTTCGAGAGCTTCCGCGAGTACGTCGCCGAGCAACTGTTGGGTGACCTCCAGGTCAAAGGGCTCGCGCGGATGGTCAACGCCTCGACGATCCACCCGGTCTACTTCATCACGGAGGAACGGGACGGGGAGCTCCAGCCCAAGCCGGACAAACAAGGGAACATCCAGCCGGTCGGCGTCGAGAACGTGCTCGAGTCGATCATCAGCTCCTGATCGACGCATGGGCACGCTCACCATCTACGGAACGCAGGGGAACCAGATCGAGCCGGAAGCGGAGACGGAGGTCCGCGCGGAGGGACGCCTCGCCGCCCACATCAACAACTCGGTCGACCTGTTCCTCGACCCGGCGTCGAACCGCGTCGTCGCCTACGTCCGCGCACGCGTCAGCGGCTCGCGACCGAACCACTACCACGCCGAGTACGTCGGCGAAGACGGGGAGAACCTCATCGCGGGGCTTCTCGACCGGCTTCGGGCGCTCGCGGACGACGACGACCCGACCGGCGACCACGAGTGGACGCTCCTTCGCGACCGCGACCGGTTCAACCTCGCGTGGTGGACCGTCGAGCTGCAGGATCCCTCGCTGGACGACCTCGGCGTCGACCTCCGAAAGCGGCTCGCGATCGACCAACTACTCGAGGAGGGGACGGACCTCGATTTCGGTGTGGCGGGCTACCGGGCGGCCGCGACGGCGCTGGGGTACTACGCCCGCCGGTCGGGGGAGACCCCCTCGATCGGCGTGAGCAGCGGGGGACGTATCGGCCCGGTCCAGTCGGTCGACCTCGTGTTGGCCCCGGGCGAGTACGAGGGGCTCACGCCGCTGACGGAGGGCACGGAGGCGGCGCTCCGGAGCAAACAGGACGACATCGAGGAGCTCGTCAGACAGGACTACGAGAGCCGAGCGCTCGACGCGGTCGAGAAGCTGTCGGCGACCGACGAGCTGAGCGCGTGGCAGCTCCATCAGGACCTGACGGCCCTCGAGACGTACCTCTCGTCGCTGTGGACCGACGACCCGCAGTCGGTCGAGGTCCGTTCCGACGCGGCCGAGCGCGTCGCCGAGACGGTGACCGGACTCCAACACGAGGGCCGGACGGGCGAGCTCCCCGACCCGCGAATGCTCGACGCCGAAGCCAAAGTGGGCGTTCGCGACCGCGTGCTCGAGCGGCTCGCCGAGGAGCGCGACCGCCTGGAGGACGAGCTCCCGGAGCGAGTGCGTGGAGAGTTCGACGCCGCGACCGACGACCTGACGAGCAACACGATCACGACCGTCACGCACTCGATCGAGGCGCTGCTCGACGTGTTCGACGGACATCGGGAGTCGGTTCCGGAGTCGTGCCCGAAGCCGGCACACCGGATCGTCGACCGGCTTCGGGAACTCGAGGCGAACACCGCGCTTCCGGCCCGGGAACGCGACGAGATCCGGAGCGAGGTGGAAGCGGAGCTCACGGAGACCCTCGAGGCGCTGAAAGAGCACAAGCGGTCGCAGTTCCTCGACCGGTTCGACCGCTGTCTGGAACAGGTCGAACTCGCGGACGTCCGCGACGACGACCTCGTGTCGTCGATCCGCCGGACCGTGGAGAGGGACGAGAGCGTCGACCGCGACTCGGACCTACTGACGCGCTTCGCCTCGGTCGTCGACGACGTGGAGTCGGCGGACGTGTTCACCGACGACGAGCGGCGCGACCTCCGGTCGGAGTTCCTCGGCCGGGTCGAGGACCGCGTCGCGCAGCTCAGGGCGAGCCGCGAGACCACGCTGAAAGAACAGCTGGAGGCGCAGCTCGACGAGATCGAACAGCGGAGCGGGAACGAGCCGATCGACGCGGTGTACGAGCGGCTCTGGACCGCGAAACAGCAGTGCACGCTCGACCCGAACCGCGAGATCGACGACCCGGCCGTCCGGAAGTTCGCGACCCTCGTCGCGCGGCTCAACCAGGACGAGGTCATCACCCAGAACCGGAAGTCGGAGATCCGCGCGGAGCTGGACGAGCGCATCGCATCGGAGCTGGACCGGATCGAGCGAGACAAGCGCGAGGCTGACGTCGAGCGCGTCGAGGACGAACTCGATCGCGTCGTTCCCGCGATGCGGACCGAGCTCGGGGAGCAGACCACCTTCGAGCGGCTCGAAGCGCTCCGTCAATACGTCAACGGCGACCGCGACCGCCTCGACGAGCGCCGCTTCGCCCCGATCGTCTCCGTCGTGGACGAGCTGGACGACGCCGAGAGCGGCGTCCTCGACGTGGAGGACATCCGCGAGGCTAGAGCCGAGATCCGGTCGCGCATCGAGGACCGGCAGGCGGAGATCCGGCGCGAGGAGAAGGACCGGCTCGCCTCGGACCTCGAGTCGGCGGTCGAGGAGCTGCTCGACCATTCCGGGATCTCCGCGCGAACGAGGCTGGAGATCCTCGACCGCATTCACTCCTTCTGGACCGAGAAGGGAGGGAACCACTCGACGAGCTGGCAAGCGGTGGCCGTCGAGGTCGATCAGCGACACGAGACGTCGGTCGCGTCGCTGTACGACCGGATCACCGACGACCTCGAGCAGGTTCGAAACCGTCGCAAGCGCACGATCCTCACGGACGAGCAGCGGCGGACGCTCAAGAACGAGCACTTCGAGTCCACGCTCGCGGACGCCATCGACCGGGCGAAAGCGGAGTACCGCGACGCCGTGGCCGAGCAGTTCGAGGGCGTGGTCATGGACGCCGTCGCGGGACTCAACAGGTACGAGTCGGACCTCGACCGGGTGCGGGAGGACCTCGAGACGCTCGAAGCGACGAAGGCCCTGCTGGAGGGCTCGACGCGTCGAGGCGGGTCGGCAGTGCCGGACCGTCTCCGCGAGTTCGTCGAGGAGTTCCGCACGGACGACCTGTTGCATCCCGACGAGGAGAAGCAGCTACGCGAGCAGCTGTTGGCGGTACTCAAGGAGCTGATCGAGGAACGCCGTGACCTCGAGACCGAGCTCCAGGAGGGGACGTTCCGCGACCTGCTCGAGGACTTCCAGGAGGAGGACCTCGACACGAGCGAGCGACTGGTGGCGCTGTTCCAGTTCGAGCGGCTCCTTCAGGAAACCGGCGAGACGGTCGAACAGGAGTACATCAGGAACCCGCAGGTGCTCAGAGAACGGCGGGAGAGCCTCGCCGAGGAGACGCGGTTGGACCTCGTCGAGGAGGTCGCCGGGATCCGAGCCGAGATCGCCGACGAGTACGCCGCCGTCGTGATCGACGACATCGGAACCTCGCTGGAGAACTACGTCGCCGACACCGGCGACAACGTGGACACGAACCAGGGGCTCGAGAGCTTCAACCAGTTCCTCTCGGGCTCGGAGTTCGATCCCCAGATCGCACAGCTCATCGCGGCGAAAGACCAGTTCGAACAGGCGCGGAGCCTACACGCGACCGGAGCGCTTCCGAACGGGGAGTACGAGGAGATCCAGGAGGCGCTTCACGAGAAGACGGAAGCGCTGAAGACGAACGCAAGCGCCTCCGGCGGGAGGCTGGGTGGCGTGTCGTCGAAGCTTTCGGCGGTCGTTCCGTCGGTCGGATTCCCCGACAGAAAGACGCTGGCCACGTTCGGAGCCGGCGTCGCCGTCGGCGTCGTCCTGACCGCGGCGGCGGTCGTGCTCACCGTCGGCCTCGCGGGCATCGGCCCCGTGCTCGCCCTCTCGGGGGCGGTCGTGGCGAGGCCGGTTCCCGAAGCGGTCGAAGCGCCCGGTGGGGACGCGTCAGAATAGGTCGACGCCGGAGAGCGGTCGAGCCGACACGAACTCCCGACTCAGACGATGACCTCGCACACCGCATTCACGCTCGGCGGCCGGACCTCGGCGGTCACCGTGACCGTGGGCGATCGGCCGGCGGCACTGCTGCCGGTCGGACAGAGCGTTATCCCCGCCGTCCCGGACCTCTTCTTGGCCGTGCTCGTGTTCACCCTGCTCCTCGGCCTCGCGGGTGCCGTCCTCTTCCTGTACACTCTGCGGTCTCGCGGCGACCACTCGGAGGAGTGGTCCAGACGGGACGCGGAGCAGGCCAAACAGCGGGCGGAGGAGGTTCTCGACCGTCTCGACGACCTCGTCGACGGCGATCCGGACCCCGAGAAGTGGGAGATCCCGCGACGGAAGCTGGAGGTCAGCGGCGAAGCGCTGGAGGCGGGCGAGTACACGAAAGCCCGCCAACACGCGCAGGGCGTGCTCCGGGCGGCGCAACGGAACGCGGAGAACGCCATCGAGACCGCGGCGATGGTCGTCGAGGATCCCGCCCCCGGGGCCGACCGGGAGCGAGCGACCGACAAGCTCGAGTCCGCGAGGAGCGCGCTCGAATCAGACCGGTACGCGGAAGCGTTCGTCCGGGCGCGCGAAGCCGACGAGGCCGCCGAGCCGGAGCTCAAGGAGCTGATCGAGACGGCACAGGCCGCCGCGGAGGCGGCCGCGTCCTCGGAGGTTGAGGCGAAGGAATCGCCCGCGGCCGCCGAACGGAGCGTGACGAAACGACGCGAGAGCCGGGACGCGTACGCCCGCGCGCTGGAGATCGCCGAGGCCCGCGACGAGGAGGAAATCGCCGAGCGACTCCGCGAGGAGATCGAGGACGCGGAGGACGCGCTTCGGGAGGCCGAGAAGCGTCGGGCCGTCGTGCGGATACGGGAGTCGACCGGGAGCGCGGCCGAGACCGCCGACCGCGGAAGCGCGCTCCGGGAGGACGGGGAGTACCGCGACGCCGAAGACGCGTTCGCGTCCGCGGCCAAGGAGTACGAACAAGCGCTGTCGGTGGCGCGCGAGCACGACCTCTCGTCGGCGATCGATCGGATCGAGACCGGTCTCGAGTGGACTCGCGGTCGGGAGACGACCGCGCGGCTGGACGCCGCGGAGGCCGCGATCGACGACGCGGCCGAGCGCGTGACCGAAGATCCCGAAGGGGTCAGCGAGGAGATGTCGGCGCTCATGGAGCGACTGGAGGAGGAAGCACACGCCGACGAACGGGACGAGCGCGTCGATGCGTTGCGGCGCGAGGCGGGCCGCGTCAGGCTGATCGCGAACACCGAACGCCTCGAGGGGTTGATCGAGGAGGCCGAGTCCAACATGACCGTCGACCGGATCGACACGGCGGTCGATAAGTACGAGTCGGCGCTGTCGGCCGCCGAGAAGGGGATCGACGTGGCCGACCGAAAGGGGTTCGACGACGAACAGGAGCGACTGGAACGGCTTGCGGGACTCTGCCGGGTGAGGCTCGATGACCTCCGGGAGTGACCGTCCCGCTGCGGGGCGACGCCCCGTCGCATCGGGGGGGTTTCCTCGAATCGCGCTGAGGCGGATCGAGCGGATGGACTGGCGGACGTTCGAACACGTGGTGGGCGACCTCTGGGAGGAGATGGGGTACACAACGGTCGTTCGACAAGGGAGCAACGACCGGAAGATCGACGTTATCGCCCGGAAGCGTGGTCCGGGCGGAAAGACGATCGCCATCCAAGTCAAACGCTACGACCCCCGCGCCGGCAACGACGTGACGCGGACCGAGGTACAGGAGTACTACGGCATTCATACGCAGATCGACGCCGACGAGTGCATGATCGTCACGAGCGGCGAGTTCGCCGCCGACGCCGAAGAGATCGCGGAGCGGCTCGGCGTGCGAACCGTCGACGGAGAGGAGTTCCTCCTGGCGATGGAGCGGCACGCGAGCCTCGATTTCTACGCCAAACACGCGGCCGCGCTCGGGATCGAGACCGGCGACGTGTGGGCGGAGGTCGCCGCCCGCAGCGAGCGGTCGACCGCGGGCCGGGTCCGAACCTACTGTCGCTCCATGCTCGGACGTGCCGAGGTGCTGGCAGGGCGCGCGAGCCGGGAGGTGGGAAACGCGAACGTCCGCTGGCGGGGCGTGAGCCGACGAGCACGGCTCCGCCTCCGCGGGTACGACCCCGCGATCTACGCCGAACGTAACGGGAACGGGCGGGACGGACCGGCCGATACCGACGGTTCCGGTGATACGTCCGCAGCGGCGCAGTCGGATCGCTCGTCGACCGCCGACCGCCTGCGTGAGGTCGGACGGCGGTTCCGCTACCGAGGGACGGATCGGATGCGTGCGCCGCCGGTCACCTGGTCGCCTGGCGGGCGGTCGCTGACCCCCTCGACCGGCGTCCGGCCCCGCCTCCGACGGTCGCAGTGGTTCAGCCGATCCCGCCAGACCGCCGCGTGTCTGATCGCGGCCGTCTGCTGTCTCCTCGTCAGCGCGGCCACGCTCGCCGGCGTCGATATCGTCGTCGGAGGGTACCCCGTAGAAGCGTTCCTCGTGGGCGGCGCTGCGGTCGGCGTCGTCGGCATCGTGGCACCGAGTCTCGTGCTGGCGCGAACGCCAGTCGAGGCCGCGCGAGCCGCCTACGCACCCCTCGCAGCCGTCCCCGTCGTCGCCTGGGTAATCGGCGGATATTCGAGCGTCGCGAGCTCGATCCACGCGCTCACCGCGCTCGTCGTGGCGGCGACCGCGGGATTCCTGATCCACACGCGGATCACGTCGGCGCGCGCGACAGACGACCCCTCGTTCAGCCTTGGCGGCGCCGAGCTGGAGTACCAAGCGATTCACAACCCGATCACGCTCGCCGGGCTCGCGGGCTGCGTACTCGTCTGGTCGGCCCTCGCGCTCGCGGCGCTCGACGCGGCCGGTCTCGTCGGCCTCGGGAGCGGACCGCAGCGCACCCTCGCAGCGGTCGGCCTCCTGATCGTGGTCGCCGCGTGTCTCGGGTACGTCTGGAACGGCGGCGTCGTCGGCATCACGGCCTCCGTCGTCGCTTTCGGGGGCGTGGTCACCCTCGCGTCGATGCGCGCGGCGGTGCCGCTCGCGACCGGGGTCGACGCCGGCGTCCTGTTCGGCGGCGTCCTGTCGCTGCTCGTCGCCGCGACGTTCCTCCTGTTCCACACCGAACACCGGACGGTCGCGCGCTGGCAGGTCCTCGTCGGCGGCCTCTCGGCCGGGTTCCTGCTCGAGGTGACCGACTACTGGCCCGTCCGCGTCGTCGCGCGGTCGTCCGAGACCGTCGGCGGCCGAGCGCTGATCGCCGCGACCGCGGTCGCGGCGACCGCGCTGTTCTGTGCGGTGCTGTGGCTGGAGCGACGGGCGATTCGCGAGACGCTCGGGCGGTGAAGCGATAAAAAACGAGGGGCCGCCGGACCGCGGACGCGTTCGCCGCGAGCGCGCTACTCGTTGCCGAACATCTGGCGCATCATCGGGTGCATCTCCATGAGCTGCTCCTCGGCGATCTCCTCGTACAGCTTGTACGTGATGGAGACCGCGAGCAGCAGGCCCGTACCGGAGACGCCGCCGACGGTGCCGAGCATGTTCGCCATGACCGCGAGCAGGCCCACGAGGGCGCCGCCGATGACGGTCACCTGCGGGATGTACCGCTCCATGACCTTCTCGACGACCTGCGGGTTGCGCCGGAAGCCGGGGATCTGCATCCCCGAGTTCTGGATCTGTTTCGCGGTCGCCTCCGGACCCATGTCCGTCGTCTCCACCCAGAAGATGGCGAAGATGGCGCCGCCGACGACCATCACCGTCAGGTCGATGGCGACGCGGACGGCGATCATCCACGGCTCCGCGGTCGTCTCACCGAGGAACCACATCCACTGGCCGGGCTGTTGGATCGGCGCGACGTAGTAGAAGAACCCCGAGATGGGGGTCCCCTGGTCGTTGTACGCGCCGAGCCACGTCGGCATCGCCGCCCACTGGGAGTTGAGGATCTGACCGAGGAACTGGACGTTCGCTTGCAGCGCGCGAACGAGGATCATCGGCAGGACGGACGCGTAGATGAGCTTCACCGGGAATCGACCCCGTGCGCCCTTCACGCGGGCGTGCGACAGTGGGATCTCCACGCGGACCGACTCCGCGTAGACGACGACACCGAAGATGAAGATCGTCGTGAACAGCGCCAGCAGACTCCCGGGCTCGAAGAGGAGGCTCTGGAGACCGTCCGCAGTGAACGGCGATCCGATCTCCTCGTTGCCGGTGATGATCGCGACCCAGCGGGCGAAAAAGCCCGACTGGCCGAGCGCCGAGAAGCTGAAGAAACCGCCGACGAGCTGCTGGCTCACCGCCGCGATGATGAACAGCCCAACGCCGGATCCGACGCCCCACTTGCTCACGATCTCGTCCATGAACAGGATGAGCACGCCGCCGACGAATATCTGGGCGAAGATCAGCACCTGGACGGCGAAGACGCTCACGCCGAGCGCGCTCGCGACCGACTGGTCAACCGGCAGGAAGCCGCCGGAGAACACCATCGGCGCGGCCGTCAGGCCCGTGACGATGAACACCAACAGCTTCTGGAGCCCCTGGTAGAGCACCTGGTCGCGCGGGTCGCTCGTGTCCAGCCCGAGCAGGTTGGCGCCGCCGAGCAGCTGCAGCACGATGGACGCCGTGACGATGGGTCCGATCCCCACCTGCAGCAGCGAGCCGGACTCCCCGGCCAGGATCGAGCGGAACTGGCCGAAGAAGTCGCTGCTCTGGCCCGCCGCCAGCCCGAACGGGTTGATGTTGGTGAGGAAGAAGTACACCATCAGGATCCCGGCGGTCCACAGCAGCTTCCGTTTGAACGGAACGTGGCCCTCGGGACGCCGGACTGTCGGCATCCGCGTGAGTACCGGTTCGGCGGCGTCCTTCCAGCTCATACGTTACGCCTCGTCGCTCTCGTCGTCTGAAGTGTCTTCCGCTTCGTCGGCGGTCTCCGCCCGCTCGGAGAGGACGGCGTCGCCGCCGGCCTCCTCGATGAGCTCGACCGCGCCCGCGGTGAACGCGTCGGCGGTGACGACCAGCTCGCTGCGGACCTGGCCGCCGCCGAGCACCTTCACCACGTCGGCCTCGTGGCCGTCCTCGACGACGTCGCGCGCGTCGATGACGTACGCGTCGCCGTCCTCCTCGGCGAGGCCGTCCGCGGCGTACAGCGCCGCGTCCTCGTCGAGCTTCTGGACCTTGACCTCGCGGACGTCCGCGCGGGCGTCCTCGGGTCGCTTGAAGCCGTGCTTGCCGAGCGGTCCGTAGTTGTGGAACTCGTGTTTGGCGCGTCCCGCCGCGCCGCGACCGCCACGGTGGCCGGCGCCGCGCCGGTTCTTGTGGGAGCCGCCGCCGTGCGTACGGGAGCCGCGCTGTCGTCGTTTCTTGCTCATCGCATGTCCTCCAGTAGCGCGTCGATCTCCTCGGTGGAGTGACGACCCAGCTCGCCGCCCTCGATGGTCGGGTGCTTGATGCCCTCGTGACCGCCACGGGGCGGGTGCAGACGGACGGTCGGGGAGAGGCCCTGCTCGCGCAGCGTCGTCTCCTCGTCGACCAACGCCTCGGCGAGCGCCTCCAAGTCGGCGTAGTCGGTGTTCTCGTCGATCCACTCGTCGTCGACGTCGGCGTCGCCCTCGAGGGGCTCGCCGCGTCGCGCGAGCGTGGCCGCGACCGCGTCGACGCTCGGCTCGCCGAACGCCACGAAGTCGTTGACCTTGGTGACCATGCCGCGGTAGGAGTCCGTCTCGGGGACGAACGTCGCGTGGTTGACGCGACCGATGTTGAGCATGTCGAGGGTGTCGACGACATCCTCGCTCATGTTCACGTCGCCGCGGATCTGAACGAGCGCCTGCATCACTCGCTCACCTCGTCGTAGTGGACCTCACGGGCGTGCTCCGGCGTGCGCGCCGCGGCCGCGTTCTCCAGCGCGTTGAACGTCGCCTTCGCGAGGTTGACCGTGGTGCGGGTGTTGCCGTCGGAGCTGGTCCAGGCGTCCTGCACGCCGGCCAGTTCGAGGATGTTGCGCACCGTCTCCGCGGCCGCCAGCCCGAGCCCCTGCGGGGCGGGCTTGACTTCGACGGTCACGGAGCCGGCCTTCCCCTCGGCCTTGCGGGTGAGGGAGTTGGTCCCGCCCGGCTGGTCCTCCCAGGACCCGGAGCCGCGGTCGACCTTGATGATGTTCAGTTTCGCCACGTCGATGGCCTTCTGGATGGCGCCACCGACCTGCTCGTCGCGGGCCTGCGCGTAGCCGAGGTAGCCGTCGCGGTTACCGACCGCGACGACGCAGCGGAACTTCACGCGGCGCCCGGAGTCGGTCATGCGCTGGACCATGTTGATGTCCAGCACCTCGTCTTCGAGCCCCGGCAGGAGCTGGTCGACGATCTCGGCCTCCTTCAGCGGGAGCCCCGAGTTCAGCGCCTGCTCCATCGACGAGATCTCTCCTTCCTGTACCTTGCGGCCGAGGCGCGTCCGCGGCTCCCAGCCGTCGTTGTTTCTACTCATAGTCCTCCTGGATGGTGGCGAGCACGTCGTCGAAGTGCTCGGGCAGTTCCGTGGCGTCGAAGTCCCCGCTGTAGAGCGGCTCGTCGAGCTGCTCGGCGTAATCGGCGATGTGCTCGCCGCGGTTACGCGACCAGTCCGCCAGCACGCTCTCGCTGTGGGGGATCTCGAGCCCCGCGTCGATCGCTCCTTCCTGCACCGCGAACACCTTTCCGCCGGGCGTCGCCGTGTTGAGACCGATGTCGAGGACCGCGTCCTCGAACCCGTCCGCCACGGCGCGCGCACCGAGCAGGTACCCCGTCAGGTACGCACTGGGGAGGTTGCCCGTGGGGGCGTCCCAGCCGTACTCGTCGAGGTCCTCGCTGGAGGCGCTCACGTGAATCTCGTCACCGTTCTGTCCGGGGGTGGCCAGCTGCGCCCTGACGTGAGCGTTGCTCACCCGGGCGACCAGGCGAGGCTTGCCCGATTTCAGCAGGCGCAACCTCTGATGGTAGTCCGTCCGGACCTCACGGCGCCGTCGCATCGGCACCTTGTATCGTGGTCCTGTCGCCATTAGTTCGTCACCTCGTATCCGTAGTTGTTCTCGATGTACGCCTCGAGACGGGCGACGTCGTCGAACTCGCCGCCGCCCGCCTTGTTGTACAGCGTACGGTACTCCGACGCGTCGAGGACGTCCTCGTCGTCGCGGAGCTCCTTCAGGCGCGCCCGCTGTGCGCGGATGCGCGCCTTCCAGTCGTCCTTGGTGTTCTGCCGCGCGCCGGACTTCCCCTTGCGGGAGCCGGCGCCCTTGCGGTGACCGTACGAGCGCTTCTCGGCGCGCTCGCGGGCCCGGCCGCGCGAGTTGGACTTGGCGTCCTTCGCGCGGATGGTTCCCTGGTCGATGAGTTCGCGGACGTCCTCGCGGGTGATGGCGTCCTCGATCTCCTCCTGTGCCTCGGGGTCGAGCCAGACGCGGTTCTCGCCGACATCGAGTTCGTCAGCCGCGAGCCGCTTCTGTGCGCTGAGGTCGCTCATTGCTCGTCAACCTCCACTTCGACGTAGGTCGGGTTGAGCACGCGAATTTCGCGCTCCTCGGCGATCTCCTCGATGCGCTCGCGCTTGCGAGCACCGACGGAGCCGCCGATGCGGACGGCCTGCGTGTCGCCGTCGACGCCCTCGAGGTCGTCCGTGTTCTCCACGCGGACCTCCTCGAAGCCGCTCGGGTGCAGGTCGCGGGCCGCCTTCGGCGAGCGGAAGCCCGCCTCGACGGTGTCGCCCTTGCCCTTCATCCCGCGGCGCTGCTTCGAGAGCGTGCCGCGGGGGCGTCGCCACGACGTGGGGACGCGCTTCTTCTTGTGGTAGTCCTGACGGTTGAACTGCGGCTTGCCCTCGCGGTGCTTCTGGGCGAGCGCGCGCGCAGTGTCGTCGTCGAGCTCCGGCGTCTTGTCCGCGTGACCGCGGGGCCGGAGCTCCGTTTCGGTTTCCTCCTCGGATTCGGCCTCGTCGGCCTCCTCCTCCGTCTCGTCTTCGATCTCGGCTTCGGTCTCCGTCTCGACTTCGAGGCCACCGACGTCGGCCTTGATACGCGCGGCGAGCGCGTTGCCGATGCCGTCGACCTCCGCGAGTTCGGACTGCGAGGCCGCCTTCACGTCCTCGACGGACTCGTAGCCCGCCTCGCGAAGCGCCTCGGCCTTCGAGGGACCGACGCCGCTGATGTCTTCGAGTTCGTCTGCCATTTAGGCTCCTCCTTTCTGGGGCTTCTCGACGATGTACACGCCGTCCTGGAAGACGCGCGTGTCCTTGTCGGTCACCTTCGTGAGCTGTTCGATGTCGGCGGCGGTCTGTCCCACGTCCTCCTTGCTCGGACCGGAGAGCGTGATCTCCTCGCCGTCGACCTGTACGTCGGTGTCTCCGCGGACCGGCGTGCGCCGGGCCGCCTTCTCGCCGAGGAAGTTCTCGATGACGACCTCGTCGCCCTCCACGT
Organism: Haloparvum sedimenti; assembly: GCF_001462205.1. GTDB lineage: Archaea > Halobacteriota > Halobacteria > Halobacteriales > Haloferacaceae > Haloparvum > Haloparvum sedimenti. The sequence continues at coordinate 24,811 of NZ_LKIR01000121.1, forward strand.
CGACCTGCATCGGGAAGTGGGCGTAGAAGACTTCCATCTTGTACTCCCATCCCTCGGTGACGCCGTGGATCATGTTGGCGACGTGGCTCTCGAACGTGCCGACCGTCGCGTTCGTCTTCGCGTCGTCGTTCTCGGACGCGATGACGACCGCGTCGTCCTCGACGGAAACGTCCACGTCGGGGTACCAGAGGCGGCGCGTGACGCTGCCGTTCGGCCCCTCGACGGTGAGGTCGAGGTGGTCGAGCTCGGCGGAGACGTCGTCCGGAATCGTGATTTCGACTCTGTTCATTGTTAGTAGACGTATGCGATCACTTGGCCACCGATGCCCTGTTCGCGGGCCTCGTAGTGGCTCATAACGCCGTGGCTCGTCGTGACGATGAGTGCCCCGTAGTCACGGGCGGGGAGGAACCGCTTCTCCCACTTCTCGAACTCGTCGGCACCCGCGGAGTAGCGGGGCTTGACGGCGCCACATTCGTTGATCGATCCTTTCAGTTCGACGTCGAAGACGCCGGCTCGGCCGTCGTCGACGAACTCGAAGCCGTCGACGTACCCGCGGTCGTAAAAGACCTCGAGGACCGAACCGATGACGTTCGACGCGGGCTCTACCGTATACGACAGATGGCCAACGCTCTCGGCGTTATCGAGTCCGGCGAGCGCGTTGGCGAGGGGGTCGTTGCCTGCCATGATTAGCTGTACTTCTTGAATCCCATCTCGCGGGCGACCTCGCGGAAGCACTGCCGGCAGAGGTTGATGTCGTACTTGCCGACGAGCCCCTGATTGCGGTCACAGCGCCGGCAGGAGTGCTGCTGGCCCGTGCGCTTCGCGGCGTGCTCGCCCGTCTGTTCGTTTGCGTCGCTCTCGCTCATGCGTCAACCTCCACGTCGAAGTTCTCCTCGAGGTACGCGGCCGCGTCCTCGGGCGTCATGCGGTGGCCGTCCGGGATCGACCGGGTCTCCACGTCACGCTTCGTGACGCGGTAGCCGGGCCGGACGATCGTCGCAGTCACGTCGAGCCCGTAGATACCGACGTTCGGGTCGTACTCCTGGCTCGGGAAGTCGGTGTGGTCCTCGACTCCGAAGCTGAGGTTGCCCGTCTCGTCGAACTGGTTCTCGGAGACCTCGACCAGATCGAGGGCGGTCGCGAGGAACTCCGCGGCCGCCTCGTCGCGCAGCGTCACCTTGGCGCCGATCGGGTCACCCTTGCGGATGCCGAACTCGCCGACGGTGCGCTTCGCGGTGGTGCGGACGGAGTCCTGTTCGGTGATCTCCTCGATGATGCGCTCGGCCTCGGCGAGCGGTTCCCCGCCCTGTCCGACGCCCATGTGCACGACGACCTTCTCGATGCGCGCCTCGCGCATGGCGTGGTCCGCGCTCATTCGTCATCACCCGTGAAGTTCTCGTCGATGACCACGACGTACTCCTCGACCGTCTCGAAGTCGCCGTCGTCCGCGGAAACGGTGACGGCGTTCGAGCCGGAGCCGAGGGTCACGTCGATCTCGTCGATCTCGCCGATACGGCCGGCGTGCTGACCGGAGACGGCGGTGACGAGCGCGCCCTCCTCGTAGGTGAAGTGGGCGACGATCTCCTTCGTCTCGTTGTCGACGACGATGGAGTCCTTCGTGTCGTACTCGCCGGCGTCCTCGGCGTCCACGCGCACGTTCGTGCCGTCGTGGAGCGTCAGCTGGACGTCGCCGCCGGGGACGGCCGTCTTGTTCGAAATGCGGCCGAGCCGGCTGCTCGCGGCGTCCTCGTCGACGGAGGTCAGCGCGAGCCGACCGCCCTCGTCGGGGAAGACGCGGTAATACTCCTCCCGCTCGGCGAACGCCAGGATGTCGAACATCCCGATGGGTCGCGCCTCGTCGGAGACCGCGTCGCCGTTGACCAGAACGGAATCCTGGTTCAGCGCGTAGCGGGCCTCCTTCCGGCTGTCGACGTACCCGAGCACGTCACGCAGCAGGATGAGCAGGGGAACGCCGGCCTCGCCGTGCGGTCCCGCGCCAGCCTTCACCGTGAAGGTCTCGGTCTTGCGTTCGACCGGCCAGGAGTTCGGTACTGCCAGTCGCTTCTGGTGGTTCGTCATTCGTTGTCCTCCTGGAGACGCGCCTCACGGCGGTCGTCCTCGAGGTCGAGCTCCGTCACGCGGACGTTGCTCGCCGGGAGCGGGCGCGGGGCTTCCTCACCGTCGGCCTTCTCGACGGTCACACCTTCGACGGTGATGACCGCGTCGGTCAGGTCGACGGCAAGCACCTCGGCCTCCTCGCCGGCGTCGTCGCCGCGGAGCACCTCGACGGTGTCGCCCGCGTTCACGCGGACGTTGCGCTGGCCGTACTCCTCGCGGAGCTCCTCCGAGAGGGTGGCACGGACCTGCTTTTGCCGCTCGTGGAGCGGCGCGTTCTCCGTCTGCTTTCGTTGTTTGCGTGGCTGTCGCGTCATGGTTAGACGATCATCGTCGCGGTCGAGGCGATGCTGCCGAAGCGCTCGGCGACCTCGCGAGCGATGGGGCCCTTGATCTCCGTGCCCCGCGGCTCCTCGAGGTCGTCGATGACGACGGCGGCGTTGTCCTCGAACTTCACGCGCGTGCCGTTCGGTCGGCGGATCGGCTTGCGCTGGCGGACGATAACCGCCTCCAGCACCTGCCGCCGCATCTCCGGAGTCCCCTTGGTGACCGAGACGGTCACCTTGTCGCCGATGCCCGCCTTCGGGTGGCGGTTCTTCGTACCGGAGTAGCCGTGGACGCTGATCACTCGCAGCTCACGGGCGCCGGTGTTGTCGGCGCACGTGATCAGCGAGCCGCGTTCGAGGCCCTGCGTGACGTCGGCCTTCAGCGCCTCCATCACTCGTCACCTCCGATCTGGACGACGACGTGGGACTTCGTCTTCGACAGCGGTCGCGTCTCCGCGATCTTCACTTCGTCACCGACTTCGACCGAGTCCAGCACGCCCGGTACGTGTGCCGGGATGCGGGAACGACGCTTCATGTACCGGTCGTACTTGGGTACGAAGACGTCGTATTCTCGCTCGACGATGACGGTCTTTGCCATATCCGTCGACACGACCGTGCCCTCTCGGACCTGGCCGCGGACGGACAGCTGCCCGTAAAACGGGCACTTCTCGTAGTCGTAATCCTCCGGGTTATCCGGTTCCGGAGGCGTGGGTACGTCAATTCCTATCGCCATGTAGAGACACCTCGTTCGGTGCGTTCGGCGGGTCGTGAGAGCAGTTGGTCGCCATCCACCGTAACGTAGACCACGTCTTTGCACTCGCCTAGGGAGCGGCTCGCCGACCCGGCGCCCGTTCGGGCTACCGAGGCGGACGGGCCAGACTGGCGAGGGCGTACCCCCGCAGTATCCGGCCCGAGTTGGGACGTGGACCCCGGCTCCTTACGAGAGCCGGCGGCTTCATCTGTGCGCGTCGTGACGGAATCTCCGAGCGCGAACTCGAACGTCGTGCCCGCCTTGGGCACGCGCTTGTCCCCCGTCGGCGTCCGCACGACGAGCGTGCGTTCGCTCTCACGCAGGACACGGCCGGCGACGCTGGAATAGGCGTCGCTGGCGGCGGCGGCCACCCGAACCGGGAGGCCGACGAGTTCGTGTCGCGTGAGCGTGTCGGGGGAGATCATTCGTTATTCGTCGTCGAAGTCGCCTTCTTCGCGCTGGATCGTCTTGATCCGCGCGATGGTGCGGTTCAGTTCGTTCATGCGGCCCGGACTCTCGGGCATCCCGCCGGCGGCCTGCTGGGCCTTCACGTTGAGCAGCTCGGTCTCGAGCTCCTCGAGCTCGGCCTCGCGCTCGGCGGCGGTCATGTCGCGAATTTCGTCAGTATAGAGGATGGCCATGTATTACTCCTCCGTTTCCTCGGTCTCGGCGTCGGCGTCCGCGTCGGACTCCTCGTCCTCGTCGGCCGCCTCCATCTCCTCGACCAGTTCGGCCGCCTCTTCCTCGACGTCCTCCTCGAGGTCCTCGAGCTCCTCGTCTTCCGGCGTGGTCTGCTCGATCTCCTCTTCGGGAGCGACGTCGGTCGCCTCGGGCGAGGTCTCCTGGGTCTCCTCGACGACTTCCTCGACGATCTCCTCGTCGATGACGTCCGTCGGGTCCTCCTCGGGCACCTCGACCTCCTCGTCGGCGCCCACGTCGGGCACCTCCTCGGGTTCCTCCTCGAGGAGGGACTCGACGCCCTCCTCCTCGATCTCCTGTTCGACCTCGGGCGCCTCGACGTCCTCGTTGATGTCGAAGTCGTCGGGCAGCTCCGCACCCGGCGGGATGATCTTCACCGTGACGCCGATGGTGCCGAGCTTCATGACGGCGACGCCCTGCCCCTCGTCGACGACGTCCTCCGCGGGCTCACCGTTGTGCTTGATGTAGCCGCGGTTGAACTTCTCGACGCGGGAGCGCGCCCCGGTCACCTTGCCGGAGAGGACGATCTCGGCGCCCAGCGCGCCGGACTCCATGATGCGGTCGATCGTGGTGTGACCGGCCTTGCGGAAGTACCAGCCGCGCTCTAAGGCGTTCGCGAGACGGTCCGCGACGATGCGTGCGTTGAGGTCCGGCTCGTCGACCTCCTGCACGTCGATCTGCGGGTCGTCCATGTCGAACCGCTCCTCGAGCTCGGTGGTGATCTTCCGGATGTTCTTCCCGCCCTTGCCGATGACCATGCCGGGCTTCTCGGCTTTGAGCTGGATCTGCGTGCCCATCGGCGTCTTGGCGATGTCCATACCGCCGTAGCCGGCGCGACCGAGTTCGTCAGCGAAGAACTCGTCGATCTGGGCGCGCTGAAGGCCGTTTTCGATGAACTGGTGTTCGTCTGCCATTAGTTGTCCTCCTCGATGATGAGCTCGACGTCACAGAGGGTCGTGTTCCACGGCGAGGCGCGGCCGAACGCCCGGGGCTTGCGGCCCGGTCGCTCGCCGACCTTGTGCGGCGCGACGTGCTTGATGACCATCGCGTCGCCGTCGAACCCCTGCTCGGTCGCGTTGTTCTTGACGTTGGTGAGCAGTTTGAGGAAGTCCTTGGAGGCCTTCTCGGGGTAGCGGCCCGCGTCCCAGCCGTCGATGTCGCCCTTGTGGCCGACACCGGTGTTGTGCTGTTTGAACGGGACGGACTGCTCCTCGTCGATGACGGACTGGAGGTACGTCTCGGCCTCCGCGACCGTCTTGCCCTTGAGCTGCCGGGCGATCGCCTTGCTGTGCTTCAGGCTGATGGGCCGCTCGCGGAGCATCCCCTTGGCGGTGGTCTCCGGGTCGGCCTCGACGCTGTAGTTGATTCCCATGGGTTACTTGAGGGGCACGAACTTCGAGGACCGGGTCGCGCCGATGCCGGCCTGCCCGTGGGAGACCGTGCTCCGCGTGAGGTGGAACTCGCCGAGATAGTGACCGATCATCTCGGGCTCGACTCGCACGCGCTCGAAGCTGTGGCCGTTGTAGACGGAGAACGTCAGTCCGACGAACTCCGGCAGGATCGGCATGTCGCGCAGGTGCGTCCGGATCGGGTCGTCCCCCGTCTCCTCCGGGTCGCGGCTGCGTGCCGTCTCCAGCAGCTTCTCCTTCTCGGGACCCAGTCCTCGGGTGATGCTTCGCCGCTGTCGCGCGGGGAGCAGTTCCACGACCTCGTCGAGGTCCATCTCCTGGAGCTCGTCGAGCGAGTGACCGCGGTAGGCGAACTCCTCGCCCTCGCGGCCGATGCGGTATTCGGAACTCATTTGTTGCTACCTCGTCCGGTTCGCTTGGATGCGATGTCGCCGACCTTCCGTCCCGGCGGGGCGTCCCGCGAGACCGACTTCGGCTTGCCGGGGTGCTGCCGGCCGCCGCCACCGAACGGGTGGTCGACGGCGTTCATGGCCACACCGCGGACGCGCGGGTACTTCGTGCCACGCGACTTCATTTTGTGATGCTTGTTGCCGGCCTTGACGAAGGGCTTCTCCGTCCGGCCGCCGCCCGCGACTACGCCGATGGTGGCGCGGCACTGCGGGTCGAGTCGCTTGACCTCGCCGCTGGGTAGCTGAACGACAGCCACCTTGCGGTCGTGGGTCATCAGCGTCGCCGAGACGCCCGAGGCGCGGGCGAACTTGCCGCCGTCGCCGCGGTTGCTCTCGACGTTACAGACCGGGACGCCCTCCGGGATCTCCGCCAGCGGCATCGTGTTGCCGGGCTTGATCTCCGCGGAGACGCCGATCTCGATCGTCTCGCCCACCGTCACGCCCTCGGGCGCGAGGATGAGCCGACGGTCGCCGTCATCGAACTCGACGTCCGCGAGCGGTGCCGAGCGCGCGGGGTCGTGTTCGATGTCGACGACTTCGCCGGTGATCGTGTCGGTGTCTTCCAGCGTCTTGTGCGACAGTTCCGCCTTGTAGCGGTGGGACGGGGCCCGGAACGTCGGGCCGCCGCGTCCACGCCGCTGTCCCTGAATCCTTCGTCCCATCTTAGAACACCCCGATGCGGGAAGCGATCTCGGTGGCGTCGTCGTCCTCGGAGAGGCCGACGGTCGCCTTCTTCGTTCCCTGCGGAGTTATCTGCGTGTTCACGTCGACGACCTCGACGTCGTAGCGCTCGGAGATGGCGTCGCGGATCTCCGGCTTCGTCGCGTCGATGTGGACGACGAACTGGAGCTTGTTGTCGAAGTCCATCTCGTCCATCGCCTTCTCGGTGACGATGGGGTGCTCGATGACGGTGCTCATCGCTCCGCCACCTCCTCGAGCGCGCTCTCGGTCCAGACGGTGAGTCGGCCCGGGTGCGTCCCGGGCGCGAGGTCCTCCGCGTTCACCTCGTCGGCCGTCGCCACGTCGGCGCCCGCGAGGTTGCGGGCGGCGCGGGACGGCTCCTCGCTGGTGACGAAGAGGATCGACTTGGGCTGGCTGTACTTGCGGCCGCGGAGCTTGCCCTGGCCGGCGCGGACGGAGCGCCCCTCCTCGGCGCGCTCGATGTCCGCGTAGACGCCGGCGCCTTCGAGGAAGGCGACGACCTCCTTGGTCTTCTCCAGGTCCTCGAACTCGTCGGAGACGACGAGCGGGAGCTCCGCGTCCTCGTCGAACGCGTGGCCGCGCTCGGCGACGACCTCGGCGTCCGCGGTGGCCGCGATGGCCGAGCGGACGGCGAGCTGACGCTCCTTCTTGTTGAGGTCCTTCGACTGGTCCTTCTCCGCCTTCGGCGGATGAGCGCGGCGGCCGGACACCGCGAACGGAACGCGGCGGGCCTGCCCGTTCTCGCGCGGGACGTGCGCCATCCCGCGGCCCGAACCCGGCGACTCCGCGGGCGTGCGGAGGCCGGCGAACTCGTCTGCGCCGTAGGCCTGCTTTCGGTTTGCCTGTGCGACGGTGACGGCCCGCCGGATCAGGTCCGGTCGGAACCCCGTCTCGAAGACGTCCGGCAGCTCGACGCTGCCCTCGTCCCCGCCGTCCAGATCGCGTACTGTTGCCTTCATAACTTATCCCTGGTTGGATGCGGTAGAGACGTACCGGACCTCGGGGTCGAGGCGCGGCTGGTCGTTCGGTCGGATAGCCGGGCGGAAGCGGAGAAGCCGCTTGTTCGGACCCGGCAGCGAGCCCTTGATGAGCGCGTAGGAACCGTCGACTTCGCCGTAGTTGACGAAGCCGCCGTCGACCGAGGCGTCGTCTCCCTCGCCGAAGTCGATCAGGCGCTTGTTGAGCTCGGTGCGCTGGTGGTAGCCGGTCTGGCCCTGCTGGGGGACCGTCGAGCGAACGCGCGACGGGTTCCACGGGCCGAGGTTACCGATCCGGCGCCGCCAGCCCTGACGGGCGTGCTTGCCCTTCCGCTTCTGGACGCCCCAGCGCTTGACGGGGCCCTGGGTGCCCTTCCCCTTCGTGATACCCGAGACGTCGGTGTACTGACCGGCGCGGAAGACGTCGCCGAACTCGTGGGCGCCGCCGTCCTCGACCAGGTCGAGCGCGAAGTCGACGCGCTCCTCGACGGAGCCGCCGCCGACGCGCGTCTCCATGACGTCGGGCTTCTTCTTGGGGACGTTCGCGAGGTCGGCCGGAGCGGTGTGGGTGATGACGCGGACGTCGTCGACCGCGCCCTCCTCCAGCAGCGTCCGGAGCTCCTCGGCGTCCTCCTCGAAGGTGTCTTCCGCCGGCAGGTCGAGCGTGCGGTCGAGCTCCTCGTGGAACTCGGTCGCCCAGACCTCGGTGACCGGCTTCTGTCCGTACGGCGTCTCCTCGTAGGCTCGGAGGGCGACCGCGTACATCGGCGGCGTCTCCACCACCGTCACGGGGACGGACTCCTCCATCCCCTCACGCGGCGAGTTGGCTTCGTCGTTGACCATCACGACGTGGGTCATCCCGGCCTTGTAACCGGCGAATCCCTGCAGCGCAGGGGAACCCTCGTCGTCGGGCCACGAGCGGATGCGAGGCACCTCGCTCGCCGCGCGAGTGCGCGGACCGAAACCCAGCGAGCCTTTTCGTGGTCGGCTTGGTTGTGGCATTGGTTACTCCGTGAGTCTGAGAGCGCCCAGTGACGCGAACATCGCTTCCTCCGTTCGCACCACCGCGCTCTCCTGTCGCGGGATCGTGTTGAGCCAGAGGTCGAACCCCGGATCGGGTTCGACTGGACCGCCGTTGGCGGCCCGGACGTCCTCGGGTGTAACCCCGAGGATCGCCGGAAGCCCTCGCCCCGGCGCGCCGAAGACGACGGCGGTGTCGTTCCTCGACGTGCGGGCGACGAGTTCGCCGAGCCGCGAGACGGAGAGCTCCTCCCCGTGTCGCGACGTGGCGACGGCGAACTCCTCGCGTGCGAGTGCGTCCGGCAGGTCCGCGCCCACGACCTGGAAACCGTCCTCCGGCTTCCCGGCGATGCGGGCGCGGACCGGTTCTCTCGAAGAGATCCTGATGGTAACGCGCTCCCCCTGCTCGACCTCCATATCGGAGGGGACGAGCAGCGAGATCGGGTGTTCCCCCAGCGGGGAATTGACCCGAACGCGGCCTTCAGATCCGACCTCGGTCACGAGTCCCTGTGTTAACGACTCGTCCCCGCCAGGGGCCGAGCCGGTCCGTGACTCGACGCGGAGCGGCGGCAGCACGCCCGCGTACTGCAGTTCGTCGCGCTGCCCCCAGAGCTCCTTCCGGAGGTCCGGGGGCGTCGCGGCGTACCGCAGCACGGTGCGGACGAATCCGCCACCCCATCGGCGCTCGCCTTCCCGATCAGGGAAGACGACGAGCCGGCTCGCCCCGAAGACCGCCGCCGCGCGGGCGACGTATCCGAGCTTGCGAGTTGCCTCGCGTTTGTCCTCGGCTTCGCGGACGAGCGAGGACGGCACACACAACGTGAGTCCGTCCATGGGTCGCCTCGTCACTAGACTGTATCCACAGTTTCCGATCCACCGGTAAAAGCGTAGCGGTCCGGATTTCGGGCTGTGGCGGGTTCACACGCCCCCTGAGCGGGGTTTTCACCGTGTGAACCCGTGACGATGGAAGAACGGGTTTCCATATCTGGCGGGTTTATATTGAGTCTTCGCGAGCGCGCACGCGAGGTCGCGTCCGACGGTCCGGTGCTGCGACGCCCCGGCCGCGATCACGAACCGTGCCACCGGACGCCGAGCGGCCCCCGGAACGGAACCCTTATGTTCGCGTCGGCGGTTAGCAATGAGTGCGAAGGGCGCACCGGTAGTGTAGTGGTATCACGCAACCTTGCCATGGTTGCAACCCGAGTTCAAATCTCGGCCGGTGCATTTCTCCAACGGCGCGAGGAGCTTCCCCAGAGCGGTTTGTCTCCTGAACGCCGCACGCCCGTCCCCGTCCGGCGAGCGACGCGCCGGTCGCGGCCGGGATCGCAACCGTCCTCACCGTCCTCACACAAGGGCGTACGTGACCCTCCACTTCGAGGACTTGGACACGGAGACCCGCTTCGACCTCGGCAAGGCCACGCTCACCGAGGCCGAGATCGTGGCGTTCGCGGAGCGCTTCGACCCGCACCCGTTCCACGTCGACCCCGACGTAGGCGAGGAGTCGCCGTTCGGCGGGCTGGTGGCGTCGGGCCTCCACACCTACTGCGTCTGCAACCGGCTCGCGACGGACGCCCTCTTCGGCGACCTGGCGTTCCTCGGCGGGATGGGCGTCGAGGAACTCCGCTGGCACCGACCGGTCCGACCGGGTGATACGCTCACGGGGACGACCGGCGTGGTCGACCTCCGCGCCTCCGAGTCCCACCCCGAGCGCGGCTACGCGGACCTGTACACCGAGGGCGTGAACGCCGACGGCGAGCGCGTCATCTCGTGGACCGCGCTCGGGATGGTGCGGCGCCGTGATGCGGGAGCGGAACTGGTCCGTGAGAACGCGGTCGGAACCGAACCCCACGAGTAATCCGGTGGCGGGCGAAATCGGGGCGGAACCGGGGCGGAACCTTCGTAACCGGAGGCACGCGCGGGTCATTCCCGCGACCGCACGGCACCGCAGCCACACGGCACCGCAGCCTCACGCCTCCCCAGCCTCGGCCGCGAGCGGGGCGCGGAAACCGCACAGCAATGCGCCCCGCTCGCGACCTCCCTCGCGCGTTTCTCGCGCGCCGACGGAACCGCACAGCGTTCCTCCGATCGCTTTTGAGCGCGACGGCGTGACCCCCGCCACGACAGCCGACTACGGGGGGTCGCCGTCCTCGGACTCCACGGGGCGCTCCGGATCCAGGCGGATCGTCGCGTCGGTCTCGATCCGGACGGCGGCGTCGACCTCGCAGAGTGCGTCGATCCCCGTCTCCGGGACGCGGACGAGCCAGGCGTCGAACCCGAGGTCGCGGACGACCGCGCCGTCAGCCGCGGCGACGGCCTCTCGGAGCGGTGCCGGCGCGGCCGCGTCGCCGTCCGAATCGGTCGCGGTATCCCCGGCCGCGCCGGTCTCGACCGCGTTCGGGTCGACCTCCACCACGAGGCCGACTTCCTCGTCCGGTTTCGGGTCGCGCCTGATGCTCCGGACGGCGTGCGAGAGGTACATCTACTCCCCCGCGTCGGCTTCGACGGTCGAGTCGGTCGGCGCACCTGCCGCTCGCTCCGCGACGCGGTCGGCCGCCTCGAACCCCGCGAGGATACCGCCGTTGAGCGAGCGTTCGGGGTACTGCGCCCGGCTCGCCATCCCCGCGTAGTAGACGCCGGGCGCGACCGCGTCCGCGAGGTCGTAGGGGATCACCTTCTCCAGGTAGCCGCGTTCGTAGACGGGCGCCGCCCGCGGGTTCCGCGCGACGCGGAACTCCCGCACGTCCTCATCGGGGTCGAACGCGGGGAACAGGTCCGCGATGCCGTCGAGCCAGCGCTCCCGGAGCGCCTCGTCGTCGTCCTGCCAGTTCGCCTCCTCGCGCGACTGCACGTAGCTCGCGACGTACAGCAGGTGGTCGCCGCCGTACCGCTCCGGCGGGACGAAGTTCGTGTGCTCGATCAGCGCGCCGAACGGCGCCTCGTCCGCGACGTTGAGCCAGTAGGTGTCCGTCAAGGGCTCCTCGAGGGTCACCGTCGCACAGACCGCACCCTGGAAGTCGATGTCGCACGCGTAGCCGGTGAGCGCTTCGAGGACGTTCGGCATCGCCGCGACGACGACGCCGTCGACCTCCCTGACCTCCTCGCTCTCGCCCGTCTCGACCGTGACGGTCTCGACCGGGCCGCGGAGGTCCTCGTCGGAGGCAGTCGCGTCCGTGTCCGCGCCCTCGCCCGCGACCGCGCCCTCGTCCGCCACCGCCGCGCTCCCGGCCCCCGCGACCCGCGGGTCCGCGAAGCCGACGTTCGTCACGCGGGCGCCCGTGGTGACGTTCTCGCGGCCGACCGCGTCGACGAGCGCGTCGAGCAGGACGCCGAAGGAGCCGTCGAGGTAGCCGAGCACCTCGCCGCGCAGGAGGTCGCGCTCGCCGCGGAACTTGATCCGCCCGAGCAGCCACGCCGCGGAGACGTCCCCCTTTCTGTCGCCGAACTTGGCGTCGAGCAGGGGCTCGAAGAAGTGGTCGTAGACGCCGCGAGTCGTGTGCTCGATCAGGAACTCGTCGACCGGCACGTCCTCGAAGTCGGTCAGGTCCTCGTAGGTGCCGAACGACGGGATCCCGCCGCGCACGTCGACCTCCTGCGTCAGGAGCGCCAGCCGGAACTTGTCGTAGAGGCTCATGTGCGGGTACGCGAGGATCTCCCACGGCTTGTCCAGCGGGTGGACCACGCCGTCGACGTAGTAGGCGTTCTCGCCGATCCGCCACTCGATCCGGTCGCCGACCCCCAGCTCCTCGGCCAGCTTGACGATGGTCTCCTCTGACTTCGATAGGTGGTGATAGAACTTCTCGATCGGCTGTCCGGCGGTCTCGTGGAGCGCCGCGAGCCCGCCCACCTCGTCGGACGCCTCGAACACCTGCACCTCGTGGCCGCGTTCCTGAAGCCGGTAGGCGGCCGCGAGGCCGGCGATCCCGCCGCCGACGACTGCGTACATGCCTCACACTCCGCGTGACCGGCGTAAGTGCGTTGTGGAACCCGGAGGGATCGTTATGAGGCTCGCCGCCGTATTCATGGCATGACTCCCCACTGGACCCGCCGCGACACCGTCGCCGCCGCCGGCGCCGCGGTCGCCTGCAACCTCCTCGGCGCGCTCGGCGTTCCCTTCACGACGCCCGACGCTGCCTGGTTCCGCGCGCTCGAGCTCCCCGCGTTCTACCCGCCGAACTGGGCTTTCGGCGTCGTCTGGCCGATCCTGTACGCGCTGATCGGGATCGCCGCCTACCTCGTCTACCGCGAGGGCCGGGCGCGGGACGCGGCCGCGGTCGGAATGGGGGGCCAGAAGAAGGGCGGACTCCTCCCGACCGACCCCACCGCCCGCCTCGCGCTCGGACTGTTCGCGGTCCAGCTTGCCGTCAACGTCGCCTGGTCCCCGGTGTTCTGGGGACTCCAGCGCGTCGACCTCGGGCTCGCGGTGCTGGTCCTCCTGATCGGACTCGTCGGCGCCACGGTCGCGGCGTTCGCGCGCGTCGACCGCCGCGCCGCCGCCCTGCTGGTCCCCTACCTCGCGTGGGTCTGCTTCGCGACCGTGCTGAACGCCGCGATCCTGTTCGGGAACTAAGGCTGCGCGGCTCGGTCGCCGGCCTCAGTCCGCGTTCACGTCGCCCGTGGTCGGGTCCCGGGACGCCGCCGCCACGCGGTCGGCGTGGCTCCGCAGGTCCTCGGCGACCGCCCGGGCCTGCTCGGGCGTCAGCCGGAGCACGTCCGCGTGTGGGTGAAGACCCTCGACGCCGGCGAGGTCGGTCCCGTCGAGTTCGACGCGCAACTCGACGTGGTCCGGCTCTCGGCGGGCCGCGGTCGCATCGAGGACGCCGAGCGCCTCGGCGGACCAGTCCGCGCCGACCGCCTCGCCCTCGACCAGGTCGAGCGTCGTGTGTCCGGTGACGCGAGAGATCCGGCCGGGCATCAGTCGTCGCTCCGGAGCGGCGTGTCGTCCGGCGCGGTCGGCGCGGGGCTGTCCTCGAGCGCGTCCTCCTCCGCGTAGGGGTACCAGGTCCGTTTGGTGTTGTGCATGAACGGGTCCTCGTAGGAGGTCTCCGCGGGTTCGATCAGGTCGGCGAGCGCCTCGTCGTCGCGGGCGGCGACGAACTCGCGGAACGACTCCGTGCCCTCGCGACGCTCCGCGTACGCCTCGATCAGGCTCGCGATGGCGCCCGGGACCTCATCGACGGGGACGCGCTGGACGACCCATCGCGCGAACGTGGGGTCCTCCCCCAGTCCGCCGCCGAGTCCGATATCGAGCGCCTCCACCGGCTCGCCGTCCTTCCGGGTCTTCATGCCCCGCAGCGCCACGTCCGCGATCTGCGGCTGCGCGCAGGAGGCGGTGCAACCGGAGAGGTGGACGTGGAAGTCCTCCACGTCGTCGGGGAGGTCGACGTTCGCGCGGAGCCAGCGCGCGAACCGGACCTGTCGGTTCTTCGTCTCCACGATGGACAGCGAGCAGAACTCCGTCCCCGTACACGCGATGGAACCGCGCTGGAAGGGGTGCGGGTCCGGGCTGTAGCGGTCGAGCACCGGCTCGTCGCGCAGGTCGGGGACCGCGTCGTCGGGCACGTCGGTGAGGATCACGTTCTGACGCTGCGTGAGCCGAACCTCACCGGAGCCGTGCGTCTCCGCGGCGTCCGCGAGCGCGAGCGCGTCGTCGACGCCGATGCGCCCGACGAGCACGTTGAGTCCGACGTAGTTGTCGCCGTTCGCCTGCGCGTGGACGCCGACGTGGTCGGCGTGGCCGCGGTCGGGTTCCGCACGCCCGCGGTCGCCGGCCCCCGCCCCGCCCGCGTTGTACGAGTAGGTCTCCCGGAGGTCCCGCCCCGCGGGCGCGAGGTCGCCGTCGACGTACTCCTCGACGAGCACGCGGCGGAACTTCTCGATCCCCCACTCGTCGACGAGGAACTTCACGCGGGCGTTGTAGCGGTCCTCGCGGTCGCCGCGGTCGCGGAACAGCGCGCTGACCGCGCCCGCCACGTCGACCGCCTCCTCGGGAGTGACGAAGACGTCGAGGTCCTTCGCGATCCGGGGCTCGTTGCGCGCCAGGCCCCCGCCGACGCGGACGTTGTACCCGCGGACGGTCTCCCCGTCGCGCTCCGCCTCCGCGGGCTCGAACGCGAGGTCGTTGATGTCGCCCTGGCCGCAGCCCTCGTGACAGCCGGTCACGCTCACCTTCCACTTGCGCGGGAGGTTCGCGTGCGCGTCATCGCCCTTGAACCGGTCGTGGAGGTCGTCCGCCAGCCCGCGGGCGTCGACGAACTCCGCCTCGTCCTTGCCCGCGACCGGACAGCCGACGATGTTGCGCCAGGAGTCGCCACAGGCCTGCTGCGTGGAGAGACCCGCCTCTTCGAGCCGGTCGAAGATCTCGGGCACGTCCTCGAGGTTGATCCAGTGGAGCTGGATCGCCTGCCGGGTGGTCACGTCGAGGTAGCCGTTCCCGAACTCGGGGTTCTCGACGGGACCGGTCGCGAAATCGCGAGCGATCTCCGCGACCGCGCGGAACTGCCCCGGCTTCAGCACGCCGCCCGGCGGCCCGATCCGCATCATGAAGTACGACTCCTGGCCGGAGCGCTGGTGGTACAGGCCGTACCACTTGAAGCGCTCGAACCACGCGTCGCGCTCGTCGTCGGGGATCGAGTCGAACCCCGCCTTGGCGAAGCGCTCGATGTGCTCGCGGATCTCCTCGCCGTACACGTCCTCCTTCCATCGCTCGACGTCGGTCGGCATGGATCCTCGGTGTGCCCGTCGGGGGAAAAGGGGGGACCGCCGCGTCAACCATTCGCGCGACCGCGGACGGGACGCGAGGGGATCACCGTCGCGAGATGGCGGAGAATTTTGCTCATTCAGCGGAGAAAGCACTTATGACGTCCCGCGCTTCCGCCGCGTATGCCCTCCGATCACCCCCGGCGTCGCCTCCTCGCGGCGGTCGGCGCTGTCGCGGTCGGTTCCGCGGGCTGTCTCGGGGCGCCCCCCGCCTCCGACGGGACGGAATCGCCGACAGCGACGCGCACGGAGACGCCCACTCCCACCCCCACTCCGAACCCGCCCGTCGGCGACGAGGAGGCGACCGAGCGCGCCCTCGCCGCGGAGGAGGCGTACCTGCAGGACCGCCTGTCCGCGGCCGACTGTCTGGAGAACTGGGGAACGACCCCGACGACCGCGAGCAGGGAGGCGGCGGTCGTCGCCCATACCGACGAGCACGTCCGCGTGGAGCTCCAGCACCCCTACTGGTACTCCACGGCCAGCGCGGAGGCCGACAGCGCGAGCGAAGCCGTTTACGAGGTCACCGCCGACGACGAGCGTCGCGTCGAGGGGGACGAGATCCAGCCCTGTTAGCCGTCGCCATACGGGACCGAGATCGCACACCAGGGTAGGGGATCGACAGTCCGAGAACCCCCACCCGGAGCGAGCACGCTGCACTCACGGCGGGAGTCGCGCCCGATCCGTGAAAAGCGTCCGGACGAACGCGGTGCTGTGGCGGTGCTGCGGTGCTGCGGTGCTGCGGTGCTGCGGTGCTGCTGCGGTGCGGTGGATGGGGCTTTCCGGGTGGTGCTGTCCAGCACAGCAGTATCGACAGCAGTCACAAAAACACCACTCCGGGACGGGGACCCGACAAAAACTCCGCGCGATGCCGAGTATCGCCATCACTCAACACGTTCCGGCTGCTCCGCGACGGCGAACCCGTCCGCACCGACGCGACCCACGCGCACCCACCCGACGCGGCCGGAGGCACCGCAGTCCAGACACCGTCCCACGGTCCGCGCTTCCACGGCGCTGTCTTCGCGGCGAGCCTTCTCAAACGCCTCCACGAGCACGTCGGAGCGGTCACAGTCACAGCAGGCGGCGTCGAGCCGCCAGACGTCCGCGACGCCGACCGCGCGGTCGCCGCCGACCGAGATCCACGCGCCGTCGTCGAAGACGCGGACGGAGGTGTCCATACTCGCCCGTCACACCGCGGACGCCTCATCCCGGCGACGGTCGCAACCGTTGCCGGCGTGTCGGACGGACCGACAGTCACGGAAACGCACAATTCTCGACGCTATCGGCGAGCAGCGTCCGAGTTTGTCGCCGCCGGCCGCCTTCTTAGGGATCCCGGCGGTAGGACGGTGCATGACCGACGAGGGACGCGACGTGCGCGAACACGCCTCCGCCGACGTGGCGCCGGAGCTGTACGCGACCGACGGCGGGGCCGCCGGCGACGCGGACGCCGCCCGCGAGGAGAACGCTGGCGATGACGATCATCTGGACGACCTCCCGGAGGGCGCCGGTTGCACGGAGATCTGGGAGCACCTCTCGGAGCGCCGCGAAGAGTAGCGGCCACTGAACGGCGCGCAGAAGCGACCGCCGGAACGATACGCGGAGGGGCGGTGCGTGGAGGGCGGTGCGCGCGAGCGTCTACTCCAGGTCCAGCAGCCCCGCGATCTCGTCGAGGTAGTCGCGGTAGACGCCGATCGCGGACTCGACCGGCTCGGGCTGGGCCATGTCGATGCCGGACTCGCGGACGACCTCGAGGGGGTAGTCGGAGCCGCCGGCCTTCAGCATCGCGCGGTAGTCCGCGGCCGCCTCGTCACCCTCATCCAGGATGCGGTCGACGATGGCCGCCGCGGCCGCGATGCCCGTCGAGTACTGGTAGACGTAGAAGTTGTAGTAGAAGTGGGGGATGCGCTCCCACTCGCGCTCGATGCCGCCGGTGAGTTCGACGGGGGCGTAGTAGCGCCCCTTCAGGTCGCCGTAGATCTCGTCGAAGGCGTCGGGCGTGAGCGCGCCGTCGTTCTCGACGACCTCGTGGATCTCCTGTTCGAACGCTGCGAACATGGTCTGGCGGAACAGCGTCGAGCGGAAGCGTTCGAGGTACTCGTCGAGGACGTGGGTGCGGAGCTCGTCGTCCTCGAGGGTCTCCAGCAGGTGCTGGGTCAGCAGCGTCTCGTTGACGGTGGAGGCGATCTCCGCGACGAAGATGTCGTAGCTGGCGTCGTGCCACGGCTGCGCGTCGCCCGCCAGCTCGGAGTGCATCGAGTGGCCGAGCTCGTGCGCGAGCGTGAACATCGACGCGATGTCGTCCTGGTAGTTCATCAGGATGAACGGCTGCGTGTCGTAGGTTCCCGAGGAGAAGGCGCCGGAGCGCTTGCCGCGGTTCTCGAAGACGTCGACCCACCGGCTGTCGAGGCCCTCGCGCATGCGCTCCTGGTACGCCTCGCCGAGGGGTGCGACCGCCTCGACGATCCACTCGCGGGCCTGCTCGTACTCCACGTCCGGCCCCTCCTCGCCGGTGAGAGACATGTAGAGGTCGTGGCTCTCCAGCCCGTCGACGCCGAGCGCCCGCTCCTTCAGCTCCGCGTGGCGGTGGAGCGCGTCGAGGTTGTCGTCGACGGTGTCGACGAGGGTGTCGTACACGTCCGTGGGGACGTTGGTGCCGTCGAGGGCGGCCTCACGGGCGGTCTCGTAGCCGCGGATCTCCGCGTTCGTGACGTGGCTCCGGACCGCCTTCTCAAGCGAGGTGCCGACCGTGTTGCGCACGCCGGCCCACTCCTCGTAGAACGTCTCGTGGACGCGCTTCCGGAACTCGCGGTCCGGCTTCGTCTGGAGCTTCGTGAAGTTCGCCTGCGTGATCTCCACCTCCTCGCCGTCGGGGTCCTCGACGACGCCGTACGTGAGGTCCGCGTTCGTCAGCATGGAGTAGATCTCCGAGGGCGCGTCGGTCACCTCCGAGAGGTCCGCGAGCACCTCCTCGACCTCCGCGGAGCGCGTGTGCGGCTTCATCCGGAGCACGTCGTCGAAGTAGTGCTCGTAGGTCTCCAGTTCCGGCTCCGCGTCGATCATCGCCTCGACCTCCTCGCGGGAGAGCGACTGGAGCTCCGGCTCGACGAAGGAGGTGGCGCTCGACGCCTCGGAGCTCAGCGACGACCCCTTGGCGGACATCGCCTGATACTCCTGATTCCGGGTGTCCTCCGAGCTACGGAGCCGGGCGTACGTCGTCACCTGCGCGACCTCGCGCAGGATCTCCTCGCGGAGCTCGAGGAACTCCAGCAGCGTCGCCGCGTCCTCGGTCACGCGCCCCTCGTAGGCCCGCAGCTCCTCGACGCGCTCCGAGACCGCCTCGTAGGCCGCCTCCCACGCCTCGTCGCTCTCGTAGATGCTCTCCAGATCCCACTGGTACGCCGCGTCGATCTCCGATCGTTCGGGGACACCACTCATGATTCGCGCGACGGTGTGGGTCGGTGTAAACCTTGCCAAACCGTGAGCCGGCAAGGCTCGTAGGGGTCTTCGGCCGCCTCAGGGACGTGGGTCACTCGCCGCCTCAGGGCTCCACGGTTCGCCGCACCCAGCCGGTCGCTCCGGAGGGGAACGCGTCGGACTCCTCGGCGGGCTGGACGGTGCCGTCCGGCTCGACCGCCCGCGCGACGACCTCGTGTGGCTCGTCGGCCTCGTACTCGTGACGCCACATCCGCCACGCGTCGGCCGCGACCCCCTCGACCCGTGCCTCGCCGTCCGCCGGGGCCGCCCCCGGGAGCCGGTCCGAGAGCGTCGCGTCGGTCCACGTCTCGCCGCCGTCGGTCGACACCTCGACGCGGTCGACGCCGCGGGTCCCCGCGTAGGCGTGCCCGCCGACGAGGACCGTCCCGTCCCCGCGCGGCTCGACCGCGTGGATCTTCGCGACCGTCTCGACCGGTCCGGTGCCGTGCCAGCCGCGCTCCTCCCAGTAACCGGTGACCTCCTCGTCGCGGACCTCGATCCCCGTCACCCACTTGACGTTGATCTCGCCCCAGTGGCCCGGTATCAGGAGTCGCACGGGGTGGCCGTGCCCGCGGGGCAGCAGCTCGCCGTTCATCCGCCACGCGAGGAAGCCGCGCTCCAGCGCAGCCCGCGGGAACCCCTGGTAGTAGCCATCGTGGGCCTCGATCCGGACGCAACACTCCGCGGGGGCCTCGGCCTCCGCCAGCAGGTCCGCGACCGGGACCCCCGTCCACAGCGCGGTGTCCATCGTCCGCCCGTTCAGCTCGTCGCTGACGCAGCGTAGAGTGACGAACCGGTGCTCTCCCTCGCGGTCGGTGAGGTCGTCGTAGTCGACCGCGAACTCGGTCGGCCCGCCGGAGACGGTCAGCTCCCACGCCTCCCGGTCGACGACCGGCGTCGACGTGTTAATGTCGACCTGATAGAAACCGTCGGAGACGAGCGGGTCGATGCCCGGAACGCCGAGCGAGCGCTCGTCGGCGGCCTCCAGCAGTGCGAGGACCCCTTCGTCCTCGACCGTCTCGTCCGGCAGGTCCGCGGCCCGCGGAGCGACCAGCCAGCCGATCCCCGCTGCGGCTCCCGCCGCACCGACCGCCCGCAGGACGGCGCGGCGGTCGGGCACCGTACGAGCGTCCGGGTCCGTCACCGCCCGCCCGGCGACCGCGAGCGTGACGCCGCCCGCCGCCCCCGCGGCCAGCGCCGCGAGGGGACGGACCGTGAGCGCGAAGGCGGCAACGGTCTGGACGAGAAACGCACCGAAGAGGGCGTCCGCTCGACTCCGGTTCAGCTGTCCGGCGAGGCGTACGACGCCGGCCACGAGCGCCGCGAACAGCGCCACCGTCCCGACTGCGGCCGCGACCGCGAGCAGGGGGCGCCCGTACTCGCCGAGCGTCAGGATCCCCCACGTCACCAGCGCGTCCGGAAGCAGGTACAGAAGCGTCGATGCGACCGCCGTCACGAGAAACGCCGGACCGTCGCCCGCGACGACGAACGATCCCGCGACGGCCGCCGCTCCGGAGGCGCCGAATGCGAGCGCGAGCACCGCGGCACGGCGGGCGAGCGACTCCGCGGGCGCGGAGAGTCGGTCCATAACCGACGTTAGAGACGGAGCGTGTTAAGAACCCGCACGGATCCCGGATCGGCGCCGGACGTGGTCGCCACGCCGGGAGTTAAGAGCCGGCGGCCCGAACGGTCGGGCATGGCGAGCGATCCGACGGATTCAACGGCCGACTCGGCGGCGGATGGCGCGGCCGCATCCGATTCGGCGGCGGGCGATGCGGCGGCCGACGCCTGCGCCGTCGAGACGCCGCGCGGCCGTCCCTGCCCGGTCTGTGGCGCGTCGATGCGGCACCGCCACTGCAAGTACGTCTGTCCGGAACACGGCGTCGTCTACGACTGCAGCGACACCTTCTACTGACCCGCGAACGTTTCGAACTCCCGAGTCGTTCGGCGGTGGTCCGCGCTCCCGACCGGTATCCCAACGCCCACTCGGACGAACAATTATGTCCCTACGTGCCGTACTAACGACCGACATGAACCTCCGCACGCTCGCCCGCGAGACTCGTCCGGCGGGGACAGGATGGTAGCCGACGACCGGGTCGCTCGCGGGAAGCGGATCCAGCAGCGCACGGGCAAGACGTTCCACGTCGCCACCCGGCTGCTTCCCGAGCGAACCCGCCATCCGACGTACGTGCTCTACGGCTTCTTCCGGGTCGCCGACGAGGTGGTCGACGCCGCGGACACGGCGCCGCCCAACGAGCAGCGCGCGGAGTTGGAGCGCATCCGCCGTGTCGCGCTCGGCGAGGAGCCGGCCGGCGACGGTCCGCAGGAGGACGTGCTGGCGGCCTTCTCCGATCTCCGCGAGGACCACGGCATCGCCCCCTCGGACGTGGACGTCTTTATCGACGCGATGGCGGCCGACATCGACCGCTCGCGCTACGAGACGTACGCGGAGTTGGAGGCGTACATGGACGGCTCCGCGGCGGCGGTCGGCCGGATGATGACCGCCGTGATGGACGTCGCTAAGCCCGAGAAGGCGCTCCCGCACGCGACCAAGCTCGGCGAGGCGTTCCAGCTGACGAACTTCCTTCGCGACGTGGGCGAGGACGTGCGCGAGCGCGACCGGGTCTACCTTCCCGTCGAGACGCTGGAGCGCCACGGCGCCTCGGTCGAGCAGATTCTCGACCTGGAGTTCGACGACCGCGTTGCGGCCGCGATGCGCGACCTGCTGGACCGGACCGAGCGCCTCTACGCGGAAGGGGTCTCGGGAATCCGGTACCTGCCCGAGGACTGTCAGCTCGCCGTGCTGCTGGCGGCGGTGCTGTACGCGGACCACCACCGGCTGATCCGCGCGCTGGACTACGACACGCTGTCGACGACGCCCTCGCTGTCGACCGCGCGCAAGTTCCGGCTCCTCGCCCGGACGCGGTGGCTCTGGCAGTGGAACGACGACCCCGAGGTGGTGTTCCGAGCGGCCTCGGACGGCTTCGACTCCGCGCCCGCGAGCGGGCCGCTGGAGAGCCATCGACTCAGCAACTGCCGGCTGGTCTCCTTTCTGACGCGGTAGCGCCGCGTCCGACGAAAAAGCGGTGGCGGCGGCGGCTCAGAGGATGCCGGCGCGCTCGGCGCGGGCGACGATGCCGCGCGCCATCTTGTCGGTCGCCTCGTCGACCATCTCTCCGTCGACCGAGACCGCACCCTTCCCCGCTTCCTTCGCCTCGGCGTACGCCTCGACGATGCGTCGGGCCTTCTCGGCCTCCGCGGGGTCGGGCGCGAACGTCTCGTTGGCGGGCTCGATCTGCGAGGGGTGGATCGCCCACTTGCCGTCACAGCCGAGTTGGCTCGCCCACCGGCAGGAGTCGCGGAACCCCTCGGCGTCCTCGATCTCCGCGTAGGGGCCGTCGATCACCTGCAGTCCCTCCGCCTTCGCGGCGTGGGCGATGCGCGCGAGCTGGTAGTGCCAGTAGTGGCCGGGGTAGCCGCCCCCCGAGCCGATGGTGAGCCCGGCCGCACCGACGCTTGCGGTGTAGTCGCCGGGACCGAAGACGAGCGACTCCAGCCGGTCGCTCGCCCCGGCGATCGCCCCGACTTTCGTCATCGCCTCGGCGGACTCGATCTGCGCCTGCAAGCCGATCCCGCCGACCGGGAGGTCGTTGTTCCGTTCGACCTGCGTCAGCAGGTTGTCCACGGTCGCGACCGTCTCCGGGTTGTTCGCCATCGGCACCATGATCGTGTCGAGGTGCTCGCCGGCGCGCCCCACGACCTCGATCACGTCGTCGTAGAACCACCGCGTGTCGACGCCGTTCATCCGGTAGCAGGGCCGGGTGTCGGACCAGTCGTACTCGATCAGGCCCTCGATGACGTTCTCGCGGGCGTCGACCTTCTCGCGGGGCGCGACGGAGTCCTCCAGGTCGAGGAACGCCTCGTCGGCGCCGGAGTCGGGCGCGCGCTCGATCATCTTCGGGTCCGACCCTGGCGTCGCGAGCTGGCTCCGACGGAGCGTGACGGACTCGGAGTCGGGGCTTGCCCCGGCGTCGTCCCCGGTGCCTCGGTCGGTCTCGGCGGCCATCAGTCGTCACTCCCCGCCGAGCCGTCCGCGGTGATCGGGTCGCTCTCCTCCTCGCTGAAGCCGGCGGACTCCTCCTGTCTGCGCCGGGCCTCGGGGTCGAACTCGGCCTCGGTCTCCTGGTAGTGCGGGACGAACGAGAGCTCGTGGTGGCTCTCCGTCTCGTGGCCGAGGTAGCGCTCCTCGAGGTCGAACTGCGCCTCCTCGGCGTTCTCCGCGATGTTCGAGAGGTCCTCGTAGACGCTGTGGGCGCCCGAGTGGAGCCCGTAGAGCGTGATGAAGATGTAGCTGTAGCCCAGGTCGCCCAGCTCCTGGAACGTGAGCGGGTCCTCCTCCTCGCTCCACGCGAACGAGGAGGAGTAGTTGAACGCGAGGTCCAGATCCGGGTGCGTCTCGCCGATCTCCTCGGCGTATCGGACCGCGTCCTCGCGGGAGGGGTCGGGCATCTCCGGCCAGACCATGTCGACGCCGGCGTCGGCGTAGATCCGGCCGCGTTCGAGGTGCTCCTCCCAGTCGCCGTTCGCGGAGCCGTACGCGTCCGTGCGCGCGATGACGACCGTGTCCTCGCTCTGTCTGGCGTCGACCGCGGCCTCGAAGCGCGAGCGGGCCTCCTCGCGGGAGACGATCTGCTTGCCCGCGATGTGGCCGCACCGCTTCGGCGAGGTCTGGTCCTCGATGTGGACCGCCGCGACCCCCGCCTTCTCGTACTCGCGGACGGCGCGGCGGACGTTGTGGATCCCGCCGTAGCCGGTGTCACAGTCCGCGATCACCGGGAGGTTCGTCGCCTCGACCATGCGCTTGGCGTTCTCGACCATCTCGGTCATGGTGACCATCTCCAGGTCGGGGAAGCCGAACTGCCCCAGCACCGTGGAGTAGCCGCTCATGTACGCGGCGTCGAGATCGGCCATCTCCGCGAGCCGGGCGTCGAGCGCGTGGTAGATGCCGGGCGCGAAGACGTAGTCCTGTTCGTCCAGCAGCCGGCGGAACTCGCGGCCGGCCGGGTTGTCCACGTCGCGGGTGAAGACGTCGTCGTCGAGCTCTGAGGGGTGCATCAGTTCGTCTCCTCCTGCAGGTACTCCTCGATCCGGTCCAGACGGCGGTTGACGGCGGACAGCTCGCGCTGGAGCGTTTCCATCGTGGGCTGGGGCCGCGTCGTCGGGCCGTTCAACATCGGGACCAGCGGCGCGTCCGTCTCGCGGTCGGGGCGCTGCCCAGAAGCAGTCGTCTCCGCGGTCCGCTCCGCGGTCGTGCGGTCAGTCGGTGTGCGGTTCGTCGGTCGGGTCGTCGTGTCGGTGTCGTCAGTTCGGGGCATCTGGATACGTGGGTGGTTGCGGTGGTCGTCTGCCGGTGCGGTCGGTCGGTCGTGCGCCGTGGCGATGTACGCCGGAAGCGGATACTGGTGCGCTCATGTGTGCGACACCAGGACGGACCGGACGGCTGGTAATAAAGTTAATGAACAATAATGGTAATATTCGTTGATCGGTTTTAGGAGGGCAAGCCGCCTTAAATGGGGCAAGGTAACATGGAACAATACCGGTCTGGATAGAGTGTCGAAATCCCGTGTTCGTCCACTGGCGACACCGGCCACCGCTTCTGATCTCGGTTTGCCGTGGATCCTGCCGGTCTGGACGGCAACACCGAGAACGCCTCAGGCGGTTCGATCGGCGGTCGTGAGACGGTCCGGGCTGCCTGCGGTGGCGGGCTGCCGGGCCGCGACTCACGGGCTCCCGCTCGTGCCTCGCGGGAACGCGACACGCGCTGTGCTCCTCGCTCTCCGGCGTGCAGTAGCGCGCCGAAAATCGGAGATTTCGAGCCACCGTTCGCTCCCACTGCATTCACGGCGACGCTGGAGACACCGCCCGCTTCGGGGCCTGAGACGAGGTCTCAGACTAGCGAGTGCTTCGATCTCGCGTCGCTTGCGGCGTCGGGGCCGGATCGAGTCGGCTTCCCCTTTCAGTCCCACCGCCCCGCCCCGCGACCGCCCCGCGACCGCACCACAGGCCTCACGCCTCCCCAGCCTCGGCCGCGGGCCGGCCGCGGAACAGCAGCGCATCGCGGCCGGCCCGCGGCCTCCCTCGCGCGCGTTTCTCGCGCGCGCCGACCACACAGCACCGTAACCGCACTCGCCCGGACGTTTTTCAGGAATGCCGCGCGACTCCCGCCGTGAGTGTAGCGCGGCCGGTTGCCGTAGGAACGCCGCCCGACTGTTGTGGTTCGTTCTCGAAGCAGTCGAGGCGAAACGTCGACCAGCGTCCGGCTCTTCGGGTCGGTTCTTCCCGCTGCGCGGGAGTCGAGCGGGAGGCTTTTCGTCGGAGAACCCGAACCGAGGGGTATGGCTCAGGCGACCACGGAGTTCGGCGAGTGGCCCCTCAAGCGGCTGATGACCGAGGTCTGCGGCTCCGGCCCGAAGTCGGCCGCGGACCTCACGCGCGCGCAGGCCCGAGAGGCGTTCGAGCGCATCCTCGCGGACGAACCCGACCCGACCACGCTGGGCGCCTTCTGGCTCGCCAACCGCTGGAAGAAGAACAACCCCGAGGAGCTGGCGGCGTTCACCGACGTGATGTGCGAGCGCGTCGAGTACGCCGAACCGGACTGCGACCCCGTCGACTGCGGCGCGAACTACGACGGGAAGGAGCGGTCCGCGCTGCTCGGCGTCGCGGCGGGCGTCGTCGCCGCCGCGGCCGGCACTCCCGTGGTCGCCCACTCCGGCGACCGCGTCCCCTCGCAGAAGGCGGACTCGTACAAGCACGTCCTCGACGAACTGGGCGTCGCAACCGAGCTGACGCCCCGCGACTCCGCGGCGATGGTCGACGAGGTCGGCTTCGGCTTCTACTACCAGCCGGCGTTCAACCCCGCTGTCGACGACCTCTGGGAGCGCCGGGACATGATGGGCGTGCGGACGTTCGTCAACACCGTCGAGACGCTGGCGAACCCCGCGGGCGCGTCGGTCCACCTCGGCTCCTTCTACCACCTCGCGTTTGCCAAGAAGGTGATCGAGACGTTCGAGGCGAGCGAGTTCCACGACCTCGACCGCGTCCTGATGTTCCAGGGGATGGAGGGGTACGACGACGTGCGCCCCGGCTACACGAAGGTCGCCGAGTGGGACGCCGTCGGCACGCAAGGCGGCTCCAGCTTCGAGGACTTCGAGATCGAGACCGCCGAGTACGGCATGGATTTCGAGACCGAGGACCTCGGCGTCGAGGACGTGGCCGCCGACTCCGCGACCATCACCGAGGAGGTGCTCGCCGGCGAGCGCGAGGACCGCTTCGCGGACGCGATCGCGCTCAACGCCGCGCTCCGCATCTACGCCCGCGAGGACGCGGACACCATCGACGAGGGGCTCGAGGCCGCCCGCGAGGCGATCGCCGACGGCTCCGCGGCCGCGACGCTCGAGGAACTGCAGGCGTTCTGAGCCCCTGCGCTCGGAGCGACTACTCTTCGACCACGTCGAACCGCGCCGCGAACCGCCGTTCCCAGTCCTCGCCGCGCGCGTCGATCTCGAAGCGGTACTCGCCGGGCTCGAACGCGACCGCCTCCTCGATGCCTGCACCGGAACCCGGGTCGTCCGCGGCCGTCGCGGTGACGCGCCCGCCGAGATCCGCGCAACCACTGTAGCGGATCTCGGCACCCAGATCGGTCCGGATATCGCGTTCGTCGACGGCGGCCCACTCCTCGCCCTCGCGCCGCTTCACGGCCCAGTGGTCCGGACCGAAGCTCACGCGCTCGCCCGACCAGTTACAGAGTTCGACGGACAGGTCCTCGCCGAGCGCGACCGTCTCCGGCTCCGCGTGGAGGTAGACACGCTCGTCCCCGTCGAGCGCGTGGAAACACCGGAGATCGGCCGGACACGGCTCGTCGCGGAACGCCGACGATTCCGGGTCCGGGAGCGCGTCGTCCGGCACCGGGGGGTCGTCGCCGGCTTCGACCTCGAACAGCGCCGCGTGGACGAGGTCCCCGGGATCCGGAGCCGCGACGACGAAGGCGTACCGGCCGGGGCGGAACGCGACGGTCTCACCCGCCGTCGTCTCGTCGTCGGGCGCGTCGCCGTCGACGGCGAGGTGCACGTCCCACTCGTGGGTCTCGCCCGGTTCGACGTGGTCCTGATAGTCCTCGATGGCGCCGCGGTCGGTCGCGGAGCGCCACGCCCCGTCGCTCCGGTCGTAGCGAAGCACCTCCCAGTGGTAGGGGCCGAACGGGATCGGGTCCGCGGTCCGGTTGTGGAGCCGCATCCCGACGGAGTCTCCGAGCGTCCCGACCTCCGAGGCGGGTTCCAGAAGCACCGCCTCGTCGCCGTCGAGACGGTGGTAACACCCCAGTTCGTCGTCGGGGTCGATCCACCATCCGGCGTCGGCGAGGTCCGGGCACGGCTCCGTGTAGAACCGGGAGTCGATATCGACCGGCTCGGAGGTGTCGGCCGCGTCCGTGTCGGAGGCGGTCCCGGAAGCGGTTCCAGCATCGGCGTCCGTCGGCGACTCGGCTGTCGGCGCGGTGCGGTCGACACAACCGGCGAGGAGGGCTCCCGAACCGACGGCTGCGAGGAGGGCGCGGCGTCGCATGACCGCGACTGCTCGCCGGTCGGATAAGTGTCTTCGGTGCTACTCGGCCCCGAGCGCGCCCGGGAAGTCGTCGAACGACGCCACGCGGTAGTCGCCGAGGACGCAGCGGCCGCGCTCCTCGTGACCGAGGCGTTCGACGTGGACCGCGTCGAGGCCAGCGTTCCAGGCGGCGCCCACGTCGCTCGCGCCGTCGCCGGCGTAGTAGCCGCGGTCGCCGGCGGCGGGGTCGACCCCGATGTCGGCCATCGCCAGTTTCACCGGGTCCGGGTCGGGCTTCCAGCCCGTCTCCTCGGTGCAACAGACCACGGTGTCGAAGTGGTCGCGCAGGTCGAGTCGGTCGAGCACCGGGTCCGCGAGGAACTGCTGGCAGTGCGTGACGAGACCGGTCGGTCCCTCCAGGGCCTCCAACAGGCGCGCGGCGTCGTCGTGGAGGTAGGTCGCCTCGGCGCGGGCACCGGGGTCCTCGTTCGCGTGGAACGCGTCCCAGAAGGCCGCCGGCTCGACGCCCCACTCGCGGAGCGTGCGGTCGCGCGAGCCCCCCAGCCCGTGCCAGAGCACGCGCGCCTCGGCGTCCGAAAAGTCGCGACCGAGCGCGTCGCCGACGCCGTCGAACACCTCGCGCGTGTAGGACCACTCCGCGTCGACGAGCGTCCCGTCGAGGTCGAAGAGGTGGAAGTCGTAGGCGTCGGCCGTCATCGGCGGGCCGTAGTCGCCCCGCGGACATGGCCCTTTCGGAGGTAGATCGGTCGTGCCGCGTCAGTCAGTTCTGTCGGCGACCTCCGTCGGCGGCGCCCTCGCGGCCCGTCGTCGATCAGGCCCGCCATCGCGCCAACACCGCGGTCAGCGTCAGCGCCGCCGCGGCGACCGCGGGACCGAAGCCGGGAACGCCGGAGTCGGTTTCGCCCGTGGCGCCGTCGGCGCTCGTCTCGGCGGGGGCGACCGTCACCGCCGCGGTCGCGTCGCCGAGTTCGATCGTCGTCTCGCCCGGCTCGTCGAGCGAGACGGTGGCGGTGTAGGTCGTCGACTCGCCCGCGTCGAGCCTGATCGTCTCGGCTGACCTCGTCTCGCCGTCGACCACGAGCGCGAGGTCGCGCTCGGCGGGGATCTCGGCGTCGTTGCTGACGGTCGCGGTGACGGTCACCTCGTCGCCGGCGGTCACGCGGCTCGGTTCGACCACGAGGTTCGAAACGGTCGCGGTCGCGGGCTCCGACACGATCACCGTGAGGCGCGTGCCGCCGACCGCGACCTCGTGTTCGCCCGGCTCTGAGAAGTCGCGCTCGAAGGACTCGACCAGCGTCTCGTTCGCCCCGATCCGGCCGCTCCGGGCGTCGACCGGCTCGCCGTCGACGGTCAGCGCGAGGTCGTACTCCCCGGCGACGCCGCCGGTGTTGACCACGGTCGCGTCCAGTTCGAGCGTCTCGCCGGTGACGAGCCTGACGGGGTCGCGCTCGACCGGTCGGTCGCGGTAGGGGCCGCTCGCGCGCACCGCCTCCGCGTCGGCGAGCGAGAAGCCGATTCGGGCCGGGAGCCGGCCGAACGCCTCGTCGTGGGTCTCACGGTCCCACGTCCCCGGGACCGCGTCGGTTGTCGTGTAGCGCTCCGCGGTCCCGCGGGCGTCCCCGCCGCCGGCCTCCTCGACGCCTCGCAGGAGCCGGTCGCCGTCGATGGGGTCGTCGGCCGCGTTCAGCTCGCGAAAGACGGTCGCGAGCGACGCCTCGCCGTCGGTCACCAGCCGGAGCCGCCGGTCGATCTCGCCCGCGACGAGGCTTCCCTTCGTGTACTGGGCGTAATTCGCCCACGTCTCGGGGTCCGATAGGGTCGCCGATGCCTGCGGGTCGCGCTCGCCGCGCGCGAGGACGCTCCGGAAGTCCGCAAAGTCCGTGCCGCCGCGCTCCAGCGTCAGTAAGGCGGCGTAGTAGGTCGCGGCCCCCTCCGTGAACCACCGCGCCGACGACGCGGTCCGGTACCCTTGTCTGGTGTGGACGTACTCGTGGACCCAGACGTTGTCCGCCGTGTCGAGCCGCTCTTCGTCGCGGATCCACACGTCCGCGTCGCCGGTCTGGATCCCCCTGACGCCCCACTCGACCTCGCCGGTCGGCGCCGCGACGAGGAACACCTCGGGGTCGCGGTCGCCGACCTGCATCGCCCCCGAGGCGTGTTCCATCGAGTCGAGCACGTCCGCGGGCGGTTCGGCCATCTCGGCCGCCTCCGGAACGATCAGCCGGAACCGCTGGCCGTTCGCCTCGCGCGTGACCGTCTCGTGCGGGCCCAGGAACGCCATCGCGCGGCTCGCGGCGCCCTCGCCGTCGACGCGGTTCTCGCGGACGAACCGGTGGTCCGCAGTGCTCCGCCAGCTCGCGCCGATCGCGGGCGGGCGGACGAGCGCCCAGTCGCCCGCGTCCGCGAACAGGTAGTCGCCGCGTCCCTCCAGCGGCCCGCTCTCGTCGACCGTCCGGTTCGCGGGCATCCGGTAAGTCAGCGCGGGTTCCTCGGTCGTCCCGTCCCAGCGCCAGACGCCGTCGCCCTCGCTCGCGAACCCGTCCGCGCGCACGTCCCGCGCGCCAGCCGGAAGCGTCAGCCGGAACTCGGTGACCGCGTCCGGCAGCGACACGCGCGAGGTGGCGCCGTACTCCCCCCTGGTGTCGACCCGCCGAAGCGAACTCTCGAGCCGGATCGCGTCGCTGCTCGACAGGCTCACCGCGTCCGCGCCT
This sequence comes from Haloparvum sedimenti, assembly GCF_001462205.1. Classification (GTDB taxonomy): domain Archaea; phylum Halobacteriota; class Halobacteria; order Halobacteriales; family Haloferacaceae; genus Haloparvum; species Haloparvum sedimenti. Next base: position 54,816 of record NZ_LKIR01000121.1, read on the forward strand.
CGGACGACCGAGTCCCCGGCGACCGCGTCCCCGCCGACCGCTCCCGCGAGGGGCGCGGCCGTCAGCGCGATCGCCAGCAGGATCGCGAGCCCAACCCGTCGATACGTCTCCATGGCGGAGGGAGGATCGGGGCCCGCTTAGTGGTGGGGGATCGGGCCGGCGCAGCCGCTGGACGGCTGGGTCAGAAAAACGGTGCTCGACGCGGGGTGGTTAGGTGGCGGTCACGCGACGTTGAACCCCTTCTCGCGGAGGAAGTCCTCCACGCGTCCGGAGTGGTTCCCCTGAAGTTCGATGGCGCCGTCCTCGACGGTCCCGCCGCAGGCGAACTTCGATTTGAGGTCCGACGACAGCGAGTCGAGGTCCACGTCCTTGGGGTCGAATCCTTCGATGACCGTTACCTCCTTACCGTATCTACGCTCGTCGATGCGGATGCTGATCTGCTGGGACTCCTTGGCAACGTCTTCGCAGACGCAGAGTTCCTGAGGCAGCCCGCACGTCGAGCAGACTTCCGACATTACAGCCTGAGACTACTGGACGGCGGTATTAAATAGTGTCGGGAGGGGCGCCGTCGTCCGGGGCAAAAGGATCGGCCGTCGCCGGTCGGCGTGAGCGGTCACGGGGGCGGCCGCGGGCGGTCACGGAGGTCGCCGCGGACGGTCACAGAAACCGACGCACGAGGGGCGTCGCCTCCAGCGCCAGCCGGCGGACCGTCCGCACGGCCGCATCGGCGGTCTCGCGGTCGACGCCGTCGCCGTACCGCGCCCGCTCGTAGGCATCGCGAATCACCGCAGTGCGCTCGTCGACGCCCCGAAGCTCCAGCGCGGAGAGGTACGCCCGCGGGGTCTCACCCGGTCGCCGCGCGCGGTAGCGTCGCTCCAGCAGGTACTCCAGCCTCGCGTACGCCCGGAGGGCGTCCGAGTCGGGATCGCGCCGCCGGAACGGGAACCGGAGCCACAGCGCCCGGTACGCCCGGCTCGTCGCGCCGACGTGGTGAGCCCCCGCGACGACGCCGAACAGCAGGAGCAGGCCGTACCCGACCGCGTCGCGGTCGACCGACAGCCCGCCATCGTCCCGCTCACCCTCCACCTCGACGCCGGTCACGTCGGCCGAGACGGTGTCGATCCCGCTCGCACCCGTATCGTCCGGGTCGAGGCCGGCGGGACCGCCGGCCTCGGGGCCGCCGACCGCCGCGTCGTCGCTCCCGTTCGTCTCCGCGTCCGTGTCGTTTCCGTTCGGCTCCGCGGTCGGCGTCGTCGGAGTGGACGCGGGCTCGTCCTCGGACTCGGGCACGGTGCGGTCCGTGTCGACGCCCGCCTCGCCCGCGTTTCGCGCTTCCGTCAGCCGCACGTCGCGGGCCTCCGCGCGCTCCGCGCTCGGCGTGGGGTCGAACCGGACCCACCCGTGGTCGGGGACGTACACCTGCACCCACGCGTGGGCGTCCTGTCCGCGGACCACCCACTCGTCCTGGGCGACGCGCTCGCCGGGGCCGTACCCGGTGACGAACCGGGCGGGGATGTCCTGCGAGCGCAGCATGGCGACCATCGTCGTCGCGAAGTAGACGCAGTAGCCGGCGTCCATCTCGAAGAGGAACGCGTCCGCCACGTCGCCCTCGGGTCGCTGGACGGTCAGCGAGTACTCCTTCGACTCCTCCAGGTAGCGCTCGACCGCGCGCGCCGTGTCGTAGGGGTTGTCCGCGCCCGCCTCCGTCCTGATCTCGCCGGTCAGCTCGCCGACCCGGTCGGGCGTGCTCTCGGGGAGCTGGGTGTACCGCTCTTCGATCCCCGCCGGGTAGTCCGTGCCGGCGGTCCGGAGGTCTTCGGGCGTCGCGACGAGGACTTCGCTCTCGACGTCGATCGTGTCGTCCTCGGGAACCGTGGTGCCCGGCTGGATCCGTCCCTCGCCGTCGACCTGTGCGCTCCGGGCCGTCTGACCGCCCACGGAGACTGGCTTGTGCGCGGCGGGAATCGCGTCGAGGTCGGTCTCGGCCGTGACCGTCTGATCGACCTGCACGGTCGTTCCCGGCGGCCCCTCGACGGGCCCGTCGTACGGCGCCGTCTCGCCGGTCCGCACCCAGCCGTCGCCGGTGTAGCGGTCGAACGTCGACGTGCTCCAGTAGGACTCCTGCGTGCTCTCGACCGTGAACCGCACCTCCGGGGAGAGCCGGACCGACCCGGCGACCCGCACGTCGTCTTGTGTACCCACGATCGACGACTCGATGCCGGGCGTTCCCCGGTCCGACAGCAGCGGCTGGGTCGCGCCGCCGGGCACGACCGCGACCGTCGCCGACAGAAGCACCATGGCCGCGAGCACGGTCGCGAGCGTGCCCCGCCGCGCCGCGAGCGCTCCCGGCGCCGACAGCGTCGTCAGCCCGGCGGCGAGCGAAACGCCGACCACCCCCGCCAGCGTGGCGGCCGTGCCGGCGTCACCCGTCAGCACGAAGAAGCCGAGCGCGCCGGCCGCGACCGAGGCGCCGGCGACGTGGCGGCCCCGCGCCGCGAGGTACCACGTCAGGAACGTCGGTACGGGCGCCAGCGAGAGCGCCCACAGCTCGGCGGCGGTCAGCCGCAGCACGGAGAGCCCCGTCAGAAGGGAGACCGTGTCGAAGGCGACGTTCCGCACGGAGAACAGCGCGCGCTGGCTCGCCGGCACCGAGAAGTAGTAGACCGCCAGCCCGGCGACGAACAGCCCGCCGGTGACCAGCACCGCCGCCCGCGGGGCGAGCACGCGCGCGACGGCGACGCCCGCGGCCGCGGCGACCGCGACCGCGACCGCGAGCCGCGCGCTCCCGCCGACCACGTCGGTTATCGACAGGAAGACCCCGACGTAGGCCGCGGTCGCCAGCGCGACGCCCGCCGCGGCGGGCTGGACGAGTCCGGCAGGCACCAGCCCGAGGGGACCGACGCCGTCGGGAGAGCTCTCGCGGTCGGTCGGCGGGCCGCCGCCATCGCCGAGCGCGTCGTCACCTCCGGCCGACGGACCGCCGCTCACCGCGGATCACCCCCGGCGGTCGCCCGTCGTGCGGCGTCATCGGGAGGGCGGACCGCGGCAGTCGAGCCGGTCTCGGCGTCTCCGTCCGAGAGACGGAGCGTCTCGAAGGGGATCTCGTCGCCGTCGATCCGGACGGTGGTCCCGGTGCGGTCCGCCTCTATCACCACGTCGGCGTCCGCGTCCGGCACCGCACCGCGGGGGGTCCGCGCCAGCAGTTCGAGCAGGCGCCGACGGCTGTCGGGTCCGCCGTCGGTCGAGACGCGACCGTTCGGGACCGCGACGTCGACGGGAACGCCGTCGTCCAACAGCGCCAGCGCGACGCTCGCGACCGCGCTCGCGAGGTCGTCCGCGCCGTCGCCGCGCGCGCCGCCGCGTATCGAGACGCGGCGCTGGTCGGTCTCGGCGGCGAACTCGTTGACGATCAGGTCGTCACGCTTGGCGGTCGCCGCCCAGTTCACGTCCCGGAGCGCGTCGCCGCGCGCGTACTCGCGCAGGCGGTCGAACTCGTTGCGCTGTCGACTCGCGCCGAGCGCGTCCTCGCGGTAGAGCTCCCGGCGGAACCACCCGACGACGGGGTGGCGCTCGGGATACACCAGCACCGACTCCGTGCCGCGGCAGAGCAGGTCGCGCTCCAGCAACCCGAACACGTCCGTCGCGGACAGCGTGACGGGCCCGAGCGTCCGGTCGCCGCGGGCCTCGTAGGTCACTTCGTACCGGACCGGCTCCGCGCCCACCGTCGCGCGCGTCGGCGCCTCGGGACCGGCGAGACCCTCGCCGAGGTCGTCGCGGACCGTCGCCACGAAGGGGGCGTCGAGCGCCTCGCGGAGCGCGTCGCCGTCGCCGAAACGCAGGACGACCTCGTGAGTCGTGCCGACGAAGTCGTCGGGCGGGAGCCGGCGGCGGACGCTCGGCGCGTCGAGCCGCGAGAGCTGGACCGCGGCGGCGACGAGCGCGACGACGCCGGGGAGCACGACCGCGTTCAGCGAGCGCGCGCCCGACAGCGCCGCCATGCCGAACCCGACGGCGACGATACCGAGGACGACGCGACCGCGGCGCGTGAGCCGGAGGTCCGAGAGGGCGGCCATCGGCTCACTCTACGGCCACCGAATCGAGCGCGCTCGCGACCACGTCCGCGCCCGTCCGTGAGCCGGACTCCGGCCTGATGCGGTGTGCGAGCACGGTCGGCGCCTCTCCCTGCACGTCGTCGGGGATCACGTAGTCGCGGCCGTCGAGGACGGCCCGGGCCTGTGCGGTCCGCAGGAGGGCGATGCTCCCGCGGGGGCTCGCGCCGAGGGCGGCGTGTTCGCGGGTGTAGGCGGTCAGCCGGGAGACGTACGACCGCACCGGCTCCGTCGCCTCCACGCTCGCGACCGTCTCGCGGGCGCGCCGGAGGTCCTCGACGGTCGCGACGGGCTCCAGCGACTCGACGGGATGCTCGCCGGCGGGGCGGCCCGTTCCGTCTCGGCCCTCCCCGTCTCGATCCCTTCCGATGCGGTCGCCGGAGACCCGGTCGAGGATCTCCGCCTCCTCGTCCGGGCTCGGATAGCCGAGCCGGAGCTTCTTGGTGAACCGATCGATCTCCGCGACAGGAAGCTCGTAGGTCCGCCCCGGCTCCACGTCGTTCTGTGTCGCGATCACGCAGAAGGGGTCGGGAAGCTCGCGGGTGACGCCGTCGGTGGTCACCTGCCGCTCCTCCATCGCCTCCAGCAGCGCGGACTGCGTCTTCGGCGGCGCGCGGTTTATCTCGTCGCCGAGGACGACGTTCGCGAAGACGGGACCGGGCTGGAAGTCGAACTCGCTGGTACGCTGGTTGAACACGTTCACGCCGGTCACGTCGGAGGGGAGCAGGTCCGGCGTGAACTGGACGCGCTTGAACGAGCAGTCGACGGAGGCGGCGATCGCCTTCGCCAGCGTCGTCTTTCCGACGCCGGGCACGTCCTCGATCAGGAGGTGCCCGCGCGCGAGGATCGTGACGAGGATGTGCTCGACGGCGTCGTGTTTCCCGACGATCACCGACTCGACGCTGTCGACGATCCGGTCGGCCAGCGCGGCCGCCTCGTCGGTCGCGAGCGGCGTTCGACGGGCGAGACCGCCGTCGGATGCGTCCGTGGCGTCAGTCATGTGGAAACCCGCGGCTGTCGGCCGTCACGGCCGGCCAGATAAAACGATTGTGGGGGACTCACACGGACCGTGGTTCTCGGTGGCACGTGCCCCGCGGTAAGGGTTCCGACTACCTAAGGGTGCGGTTCGGCCCCGTGCGCGCACGACCGTGGTCCGGCCTGAGCGACGGCGGGCGCCCGGTCGCGGACGCGACCCACGAACGAGGCGATCTCGACCGCGATTGAGAGATAGAAATACAGAAACGTGGATCGAATTGGGGGCGATCGCCGCCTCGGGAACGCGTCCGAACGGCCGCGATAACAAAACATTAGGTACGGGGCCCGTAGTTGCGCACATGGCCCGACGGAAGCCGCCGCTGCACGCGGTTCACGAGGACCGTGGCGCTCGCTTCACGGACTTCGGCGGGTGGGACATGCCGGTGGAGTTCGACTCCATCCGCACGGAACACTCGGCGGTCCGCGAGGCGGCCGGCATCTTCGACGTCTCCCACATGGGGGAGGTCGAGGTCGCCGGACCGGACGCCACGACCCTGATGCAGCGGCTGACGACGAACGACGTGACCGCGCTCGACCCGGGCGACTCCCAGTACGCGGCGATCACCGACGCGGAGGGGGTCATGCACGACGACACCGTCGTCTATCGGCTCCCCGACGGGACGCCCGCGGGCGAGGCGGCCGACGGCCGGGTCGCGGCCGGTCGGAACGGCGACGAGCCGGCGTACCTGTTCATCCCGAACGCGGGCCACGACGACGAGGCGTACGCGCGCTGGGTCGAGTACCGCGACGAGCACGCGCTCGACGCCGACGTGGAGCTGACGACCGGGGAGTGGGCGATGGTCGCGGTGCAGGGCCCCGACGCGCCCGAACTGCTGTTCGAAGCGACCGAGGTCGGCTCCGAGGGCATCGAGAGCACCGCGGGCGGCGCCGACGCCGCGGCGGTGCGCGACCTCTCGAAGTTCGAGGCGACCCACGCCGCGGTCGCGGGCGTCGAGAGCTGGGTGGCCCGCACGGGCTACACCGGCGAGGCCGGCTTCGAAGTGCTCTGTCCGACCCCCGACGCGGAGGCGGTCTGGGACGCGTTCGACTGCCAGCCCTGCGGGCTCGGCGCCCGCGACACGCTCCGCATGGAGGCCGGCTTCCTCCTGTCCGGGCAGGACTTCGACCCCGACGAGGAGCCACGGACCCCCTACGAGGCCCGCATCGGCTTCGCGGTGAAGCTCGACACGGAGTTCGTCGGCCGTGACGCCCTCGAACGACAGAAGGAGGAGGGCGTCGACGAGAAGTTCGTCGGCGTCCGCCTCCTCGACCGCGGCGTCCCGCGCGGCGGCTACGCGGTGACGGACGGGCCGGGCGGCGACGCGGACGATGCCGAGGACGGCGAGGAGACGACCGGCGCGGAGATCGGTCACCTCACCTCCGGCACGATGAGCCCGACGCTGAACGAGCCCATCGGGCTGGGCTACCTGCGGAGCGAGTACGCGAACGCGGGCGACCGCGTCGGCGTGGTGGTCCGCGGCGAGGAGAAGCGCGCGGAAGTTGTGATCCCTCCCTTTATCGACACATGAGCTTCGAGACTCCCGACGACCGACGGTATCTGGAATCGCACGAGTGGACGACGACGGACGGCGACGCCGTCCGGTTCGGCATCTCCGACTTCGCACAGGACGAGCTCGGCGACGTGGTGTTCGTCGAGCTGCCCGACGCCGGCGACGAGGTGACCGCCGGCGAGGAGTTCGGCGTCGTCGAGTCGATCAAGGCCGTCTCGGACGTGTACGCGCCCGTCTCCGGCGAGGTCGTCGCGGTCAACGAGGACCTCTTCGACGCGCCGGAGCTGCTCAATCAGGACCCCTACGGGGAGGGCTGGCTGATCGAGGTGGAGCCGGCCGCGGACGCCGACTTCGACGCCCTGCTCTCGCCCGACGACTACCGCGACCAGATCGAATGACGACCGGAACCAACGGGGGACGCCGATGAGCGGCCGCGACTACGGACAGAAGGCCGGGAGTCCGTACGCGCCCCACACGGACGCGGAGACGGCCGCGATGCTCGAGGCGGTCGGCGCCGACGACGAAGGCGACCTGTTCGACATCCCGGACGCGGTCGCGTTCGACGGCGAGTTCGGCATCCCCGCGCGCTCCGAGCGCGAGATCCGCGCCGAGCTCCGCGAGACGCTCGCGGACAACGACGACCTCACCGAGTTCCTCGGCCGGGGTCACTACTCCCACTACGTCCCGAGCGTCGTCGACCACCTCGCGGACCGCGCGGAGTTCCTGACCAGCTACACGCAGTACCAGCCGGAGATCGCGCAGGGGTTCCTGCAGGCGCTCTTCGAGTACCAGTCGATGCTGGTGGAGCTGACGGGGCTCGGCATCGCCAACTGCTCGATGTACGACGCGGCGACGGCGCTGGGCGAGGCGGCCACGCTCGCGGACCGCGTGCGCTCCACGAGCGGCGACGTGGTGCTCGTCCCCGAACAGCTCCGCGAGGGGAAGCGCTCGGTGCTCGCGAACTACTGCGACGGCGCGGACCTCGCCGTCGAGACGTACCCGATGGCGGACGGCAACGTCGACCTCGACGCGCTCCGCGAGCGCGCGGGAGAGGACGTGGTCATGGTGTACGCCGAGAACCCGACCGTCCGGGGCTGCATCGAGGAGCAGCTCGCCGACGTGGGCGCGGTGGCCGACGAGGCGGACGCGCTGTTCGTGCTCGGCTCCGACGCCGTGGCGCTGTCGGTGCTGGAGGAGCCCGCCACGGTCGGCGCCGACGTGGTGGTCGGCGAGGCCGGCGCCCTCGGGCTCCCGGCCGCCTACGGCATGGGCCTCGGGCTGTTCGCCTGCCGCGAGGAGTTCCTCCGGCAGGTGCCGGGCCGGCTGGTAGGCGCCAGCGAGGACGCCACCGACCGGCGCGCGTACACGCTGACGCTCCAGACGCGCGAACAGCACATCCGGAAGGAGCGCGCCACCTCGAACATCTGCACCAATCAGGCGTGGGTGGCGCTTCGTGCAGCGATGCACGCCGCGCACCTCGGCCCCTCGGGGCTCGTCGAACTCGCCAACGACTGCGTTCGCGAGGCGACCGACCTCGCGGAGCGCATCGACGACCTCTCGGGCTACGGCGCGCCGGTCCACGACCGCCACCACCTCCGGGAGTTCGCGGTCCGGACCGACCAGCCCGCGGCCGCGGTCGCCGACGAGGTGGAGGCGGCCGGTTTCGCGGTCCACACGATCGGCGACCACCTGCTGCAGGTGTGCGTCACCGACCTGAACGCGGACGCGGCCGACGAACTGGTCGCGGCCCTGGAGGCGGCAGCATGATCTACGACCAGGCCAGCTACACGCGCGAGGAGGAGGCACAGCACGAGCCGCTGCTGTCGGAGAAGGACGAGACGACCGTCGACGTGCGTGAGGAGTCGCCGCTCCCCGAGGAGCTCACGCGGGACGAGGTGACCCTGCCGGAGCTCTCCGAGCCGGAGATCGCGCGGCACTACACCCGGCTCTCGCAGATGAACTGGGCCATCGACGCCGGCGCCTACCCGCTCGGCTCCTGCACGATGAAGTACAACCCCAAGTTCACCGAGGACGTGGCCGCCAACCCCGACGGCGCGGTCCACCCCGACCGCTCCTCGCGGTCGGTGCAGGGGACGCTCGAAGTGCTCTACGGCCTCCAGGAGTACCTCGCGGAGATCGGCGGCATGGACGCCGTCACGCTCCAGCCGCCCGCGGGCGCGGCCGGCGAGTTCACCGGCATCCGCGTCGCGAAGGCGTACCACGAGGCGAACGGCGAGGGGAACCGCAGCGAGGTGATCGTCCCCGCCTCCGCGCACGGGACGAACTTCGCGACCGCGGCCCTTGCGGGGTACGACGTGGTCGAGCTCCCCTCCGACGAGGACGGGCGCGTCGACCTCGACGCGCTGGAGGCGGCCGTCTCCGAGGACACCGCGGCGCTCATGCTGACGAACCCCAACACCGTCGGCCTCTTCGAGCGCGACATTACCGAGATCGCCGAGATCGTCCACGGCGCCGGCGGGCTGCTCTACTACGACGGCGCGAACCTCAACGCGCTGCTCGGGCGCGGCCGCCCCGGCGACATGGGCTTCGACGTGATGCACTACAACGTCCACAAGACGTTCGCGACGCCCCACGGTGGCGGCGGGCCGGGCGCGGGCCCGGTCGGCGTGGTCGACGAGCTCGCGGAGTTCCTCCCGACTCCGCGCGTCCGCGAGACGGAGTCCGGTTCCGGCTACGAGCGCTTCGAGCCCGAGCGGACCATCGGGAAGGTCCAGGGCTTCGAGGGCAACTGGCTCGTCCTGATCAAGGCGTACGCCTACATCGCCCGGCTCGGCGACGAGGGGCTCGCGGACGCCGCGGCGAAGGCCGTGCTCAACGCGAACTACCTCGGCGAGCGGTTGGACCTGGAGATCCCGTACGGCCCCTACCACCACGAGTTCGCGGCGACCTCGGGCGACCGCGACGCCGCCGACGTGGCGAAGCGGATGCTCGACTACGGCGTCCACCCGCCGACGACGAAGTGGCCCGAGATGGTTCACAACGCCATGCTGACGGAGCCGACCGAGATCGAGAACAAGTCGTCGCTGGACGACCTCGCGACGGCGTTCAACCGCGCGTTCGCTGACGACGACGAGACGCTCGAGAACGCCCCGAATCGCACGACCGCGGCCCGCATCGACCAGACGTCCGCGGCGCGAAACCCGCGGCTGTCGTGGCAGGCGCTCGACGGCGAGTGAGCGGACGCGGCTTCGCGGTCGGGCCCCTCGTCGCCGCCGCGCTGTGGGGCGGGATGTACGTCGTCAGCAAGTGGGGGTTCGAGACGATCCCGCCGCTGACGCTGAGCTTCCTGCGGCTCGCGGTCGGCGCCGCGACGCTGCTGGTCGTCGTACGCGTCGCCTCGCCGTCGCGGTCGTTCAGCCGGCGCGAGTGGGCTCAGTTCGCGGGGCTGGGCGCGATGGTCGCGCTCACCATCGTCTCGCAGTTCGTCGGCACGGACCTCACGACCGCGAGTCAGGGGTCGTTGTTGACGGTGCTGACGCCGCTTTTCACGCTCGCGTTCGGCGTGGCCGCCTTCGGCGAGGAGGCGGGCCCCAGAAAGCTCGCCGGCATGGGGCTGGCGGCGCTCGGGACGCTGTTCGTGCTCGCGGGGCAGTACGACCTGACCGCGATCCCGGCAGGCAACCGGACCGGGGTCGTGTTCCTCCTGCTCGCGAGCGCCGGCTGGGCCGCCTACACGGTGTGGGGCAAGCCGCTGGTTCGGCGCTACTCGGCGCTGGAGACGGCGACCTACTCCACCCTCTTCGCGGTGCCCATGAGCGCGGTGCTGGTCCCGTGGGAGCTGGCGACGACCGGCGTCGAGCTCTCGGCGATCCCGATCACCCCGGCGCTGGTCGCGGCGGTGCTGTACCTCGGCGTGCTCAGCACCGCCGGCGCGTGGTACGCCTGGTACAAGGGGCTGGAGTACGTCGACGCCGGCACCGTCGCGGTGTTCTTCTTCGCGCAGCCGGTCGTCGGCGCGGCGCTCGGCGCGCTCCTTTTGGACGAGCCGGTCGGGCTCGGCATGGCCGCCGGCGGCGCGGTGATGTTCGCGGGGATCTACCTCGTCTCGACGGGCGACGCGGCGGCGTGACGGTCCCCTCGGAGGTCGGCGTCGCCGGTCGGGCCGACGCCCGGCTTTAAGCGGATCCGCTCGCAAGGAGCGCCCATGGACGAGGTGGACCTCGACGAACTGGTGTCGTCTTTGACCCCGCGCGAGGAGAACCGGACGATCAAGACCTACCAGAACACGGTGGCGGTCGCGTGCCCGGCCTGCGAGGAGCCGTTCGACGACCTCGTCGTCTGCAAGGAGAACCCGACGAGCCTCAACCTCTCCCAGCAGCTCGACTTCTGCGTCGGCACCGAGGACGGGCAGGCGCTCATCTTCACGCACAAGAAGTAGGGCCGCGAGACGCGCTGCGGTGCAGGGCGGTCGCGGTGCAGGGCGGTCGCGGTGCAGGGCGGTCGCGGTGCAGGGCGGTCGCGGTGCAGGGCGGCCGCAATGACCGAATCGGCGCGTGCCGTGTCCCGCGAAGAGCGAGGAAACTCGTGAGTCGCGACCCGCGACTGCAGTCAGCCGGACCGTCTCACGACGGCCGGACGAGCGACTGGAGTTTTCCGGGTAGTGCCGGTCCCAGAAGCAGAAGCAGGAGCAGCGTCCGAGACGGGGACCGAAACGTCCCGGGCCCGGACGCTCCACGTCGCGTTTCAGGGCCAGTCGTCCCGCGTCGACTCCGCCGATTCCTCTTCCTCGGGCTCCTCGCCCGCGAGCGTCCAGCCCGCCGCCTCCGCGGCGGCCTCGACGTCGAGGAACTCCCAGCCGG
>NZ_LKIR01000121.1:66300-75851 GCF_001462205.1 Haloparvum sedimenti
TCCTCCTCGCCGGTGCCGACGAAGACGTGGCGCTCGGTGTCGAACTGCCGCAGAATGTTCTCCAGGCTCTCCTCGACGCCGCGGGGGCCCGAGAAGAAGTCCTGTCGGACGCGGTGTTTCCGCGTGAAGTTGGTGACGACGTACGTCGGCTTCTCGGAGACGACGCCGACGTACTCGGTCCACTGGCGCGCCCCGTTGAACACGGCGTTCGGGTCCGCGAGACGCTTCAGCGCCTCGAGCTCGAACGCCAACGTCATGTCCGAAGATCCGCCGCTGTCCATACGCGAGGATACCTGCGCGGGGCGAAAACGGCTTCGCTTCGGGCTGCGGGGAACGCGCCCACCCGACCGCGGCCGCGGACGGAGGAAACGGAGAACGGACGGCTCGCGACGTCTACTGCTCGGAGGCGGCCTTCAGGTCCTCGACCGAGAACCCCTCCTGCATGAGGGTCTCCTTCTGGTCGGCGACGTAGCGCTCCTCGCGCATCAGCTGCTTGTAGGCGGACTGGGGGGCGAGGTCGCCGATGAGGACGCCGCCGACGATCTTGCCGTCCTTCAGCGCGAGCTTGCGCCACTCGCCCTCGCCGGTGGTCGCCTCGACCTCGTCGTCGCCCAGCGTCGGGTGGCCAAAGGAGAGGAACGGGAAGTCGAAGTGCGTGATCGAGTACGAGGAGACCCAGCGGAACTCCTCGGAGCCGTACTCGACCATGTTCCTTGCGGCGACCGTCCCCTGCTCCTTCGCGGAGCCCCACGCGCCGTTTTGCGCGCGCTCGCCGAGGATGACGTCGTGGAACTCCGTGATGTCGCCGGCCGCGTACACGTTGTCGACGTTGGTCCGCATGTACTCGTCGACGATGATCCCGTTGTCCGTCGCGATCGGCGTCTCCTCGACGATCTCGGTGTTGAAGTTGAGGCCGATGGCGACGCCCGCGAAGTCGCAGTCGTAGCGGTCGCCGTTGGGGTCGACCGCGGCCTCGACGCGGCCGTCGTCGTCGACCTCGAAGTGGTCCACGCCGGAGTCGAACACCGGCTCGACGCCCACGTCGCGCATCGCCTCGTGCATGATCTCGGCGCCCTCGTTCGAGAGGGCGTACCGCCACCACGAGTCCCCGCGCATCAGGTACTTCCCCTCGACGTCCTGCGCGCCGCAGATGGCCGCGAAGTCGATGCCGAGCAGCCCGGCGCCGACGATGACGCCCTTCTCGGCGCTCTCGACGGACTCCTTGATCGCGCGCGCGTCCTGGAACGTCCAGAAGTGGTGGACGCCCTCGGCGTCGGAGTTGTCCACCGGGAGCTGGGTCGGCGTGCCGCCGATGGACAAGAGCAGTTTGTCGTACGCGAACGTCTCGCCCTCGTGGGTCGTCACCTCGTCCGCCTCGATGTCGACGTCGACGACCAGCGTATTGAGCCGGAGGTCGATGTCCCGCTCCGCGTACCACTCCTCGTCGTGGATGGAGATGGGCGCTGCGGGCAGTTTCCCCTTCGCGAACTCCTTGATCAGGATCCGATTGTAGAGGGCCTCACCCTCGTCCGTGAGCACGGTGATCTCGGCGTCCGGCTGCTCCTCGCGCAGCGTCTCGGCCGCGGAGGACCCGGCGACCCCATCGCCGATGATCACGTACGATTCGGTCATACGCGGCCGTTCGTATTCGGGGTTAATGTGGATTGCTATCCGAATCCGGGAACGAGAGTTTCTCTCATGGGGATTCAAGGGATTCCCTTACCGAATATTAGGGATCCGCCGCGTGTCGCCGACCGATCGTCGACCGTGGCCGTTCGTTCCCTGCCTCGTTCGGTCCGTTCGCCACACATTGAAGGGTTCACGGCACCAATGCTGAAGTATGAAGATCCGCCAGAACGTCCGCCACTGGGCCGCGAAGAAGGCCCTCACCGCGCCGGTGATCGGGGAGGCAGCCCACGACAAGCTCGTCGACCTCCACACGACCATCTTCCTCAACAAGGCCGACGAGGAGCGCCGCGAGGAGCGCCGCGCGCACCTCGACGACTTCTTCGACGCGACGATGGCGACGTACCTCACCGCGCTGCAGGCCGGGTTCCCCGAGGCGAAGGCACGCGAGATCACCCATGTCCAGGCGAACTTCGACTTCTTCAATCACGGCTGGACGGAGATGATGGAGATCCCCGGCGACGAGATCGAACCCCACTACCGCCGCTACGAGGAGTTCTTCACGAAACACGGGATCACCATCGACGATCCGCTCGGGGAGTTCCGCCCGCCGGAGGGGATCGCGGAGGCCCCCGAGACGCCCGAGAAGCTGACGGAGCCGGAGTACGAGAACGCGAAGGCGGGGTTCGCGGACGACGCCTACGTCGAGACGGAGGACGGCGAGACCGTGGTCGGCGGCGAACGCGAGGAGCCGGCCGACGTGGACCCAAGCGCCGCGCCCGGGCTGGACGAGGAAGAAGCGGCGGACTGACGCGGGTCGGAGCGACCCTTTTGAGGACGGCGTGTGACGTTGCCGTATGAACCGCGGACAGGCGTTCCTGATCGGTCTCCTCGGGACCGTCGCCCTCCTGACGGCGTTCGTCGTCTTTCCGTTCATCGAGTACGTGATAGCCGCCTGCATCCTCGCGTACGTGCTCTATCCCCTTCATTGGCGACTCCGTACGCGAGTCGGGGGGATGGCGTCCGCGCTGGCGCTCGTCGGCGGCACCGTCGGCGCGGTCGTCGTCCCGCTCGCCTACATCGGCGTCGTGTTCGTCCGCGAGGTCGCAGCGATCGCCGACCGGGAGAGCGACCTGAACGTCGCCGTCGTGGAGGAGCGGATCCTCGGCCTGACCGGCCGGGAACCGGATCTCGAGGGAGCGCTCTCGACGCTCGGGCGGGGGATCGCGGAGACGATGTTCGGCGGCGTGGGCGGGTTCGTCGCGAGCGCTGCGAAGGCCGGCATCGGCGTCGGGCTGAGCCTCTTCCTGCTCTACTACCTACTCCGGGAGGGGCCGGCGTTCGTCGCGTGGCTCCGGGACCTGATCCCGCTACCGGACCGGGTCACCGACGCGCTGTTCGCGAAAGTCGACGCCGCCACGTGGGGCGTCGTCGTCGGACACATCTCGGTCGCGATCGGACAGGCGCTCATCGCCGGCGTGGGGTTTTGGCTCGCCGGCGTCCCGGACGCGGTGTTCTGGACGTTCATGATGGCCGTGCTCGCGCTGCTGCCGCTGATCGGCGCGTTCCTCGTGTGGGGCCCCGCCGCGGCGTACCTCGCGCTCGTGGGCGAGCCGGTCGCGGCCGCACTGCTGGCGGCGTACTGTCTCACCGTGGTGAGCTTGTTCGACAACTACGCGCGTCCGATCGTCATCGACCAGCGGATCCACATCAACCCCGGCGTCATCCTCGTGGGCGTGGCTGGCGGGATCTACGCGGTCGGCTTCACGGGGCTGTTCGTCGGCCCCATCGTCATCGGCGTGTTCGTCGCCACGCTGGAGACCGTCCGCGAGGACTACGACCGGGTGTGAGACCCCCGGCGGCGTCGGCAGCGTTCTCCGCCGACCGTCCCGCTTTTTACGTCCGGCCGGCGAGGTGAGGGCATGACCGACGCGCGCGAGGTCGACCCCGAGGCGGTCGAGTTCGAGGTCGTCCCCGAGACGGACCAGTCCTTCGAGAACGCGTTGGCGAAGGCGCGCGCGGGCGACCGGCTGACGGTCGACGACGGGATCGAGCTGATCACCACCGGCACCGACCGCGAGGACATCGACCCCGAACGCAAGGAACTGGTGCTGGAGGCCGCGGATCGGCGGCGGGCCGCGGTCGTCGGCGACGAGGTGACGTTCGTCGCCAACCTCAACAACAACGTCACCACCGCCTGCAACACCGGCTGTCTGTTCTGTAACTTCAAGAACACCGCTCACGCGTTCGAGGCGGACGCCGAGGTGGAGCACTCGGGGTTCACGAAGACGCCCGCGGAGTCGCGCGCCGTCGTCGAGGATGCGCTGGAGATGGGCATCTACGAGGTGACCTCCGTCTCGGGGCTCCACCCCGCCTTCGCGCTGAACGAGGAGCACCACGAGATCCTCCGGGGGTACGACGACCCCGCGAGCGCGGTGAACTACAAGCCGCCCGAGGCGTACGCGACAGATCCCGGCACGTACGTCGAGCAGATGACGGCGATGTCGGTCGACGACGTGCACCTCCACTCGATGACCCCGGAGGAGGCGTACCACGCCCGGCGCGGCACCGACTGGGACTACGAGGCCGTCTACCGCGAACTCGCGGCCGCGGGGCTCGACTCCGCGCCCGGCACCGCGGCGGAGATCCTCGTCGACGAGGTTCGCGATGTTATCTGCCCGGGGAAGATCCGGACCGACGACTGGGTCGCCGCGATGGAGGGCGCGATGGCCGCGGGACTCCCCACGACAGCGACGATCATGTACGGCCACGTCGAGAACGCGGCCCACCGCGTGGAGCACCTGAAAGTCGTCCGCGACCTACAGGACCGCACCGGCGGGATCACGGAGTTCGTCCCGCTCTCGTTCGTCCACGAGAACACGCCGCTGTACAGACACGGCGTCGTGGACGGCGGGGCGAGCCTCGCGGAGGACGAGCTCATGGTCGCGGTCGCGCGCCTCTTCCTGGACAACGTCGACCACATTCAGTCCTCCTGGGTGAAGTCGGGCGACGAGCACGGGCTCAAACTGCTCAACTGCGGCGCGGACGACTTCATGGGCACCATCCTTTCGGAGGAGATCACCAAACGCGCCGGCGGGCAGTACGGCGAGTACCGCAGCTTCGACGACTACGTCGAGATGATCACCGCCATCGGCCGCGTCCCGGTCGAGCGCTCGACGGATTACGAGAAACGCCGCCGGATCGACCCCGACGACGGCCCCCACGGCCCGACCCTCGGCCCCCGCGCGGACGGGACGCCGATGCTCGCCGGACGGGACGGAACTGGCGACGGGGGAGACCCGACGCCCGCGGACGACTGAGGGACGACCGTGATCGCTGCCTCGCTCCCCGCGTTCTCGCTTCAGGGGGCTTCAAGGCTCCCGACGCTCCCCCCGCTGGCGGTCGCCGGCGCGGTGCTGGTGCTTTTGGCCGCCGCGGGCGGCGCGAGCCGCCGGCTCGGCTACTCCGTCATCCCCGCGTACATCCTCGTGGGGATCGCGGTCGGTCCCTTCGCGCCCGCGGTCGGCGACCTGTCGCTGTCGCTCGTGCGCGACCCGGGAACGTTCCGGCTGCTCGCGGAACTCGGCGTCGTGTTGCTCCTGTTCTTCGTCGGACTGGAGCTGAGCCTCGACCAGCTGTTCACGAACCGGACGCAGTTCGTGCGGGCCGGGGCGGCGGACGTGCTCATCAGCGCCCCGCTCGGCGTCCTCATCGGGCTCGCGTTCGGCTGGTCGCTGCTTGAGTCGGCGTTCCTGGCGCTGATCGTCTTCAACTCCTCGACGGTGATCATCGCGAAGTCGCTTCTGGACCTCGGCTGGATCGCCGACGCGGAGTCGGACGCGATCCTCGGGGTGGTCGTCATCGAGGACATCCTCACCGCGGCCGCGTTCGCGGTGCTGTCGGCGGTGCTGCTGGGCGTCGCCGAGCCGGAGACGCTGCTGCGCTCGCTCGGGACCGCCGCGGCGTTCGTGGGGGTCGTGGTCGCGCTCGCGCACTACGGCGCCGATCGGCTGGAGCGGGCCTTCTCGACGACCTCGTCGGAGCTGTTCCTGCTCGGAGTGTTGGGCGTGGCGGCGCTCGTGGCCGGCCTCGGGATCGTCTCGGGCGTCAGCGAGGCGGTCGCCGCCTTTTTCGTCGGTACCGCGTTCGGGCGGACGAGCCACGTACAGCGCATCGAGACGCTCGTCGTCCCGGTCCGGGACCTCTCGGCCGCGCTGTTCTTCTTCGCGGTCGGGGCCGCGACCGACCCGCGGCTGCTCGCGGCGACGGCGCTCCCGGTCGCCGTCGCGGTGGCGGTGACGGTCCCCGGCCAGCTCGTCTCAGGGTACCTCGCCGGGCGCGCGTACGGGCTCGACGCCACGCGCGCGGTCCGCGTCGGCTGCGCGCTCGCGCCGCGCGGGGAGTTCTCGCTGGTGATCGCGGCGTTCCTCGCCGCCGCCGGGACGACGCCGGTGTTCCGCGAGACGCTGCCGGCGTTCACGGTGGGCTACGTGCTCGTCACCGCGACGCTCGGAACGGTGCTGATGAACCGGGCGGACGACATCTCCCGCCTCGCGTTCGGGCGGTGAGCGGCCGCCCCACGAGCGACCTCTCCGCGTGCAGGCTCCCGACCGGCGGGAACGGGCGCAAGGTATATGGTTAATGGTAACATTTGTCACGATCATGTCCCACGGCGCAGCCGGAGACCCGTCCGCAGACCTCAACAGCACCGACGTCCGAGTGCTCGCGTACCTCGCGGAGTCGGGAGCGGACTACCCGGCGCTCGTCGCGAGCAACACCGGGCTCCACGCGCCCCACGTCGAGCGGCGGTGCGACGCGCTCCGCGACGCGGGGCTGGTGGAGTCGGTCAGCGGCGAGGTGGTCTACCGGATCACCGGCGACGGCCGCGACGTGCTCTCGGGCGGCGGCGGCTGCGCCTCGGACTGAGCGCCGCGCTCCACCGACACCGCCCCACTCCACCGACACCGCCCCACTCCACCGACACCGCCCCACTCCACCGACACCGCCCCACTCCACCGACACCGCCCCACTCCGCCGACACCGCCCCACTCCGCCGACACCGCTGCGGCCGGCTTCTCGCACGCCGAGCGCGAGCGTCCCCGGCGCCGTTTCTGTAACCGGTTCGACCGCCGTGAAAGCGACGGGCTCCGGGTACCGCCCGGGGTCGCGTTTCGCCGACCCAAAGGCACATTTACGCGCGAACCGTAGCGCGGCCAACGAATGTCCCACAGTCCATCACTCCCGGACCGTCCCCGCCTCGAGCTGGACCCCGAGATGACCGAGGCGGAGCGGCTGGAGGCGATCCGCAAACACTACGAGCGGATCGTGCAGGTGAACGAGGAGCTGGAGCGGCGCCTCGAGGACGCGCAGGGCCGCCGCGACGACCTCAAGGACGACGTCGACGAGCTGAAACGAGAGAACGAGGTGCTGAAGACCTCCTCGCTGTACATCGCGTCCGTCGAGGAGATCACCGAGGACGGCATCGTCATCAAGCAGCACGGCAACAACCAGGAGGTGTTCACGCAGGCGTCCACGCGGATGGACGGCGACCTCGAACCGGGCGACCGGGTCGCGATCAACGACTCCTTCTCGGTCCAGACGGTGCTCGACGACGAGACGGACGCCCGCGCGCAGGCGATGGAGGTCGACGAGTCGCCCGAGGTGACCTACGACGACATCGGCGGCATCGCCGACCAGATCCGCGAGGTTCGCGAGGCGGTCGAGGACCCCCTCGACAACCCCGAGGTGTTCGAGACCGTCGGTGTCGACCCGCCGAGCGGCGTCCTGCTGCACGGCCCGCCGGGGACCGGCAAGACGATGCTCGCGAAGGCGGTCGCCAACGAGTCCGACGCCACCTTCATCAAGATGGCCGGTTCCGAGCTCGTCCGCAAGTTCATCGGCGAGGGCGCGAGGCTCGTCCGCGACCTCTTCGAGCTGGCGCAAGAGCGTGAACCCGCAGTCATCTTCATCGACGAGATCGACGCCGTCGCGGCGAAACGGACGGACTCGAAGACCTCCGGCGACGCAGAGGTCCAGCGGACGA
Organism: Haloparvum sedimenti; assembly: GCF_001462205.1. Lineage (GTDB taxonomy): Archaea > Halobacteriota > Halobacteria > Halobacteriales > Haloferacaceae > Haloparvum > Haloparvum sedimenti. Next base: position 73,970 of record NZ_LKIR01000121.1, read on the forward strand.
TGATGCAGCTGCTCTCGGAGATGGACGGCTTCGACGAGCGCGGCGAGATCCGCATCATGGCCGCGACCAACCGCTTCGACATGCTCGACGAGGCGATCCTCCGGCCCGGCCGGTTCGACCGCCTCATCGAGGTCCCCAAGCCCGACGCCGAGGGGAGGAGCCGCATCCTCGACATCCACACCGAGGAGATGAACGTCGCCGACGACATCGACCTCCGCGACCTGGCGGCCGACCTTGACGGCTACAGCGGCGCCGACATCGAGTCGCTGGCGACCGAGGCGGGGATGTTCGCCATCCGCGACGGCCGCACCGAGGTCCGCCGCGAGGACTTCGAGGAAGCGCGCGAGAAGCTCGCCCAGGCCGAGGAGACGGCCGACCGCGCGATTCACTACCAGTACTGATCCAGCGGTACCGACGCCTCCTTCGATACCGGCACCGCGGCGTCCGGCCGCGAACCGGCCCCCGTCTCCCGGCGGGATAATTTCTAAGTGAATTCCGGCCGTGCGATCCGACCGGGTGAGACGAATGGTGCATAGTGGCGACGCGATCATCGACGGCATCGACAGCAACCGCGGCAACGGCGGACCGAACCGGTCGGAGTACGACTGGCTCCTCGCCGCGATCCCCGTCCCGTTGCTGGTCGGCCGGACGATCGCGCCGATCGTGGGATCGTCGGCGACGCTGGGGCTGGGCGTCGGCGCGGTCGCGGCCGCGACGCTCGTCGCCTACGCGCTGTTCGGCGTGACTCCGTCCGCAGAAGGACAGCATCTCGACCGCGACCGCCGTCCGGGAGCGCCCGGCGGCGACTGACGCCGCGTCCTACTTCGCCGTCGGCGTGAGGTCGCCGTCGCCGACCGCGTTCATCACCTGTACCGCCGCGCTGGCCGCGAGCCCCTTCGCGACCTCCTCGGCGTCGGTGTCTTCGATGCCGGTCTCCAGCTCCTCCGGGTCCGGCGCGAACCCGGCGGAGACGGGATGCCCGGCCGGCGGGTTCACCGCGACCGTCGCGGTGGCCCCGCCGGTGCCCACCGAAAGCTCGGAGCCGACGATGTAGCCGTCCGGGAGGTACGACTCCGTGCGGTCGACGATCCCCGCGACGGCGGTCCGCAGCGCCCGCTCCTGGTCGGGAGAGAGGTCCACCGGCTCCGGCTCGCCGGCACCCGCGACGCCGGGAGCGCCCGCGTAGGGGTTGTTTCCGTTCATTGAGGGTGAGGGCAGTTGGTGAACGCGAGGTAAAAAGGCGTCGGCGGTCGAGAGGAACTCCGCCGCAGAACTCCGTCACGTAGCGCTCGACGGACGTTTTCGTTGGTTCAGAAGGGGTGGTGACTGGGAGGGTCGGGTCGCGTGGGGTGTTTCCAGTTCGAAAGTCTCAGCCGGCTCTCCGTACGACGTTTCTGCGACCCCTGTCGATCCTGCTGATCGGGACGGCAACACCCAGAAAGCCCCAGCCCGCTCTCCCGACGACGTTTTTGTAACTGCTGTCGATCCTGCTGATCGGGACGGCAACACCCAGAAAGCCCCAGCCCGCTCTCCCGACGACGTTTTTGTAACTGCTGTCGATCCTGTTGATCTGGACAGCAACGTCCAGAAAGCCCCAGCCGGCTCGACCGGCCGCGGCACGCTCTGCGCGCTCGCGCCTCTCCACACCGCCCGGCGCGAGTGCTTGAGGCGCCGGGGCCGGATCGAGCCGGCTGCCCCTTTCAGTCCCACCCCGCACAGCACCGCAACCGCGCCGCAACCGCAGCCTCGCACCTCCCCAGCCTCGGCGCCGGCGCGGCCGCGACACCGCAGCGCGGGACAAACCGCGTCCCGCTGGCCTCCAGCGTGCAGTAGCGCGCTGGAGACACCGCAGGCGGCCGCGCCGCCGCCTCCCTCGCGCGCG
>NZ_LKIR01000121.1:75861-145486 GCF_001462205.1 Haloparvum sedimenti
CCTCGCGCGCGCCACTGCCGCGATCACTGAAGGGACAGCCGTTGCCGAGCGCTCGATGTGTTCGTGACTGGCTATCAAAACCCCACCACAGAACTCCACCGCAAAACCCGCTTCAGAGCACCGGCTCGGACTCGCCGTACGCGGCCACGACGACGGTCGTGGTGTAGGCGCCGGGCGTCGGGCTCGCGGTCTCGACGAGGCGTTCGCGGTCGTCGAGCGTCCAGTCGCGGAGCTCCGCGCCCGCGTCCAGCCCCGCGTCGATGCGCTCGCGGACGTCCTCGGCGTCGGTGCCGGTCACCTCGTAGAACAGTCCCGGGCCGGGGCCGGTCGCCCAGCCGAGGCCGGCGACGATGGCGTCCGAGTCGGAGCCTGCTGCGTCGGTCGCCGAATCCGCGTCGGCCGCGCCGGCGCGCTCGCTCCCGTCGCCCTCCGCGGCACCGGCCACGTCGCCCTGCCGAAAGCTCGCGCCCTCCGGGCCGACGGTCCGGCGCGCCTCGACGACGGTGAGGCGGTTGCCGGCGGGACCGAGGTCGGGCGCGCGGTCGACCGCTTCGACGGTCGCCTCGGCCGGGACGACCGAGGAGACGGAGACGAGGTTGTAGTTGTGGAGGTTGGCGTCGGCGAGCGCCGCGTCGTAGGAGGCCATCTCCGTGGGCGCGACGCCGGTCCCGGCGGCCACGTGGATCGCGTTCATAGAGGAGCGCGGCGCTCGCGGCGGTAAGGCGTTACGAACCCCGGCGACACCGCCCGGTCTCAAGGCCGGCGGCGTCCGGGGAACCCGTCTCGAAGCGCTTACCCTCGCGCCCCTCCCAGTTCCGGCCATGACCGAGACGCGCGTCGAGTGGCGCGAGTGGGGCCCGGAAGCGTTCGCCGCGGCCGCGGAGACCGACCGGCCGGTGCTGCTCTCGCTCACGGCGACGTGGTGTGCGGACTGTCACGAGATGGACGCGAAGACGTACGCGGAGCCGCGGATCGCGGCCAACGTCAACGACGGCTTCGTGCCGGTCCGCGTCGACGTGGACCGCAACCCCCGCGTCCGCGAGCGGTACAACATGGGCGGGTTCCCCTCGACCGTCTTCCTCGCGCCGGACGGCACCCTCCTGACGGGCGCCGGCTACCTCGACCCCGAGGGCATGCGCCAGGTGCTCGATTCGGTCCGCGAAATGTACGCCGAGAAGGGCGCCGACGCCGGACGCGTTCCGCGGGCGCTCGCGGGCGACCTCCCGCCGACCGACCAGGTGACGGAGGCCATCGAGGAGCACCTCGTCGGGCAGTTGGACGTGAAGTTCGACGAGGAACACGCCGGCTGGGGCGACGACGCGAAGTTCCCGCTCCCGCGGACCGTCGAGTTCGCGCTCAAGCGCGACCGCGACCGCGCGCTCCGCACGCTCGATGCGGTCCGGAACCACCTCACCGACGAGGTCGCCGGCGGCTTCTTCCGCTACGCGGGGGGCCGAGACTGGACCGACGTGCACTACGAGAAGCCGCTGGACACGAACGCGGCCGTGCTGCGGGCCTTCGCCAACGCCTACCTCTACACCGGCGAGGAGGCCTACCGCCAGCCGGCCGCGGGCGCGGTGTCGTTCCTCACCGACGACCTCTGGACCGGCGTCGGCGTCGGCGGCAGCCTCGGCCCGGGCACGGGCCGCGCCTACTACGCCCGCAGCGCCGGCGACCGCGCCGACCTCGACGCCCCGCGCGAGGACCTCACCGTCTACGCGGGCGGCAACGCCCTCGCCGCGGACGCCATGCTCGCGTTCCACGCCTACACCGACGACGAGCGCGCCGGCGAGTACGCCGAGCGGATCCTGGGCGTCCTCCGCCGCGACCTGATCGACGCCGAGACTGGCGCAGTCACCAGGTTCCGCGCCGGCGACGCCGTGGGTGAGACCGACCTGCTCGAGGACGCAGCCCGAGTCGTCGCCGCGCTCGTCCGCGCCGAGTCGGTCCTCGGGGAGGGCGCCGACCTCGCGCGGACCGTCGCCGACCGCGCGATCGAGCGCCTCCACGACGGGGGGTCGTTCGTCGACGGGCCACGGGAGGGCGAGGCGCTCCTCGACCGCCCGTTCCGCCCCGTGGACGGCAACGTGGAGATGGCGGAGACGCTGTTGGACCTCTCGCTCGTCACCGGCGAGGAGCGGTACGAGGCGGTGGCCCGCGAGACGGCCGCCGCGTTCGCGGGTGCGTCCGAGCGGTTCGGCGTCCAGGTCGCGGGCTACGGCAGCCTCGTCGGCCGACTGACGCGCGGGTCGACGCTCGTCGCGGTCGGTACCGAACCGGGCAGCGACCTCCATCGGGCCGCGCTGCGGGTCGCCGACCACGAGAAGGTCGTCGTCCCGAACGCGCACCGCGGCGCGGGACCGCTCGACGTCGAGGAGGGGGCCGCCGTCGTCCGCGTGGGCGACCGGACCGCCGACCCGGCGACAACGCCGGACGAGTTGATGGCGCGCGTCGCGGACGCGGTGGCGTAGCGCGAATCGTCGCCGGTTCCACACCGATGCGGGGACATTCCCGCCGTGGGGCACGTCGGTAAACCCCCGGTGCGTTTATGAGCCTCGGCGGAGTCGGTCCGGTATGGCGAGCTTACGCGACCTCGGGCTCTCGGAGTACGAGGAGCGCACCTATCGCGCGCTGTTGCGGACCGGACCGACGACCGCGAAGGACCTCTCGCGGGCGAGCGAGGTGCCGATGGGGCGCATCTACGACGTGCTCAACAGCCTCGAACAGCACGACCTCGTCAGGAGTCAGGCGGCGAGCCGGCCCAAAAAGTACGTCGCGGTGGAGCCGGACGCAGCGCTGGACCGGCTTCTCGACGCGAAAAAGCGGGAGTTAGCCGAGCGCGCCGAGCAGTACGAGTCCGTCGTCGACGAGCTCTCGTCGGAGCTGGAGTCCGCTGATCCGGTGGAGGGGGAGTTCTGGACCGCCGCCGTCGGGTCCGAGGAGACGACGGACCTCCTGTTGGAGCGCATCGCGGCCGCCGAGCGGCGCATGATCGTCGTCGCCGGGGGGCCGACGGTCGGGTTCGACCTCGGGTCCGTCGGCGAGCAGGTGACCGAGCAGCTGGAGGCGGCGCTCGACCGCGGCGTCGAGATCAGGGTCCTGTTGTCGCCCGCGGTCGTCGACGAGCTCCCCCGGAGCGTCGGCCGGCGCTACACCGCCGAGCTGTCCGACCACGAGGGGTTCGCGGTGCGGACCGCCGAGGGCGTCGACGGGACGTTCAACCTGTTCGACGGCGTCGAGACCTGCATCGAGGTGCCCCATCCCCTCTCGACGGAGGAGCCGTTCGCGATGATCGACCTGAAGGATCCGGAGTTCGCGGCCGACGTGAAAGCGCAGTTCGAGCCGCGGTGGGAGGAGGCGGAGCCGCTGCAGTTCGGGTGAGGGCGGGGGCGAGGAGGAGGACGGGACGGCCTCGGTCAGTCGCCGTTCAGCTCGGCGCGCAGCTGCCCCATCGTGACCTCGCGTTCGGCGTGCGCGTTGTGCTGATGGATCGACTCGTCGTTCGACTGCGCAAGGTGGATCACGGCGTCGTCCTCGAGGTGATCGAACTCGTCGACCGTGCTCTCGGCGAGCGCGCGGACGCAGTCCTCCACGAACTTCGCGTCGGAGTGGGCCGCGAACGTCATGTGGTCCTCGTCGGGACGCTTGGCCATGTTGTAGATGCGGGCGCTCATGGCGTCGCGCGCGATGTCGATGATGTCGCCGAGGTCGACCTCGGGATCGCCGTTCGCGGTGACGGTCAGCGTCGCGTGTCCGCGCTGGGAGTGGCCCGGCTGCGGGACGGCGTCGAGGAATTCCTCGGTCGTCTCCTCGTCGACGCCCAGCTCGTGGAGCTTGTCGCGGGCGCGGGACTCGGACATGCCCTGCGAGCAGGGGCAGACCGTCATGCCGGTGACCTCGGCGCCGATCTCCTCGCGGGTACCCTCCTCGGTCGCCTCCGCGGAGGCGATGATCCGCGCGGTGTTCTGTGTCTGCCGGCCCGACGCGGGCGTCTCCTCGCGCGTGATCAGGTCCGCCTCCATGTGGACCTCCGCCGTGGAGGTGTAGTCGTGTTTCGCCAGCAGGCGCTCGGCCGCGTCGCCGCAGACGTCCTCGACGCGGTAGGCCTCCTCGCGGGTGATCTCCTCCAAGATCTCGTCGATCGTCTCCATGTTGCGGGACATGTCGATCCCCTTTCGGCCGCTCGGGAGGTCGACGAACACCTCGAACTCGGCCATGAGGACGATGGGACGTTTGTCCTCGCGCGCCAGCTTGACGAGCTTCTCGACGCCGGTCACGCCGACCTGCGAGAGGCCGACCGCGACGTCCGGCTCGCTCGCCTGTACGTCGGGAAGTTGATGACTCATTACCGGAATGGAGGGGCGAACGCGAATGAGTGCTTCGGAACCGGCGGGGTCGCGGGGCGATGGACGGGACTGAACGGGGCAGCCGGCAAGGGCTTTTCTGGGTGTCGTCGACCGATCGGCGAGGATGAACGCAGAGCGGGAGCAGCAGAAATCCCGAGCGGTGCGCTCAGTCGCCCGCTCGCGCCCGCGACCGGGCCTCGTCGACGGAGGCGTCCTCGCGGACGAGCGCGTCGACGAACAGCTCGCCGGCCTTGTACGAGGAGCGGACCATCGGCCCCGAGGCGCAGTAGAGGAAGCCGAGCTCGTTCTCCGCGACGCGCTTCCAGGTGTCGAAGACGTCCGGGTGGACGTACTCGAAGACGTCGAGGTGCGAGCGGGAGGGCTGGAGGTACTGGCCGAACGTGACGATGTCGACGCCGACCTCGCGGAGGTCTCGCATCGTCCGGTACACCTCGTGGTCGTACTCGCCGAGCCCGAGCATGACGCTCGTTTTCGTGTGGATGTCGGACTCCCGATCGACCTGATCGAGCACCGCCAGCGTCTGCTCGTAGCCCGCGCGACGGTCCCGAACCGGCCACTGGAGGCGCTCGACCGTCTCGACGTTGTGGGCGATCACGTCCGGCTCCGCGTCGACGATCCGGCGGACTGCCTCGGGGTCGCCGCCGAAGTCCGGGATCAGCACCTCGACGAGGACCTCCGGGTCCCTATCTTTGATCGCGCGGATCGTCTCCGCGAAGTGGGCCGAGCCGCCGTCCGCCAGATCGTCTCGGTCGACCGAGGTGAGGACGACGTACTCCAGTCCGATCTCCGCGACCGCGTCCGCGACGTTCGCGGGTTCGTCGGGGTCTAACGCCTCCATCCCGCCGGTCTCCACGTCACAGAAGTTACAGCCGCGCGAGCAGCGGTCGCCCATCAGCATGAACGTCGCCGTTCCCGGTCCGGTACCGGGGCCGTCGCGGCCGGACCAGCACTCCCCGAGGTTCGGGCAGTTGGCCTCCTCACAGACCGTGTTGAGGTTCCGGTCGCGGAGCGTCGACTTGATCTCGGCGAACCGCCGGCCCGAGGGCGGTCGCATCTTGAGCCAGTCGGGCTTCCGCCGCCTGCTGCTCATGTCTCACCCTTCGCCGCCGGGGGCAAAAACGTGCGGATCCGGCGGGTCGTGTGCCCATGGCGCGTGAGCGCACACCACCGCCGTCGCGGTCCTAACCCAGAAAAGTCAACTTTCAAACACATCGGTGCCCTTTTGTTGCCCGGTTCCAATCGCGGAAGGGTGCCGACATGTTCGATCTCTCTCAGGAAGAGATAACCGAGGGATCCATCCCCCGAGCGCTCACCGTGCTGGCGGTGCCGCTGATCGGGATGAACCTCGTCCACGTGGTCAACACCATCGTGGACACCTTCTGGCTGGGGCGGCTGGGGGAGAACGCGGTCGCGGCGGTCGGACTGAACGTCCCGGTGTTAGCGCTGTTCGCGGCGATCTCGGTGTTGACCTTCTCGGGGACGCAGATAGTCGTCTCACAGCTCGTCGGTGGCGGTGACCTGCCGACAGCGCGGCGGGCGACGTTCAACGGCGTCCTCCTGACGCTGGCGGTCGTGACCGTCGTCGTGGTGGCCGTCGCGCCGAACGCGCGGGCGTTCATGTCGCTGCTCGGCGCGGACGCGGCGCTCGCGGGGACGGCGGGGCTCTACCTCGGAACGGTGCTTCTGTTCTACCCTCTCGGCTTCGCGAGCGACACGGTGGAGTACGCCTACGCAGCGGTCGGGGACTCGCGGGCGGGGCTCCACATCAACGTCCTCACCGCGGCGACGAACCTCCTCCTCGACCCCCTGCTGATCTTCGGCGTCTGGCGGTTCCCCGAACTCGGCGTCCGGGGCGCCGCGCTGGCGAGCGGGATCGGGATGACCGTCGGCGCCGCGCTCACGCTGGTGTACGTGGCGGGCTACCGCGACACGTTCGTCCTCACGCGGGAGTCGCTCCGCGTCGACGCCGACCTCCTGCGGGAAATCCTCAAGGTGGGGGCGCCGCTGGGCGCCCAGCGCGTCGTGAGTCAGGTCGTCCGCGTGCTCGTGATCGGGCTCGTGACGGTCGCGGGCGGCGCCGCCGGCGTGGCCGCGTACACCGTCGGCGCGCGCGTGGCCGGGCTCGCGATCGTCCCCGCGACGGGACTCCAGCAGGCCGCCCAGTCGGTGATCGGACAGAACCTCGGCGCCGAGCAGCCGGCGCGGGCCCACCGAACCACGACCGCAGGAGTGGCGATGATCGTCGGGCTGTTGACCGTCCTCGGGCTGTTCCAGTGGTTCTTCCCCGGACTGGTGGTCGCGGCGCTCGTCCCCGGACTCACCGAGGCGGGCCGCGAGCTGACCGTCCTCTACCTCAGGATACTCGCGGTCGGGTATCCCGCGATGGGCGCAACGTACGTCCTGTTCGCGGGGTTCAACGGCGCCTCCCGGACGAAGACCTCGCTCGCGGCAGACCTCGGGAAGTACTGGGGGATCCGGTTCCCCATCGCTCTGCTCGCGGTTCCTGCGGGCATCACGTTCGGCGCGTTCGGGGTCTCGGTCGCGCCGGGGCTCGGCTGGGGCGTCGAGGCGGTCTTCTGGGCCGTGACCGTGTCGAACGTCCTCGGCTTCCTCGGCGTCGGCGCCTACTACGTCTACACGACCCGCGAAGGGATGTTCCAGCGCGCGGCCGAACGTGCGAGCGAGAGCGCGGGCGACGACGGCGGAGAGAGCGCCGAGGCGGCCCCGTGACCAGTACTCAAAAAAGCCGAACGCGACGCGGTCAGTCGTCCGCAGGCGCGGTCGTCCCGGTGTACACCACGTCGGGGATGGTGATCCCGGTCGCCGCGATGCCGAACAGCACCAGCGGCGAGAGGAAGCCGAAGAAGTAGAAGGGGGCGTACTCCAGCGTCGGCACGCCCGTCACGCCCGCCATGTAGACGGCGCCCGCGTGCCACGGGAACAGCGCGCCGGTGGGCGTCCCGGCCGCCTCGACCGCCCGCGAGAGCTGGTCGCTGTCGAGGCCGAACTCGTCGTACGCGTTCCGCAGCGTCACGCCCGGAAGCACGATGCTCATGTACTGCTGGGCGGTGAGCGCGTTGATGGCGATGGCGGAGAACCCGGTCCCGGCCACGAGCGCGCCGGGACTGCGGATCCCCTGCACGAGCCCGTGCGAGAGCACCGCGAGGACCCCGGTGCGCTCGAGCAGGCCGCCGAGCGACAGAGCCGCGACGACGACGGTGATCGTCCACGCGGAGCCGGTGAGCCCGCCGGAGGCGAGCAGCTCGTTCACCAGCTCGGAGCCGGACTCGGGCGCGGTGCCGTACATGAAGACCTCCCAGGCGGGGACGAAGCCGGCGCCCTGCAGGAGGATCGTCGTGAGGACGCCCGCGAACGCGCCCGCCACGAGCGTCGGGAGCGCGGGGTACCCTCGCAGCGCGAGGCCGAAGGTGACGAGCAGCGGGAGGAAGACGAGCACCGAGACCTCGTAGGTGCCCGCGAGTGCCGTCTGGATCGCGGCGACCTGGCCCTCCGGGATGGCGCCGGCCGTCCGAAGGCCGAGGACCGCGAAGGCGGCGACCGCGATGCCGAACGCCAGCAGCGTGCCCGCCTGCATGCGGTCGATGTGGTCGTAGAGGTCGGTGTTGGTGACGCCGGCCGCGAGGTTGGTCGTGTCCGACAGCGGCGACTGCTTGTCGCCCGCGTAGGCGCCGGAGATCACCGCGCCGACCGTCATCGGCTCGGGAACGCCGAGGCCGGCCCCGATGCCGACGAACGCGACGCCGAGCGTCCCCACCGTGGTCCACGAGGAGCCGATGGCGAACGCAACCACGCCGGCCAGCAGCGCGGCCGCCGGGAGGAACGTCCGCGGCGTGAGGATCGACAGCCCGTAGTACATCAGACCGGGGATCGTCCCCGCGGCGATCCACGTCGCGATCAGCGCGTAGATGGTGAAGATGATGAGCAGCGCCTGCAGCCCCATCAGGAGGCCGTTGGCGACGCCCTCGAACAGCTCCTCCCACTCGTAGCCGGCGTACAGCCCGACGCCGCCGACGAAGACGATGCTCCACAAAAGCGGCACGTGTGGATCCATCCCGAGCACGGCCGACCCGATCCCGAGGAACGCGACCACCGCGAGCACCGGCACCAGCGCCAGCCGGAACGACGGCCGGCGGTCCGGGTCGATCTCCTCGTAGGTGGTCGGCGTGAACTCGCGTGTCATCGACCACATATATGCTATTAGCGCATAAGTATCCGTTGAATCATGCGCACAAAGCATGACTCGCGGTAACGGAACCCACGGGACTTGCGGTCACGCGGCGAGTGTGTTCGCCTCCCGAGCGCGGCGCTCGGCTCCGAGAAGCCGCGCGGGCCCCAAACGGACGGTCTTATACGCGGCGGCCGTCAAAACCGGGCAACATGATATTTGAGGACCTCCCCACGACACCTCGATCGGAGGAACTCCTCGACAAGGCCTTCTCGCGGGCGGCCCGGGCCGGGCACGCCAAGAGTGGCCACGAGGCGCAGCTGTCGATGCTCACCACCGCCGCGAACATCCTCTCGGACAACCTCCAGAACGTGTCCACGTCGTGGCCGGACTTCGAGTACGACGTCGATCCGTTCTACTACGAGCTGGCCGACGCCATCGTCGACGTGGACCGGCTCCGCCAGGCGCTCTCCGAGGTGACCTGGGCGGGGCGACAGATCGCGGAGATCCGCAGCGAGTACCAGTCGAAGATCAACGACTCGAACCTCGAGGTCGCCCGCAAACACCGCAAGCAGGCGTTCGCGCGCATGGCGGACATCATGGACGAGATCGAGGACGACCTGCGCGCGGTCGGGGACGCCCGCGACGACCTGAAAGGACTCCCCGAGATCAACGTCGACGAGCCGGCCATCGTCGTCGCCGGCTACCCCAACGTGGGGAAGTCCTCGTTCGTCAACGCCGTCACCCGCGCCTCCAACGAGATCGCGGAGTACCCCTTCACCACCAAGGGCGTCCAGATCGGGCACTTCGAGCGCGACCGCATCCGCTACCAGATCATCGACACGCCGGGCGTGCTGGACCGGCCGGTCGAGGACCGCAACGACATCGAGCGACAGGCGGTCTCCGCGCTGGAACACCTCGCGGACTGCGTGCTGTTCGTGCTCGACGCCTCCGGTGACTGCGGCTACCCCATCGAGTCGCAGCTCGAGCTCCTCGCGGAGGTCGAGGAGCTGTTCGGGGACGCCGTGCCCGTCATCACGGTCTGTAACAAGAGCGACCGCTCGACGGACGTCGAGGCGGACCACTACATGAGCGTCGCCGAGGGCGAGAACGTCGAGGCCGTCCTCGACGCCGCGGTCGAGGCGGTCGGCTTCGAGCCGGACCTCCCCTCGCGCGAGGACGCCTGAGCCCCTCCCCGGGTAGCGAGCGGGAGCGTTCATAGCCCCAGAAAAAGACCGAGCGTTCGGCACCGACTGCCCGTTCAGTGATCGGCGACAGCCCTGATCGCGGTCGGCGCGCGCGAGCAACGCGCGCGAGGGAGGCGGCGGCGCGGCCGCCTGCGGTGCGTTGCGGTCTCGCGGCCGCGCCGCCGCCGAGGCTGGGGAGGTGCGAGGCTGCTGTGCGGTTGCGGTGCGGGGCGGTGCGGGGCGGTGCGGGGCGGAGCGGGGCGGGGCGGTGCGGGGCGGAGCGGGGCGGTGCGGGGCGGAGCGGGGCGGTGCGGGGCGGAGCGGGGCGGAGCGGGGCGGTGCGGGGCGGTGCGGGGCGGAGCGGTGGGTGGGGCTGAAAGGGGCAGCCGGCTCGATCCGGCCCCGACGACGTAAGCACCGCAGTCCCGCGGCGACCCTGTGTCGCCGCGACTGTTCGAGGAGCGCAGCGAGGCGCGGCCGGTCGAGCCGGCTGGGGCTTTCTGGGTGGTGCTGTTCCACGCAGCAGGATCTGCCGCAGTTTCAAAAACGCCCTACTGAGTGCCGGCGAGAGCGCTCGAACCGCAAACCCGCCACACGAGCTGACCGTCCCCGTTACCGTTCCTTTTGAGCCTGCCGAGAACGCCGCCGGATCAGTCTCAGTCCCCGTCCGGCCGCTTCAGCGACAGCACCGTGCGGTCGAACTCGCAGACGAGGGTGTCCTCCTCGCCGTCCTCCACGCGGAACGCCTCGACGTGCATCGTGACGACGCCGCGCTCGCCGTCGCTGGTCTCCCGCTTGTCGGTCACCGTCGACTGCGCGCGGATGGTGTCGCCGTGGAAGACGGGGTTCGGGTGCTCCACCGCGTCGTACGAGAGGTTGGCGACGATGGTGCCGTCCGTCGTCTCCGGGATGGAGACGCCGACCGCGAGCGACATGGTGTAGAGCCCGTTGACCAACCGCTCCCCGAACTGCGTGTCGGCCGCGAACTCGGCGTCGAGGTGGAGCGGCTGCTGGTTCATCGTCATGTCGCAGAACTGCTGGTTGTCCGCCTCGCTCACCGTGCGCCGTCGCGCGTGCTCGATCGTCTCCCCGACGGTGAACTCCTCGTAGTAGCGTCCGCTCATGCCCGGCAGGTCCCCCGAGCGGACCAAATGTCTGTCGCCTCGCGGGCCCGGAGCGTGCGAGGGCCAACGGGACCGCGACCGGTCGCGGCCGCGCGCGCCGCGGTTCGACCTTTTTTGTCGTCTCGCGCGACAGACCGTGTATGGCCAGACGCAGCCTGCTGTTCTCACCCGGGGACAGTCCCGACCTGATGCGGAAGGCGCCCGCCGCGGGCGCGGACGTGATCTGCTTCGACCTGGAGGACGCGGTCGCGCCGACGCGAAAGGACGAGGCCCGCGCGGCCGTCCGCGAGGTGCTCGCCGCGCCCGACTTCGATCCCGACGCCGAAGTCTGCGTCCGGCTGACCGCCGACGAAGCGGCGCGGGACCTCGACGCGCTCGCGGGCGAGGGATCGACCGAGTCGCCGGCGGAATCCCCCCGACTCGACGCGGTGATGCTGCCGAAGGTGGAGACCGCCCAGCGCGTCGACGACGCGGCCGCGCTGTGTGCGGAACGAGACCTCGACCTCGCGGTGTTCGCGCTGCTGGAGACGGCCGCGGGCGTGCTCCACGCGGAGGCGATCGCGGCCGCGGACGCCACCGCGGCGGTCGTCTTCGGCGCGGAGGACCTCGCGGCCGACGTGGGCGCGACGCGGACCGACGAGGGAACCGAGGTGCTGTACGCCCGCCAGCACGTGCTGCTCGCGGCCAGCGCCGCGGGCGTCGACGCCATCGACACCGTGTTCACGGATTTCTCCGACGAGGCGGGGCTCCGCGAGGAGACACGGTTCGCAGTCGAGCTGGGGTACGACGGCAAGCTGGCGATCCACCCGGCACAGGTGACGCCGATCAACGAGGCGTTCACGCCCGACCCGGAGCGCGTCGCGTGGGCCGAGCGCGTCCTCGACGCCCGCGAGGAGGCGGCCGCCGAAGGGAAGGGCGTCTTCGAGGTCGACGGCGAGATGATCGACGCGCCCCTCATCGCGCAGGCGGAGCGCGTTCTGGAGCGCGCTCGCGCCGCGGGACTACGCTGATCCCCGCCGGCGGCGCACGGACACCGAGGAGACCACGCTGGACGCAGATATTGCGGCGAGTGCGACGCTGAGACGACACAGTTAACTCCGCGGCAAAAGCCGATTTCGGTATGTCGGACCAAGCCAATCCGTTCGAGAGTCTGCAGGAGCAGATCGCGGACGCGGCCGCGTATCTCGACGCCGACGAGGGGGTCATCGAGCGCCTGAGCAACCCCGAGCGGGTCCTCGAGACGAACCTCACCGTCGAGCGCGACGACGGGTCGCTGGAGACGGTTCGCGCCTACCGAGCGCAGTTCAACGGCGACCGCGGGCCGTACAAGGGGGGCATCCGGTACCACCCGGGCGTCACGCGCGACGAGGTGAAGGCGCTCTCGGGCTGGATGGTGTACAAGTGCGCGGTCGTGGACATCCCCTACGGCGGCGGGAAGGGGGGGATCGAGATCGACCCCGACGACTACTCCGAGGCGGAGCTGGAGCGGTTGACGCGCGCCTACGCGACCGAACTCCGGCCGATGATCGGCGAGGACCGGGACATCCCCGCGCCGGACGTCAACACCGGCCAGCGGGAGATGAACTGGATCAAGGACACCTACGAGACGCTCGAGAACACCACGGCGCCCGGCGTCATCACGGGGAAGGCGCCCGGATCGGGCGGCTCCGCGGGCCGCGTCGAGGCGACCGGTCGGTCGGTGATGCTCGCGGCCCGCGAGGTGTTCGACTGGATCGGCGAGCAGATCGAGGGCGCGACCGTCGCGGTACAGGGGTACGGCAACGCCGGCTCGGTCGCGGCGAAACTGCTGGAGGACGTGGGCGCGAACGTCGTCGCGGTCTCCGACTCCTCCGGCGGGATCTACGATCCCCGCGGCCTCGACACGCGCGCCGTGAAGGCGCACAAAGGTGAGACCGGCTCCGTCGCCGACTACGGCGACACCGAGGCGATCAGCAACGAGGAGCTGCTGACGCTCGACGTGGACCTGCTGGTCCCCGCGGCGCTGGAGAACGCGGTCGACGCCGACCTGGCCGAGCGCGTGGAGGCGGACGTTGTCGTCGAGGCAGCGAACGGACCGCTGACGCCGGACGCCGACGACGTGCTCGCCGAGCGCGACGTCTGGGTCGTGCCGGACGTGCTGGCGAACGCCGGCGGCGTCACCGTCTCGTACTTCGAGTGGGTCCAGAACAGACAGCGCTTCTCGTGGACCGAGGACCGCGTCAACTCGGAGCTGAAGCGGGTCATCTCGGACGGGTTCGACGGACTGGTCGACGCCTACGAGGAGTACGACCTCCCGAACCTCCGGACGGCCGCGTACGTCGTCGCCATCGAGCGCGTGGTCGACGCCTACGAGCAGGGCGGCAACTGGCCCTGATCGGCGAAACGGCTCTCTCGGGGGTTACTCCGCCTCGGCCGTCTCGGACAGTCGCGCGGCGAGATACGCCGCGATCGGCTCGTCCTCCTCCTCGACGAACCGCGCGACCTCCTCGCCGTCGCGCTCCACGACGACGGTGGGGATCAGCTCGATGCCGTACTCCTCGACGCCGGGGCCGGCCTTTCCCTCCGGGGTCTTCTCGACCGGGTGGTGTTCGATGCGCTCCTCGGGCACGCCCGCGGCCTCGAGCGCGGCCGCGAACTGCGGGAGCTGCTGGCGACAGTCGATACACCAGTCGCCGCCCCACACCTTGAACACGTACTCCTCGGCCGCGAGCGCGTCGAGGACGCCCTCCTGTCCGGCCGCGTCCCACGACTCGCTCGGCTGAAGCGTCTGCAGGCTCATGTCGGCGAGTACGCGGCCGACCCTCAAAAGGAGCGCGGCGCCGGCGAATCCGGCAGTCCCGGCGAATGCGGCACCCCCGACGAATCCGGGCCGGTGTGAGCCGGTCGGTCGGGGGTCGCTGCGGGCCGACCTCGGCCAGGTCTCCCACGCGTTTGCCGCGGTCCGGTGGGCGTTTACGTCGCGGCGGCGAACGGTGAACCGATGAACGACGACATCCTGGACAGCCTCGGCTCGCCGCTGGTCCGGGTCGGGTCGCCTGCGGGAACGACCGTCGCGGCGAAGATCGAGTCGCGCAACCCCGGCGGCTCCGCGAAGGACCGCCCGGCGACGTACATGATCGAGGCCGCCGAGGAGGCCGGCGATCTCCGTCCGGGCGACGCCATCGTGGAGGCCACCTCCGGCAACACCGGCATCGGGATCGCGATGGCCGGCGCCGCGAAGGGCTACGACGTGATCATCGTGATGCCGGCCTCGAAGTCGCCCGAGCGCCGCCGGATCATGCGCGCGTACGGCGCCGACATCGAGCTCGTGGAGGGAGACATCTCGGACGCGCGAACTCGGGCCGACGAGATCGAGTCGGAGCGGGGCGCGGCCCAGCTCCACCAGTTCGAGAACCCCGCGAACCCCCGCGCCCACTACGAGACGACCGCCGCGGAGCTACTGGAGCAGGTCGGCGACCGGACGGTGGACGCGCTCGTCGCCGGCGTCGGCACCGGCGGCACGCTCACCGGCGTCGGGCGCCGACTCCGCGAGGCGTTCCCCGACGTGCGGATCGACGCCGTCGAGCCCGCCGAGAGCGCGGTGCTTGCCGGCGAGGAGCCGACCGGCGACGAGTTCCAGGGAATGGGGCCGGGGTTCGTCTCGCCGAACCTCGACACGGAGCTGATCGACGAGCTACACGCGGTGACGATCGAGGAGGCCGAGGCCGAGTGCCGCCGGCTCGCCCGCGAGGAGGGGATCCTCGTCGGGCAGTCCTCCGGCGCCTCGAACCTCGCCGCGAAGGCGGTCGCCGAGGACCTCCGCGAGGAGGGTCGATACGCCGGCGACGAGCCGCTCGTTGTGACGGTCTTCTGGGACAGCGGCGAGCGCTACATGTCGACCGGGATGTTCGACTAAGGGACACTTCTGAAACCGGGCGCCCCGTCGGGCGCCGCCTCACTCGCCGCGGACGAGGTACTCCTGCTGGACGGCGACCACCTCGGCGGAGTCCTCGCAGTCGGCGTAGCGGCGGAGCGGTTCCTCGTTCAACTCGAGGAACGTCTCGCCCCACGTGAACTTCGCGAGGACCCGCTCGGCGTGGTCGCGCTCGCCGAAGATGCAGAGCGCGGCCGCGAGCGCCTCGACCGTCGTGAGCCGCATCGGGCGCCCGAAGTTGACCGGGTTCGCGGCGACGAGGTACGGGAGCGCGCGGTGCTCGCCCGGCATCGAGAACCGCTTCTCGCCCGCGGACTCCCACGAGCAGTCGAGCGCGACGAGCGTCCCTTCGCTGGTGTCGGCGTCCGCGGGCGAGAGCGCGCGCTCGGCGTGCGGGTTCAAAACGACGCCGTAAGGGGTCGCGCGGTCCGACCGGTGGAGGGTCGCCAGGTCGAAGCGCGCCAGCTTGCGCGCCGTGCACTTGTCGGGGTCGTCGTCGCCCTCGTACCGGACGTGGAGTTCCACGACACTGGATGGGCGGCTCGGGGTGAAAAGTCGACCGCTCCGATCAGCGACCGAACCGGCGCTGGCGGTTCTGAAAGTCGAGGACGGCCCGCAGGTAGTCCCGCTTCCGGAAGTCGCGCCAGTTCACGTCCGTGAAGTACAGCTCCGAGTAGACCGACTGCCAGATGGCGAAGTCGGAGAGCCGCTCCGCGCCCGTCTTGATCACCAGGTCCGGCTCCGCGGGGAAGACGAGGCGGTCGGAGATCTCCGCCTCGTCGACCGCCTCGGGGTCAAGATCGCCGTCGGCCACGTCCTCGGCGATCGACCGCACCGCGGCCGCGAACTCCCGTTTGCCGCCGAGCCCTATGCTGATCCGGATCGGGGCGTCGGCGCGCTCGGTGTCGTCGGGCGCGCGGACCGCCACCTCGAGCGGGGCGTCGACTTCGCGGAGCTCGCGCTCCAGCGTCGGGACGACCGCCTCGTCGAGCACCGAGACCATCACCGTCACGCGCTCGGCACCGTACTCGACGGCCCATCGGAGCGCGTCCGAGAGCGTCTCGTAGGCGCCCTGTTCGAGCAGGTCGCGCTCGGTGATCACCACCGCGACGTGGGCCGGCGGGGCGGCGTCGTGGAACCGATGGCGGAGGGCGAGGTACGCGTCGTAAACTCCCACGCTCGGGTCGTGGCGGCCCCGAGCCAAAAGTTCGCGGGTCCGGGACCTCGCCCCGGCGTCGGCCTCGGACGGCCGACTCCCGAGGCATCGGCGGAGTGTGCGGTTCGGGACCGTTAAGTGCGCGTCGGGGGAATCCCGGGGTGTGAATCGGAGGACACGGCGCGCCGCGGCGTTCGCGGCGGTGTCGCTGCTCGCGCTTGCCGCCCCGCTTTTGGGGCCGGCGGCGCCCGCCCCGTTCGCGGCCGTGGCCATCCTCGCGGCGTTCGTGGTTCGCGAGGGGCGGCTGTTCGAGCTGTTCGCGCGCCCCGGCGACCGCCGGGACCGCCGGCTCAACGGTCTGGCGGGCTTCGCGCTCGGCGCGACCGGACTCGCGGTGTTCGCGAGCATCCCGGCCGTCTCGCTCTCGCCCGCCGTGTTCGCGGCCGCCGTGCTCATCGTCGGTGTCGGCAACCTCGGGACGCAAGCGGCCCGCGAGCACACCGACGAGGAGTTCCTCCACGCGACCGGCTTCGTGCTGCTGGGATCGATCGGCGGCCTCCTCGCGCTCGTGGCCGTCTCCGCGGGGGTTGGCGCGTCGGTCCGACTGCCGGCGTTCGTCTTCCTCGCCACCTCGGGGGCGCTCGCGGCCGCGTTGCTGCGGAGCGTCCTGCTGGAACAGGACGACCCCGTCGTGATGGTCTCCGTGGGCCTGCTCTGCTGGCTGTTCGCGGCCCTGGTCGTCGACGTGACGCTCGCGAGGATCGGTATCGCGCTGGCGGTCACGGCCGCGCTCGGGTACGTCTCCTACGCGCTCGGCACCGCCTCGGTCGCGGGGATGCTCACCGGCGTGCTGCTCGGACTCGTTACCATCGTGCTCGGCGGATTCGGCTGGTTCGCGGCGCTCATCGCCTTCTACGCGGTGGGGGGACTCGCCTCCAAGTTCCGCTTCGAGGAGAAGGCCGAGCGCGGCGTCGCACAGGAGAACGAGGGTGCCCGCGGCACGGGCAACGTGCTGGCCAACTCCGCGGTCGCGCTCGTCGCCGTGGTGGGCTACGCTGCGACCGACCACGCGGCGATGCCCGCCGACCCCTTCGTCTTCGCGTTCGCGGGCGCGGTCGCGACCGCGATGGCGGACACCCTCTCCTCGGAGATCGGCGGCCTCTTCGACAACCCTCGGCTCGTCACCACGCTCGAACGCGTGCCGCCGGGGACCGACGGCGCGATCACCCTGCAGGGCGAACTCGCGGGCATCGCCGGCGCCGGGCTCGTCGGCGCGCTCGCCGCGATAGGAATGCCCGTCGGCGACCCCCTGGTCGGCGGCGGCGTCGTCGTGGGGGCCGGCTTCGCGGGGATGACCGTCGACAGCCTGCTCGGCGCGCTTGTCGAGGGCGACCGGATCGGCAACCAGACCGTCAACTTCCTCGCGACGCTGTCGGGCGCGCTCGTCGCGGTCGCCCTCGCGTTCGGGGTGGTGCTGTCGTGACCACCGGCGAGGCGACCGCAGCCCCGCGCGTCCGACACGCCCGGCCGGCAGAAGCCGCGTCGGTCGAGCGACTCCAGACGCACCTTCGGGACCCGAGCCCGGACCTGCTGGCGTACGGCCTCGCGATGGGCGACGTGCTCGTCTCGGTCACGGGGAGGGAATCCGCCGGAGCCACCGGCGCCGGGGCGGGACCCGACATGCCCGTCGGATACCTGCTCCCAGTCCACGGCCCGGAGGCGCTCCACCTCGGCGAGCTCGCGGTCGCACCTGAGTTCCGGCGACAGGGTCGCGCCCGCGGTCTGCTCGAAACCGCGATAGCCGCGGCGACCGGTCCCGTCACGCTCCTGGTCGCTCCGGAGAACGAGGCGGCGCGGGCGCTCTACGAAGATCTGGACTTCGAGGTCGCGGAGCGTCGCGAGGGCGCGTACCCGGACGGCGACGCGCTGCTGTACCGGCTCGACGAAGAGTAGGTCGTCAGGCGGCCTCGGCACGGAGGTCGCCCGAGGTCCGGACGCGCGTCCCGACCGGTTTCTTGACGAAGTCGCCGGTCGCGGTGCCGAACAGCTCCGAGACCCCGCGCTGTGCCGCCACGTCGAGCAGGCGCTGGTTCACGGTCCCGTCGAGTACCACCGTGTGGGGCGGCTCCGCGGCGTCGGCGACCGCGTCGAAGGCGTCCTCGGCGTCGGCCTCCGCCAGCACGCCGCCGTCGGCGTCGAGCAGTCGCACGCGGCCGCTCCCCGAGTCGACCACCTCCTGCACGTGCTCCTCGAAGGAGCGTGCGCCATCGTCCTCGGCCGATTCGGTTGCGGTCGGCGCAGGCGTCTCCGTGCTCTCGGACTCGCCCGACGTGGACCGCTCTTTCTCCCGCTCGGTCGCGTCGGGTTCGACTGCGTCGCTTTCGGTCGCACCGCCTTCTGTCGCACCGCCTTCTGTCGCACCGCCTTCGGTCGCACCGCTTTCTGTCGCCTCGGAGTCGCTCGCCGCCGATCCCTCGGCCCTCCGCGCGTCAGCATCCCGCTCCTCGGCGCGGCGGTCGTCATCGGTCCGTTCGTCGGCATCGTGGGTCGCGTGCTGATCGTCGGCCGACGCTCCGTCCCCGCGCTCCTCGGTGGCCCCCGCGTCCGACCCGTCGGCCGCTGAACCGCCGTCGTCCGCCTCGACGGCGGCCTCGCGCAGGTTCGGCTCGTCGGCGACGGTCGCGTACGGCACCTTCGCGCGGAGCGCCTCCAGCACCTCGCCGCGGTCGAGGTCCTCGACGGAGCGCCCGGCGGGCGCGAACGCGGCGTAGTCCACGTCGCCGACCTGTCCGAGCTCGCGGAGGATCAGCTCGCCGCCGCGGTCGCCGTCGAGGAACGCCGTGACGGTGCGGTCCGCCGTCAGGTCCGCGACCGCGTCCGGGACGTTCGTCCCCTCGACCGCGACCGCGTTCTTGATGCCGGCGTCGAGGAGGGTCGAGACGTCCGCGCGCCCCTCGACCACGATGACCGCATCGGAGTCGCCGACGCGCGGGCCCGCGGGTAGCCCCTCGTACTCGGTGACGCCCTCGACTCGGGCGGCCTCGCGGACCTCGTCCAGCACGTCGTCGCTGGACAGCGAGGTCTCCTCGAACCCCGACGCGAGCAGTTCCTTCGCGCGGTCGACGACCTCGCGACGCTTGGCCGCGCGGACGTCCTCGATGCTGGTCACCTCGACGGAGGCCTCGCAGGGCCCGATCCGCGTGATCGTCTCGAGAGCGGCGCCGAGGATGGCCGTCTCCACCTTCTCGAGGCTCGAGGCGACGGTGAGCTCTCCGAACGACTGTCCGTTCTCCGATTCGATCGCGACGTCGATCCGGCCGACTTTGTCCGACTGCTGGAGGTCGCGCAGGTCCAACTCGTCGCCGAGCAGGCCTTCGGTCTGCCCGAAGACCGCGCCGACCACGTCGGACCGCTCGACCACCCCGTCGGCCGCGATGGTCGCGTGAATGAGATATTTTGCTGTGTCTTCCATGTGAGATCCCCTTCCGGGGCGTGTTGATGATGATGAACGGCGGCCGTGCCGCCACCTCGTGAAGTTGGTCCGAGCCGGGGAAATAGCTATCGTGTCGGCCTCCGATCGCTCCGTCTGAAGAAAAAATTTCTTCGAATAAGCTGTTCGGTGGACTTCAGCAGAATTTATTACCGGTTGGCGTGTTTTCTCGCCGACGATGGCAGATCAGAATCGAGATTTCGTCTGGATCCCGACGTTCGCGGTGCTGATCGTCTTCGCGGTGCCCTGGTTCCTCTGGGGCGTCGACCGCGTGGTCGCCGGCCTCCCGGTGTGGGTGTGGTGGCACGTCGGCTGGATGTGTCTGTGTGCGGTCCTGTTCGCGCGGTTCGCGCGAGGGGCGTGGAATCGCGGAATGCGCGTGGACTTCGGGCCGACCGCGGACGGAACGGATGCGGAAGCCTTCGACCGCGACGACGCCCGCGCCGACGGCGGTGAGCGCGCGTGAGCCTCGCGGTGCAACTCGGCGTCGTCGTCGGCTACCTGCTGGTGGCGCTCGCGGTCGGCCTCGCCGCCTACCGCGTCGCGGAGTCGACCGCCGCCGACTACTACCTCGCCGGGCGGTCGCTCGGGACCGTCGTGCTGCTTTTCACCACGTTCGCGACGCTTTTGTCGGCGTTCACCTTCTTCGGCGGGCCGGACCTCGCGTACGCGGCCGGCCCGGAGTGGATCCTCGTGATGGGGGCCATGGACGGCGTGCTGTTCGCGGTGCTGTGGTACGTCATCGGCTACCGCCAGTGGCTGATCGGGCGAGCGCAGGGGTACCTCACGCTCGGCGAGCTGCTGGGAGACCGGTTCGACTCGACGGGCCTGCGCGCGCTCGTCGCGGGCGTGAGCCTGCTGTGGCTGTTCCCGTACGTGATGCTCCAACAGATGGGTGCCGGAGAGGCCCTCGTCGGGCTCACGGATGGCGCGGTTCCCTACTGGGGCGGCGCGGCGCTCATCACCGTCTTCATGGTCGCGTACGTCGGCCTCGCTGGAATGCGCGGCGTCGCGTGGACGGACACGGTCCAGGGGCTGTTCATGCTCTCGGTCGTCTGGGTCGCGGTCGTCTGGGTGCTCTCTTCGGTCGGCGGCCTCGGCGCCGCGACGGGCGCGATGGTCGAGGCCCGGCCCGACTTCGCGAGCCTCGGCGGCGGCACGTACACGCCGGGGTTCATCGTCTCCTCGGCGATCACCATCGCGTTCGGCGTGACGATGTTCCCGCAGATCAACCAGCGGTTCTTCGTCGCCGGCTCCGAGCGCGTCCTCAAGCGCTCGTTCGCGCTGTGGCCGGTCCTCGTGCTGCTCCTTTTCGTCCCCGCGTTCATGCTCGGTGCGTGGGCCGCCGGGCTCCCTATCGAGGTGCCGGAGGGCGCGAACGTGCTCCCGGTGCTGCTGAACGAGTACACCCCGGGGTGGTTCGCGGCGCTGGTGATCGCGGGCGCGATGGCCGCGATGATGTCCTCCTCGGACTCGATGCTGCTGTCGGGGTCGTCGTACCTCACACGGGACCTCTACCGGCCGCTCGTCGACCCGGCCGCGAGCGAGCGGCGCGAGGCGTGGGTCGCTCGGGTCGGCGTCGCCCTGTTCGCGACGCTGGCGTTCCTCGCGAGCCTCACGCGGCCCGGGACGCTGATCGAGGTCGGCGACACCGCCTTCTCCGGGTTCGCGCTCCTGGCCCCGCCGGTGATCCTCGCGCTCTACTGGCGCGGCGCGACGACGTGGGGCATGGTCGCCGGCATCGTCGTCCCGCAGGTCGCGTACCTCCTGCTCGTGCTCGTCCCCGCGCTCCCCCGGAGCTACGCCGGGTGGGACTACGCGCTCGCGCTGATGGTCCTGGCCGCGGCCCTCACGGTCGCCGTCTCGGTGGCCACGACCGCGTCGCCGACCGCGGACCCGCGTCGAGTCGGTCTGGGTGCGGACTAAGCGCGGATTGGGGCGGCTATCCGTCGTCGGCCTCAGGGCCGACGCGGTCGCTGATCGCCCCGGTGACTCGGGCCGCGGTCCGGGCGTCGACATGGCGCTCCGCGAACGCGACCCGGGCGCTCTCGGCGGCCTCGCGGTCGACGGAGAAGTCGGGTGACGCGAGTCCGTCTCGGACCGCGGGGTCGTCGTAGGCGACCTCCCACAGCACCAGCGGTTCGGGCGGCGCGGCGCCGAACGCCCGTCGCCCCGTCAGCGGCTCGGTGTCGAGCGCTCGGTCCACGTCAGCCAGGTCGGCGTCACCCGTCCCGACCGCGCGGACCAGCGTAACCGCGCGCCGGACGAACGCGCGCGGGAAGCCGTCGGCGGCGAACTCGATCACCAGCGCGTCCCCCTCTCGGGTCGCCCCCGCGGAGAGGTCGCGGACCGTCCCCTCGTCGTCGGGCGTGAAGTTCGCGAAGTCGTGGCTCCCGGAGAGGCGGTCGAGCGCGGCGCGGACGCGGGCGGCGTCGATCCGCCCGGCCGGGGATCCGGAGCGGGGATCGCGGGGCGCATGGAGGTAGTAGCGGTAGACGCGCCGCGCGGCGTGATGCTGGGCGTGGAACCCCTCGGGCACCTCGGCGCTCGCCCACGCGCGGACGGTGCCGGGGAGTTGGCCGTTGAACGCGCGCGGCGTGAGCCAGTCGGGGGCGTCGAACGCCACCGTCTGGCCGACCGCGGAGACGCCGGCGTCGGTCCGGCCCGCGGCCGCGTACCCCGGCGGCCGGTGGTCGTCCGCGCCGAGGACCCCGTGATCGCGGAGCGCGTCGAACAGCGTTCCCTCGACGGTCGGGACCTGCGGCTGGCGCTGGAAGCCCGAGAAGGGGCGACCGTCGTAGGCGATGCGGAACGCGCGCACGGACCGAGGCAGGCGGCGGGCGGGCTAAAAGGACGCGGCTCGGGTCGCGATGGACGGGGCGTCGGCTACGCGTCGGCGGCGGCGTCGCGGTCGTTCATCGGCACCGTCGTCACCGGGACCGGCGCGTGTCTGACCACGCGCTCGGCGACCGACCCCAGAAGGAAGTGCTGGACGCCGGTGCGCGTGTGGCTCGGCATGACGACGATATCTATCCCCTCGTCCTCGATCACCTCGGAGATAACCTCCTCGGGACGGCCGCGGACCACGTGCGTTCGCGTCTCTATCCCTCGTTCGTCCAGGTCCGCCTCGACCTCGTGGACGCGGTCGCGGGCGGCGCTCTCGATGCGGTCGGCGAGGGACCCGACCTCCGGGCCGGTGAGCGTCTCGACCACGGTGTCGGCGACCGACAGCACGTGAACGGTCGCGCCGTCGCGCTCCCCGATGTGGGCGGCGTGCGGGATCGCTCGGCTGGCGTCGCTGTCCGGGGCGACCGGCAGCAGCACGTCGTCGTACATGACCGAAGGGTTGCGGGCGGAGGGGAAAAACCGTGGCGGCCGCGGTCGGAAGCGGGCGCGGTCGGAAGCGGACGCCGTCGGAAACCGCCCGTCAACCGCGAGCGACCGGCGCTACTCGTAGTCCTCGTAGGTCGGCCGGCCCTCCTCGGGCGGGAACTCGTCGACCGGGACCGTCGTCTGGTCGCCGGAGCCCATGTCCTTTATCGTCACCTCGTCGTTGGCGAGGTCCTGCTCGCCGACGATGACGACGGTCTCGGCGTTGATGGAGTCAGCGTAGCCCATCTGGGCGCCGAAGCTCCGGTCGGCCACGTCCGTCTCCACGACGTGCCCGAGGTCGCGCAGGTCGCGTGCGATGGCGGCGGCCTCGCTCCGCGTGTCGCCCACGGTGAGCACGAAGTAGTCGGTCGTCAGCTCCTCGTCGGGCCAGACGCCGGCGCGCTGGCACAGCAGCGCGAGCGTCTCGTGGCCCGGCGCGACGCCGACCGCGGGCGTCGGCTGGCCGCCGAAGCTCTCGATCAGGTCGTCGTAGCGCCCGCCGCCGAACACCGACCGACTCACCTCGCCGGTCGAGTCGAAACACTCGAAGACGACGCCGGTGTAGTAGTCGAGCCCGCGGGCGGTCGTCAGCGACAGCTTACAGAACTCGGCGGCACCGAAGTCGTCCGCGGCCGCGAGCACGTTTCGCAGGTTCTCGACGGCGGCCGCCACGTCGTCGCCGCCCGCCTCGGCGACCGCGTCGAGGTCGTCGACCGTCTCCACCCCGGCGATCAGGTCGTCGAACTCCCGGGCCGTCTCGCGGTCGAGGCCGGCGTCCGACAGCAGGCCGAGGTACTCGGCGTCGTCGACCTTCGCGCGCTTGTCGACCGCGCGGATCGCGGCGGCGGTGTCGACCGCCTCGGGGTCGTCCGCGAGCGCGCGGACGAGGCCGCCGAGGATGTCGCGGTGCGAGACGCGAAACTCGAAGTCGTCGCCGGTCAGCCCGAGTTCGGTGAGCGCGTCGGCGGCGAACGCCAGCACCTCGGCGTCGGCCTCCGGCTCCGCGGAGCCGAACACGTCGACGTTGGTCTGGTAGAACTCCCGGAACCGGCCCTGCTGGACCTGCTCGTAGCGCCAGAACGGGCGCGTGGAGACCCACTTGATCGGCTTCGACAGCTCCTGGCCCTTCCCGACGACCATGCGCGCGACCGTCGGGGTGAGCTCCGGCGTCATCGCCACGTCGCGGCCGCCCTTGTCCTCGAAGTGGTAGAGCTCGTCGACGATCTCCTCGCCGGACTTGTCGACGTACATTTCGGTCCGCTCCAGCGCGGGCGTGGCGATCTCGCGGAAGCCGTACCGGGCCGCGACCGCCTCCAGCGTGGCGGCGACCTCGGCGCGGGCGGACTGCTCCTCGGGGTAGAACTCCCTGAACCCCTTGAGTCCCTCGTACATGCCTCCCGGTTCGGCGACCGGGCGCTTGAAAGCATCCTTTCCAGGGCGAGCGGAGATCGCGGTGCTGTGAGGAGTCGCAGGAGTCTACGCAGGTGTTTCTCTCGTAGACCCTGTTGATCTGGACAGCACCACCCAGAAAGCCCCAGCCGACTCTCTGTACTACTGATCGGGTTCTATTGCAAACTCTGCTGCTCTGGACAGCAACGTCCAGAAAGCCCCAGCCGACTCTCTGTACTACTGATCGGGTTCTATTGCAAACTCTGCTGCTCTGGACAGCAACGTCCAGAAAGCCCCAGCCGGCTCGACCCGCCGGGCCTCGCTGCGCTCCTCGCTCTCCGCACAGCCCGCTGCGGTGCTTGCGTCGTCCGGGCGGGACCGAGCCGGCTGCCCCTTTCAGTCCCACCCCGAACAGCACCGCAACCGCTCCGCACCGCAGCCTCACACCTCCCCAGCCTCGCCGCAGCCGCGGTCGCGTGACCGCAACGCAACGCGACCGCGGCTGCGGGCTCCCTCGCGCGCGTTTCTCGCGCGCGCCGACCGCACAGCACCGCCACAGTTTCGGGCACCAAGACGATAGGCGGTGTCCCAGTACCCCGGTCAGATCCCGTACACGCGCGTCGTCCAGAAGTCCCGGAAGGCGTCGTTCAGGGCCTCTTCGGGGTCGCCGGTCGCGTCGGCCACGTCCGTCGCGTCCGCGAGGTCGCGCACCTCGCTCAGCACGCTCCGCTCGCCGACGAGCACCAGCCGGTCCACGTCCGCGCGGACCTCCTCGAGCACCTCGCGGGCCTCCTCGATGTGGTCGTGGATCTGCCCCTCGCGCCGACGCGCGAACCGGCCCTGCGAGAAGCCGCCCTTCGAGTGCCCCTCCATCACGTCCGTGTGAAACCCCTCGACTGCGACGCGCTCGCCGGCCTCGTAGGTGCCGACCGCGAAGGTGTCCGCGCGGATCAGGCCGAAGCCCAGTCGCCCGGTCGGCCGGAACCACGCCTCCTCCAGGCGGAAGGAGTCGTCCCACGCGCAGAAGGCCTCCTCGGGGGAAAGCGGTGGTCGGAGCGCGGCGCTCACGAGGCCGGCGTCGTCCGCGACCACGACCGCGGGCGCGGCCCGACGCGCGAGCGGCGCGCGGTCGCCGAGCGTCTCAGAGACGGCTTCGGGCAGCGCATTCCCGTCCGGCAGAAACGCCGTGAGCGCGCCCTCCCGTCCGGCAGAAACGCCGCGGAGACGGTCGAGCACGTCGCGCGTACGCTCGCCGCTCGCGTCGGTCACGCGCCGGAACTCGAGGTCGGCCTCCTCGGCCCCGCCACGTTCGACGCGGTCCTCCAGTTCCTCGATGCGGTCCTCCAGCCTGTTGACGCGCTCTTCCGCGCGCTGGCGGTCCGCGACCGCCTCGCTCCGGCGCTCCTCCTCGGCCTCGGCGCGCCGCTCCAGGTGGCGCTTCTCCTCCTCCAACTCCTCGATGCGCTCCTTCAGCGAGGCGCGGCCGAGCAGCCTGTCGAGCATACCGCCCCTCGGGCGTCGCTCGTGCTTAAAAGGTGGGCGTCGGCGGGACGGCGGCGGCACGCGGCGCCGCGCGTCACCCGACGAGTTCCAGCGTCTCGTCGGAGAGGTCGACGCCGACCTCGTTGCGGGTCTGGTTCTCGATCTGGTCGAGGTTGCGGGTGAGCACCTCGAGGATGTCCTCGACCTCGGGGTAGACGAGCATGTTCTCCTCCTCGTCCTCCATCACGAGCTGGGTGTCCGACAGCTGGATCTGGTTGCCCTCGATGGAGGCGACGATGGCCGGCAGCGCCTCCGCGCCGCCGGTGTCGCCCTCCTTCACGTAGGTGATGTACAGCGAGTCGATGCCGATGAGGTCCTTGTACTCGCGGATCCGCTCCGCGCACTTGACCATGTCCCGGGTGACCGCGGTCTTGTGGTCGTTGCCGTGCGAACCGTCGTAGCAGTGCTTGCACACCCGCAGTTCCATCCGCATTGGCGGTCCGTCGGGGGCCCGCGGGGAAATACCTTTAGACGACGGCGAGCCGCGGAGGGCGCCGACCGAACCCTCGGAGAGAAAGCCCTCGACTGCAGTCACGGCCACGTCTCCGTCCCGATCGGTCGCTACCGGCCGAGAAAAAGCGCGAGAAAGTCCGACAGAACGAGCGCGTTACTCGTCGACGGCGACGGCGTTGACCTGTCCGGTCTGACCGGGACGCGAGGTGACGCGGGCGCGGCCCTCGGTGGTCTCGATGATGGCGCCCTTCGTGATGATGTTCCGGCGGGCGTAGTTGACGTTCGCGGGGTTGTCGACGACGTCCTCGATCTCCGCGGAGACCGTCTCGCCGTCGACGGTGACCTGTGCGAGGTTGGTCGAGAGCGCGCTGACCTTGCTGCCGGTGCCGCGGGAGTCGATGTACTGGAGGCGCGGCTCGCCGAGCGTCGTCTCGGTCGCCTCGCGGCCGAGCTGGTGGCGCTTCTTGTCGCTGGAGTGCTTCAGTCGGCCGCCGGTGCGCTTCCGCTTGGAGCGTCCCTGATCCTTCATACGTACAGCGAACGGCGAGCGAATACTTGAACCGTTCGACTCGGGGCTGTGGCCCCCTATCCCGCACCGCCGGCGGTTCCGGCCGACCGCTTCGATACGTTTACCGGCGTCCGCGCCGGTCGTGCGGACATGAGTCTGGAGGCCGCCGTCGCCGTCCCGTTCCGCCAGTCCGGCAAGGACCGGCTCGGCGAAGGGGAGTTCGTGGTCGCGCTCTCGCTGGACCGCGACTGGTTCTCCCCGGATCAGGCGAAGCGCCTCGTCGACGTGGCGCAGGGGCGCGGGCTGGTGGCGGTCGAGGACGGCGACCTCGTCCCGCAGTTCGACCCCGGAGAGGTGTCGGTTCCCGAGAACTTCGTCCCCGACGAGTCGATCCTCCGCGAGCAGTCGGCGTTCGAGCGCGCGCTCGACGCCGTCGTCGCGGCCGGCATCGACAAGCAGGAGGCGGTCGCGGCGATCAACGAGCGCCAGCGCACGCTGGCGATCAGCCTCGAAGCCGCCGCGGTCGTGTACGCCCGCGAGCACGGGGTCGACGTGGACGCGCTGGCGAAAACCGTCCGCGAGGAGCTGCTCGCGGCGGGCGACGAAGCGAGCGAGGAGACCGCCTGATGGTCGACGAGCGCCTCGACGACGGCGTCCGGATCGCTCAGCTGCTCGCCTCCGAGATCGAGGGGGACGAGGGCCGGCTCCGCGACCTGACGGTCACCGACGCCGACCCCGACGTGGCGCCGACCGCGGACGGCGCGCTGGCGTACGCGGTCCGCCGGACCGAGGACGGACCGGACGACGACGCCGGACGGGATGAGCCCCCGCTCGCGGAGGTGTACGTCCACTCGGACCGCGCGCGCGTCGAGTTCCTCGCCGCTCCCGACGCGGCCGCGGAGGCGGCCGCCGAGCGGGACCTCCGCGTCCGGCCGAAGGCGGTCCGGCCGCCGCGCACGCTCGTCTTCGTCGAGGACGGCGCGCAGGTGAAGTGGATCCTGCCGGTCTTCGAGCGCGTTCTCGCGGCGGGCGAGTCGGAGCCGGACGCGTAGGGCACTGGCCGGCTGCGGCCGCCCCGCTCCCGCACCGTCGCGTCGCGCCGGAGTTTTGTCCCTCGACCGCGGAGGAGGCGCATGGACACGCTTCCGAGCGCGGGCGTGGGCGCCGCGGTCACCGTCCCCCTCGTGTTCGTCCCCTTCTCGCCGGCGGTCGGCGGCACGGTCGCGGCGTACCTCCACGACGGCGACCGCGCGGGCTGGCAGGTCGGCGCGCTCTCGGGCGCGCTCGCGTCGATCCCGGGGATCACCATCCCCGCCGCCGTCATCGGCATCGACTGGCCCATCTCGCTCCCGGTGCTGGCTGTCGTCGCGGTCGTCTACTTCGCGGTCTGCGGCTACTTTGGCGGAATCGTCGGCGAGGGGCTCCGCGACGTGGACTGATCGGGCGGGCGAGGGCCGCGGTCTCGGCCGGCGCAGTTACAGAAGGCGCGCAGTTACAGAAGGCCCGCCGTTACAGAAGGCGCGCAGTTACAGAAGGCCCGCCGTTACAGAAGGCGCGCAGTTACAGAAGGCCCGCATCCACGGAAATCCTGCAGCGACAGAAAAATCCCTGCCAGCGACGCGGCCGGTCAGTACCCCTGCGCGTTGCCGTCCTTGCGGGGTTCGGTCGCGCCGGAGAGCACGCCGCCTTCGTTGCGGGTGATCTGCGCGCCGCCGAACAGGCCGGGCGAGAGCACCTGCACGTCGTGGCCCTTCCGGACGAGCTTGGCGGCCACGTCGTCGTCGAACTGCGGTTCGAGCGCGAGCTCGCCGCTCTCGCGGTAGCGCCACCGCGGCTCGTCGAGCGCGCGCTGGAGCGGCATCCCGTAGTCCACGATGTTGCTGATCACCTGCACGTGCCCCTGCGGCTGCATGTAGCCGCCCATCACGCCGAAGGCGGCCCAGTCGTCCTCGTCGAACTCGACGAGACCCGGAATCAGGGTGTGGAACGGGCGCTTGCCCGGCTCGATCCGGTTCGGGTGGTCCGCGTCCAGCGAGAAGGAGGAACCGCGGTTCTGGAGCGCGATGCCGGTATCGCCCGCGACCACGCCCGAGCCGAAGCCCGCGAACCGCGAGTTGATGTAGGAGACGACGTTGCCCTCGTCGTCCGCGACCGTGAGCAGCACCGTGTCCGCGTCCTCCGCCTCGCCGGCGTTCGGGACGCCGAAGCTCACGTCGTGGTTCGCCTCCGGACCGACCTCCGCGGCGCGCGTCTCGGCCCACGCCTCGGACGCGAGCGGCGGGTGGTCCTCGTAGTCGGGGTCGGTGATGTAGCGGTGACCGTCGTGGAACGCGACCTTCAGCGCCTCCGAGAAGTAGTGGACGCGCTCCGCGGAGTCGTAGTCGTACTCGCCGGCGCCCAACTGCTCGGCGACGTTGAGCGCCTCCAGCGCGATGAGCCCCTGGTTGTTCGGCGGGAGCTCGTACACCTCGGCGCCGTTGTACGTCGTCGAGACCGGCTCCGGCCACTCGACCTCGAAGTCGGCCAGGTCGTCGACGGTCATGAAGCCGCCCTGTTCCTGCACCTCGTCGGCGATGGCCTCCGCGATCTCGCCCTCGTAGACGGCGTCCGCGCCCTCCTCGGCGATCGTCTCCATCGACGCGCCGAGCTTCGGCAGGCGCACGGTCTGGCCCGTCTCCGGGGCCTCGCCGTCGAACAGGAACACCTCGCGCGCGTTCTCGGTCTCGAACAGCTCCTCGCCGTGCTGCCACTGCGCGGAGACGACCTCCGAGACCGGGTACCCCTCGGTCGCATACCGGATCGCGGGCTGGAGCAGTTCGCCGAGGTCCTTCGTCCCGAGCTCCTCCGCGGTCGCCTCCCACCCGCGGGCGGTGCCGGGGACCGTCACCGCGAGCGCGCCCGTGTCCGGCATCTCCGCGTCGGCCGGGTCGTCGGCGTCCGCGTCGGGGTCCTGCGCGACCGCCTCGCGGACGTTCTCCAGCGTGGCGTCCGCCGGGGCGCCGCCGCAGGCGCGCATCGCGCCGACTTCGCCGTCGGCCGTTTTGTACAGCGCGAACACGTCGCCGCCCAGACCCGTCGAGGTGGGCTCGACGACGTTGAGCGCGGCCGCGGTCGCCACGGCCGCGTCGAAGGCGTTACCGCCGTCGCGCAGCGTCTCGATGCCCGCCTGCGAGGCGAGCGGCTGGCTCGTCGAGACGACGCCTCGCTGGCCGTAGACGGTCGACCGGCGCGAGTTGAACCGGTCAAGATCTGGATCCATGGCTCCCGGTTCGGACAGCGTCGTCAAAAGAGGCGGGTAACGGGACTGACTTGCCCCTTGCCGGCCCGTTGACTACTTCGCTACGCCGGCGCCGAGCGCCGGGAGGTCCACGCCGATCTCCGAGAGCAGGGCGCCGAGTGCGGCGTATCCGAGCGCCGCGATGGCGCCGACCATGAACAGCTGCCCGACGACGAACACGGCGATCGAGATCGGGTCGCCGTTCGCCAGTACCTGCTCCACGAAGACGCCGCCGAGACGCCCCACGTCGCCGACCACGCGAACCACGAAGTCCAGAAGCGCGTTCATGGACGAACGTTCGAGGGGCGGGTACTTGTGTGTTGATACCTGCCGAGAGCGGCGCGTCCCCCTCGGGAGCCGCGACCCGTGCGCCCGGCGCGGTCGGTTCGAGTCGAAACTCCGGGAACCGAACGGCTTACCCGGAACGCACCCGAACCGCGGACAATGAATACCCTGCAGTGGATCCTGCTCGGGATCCTCGCGTACACCGCGGCCGCGATGTGGCTGCGCAACCGGGGGTACCTCCCGGACGCGGTCCGCGTCTCCGGCCCGCTGACGACGATCCACACGAAGCGGGGGCGGGCGCTGCTCGACCGCCTCGCGGGCCCGAAGCGACTGTGGCGCGCGGTCGCCAACGTCGGCGTCGGCGCCGCGCTGGTGATCATGGCGGGGATGTTCGTGCTCCTCGTCGCCAACGCGGTCTCGATCGTGGCGAACCCGCCGGCCCCGACCGGGATCAACACGCCGCAGAACGTGCTGATCATCCCCGGCGTCAACGAGTTCCTCCCGCTGACGGTGGCGGCCGAGATCGTGGTCGGCCTGCTGGTCGCGCTGGTGGTCCACGAGGGCGCCCACGGCCTGCTCTGCCGCGTCGAGGGGATCGAGATCGACTCGATGGGCGTCGCGCTGCTCACACTGATCCCCATCGGCGCCTTCGTCGAACCGGACGAGGAGTCCACGAAGGAGGTCGACCGCGGCGGCCGCACCCGGATGTTCGCCGCCGGCGTCACCGCCAACTTCGTCGTCGTCGCGCTGGCGTTCGCGCTGCTTTTCGGCCCGGTCGCGGGCGCCATCTCCGTCGCGCCGGGCGCCGCGGTCGGCGGAACCTACCCCGGCTCGCCGGCCGCCGACGCCGGCATCGGCGCCGGGGACCGCATCGTCGCGCTGGAGGGAGAGCCGGTCGCGAACGCCTCGGAGCTCTCCGAGCGGCTCGAGACGACCGACGCGGAGACCGTCGCCGTCGAACTCTCCGACGGCACGACCGCGGAGGTCGAGCGCGCCCTGCTCGTGACCAGCGTCGCGGAGACCTCGCCGTTCGCCGCGCCGTCGAACGGGTCCGGCGGAGGAGCCGGCGACGGCGCGGCCGGCGTCAGCGTCAACGACACCGTGGTGGCGGTCGACGGCACCGCGGTCCGCACGGAGGGCGGCCTGCGTGAGGCTATCGCCGCCGCCGACGATCCCGTGGTGACGCTTGAGACCGCCGACGGGGAGACGGTCACCGCGCCGGCCGGCGCGCTCGTCGCGGTCGCGGAGGAGGGGCCGTTCCAGGCGGCGGGCGCGCCCGCCGGCGACCATCTCGTCGTCACGTCGGTCGACGGCGAGCGCGTCGTCGACAACGACGACCTGACCGCCGCGCTCGACGCGCACGAACCGGGCGAGGAGGTCACCGTACAGGCGTACCGGACGGCGGGCGACGGCGAGGGCGGCTACGAGTGGACGAACTACGCCGTGGAGCTCGGCACGCACGAGGAGGACGGCGGCGCGTTCCTCGGCATCTTCGCCACGCCGGGCGTCTCGGGCGTGAGCGTGGACAGCCTCGGGATGACGGGCTACCCCGCTGACTACTACCTCTCCCTGCTGAGCGGCGAGGCCGGTGGCGGCCTGCTGGGCACGCTGCTGCTCGTCACGGTCCTCCCGTTCCTCGCGGTCGTCGACCCGAGCATCCAGTACAACTTCGCGGGGTTCGTCGGGAGCAACTCCGCCTTCTACGAGGTGACCGGTCCGCTGTCGGCGCTGGGCGACGGCGGGGTGTTCCTCGCCGCGAACCTGCTGTTCTGGACCGGCTGGATCAACCTCCAGCTCGCCATCTTCAACTGCGTGCCGGCGTTCCCGCTGGACGGTGGACGGATCCTCCGCACCGCGACCGAGGCGGTCGTCTCTCGGCTTCCGGTCGAGGCGCGTCCCGCGCTGACGCGGTCGATCACGGTCAGCGTCGGACTGACGATGCTGGTCGCGCTGCTGGTGATGCTGTTCGGCCCGCAGGTGCTGTCGTAGCCGGCTCGCGGGTGCTACCGGAGGCCAGTCCGACGCGGTCGGCGGGGTTTTTGCCGTCGGGCCCGGAACCGCCACGCATGAGCCACGACAGACACGAGACCGGGTTCAAGGACCGGACCCGAGTCGCGGACGCCCGAGAGACGCTGCTGGGCGCGGCGACGCCCCACGGGCGCGTCGAGACGGTCCCGCTCGCGGACGCCGACCGACGCGTCGTCGCGGAGCCGGTCGACGCCCCGGCGCCGGTACCGGGGTACGACCGCGCCGCGATGGACGGCTACGCGGTGCGCGCGCAGGACACCTTCGGGGCGTCCGGGCGCTCGCCGGAGGTGCTCCGGCGGGCGGGCGATGCCGGTTCAGAAAACGCCGCGGCCGTCGGCCCGGGCGAGGCGGCCCGCGTCCACACCGGGAGCGCGCTCCCGGAGGGCGCCGACGCCGTCGTGATGATCGAGGAGGTCGAGGAGGTCGGCGGCGACGTGGAGACGTTCGACGCGGTCGCCGAGGGGGAAAACGTCGGGCCGGCCGGCGAGGACGTGGCCGAGGGCCAGCGGCTCTACGAGCCCGGCCACCGGCTCCGTCCCTCCGACCTTGGGCTGCTGAAGTCGGTCGGTCTCACGGAGGTCCCGGTGTACGAGGCGCCCGAAGTCGCCGTGATCCCGACCGGCGAGGAGCTGGTCCAGCGCGACCCCGGCCCGGGTGAGGTGATCGAGACGAACGGGCTCACCGTCTCCCGCATGGCCGAGCGGTGGGGCGCCGCAACGCGCTACCGCGACGTGGTCACCGACGACGAGGCCGCGCTGCGCGCGGCGGTCGAGCGCGACCTCGACGCGGACGTGGTCGTGACGACCGGCGGCTCCTCCGTCGGCGAGCGCGACCTGATCCCCGAGGTGCTCGACGCGGTCGGCGAGGTGCTCGTCCACGGCGTCGCGCTCAAGCCCGGCCACCCGGTGTGCCTGGGAGTCGCGGACGGGACGCCGGTCGTCTGTCTCCCCGGCTACCCCGTCGCCTGCATCGTCAACGCGGTCCAGTTCCTGCGGCCGGTCGTCGCGGCGGTCGCGGGGACCGAGGCGCCGCCGCACCCGACCAGACACGCGACCCTGACCAGGAAGATCGCCAGCGAGCCCGGGACGCGGACGTTCGCTCGGGTTCGCCTCGCCGAGGGTGAGGAAGGACCGGTCGCCGAGCCCACCCGCGCCAGCGGCTCCGGCGTCCTGTCGAGCGTCGCGCTCGCGGACGGCTGGGTCGTCGTCCCGGAGGGGCGCGAGGGGATCGACGCCGGCGAAACGGTCGACGTACAGATCTGGGAGGCGACCGAATGAGCGACCGCAAGGAGTTCCGCGACCTCGCGGAGCCGGCGGCCGCCCGCGAGGCCATCGCCTCGCTGGACCTCGCCCCGGAACCGGAGTCGGTCCCGCTCGAAGACGCTCGCGGGCGCGTCCTCGCGGAGCGGATCGACGCCGACCTCGACGTGCCGGGCTTCGACCGCGCGTCGATGGACGGCTACGCGGTGCGGGCCCGGGACACCTTCGGCGCCGACGAGGCGGACCCGGTCGAGCTCGACCTTATCGGTGCGGTCCACGCCGGCTCGGAGCCCGACGTGACCGTCGAGTCGGAGACCTGCGCCGAGATCTCCACGGGCGCGGTGATGCCGCCGGGCGCCGACGCCGTGGTGATGGTCGAGCGCACGGACGAGGTTCGCGACGGAGCCGACGGTGACGGCGGAGACGTGGACGAGGCGGGTGACCCCGACCGCATCGCGTTTCGCACCTCGGTCGCGCCCGGCGACCACGTGATGGTCGCGGGCGCGGACGTGGCGGCCGGCGCCCGCGCGCTCGGCCCCGGAACCCGGCTCACGCCGCGGGAGATCGGCCTGCTGTCCGCGCTCGGGCGCGAGGCGGTGCCGGTCCGCGGGAAGCCGACGGTCGGCATCGTCTCGACCGGCGACGAGTTGGTCCGGCCCGGCGAGGAACTCGACTCCGCACGGGGACAGATCTACGACGTGAACTCGACGACGATCGCCGCGGGCGTCGAGGAGGCCGGCGGCGAGGCGAAGCTCTATCCGCACGCCGGCGACGACTACGCGGAGATGGAGCGCCTGCTGACGCGGGCCGCCGACGAGTGCGACCTCGTGCTGTCGTCGGGGTCCACCTCCGCGAGCGCGGTCGACGTGATCTACCGCGTCATCGAGGAGCGCGGCGACCTGCTGCTCCACGGCGTCGCGGTCAAGCCCGGCAAGCCGATGCTGATCGGGCGCCTCGACCGGTCGCCCGAGGCGGAGCGCGCGGGCGAGTCGGCGTACGTCGGCCTCCCCGGCTACCCCGTCTCCGCGCTCACCATCTTCCGGACGTTCGTCGCGCCGGCGGTCCGCGAGGCGGCGGGCCAGCCCGAGCCCGCGACCGCGACCGTGACCGCGCGGATGGCGGCCGGCGAGCGCTACGGCGAGGGGCGGCTCAGACTGATGCCAGTCGGCCTGCTGGAGCGGCCGGACGCCGCCCCGCTCGCGTACCCGGTCGACAAGGGATCCGGCGCGACGACGAGCCTCGTGGAGGCGGACGGCGTCGTCGCCGTGGACCCGGACACGGACTACCTCGGCGAGGGCGAGGCGGTCGAGGTGCAGCTGTTCTCGCCCGACGTGCGCCCGCCGACCCTGCTCGGCGTCGGCGAGGACGACCCCGCGCTCAACCGCCTGCTGGACGAGGTGGACCGCCCGCGGTACCTCCCCGTCGGCTCACGGGAGGGGCTCCGCCGGCTCCGGGACGGCCTACCCGACATCGCGGTCACCGCGGGCCCGGTCGAGCGCGAGGTGGACGCCGTCGACCTCGGCGGGTGGACGCGCGAGTGGGGGCTCGTCGTCCCCGCCGGAAATCCCGACGGCGTGGCCGGACTCGCAGACCTCGTCGACCGCGACCTCCGGTTCGTCAACCGGACGACCGACTCGGGACTCAGGACCAGCCTCGCGAACGAACTGGCCGCGCTCGCCGAGGACCGGGGCGTCGAGCGCCGCGAGGTGACCGAGGCGGTCGACGGCTTCGACTTCGCGGTCCGGGCCTACGAGAGCCCCGCCAGAAAAGTGAGCGCAGGCGACGCAGACGCCGGCGTCGGGTTGCGAGCGACCGCGGAGAAACTCGGGCTCGGCTTCGTCCCGCTCGGCGAACAGGACGTGCGTGTCCACGCCAACCCCGACCGCGTCGGCGAGTCCGGCCTCGAAGCCCTCCGCGACGCGGTCGAGAACGCGGACGCGGTTCTCGACGACCTTCCCGGCTTCGGGCGCTGACCGGCGGCGCCGTCCGACCCTCCTCTCAATCCTCGCGGAACAGCCGGAACGACCCCTGTCCGACGACCACCTCGCGCGTCTCGCCGTTCGCGGTGCTGGTGACGCGCATGTCGCTGACGCCGATGGAGCCGCCCGCGCGCACCACCTCGGCCTCCGCTCGGAGGTCGCCGGTCGCGGGTCTGAGGTAGTTCACGTTGAGGTTCACCGTCGCGACGCCGCCGTCCAGAGGATCCGGGAACGCCGTCCGCTGGACCAGTCCGCCCGCGGTGTCGATGAGCGTCGCCGCGACGCCGCCGTGGATCGTCTCCCCGTCGCTGTTCGTGAGCTTGTCGTCGTAGGGGATCGTGAGGACGATCCGGCCGCGCTCGACCGACTCGACGCCCGTGTTCAGCCACGAGAGGTAGCCGTGCTCCGCCTCGATCCGCTCCTCCAGAAACGCCGCCGCGTCGTCCGGCAGCGGGGGCAGGTCCGCTGGATCCTGACTCATGCCTTCCACCTCTGCGGCGGCCGGCTTGTAACTCCGGGGATCGCGGCGAACGGTCGGAGAGTTGTCGGCCGAACCTTTTCAGCGATGACGCCGCAGACGCCCCATGACCTGACGACGCACTCCGCGGCGAACTCAGCGGGCGTCCGACGCACCGCCGCGGAGCCATGATCCACGAGACCGTCCGACAGCTCAGGTTCGAGCGCGCCGGCTGTTCGCCATTTTCTGTCTCCCGTAGCGACTGCGTCGTCGCTGCGTCGGCCTCCGTCTATCGCCCCACGCCGAACCGCACCGGGTCGTCCGTCGGCGCGACCCGCACGCGGACCTCGTCGCCCACCGTCAGCGGTGCCTCCGGGAGCACCAGCTTGACGCCGAGCCGCTCCCGCGACGCGAACAGCGACAGCCCCGCCGCCGGCTCGCCGTTCGCACTGATCGCCACCGGCTTCCACCGCACGTGGCGGCCGTCCGCGACGCCCACGCGTTCGTCGAGGAGAGAGAGCTCCACGTCGCGTTCGCGGGTCGACGCCGTATCGCCCGCGACCGTGCCGAGCGCGCCGCCGCCCGCGTAGTGCCGGAGCCCGCCGTCCAGCGGGACGCCCTCGTCGCTCGCCAGCGCCGCGAACCGATCGCCCGGCGCGGGGTGTGTCGGCGCGTCCAGCACCGCGTGCGTCGGCCCGGTCTCCACGACGCGGCCGGTGCCGTCCCACGCGGCCGTCGCCACGTCGACGCCGAGGTCGACCGGGAGCGACCCGCTCGCTCGGTAGGGGTTTTCGTCGGCCGGACGGAATCCGAGGTGAACGTGTCTGTCCACCCACTGGCCGAAGAACCCGGACCGCACCATCGGGCCGAGACGGTCGCCGACCGAGACCCGGTCACCGGGTTCGACCGTCGGATCGACGTGGAGCACCCGCGCCAGCAGGTCGCCCTCGACGCCCGCCGCCGCGGCCCACTCCGGGTCCACGTCGATCACGATCAGGTGGTCTCGCTCCGCAGCGTACGAGCGGTCCGGACAGCCCACGGTCCGCGTCTCGCGCACCACGCCCGCGACCGGAGAGGTCCCGCCGTCGCCGGCGGGATAGAGGTCTACCGCGTGCCCGCGGTCGTGGGCCGGGTACGGCGAGTTGTACAGCGAGAAGCGCGGGTAGCGCGCCAGCACCTCGCCAGACAGCGTGACCCTCATCGCTCGGGTCTCCGGACCGGGTCGGCAAAGCGGCGTCGGTCCCCGGCCCGTTTTTGTCGATCGGTCGCCGAGGAGGAGTCATGCGCGTGGTTCGAGGCCGTGCCGAGACGCCGGACGCGGACCGCAAGGCGACGGCCGCCATGCTGTCCGCGACCGCCGCGGACGGGACCGCGCGGGTCCGCGTTCGCGCGCCGCACCGACAGGTCGCGTTCGGGCGGCGCGACGCCCGGGAGGAAGGGTTCTCGGGGGCACGAGCGGCGGCGCTGGAGCGCGGCTACGAGACGGTCGAGCGGAGCGTCGGCGGCCGCGCGGTCGCGTACACCGGGGAGACACTGGCGTTCGCGGTCGCGGTCCCGCTTGCGGAGATGCGGGAAGGACTCGACGAGCGCTACGCGACTGCCACCGAGACGCTTCTGGAGACTCTCCACGGCCTCGGCGCGGACGTGACGCGCGGCGAGCCGGCGGCGTCCTTCTGTCCCGGCGACCACTCCGTCCGGGTCGCGGACGGCGGCAAGGTCGCCGGACTGGCACAGCGCGTGCAGAAGGACGCCGCGCTCGTGTCCGGCTGTCTGGTCGTCGTCGAAAGCGACAAATCGGCCGTCGCGGACGTGTTGACACCGGTGTACGACGCCCTCTGCGTCCCCTTCGACCCCGAGAGCGTCGGGAGCCTCGCCGCGGCGGGCGGACCGTCCGACCCCGACCGCGTCGCACGGGCGCTGGAGACGGCGTTCGCCGAAGGTCCGTGGGGAGACGGGACGCCGACGGAGACCATCGCCGTCGACGTCCTCCCGGAGAAATAAAGAGCGGCTGCGCTGGGTTCGGAACTCCCGCCCTGCCCGGGGACAAAAAGGACTTGGCCGCGACCGGGACAGAAACAGCCCAGCCACGACCGGGACAGAAACAGCCAGCCACGACCGGGACAGAAACCCCTCCGTGCGGACGGCTCCCGTGCGGCCGCGGATCCGACGTACTTTTACTCGGCCGGGCTGTCGTTTCCCGCATGGCAGAATTCCAGGTCGTCGTCGCCGACCCCGACACCGGCGCGACGTTCCAGCGCGAGGTCGACGGACAGGACGCCAATCGGTTTCTCGGACTGAGCCTCGGTGACGAGGCCGACGGGGCCGCGGTCGGCCTCGACGGCTTCACGGTCGAGATCACCGGCGGTTCGGACGAAACCGGGCGGCCGATGCGCGCGGACGTCCCCGGCACGAGCCTGAAGGAGCTCCTCCTCGAGGGCGGCGTCGGCTACGAGCCGTCCCGCGAGGGCGAGCGCAAGCGAGTCACGGTCCGCGGCGCCGAGGTCGCCGAGGACGTGGCCCAGATCAACGTGAAGGTCGTCGAGGGCGAGGGCGACGTGGCCGCCGCGCTCGGCGAGGGCGACGACGGCGACGAGGAGTAGCCGACCCACCTTTTCGATGGCGCGCGTCACCTCCGACGACGAGAGCGTCGCGTCCGTCCGCGTGACGGTCGCCCGCAGCGGCGGTACCCGGAAGCCCTGCGTGCGCCTCCCGAGCGACGGCGAACTCGACCGTCGCGTCGAGTCCGGGTCCGCGGACGCGCTGGGGCTCTCGGACGGCGATCTCGTCCGGCTGATCGTCGACCGCGAGACGTACCACGCGCGGATCGTCTCGGACGCGAGCGGTCGCCTGATCCGCGGCGCCTACGACAACCGACGGCTCGCGCGGACCCCCGGCGAGGGCGAGAACCGCCTCGTCGCGTGGCTCCGTGAGCACGACCGCGAGGAGGACGATTCCCTGCTGCTCGACGTCGTGGAGTCGGGCGACGCCTACGGGCTCCGGCTGCCGGGCGAGCGCGCGGTCTACGACGTGGACGCCGGGCCGAGCGGGTCGCTGGCGGACATCGCGCGGGACCTCGACGGCTGAGTCCGCTCGGCCGACCGCGGCTCCGAACTCCTTAATCCGCCGCGGCCCTCAGGGCGCGTATGAAGCAGGTCGACGCGGATCTGTCGACGCTCGACCGGGCGATCCTCAACGCCTTTCAGGGGGGATTCCCGGTCGTCGAGCGGCCCTTCGAGCCCGCGGCGGCCGCGCTCCGGGAGCGCGGCGTCGAGGTGACGGGGCCGGAGCTCTGCGAGCGCGTGCGCGAACTGGACGACGAGGGCGTCCTCTCGCGGTTCGGCGCGCTCGTCAACGCCGAGGAGATCGGTGGCGCCGCGTCGCTGGTGGCGATGCACGCCCCCGAGGAGCGCTACGACGAGGTCGCGGAGACCGTGAACGACTTCGTCGAGGTCGCGCACAACTACGAGCGCGAGCACCCGCACCTCAACATGTGGTTCGTCGTCTCGGTGGCGGACCACCCCGATCCCGAGAAGGACGGCGCGGACCGCGTCGCGGAGGTGCTCGCGGAGATCGAGGCCGAGACCGGACAGGAGACGTACAACCTACCCAAGGTGCAGGAGTTCCACGTCGGCGCGAAGTTCCTCCTCGACGGACCGGTTCCGGACGGCGACGTGGACCTCTCGGAGCTCGGTCCCGCGGTCGAACCCTCGGGACGGGACGCGCTGACGCCCGCGGAGCGCGACCTCGTCGTGGAGATCCAGGGCGGGCTCCCGATAACGGAGACGCCCTACGCGGACGTGGCGGCGGCGGTCGGCGCCGAGACCGAGTGGGTCGTGGAGACGATAAAGCGGTTCGACGCGGAGGGGAAGGTCCGCCGCGTCGGCGTCATCCCGAACCACTACGCGCTCGGCTACACCGAGAACGGGATGACGGTCTGGAACGTCCCCGACGAGGTGCTCGAGGAGGTCGGTCCGGTCGTCGCCGACCTGGAGTTCGTCACTCACTGCTACGAGCGGCCGCGCCACGACGGCGTCTGGCCGTACAACTTCTTCGCGATGACCCACGGGCGCTCGGAGGCGGAGAGCGACCGACGAGTCCAGCAGGTAAAAGAGCTGATGGACGATTACTGGGACGTGAGCGACGAGGACTGGGACACGCTGTTCTCGACGCGGATCCTGAAGAAGACGGGGATCCGGATCGACGAGCGCGCGAGTTCGAACACGGCCTGATCCCCCTCGGAGTTCTCCGACATCCATGATTCCCCTGTTCCACGACTTCGACGGCGAGACCGTGCTGGTGGTCGGCGGCGGGAGCGTCGCGACCCGGAAGGTCCGCCGCTTCGCGTCGGAAGCGTCGGTAATCGTCGTGAGTCCGGCCTTTTCGGACGCGCTGCGGGAAATGTCGACCGACGGGGTCGACGACGGCGATGCCGGGACCGTCGACCTG
Organism: Haloparvum sedimenti; assembly: GCF_001462205.1. Lineage (GTDB taxonomy): Archaea > Halobacteriota > Halobacteria > Halobacteriales > Haloferacaceae > Haloparvum > Haloparvum sedimenti. Next base: position 116,280 of record NZ_LKIR01000121.1, read on the forward strand.
ATCCGCGAGGCCCCAGACGCCGACGCGGTCGGCGAGTGGGTCGAGCGGACCGACCCGGCGCTGGTGGTCGCGGCGACGGACGACCCCGCGGTCAACGCGGCGGCGGAGGCGGCCGCGCGGGCGGCGGGCGCGCTGGTCAACCGGACGGACGAGGCCGGCGGGCGCGACGCGGGGAGCGTCGTGGTCCCCGCGACGGTCGCGGACGACCCGGTGACGGTGGCCGTCTCGACGGGCGGGACCAGTCCGGCGCTCGCGAAGCACCTCCGCGAGCGCATCGAGGCGGAACTCGAGGGCGCGGGGGCGATGGCGACGCTGACCGGCGAGATCCGCGCGGAGCTGAAGGCAGCGGGCGTCGACCCCGAGACGCGGCGGGACGCGGTCCGCGCCGTCGTGCGGTCGGGGCCGGTTTGGAAGGCTTTACAAGCGGGCGACGCAAACGCTCGGGAAGAAGCCAACAGGGTGGTCCAGGAGACGTGCAACGCATGATCGACACCGGCGTAATCACGGGCGTCAGCGTTGCTCACACCCGGGCGTCGGTCGACGAGATCGACGCCGCGGGCGGCGACTCGGTCCGCGCGACGGTCTCCGACCTGCTCGCCCGTGAGGGCGTCTCGGAGGCGTACGCGGTCTCCACGTGCAACCGCTCGGAGGCGTACGTCGTCACCGACAGGGCCGCCGACGGCACCGCGGCGCTCTCGGCGTTCGCTCCGGAGGTGCGCGAGGGCGCCATCAGACACCTCGACCACGAGGAGAGCCTCCGCCACCTGATGCGGGTCGCGGCCGGACTGGAGTCGCTCGTGCTCGGCGAGGACCAGATCCTCGGCCAAGTGCGGACCGCCTACGAGGAGTCGCGATCCGCGGGTGGCATCGGCCCGATGCTGGAGGAGAGCGTCACGAAGGCCATCCACGTCGGCGAGCGCGCCCGCACGGAGACTGCGATCAACGAGGGCGTCGTCTCGCTCGGCTCCGCGGCCGTCGAACTCGCCGCCCGCGAACTGGATCTGGCCGGCGCGACCGCGGTCGTCGTCGGCGCCGGCGAGATGGGGACGCTCGCGGCGCGCGCGCTCGCGGACACTCCGACCGCGGATGTCGTCGTCGCCAATCGAACCGTCCCGCACGCCGAACACGTCGCCGGCGAGGTCGAGACGGACGCGCGCGCGGTCCCGCTCTCGGAGCTGGTCGAGGTGATCCCGACCGCGGATCTGGTGATCAGCGCGACGGGCGCCCCGGAGCCGGTCCTCGGCCGCGGCGACCTGATCGACGCGGGCGAGGTCGTCTGCATCGACATCGCGCAGCCGCGCGACGTGGAGTCGGCGGCCGACGAGCTCGACGGCGTCACGCTGTACGACATCGACGCGCTGGAGTCGGTCACGCGCCGGACCCGCGAACAGCGCGAGGCGGAGGCTCGCGCGGTCGAGACGATGATCGACGACGAGCTGGACCGCCTGCTCGACTCGTTCAAGCGCAAGCGCGCCGACGAGGTCATCTCCGCGATGTACGCGGGTGCGGAGCGCACCAAGGCCCGCGAGGTCGACACGGCACTCACCAAACTGGAGACGCAGGGGGGGCTCACCGCCGAGCAGCGCGAAACCGTCGAGGCGCTCGCGGACGCGCTCGTCGGCCAACTGCTCGCGGCGCCCACGAAGTCGCTCCGCGACGCCGCCGGCGAGGACGACTGGACCACCATTCAGACCGCGCTCCGCCTGTTCGACCCGGAGTTCGACGCGCCGCCCGAGACCCCCGGCGAGGAGAGCGACGCCGAGCAGCCCCCCGAGGGGCTGGTCGAGAAACTGGACGACTGAGCGGAAGGCGCAGGGTACCGTTATCTCGACGGTTTCGGCGTCGAGACCGGCTCAGGTATTGCGGTCCGCCGGCGGCCCCTCCGCGGCGAACGGTTTTCCCGGAGAAGGCAGAACTCCCGCCGCGAGTGCAGTTCGATAGCCCCGATGTGCGGCGCGTACCCCGTGGGACAGGGCATTCGGACGCGGGTTCGCGGGGGGGGACGCCCGGATCGGTGAGGCTTTTCTTCGATGAGCATCAGGGGCGGGCATGGTCAGGCGCCGCGTCTACACGAGCCTGTACGCGAGCCTGCTTTTCACCGTGCTCGGGCTGGTCGCATGGGCGACCGGACAGGCGTTCGTCTTTCCGAGTCTGGGCCCGTCCGCGTACCTCCTCGCGTTCGATCGTCGGGCCGACCGTGCGCGGAGCTATCGGGTCGTCTGGAGCCACTTCATCGGCGCAGCCGCGGGGCTGCTGGCGTACTCGCTCATCGCGGAGGGCGTCGCGCTCACCGCGTCCACGCCGCCGTTCTCGCCCGCGGGGCTCCGACTGGCCGCCTCCGGCGTCGTCTCCATCGCGCTGACCTCCTGGGCGATGATCGCGACCGACGCCAACCACGCGCCCGCCTGCGCGACGACGCTCATCGTCTCGCTCGGATTGCTCTCGACGCCGCGGGCCGCCGCGGTCATCGTCGCCGCGGTCGTCCTGCTCGTCGCGATCCACCACGCGGTCGTCGCAGCTGCCGGAACCATCCGTACACGCTTGGAGTGACGCCGACACACCGGGCCGACCGACGCGACGCGGTTCCCGAGCGTCCCGCCGACACCGGGCGATTTATTGTCGTGTGAACGCGTATCACGACCGTGCCGAAGGTTCTGTGTCCCGACTGTGAGCGTCGGATCGCCATGCACGAGCTCGAGACGAACACCGTCGCCCAGTCGAGCGGGTTCACGACGACGTACCGCTGCCCCTTCTGCCGCCACGAGGTCGAGGACGTGACCGAGCACCTCGTGTAGCGGACAACCGCGGCGATCGCGACGGCGGCGCAGCCGCTCTCCTTTACTTATAAATGGGGACGCGCCGAGGGACCGAGTATGCAGACGATCTATCTCGCCGCGGCCGGAGGTGTGGCCCTCGTCGCTCTGCTGGCGCTGCTGGTGTGGCGGCGCCGGTCGAGCGCAGCCAGCGAGTCGGCGCGTGCACACGAGGCAGCACAAAAGCGGGAGCCACCCGTGGAACTCGGCGAGACGGTCGAGTTCGGCGTCACGGAGATCACCGACCACCACTCGGGCAGCGAGGTCGCGGTCGGCAAGGTGGAGGGGTTCGTGATCTTCGCGGAGGAGATCCCCGGCGACGTGGGAGAGGGGGACGTGATCCGCGCGACGGTGCTCTCGTTCAACGAGGGACGAACCTCCGCGGACGCCACGTTCGAGGGGATGGCCTGACTCGCGGTCGGCACGCTCGACCGACGCGGACCCGAGTCGCGAACGTACCTACTCCTGAAGGTCGAGCTCGAACTGCTCGTTCTCCGTCACCGCGTTGAGCACGACGGAGGTGTTCGACTCGCGGATGTCCGCGTCGGTGAGCAGCGTCTTGATCTGGTCGTTCATGCCGTCGGTGTCGGTGAACTTGCCGATGGCGATCACGTCGTAGTCGCCGGTCACCTCGTAGACGCTGACCATCTGCTTCTCCTGCCGGAGGCGCTCGGTGATGTCCGGGAGCGCGCTCCCCTCAACTTTTAGCTGGAGGATGGCGGTCACGTCGTAGCCGAGCTTGTCGTAGTCGACGATGGGGGTGTACCCCCGGACCACGCCCTCGTCCTCCAGGTCGCGGAGGTGGTTGGACACCGTGGTCACCGACACGTCGAGGTCTTCCCCGAGGCTGCGGAGGCTGGCGCGACCGTTTCCGAGGAGTTCGTTCACGAGTTCCGCGTCGAGGTTTTCGTACGTCATTACATCTCCCGAGGTGCGGAGGGGTTTAGAACTTTACGAACATCCAGTTTCGATTTCTGCTCGGCGGTTCATGCACCAATCGATAAGACCTTTATATTGGGTATACTGGATCTATCCGTCCAAAACATGACGGACGACCACGCCAAACCCGACGGTGGGCTTACCGACGAGGAACAGGCCGTTCTCGACCGCATCGACGAGGAGAACATCGACTTCCTGCGGCTCCAGTTTACCGACATTCTCGGCGTCGTGAAGAACGTTTCCGTGCCGGCCCATCAGGCCGAGAAGGCGTTCACCGAGGGCATCTACTTCGACGGCTCCTCCATCGAGGGGTTCGTCCGGATCCAGGAGTCGGACATGCGGCTCATCCCCGACCCCGAGACGTTCGCGGTGCTCCCGTGGCGCAGCGACAGCGACGGCGACGCAGGTGCCGCACGGCTCGTCTGTGACATCGTCACCACGGAGGGGGAACCGTTCGAGGGCGGGCCGCGGCAGGTGCTCAAGTCCGTGCTCGACCGCGCCGAGGAGATGGGCTACACCGTCTCCATCGGTCCCGAGCCGGAGTTCTTCCTGTTCGAGACCGACGAGGACGGCAACGCGACGACGATCCCCCACGACAACGGCGGCTACTTCGACCTCGCGCCGAAGGACCTCGCCTCGGACGTGCGCAAGGAGATCATCTTCACGCTCGAGAAGATGGACTTCGAGATCGAGGCCAGCCACCACGAGGTCGCCGAGGGCCAACACGAGATCAACTTCAAGTACGACGACGCGCTCACCGCCGCGGACAACATCGCCACGTTCCGGGCGGTCGTCCGGGCGGTCGCGAGCCAGCACGACCTGCACGCGACGTTCATGCCCAAGCCGATCGCGGAGATCAACGGCTCGGGCATGCACACGCACATCTCGCTGTTCGACGAGGACGGCAACGCCTTCGCGGACGAGGGCGACGAGTTCAACCTGAGCGAGACGGCCTACCAGTTCATGGGCGGTATCCTGAACCACGCTCCCGCCTTCACGGCGATCACGAACCCGACCGTCAACTCCTACAAGCGGCTCGTGCCCGGCTACGAGGCGCCCATCTACGTGGCGTGGTCCGACACGAACCGCTCCGCGCTCGTTCGCGTCCCCGACGCCGCGGGCGTCTCCGCCCGCTTCGAGGTCCGCAGCCCCGACCCGTCGTGTAACCCCTACCTCGGGCTGGCCGCGCTCATCGGTGCCGGCCTCGACGGGATCGAGAACGACGCCGACCCCGGCGACCCGGTCCGCGAGGACATCTACGAGTTCGACGAACAGAAGCGCGAGGAGTACGGCATCGAGACGCTCCCGCCGAACCTCGGCGCCGCCGTCGAGGAACTCGAGAGCGACGACGTGGTCCAGGACGCGCTCGGCCCGCACGTCTCCGAGAAGTTCGCGGAGGCCAAGACCCAGGAGTTCTCGGAGTACCTCACGCAGGTCTCCGAGTGGGAAGAGGACCGCTACCTCGAAACCTTCTGAGCCGGCCGCTCCGCGCGGCACTCGGTCGATTTTTTGTCCCCGACAGGCCGACAGCGCCGTCCAGCGTTGCCCGGCGAGACGCTCCCCGTCCTGCTCGGCGACGAGGCAGGCATTTATGAGCGCCGCGGGAGTGCGTCGTGGCGATGAACGCCCGGACGCGGCTGGAGCACAACCTGATCGCCGAATCGGAGGCGTACGGCTACACGCTCGCGGTGTGGGGCGCCGGTGCGCTCCTGATCGACGCGTTCGGCGTCCCGGACGTGTGGGGCGTGCTGGCGTACGTGGGCGGCGCGCTCGCGGGGTTCGCCCTGCTCGCGGAGGTCGCGTGGGGCGGCATGGCCGACGAGATGACCGCCGAGCGATCACCGACCTCGCGAGTGGCGTCCGCGATCCACCTGCTGTCGACCGGCGGGGCGTTATTGGCCGCACGCGGCCTCATCGTCGCCGTCGCGAGCGCCGGTGCCGGCGGACGCCTCGCCTTCCTCCTCGTCGGCGTCGCCGTGACCGTGACGTACAACCTGCTGTTGCTCGTCGAGGAGTTCCTCGGCGGGCGGCTTGATTGAGGGGAGGCCTCGGAGGCCGCCTACGCGTCGAGTGCCGACCCGCGGCGGTTCACGACCCGCTCCCCGACCGCGGGCGCCGCGAGGATCCCCGCGGTCGCGGCCGTTGCCATGGCCACCGCGACCGGAAGCGGCGGCTCGACCGCGAGCACGCCGAGCCACAGCGCGCCGGTCACCACCAGCGCCGGCACCGCGACGGGGAGCGTCAGGGGCGGCTCGTCGCCGTCACAGATCCGCCAGCCGAGCGCGCCGCCGAGGCCGGTTCCGATCCCGACCGCGCCGTCGAGCAGGCTCCCGGGATGACCCGTCGCCGCGGCGACCGCGGTCGCGCCGACGCCCGCGAGCGCCGCGACCAGGAAGACCGGGGTGGGGTCGAGCGCGGCCGGATCCGGATCGGCGAGGCCGGTCGCGTCGTTCTCGACCGCGGCGCCCGCGCGCCGCATCAGCCAGAGGCCACCGAACAGGACGCTCGTCCCGAGCGCCACGCCCGCGACCACGTCGGCGAGGTAGTGGACCTCGATGACGACGCGCGAGAGCGCGACGGCGACCGCGAGCCCGACGCCCGCCAGCAGCCGCGTCCGTCGGTCGGGCCGGTCCAGCAGGGTCGCCAGCCCGAGGTAGGTGATCGTCGCGCCCGTCGCGTGGCCGCTCGGGAAGCCGAATCCGTCGCTCGCGGTCGTTCCCTCGAACCACGACGCCGCGAGTCCCGGGAGCCAGCCCGGCGCGGGCGTGGGCGTCGCCGCAGCCGGCGGGCGCGGGAACGCGAACCCCACTTTCAGGAAGGTGAGGATCGCGAGCGCACACGTCGCGAGCGCGACCAGCGCGCCCCCCGAGCGCCGCGGAGCGACGGCGTACTCCTCCGGGAGGAACCAGTAGACCAGCGCGAGCAGGCCGAAGACGAACCACGTGTCCGCGAGCGTCGTGACCGCGGCGCCCGCGACGACCGCGACCTCGGGAAGCGCCTCCACGACGACGAACTCGCCGACGCTTCGCATCGATCAGTCCTCCCCGCGGTTCCGCACGTAGTCGAGCGCCTTGCCGGGCGTCTCCAGCGCGTTCAGGCCGACGCCGACCATCACGAACAGGGTGTAGAGCCCGAGCGTCGAGAGCCCGAGGACGAGCATGGCCGCGATGGCGTAGATCCCGTCCATCCAGTAGAAGGCGCCCAGCGTCAGGACCGTGCCGTACAGCAGCACGAGGTAGGGTCCCCAGCCGCGGGCGTGGCCGCGTCGCATCCGCTTGCGGACGTAGGCTTTCAGCTCCGTCTCGAGCCGCGGCCGGTCGACGGTGCGGCGCTCGACGTCGTCCTCGAACTCGTCGAACTCCGCCCGAAGCCGTTCGACCTCGGCCTCGAGCGCCGAGACGTCGGGCGCGCCGCGGGGGCGCTCCCCGTCATCGCCCTCGCCGACGCCGCCCTCGCTGCGTTCGCTCATAATCGGGGGTCGGCCGGGACCGTCAAGGGCGTGTCGGTCGCCGGATCCCGCGGGCGCGAGCGGCGACGCGACCGGCTCGCTTTCGAACCCAGGCTCCCGACCGACCGCCAGCACCACGTTGACGACCGCGCCGACGATGACGACGGTGGCGGCGAGGTAGAGCCACGTCACGAGCAGCAGCACGCCGCCGATGACGCCGTACACCTGAAACTGTCCCGCGCTCGCGGCGTAGAGCTGAAACCCCGCCTGCAGCGCGGTCCACCCGACCGCCGCGAACGCCGCGCCCGGCAGCGCTTCCCGCAGGGTCACGGCGGGGTAGGGCAGGATGAAGTACATCGGCAGGAACACGAGCGTCAACAGGCCGGGAAGGACCGCGATGCTCAGCAGGCGCAACGCGGGGATCACGTCCAGCGCGGCGATGGCGGTGCCGGTCGCGACCATCGCCGCCATCCCGACGCCGACGCTGAGCGCGACGGTCGCGGCGTCCCGCAGCTGGTCGAGGAAAGAAACCGATTCCTCGACGCCGTACACCTGCAAAAACGCCGTATCGAGCCCGCGGAACACCTTCAGCGTCGACCACAGCAGGACGACCGCGCCGAGCACGGTGGCCCCGCCGCGCCCCGCTGCGGACGCGAGCGCGCTCTCGATCACGTCCTGGCCCGAGGGCGTCAGGAAGCCGCTCGTCATCTCGAGCACCGCGCTCGCGAACGACTCCCCGAACAGCGCGCTCGCCAGCGCGACCAAAAGCAGCAATGCGGGGATCAGCGAGATGAACGCGTAGTAGGCGACGCCCGCCGCCAGAAACGTCACGCGCTGCTGTTCGGTCACCTCGACGATCCGACGGCCCGTACTCACGATGGCGGCGAGTTCGGCGCGCACGTCGACCGGTTCACGGCACGCGGTGAAAAATCGGCCGGGTGTCGTCGGAGCGTGCGGTTCCTCGGGCCGCCGACGCTACTCGTCCAGCGCCGCGGCGCGGATCTCGGGGACCGACGCCGGCGTCTTGAACGCGGTGCCGTGGTAGTGCGCCCGCGTCGCCTCGTGGCCCGCACCGTGGAGGCGGTCGAGAAAGTCGTCCATGCCGATGGCCGGCTCGCTCCACTGCTTGTAGAGGCGGTGCTGGTCGTAGTGGGTCGGCGTGTCGAGTTCGGTCGCGACGCCGTCGAGCAGCTTGCGCGCCCGCTTCGCCTCGCCCATGTCGTCCGTGACCGCTTCCCGGGTCGCCCGCGCGAACTCGGGATCGGCAACCGCGCCGAGCCACAGCGGCCCGGCGGTCAGCACGCGATCGGAGTCGCAACTCGGACACGTCTCAGGGGGATCAGGAATGAGCCCGAACTCGTGGTCCCGGACCAGACAGTCCTCGCAGTGATGGACGAACCCCAATTTCTCGATCTGGCCGTCCGCCGCCTGCGCGCCCGACTCCAACTCGAGGTAGGTGCGCGCGTAGTGTCTGGAGACGTGCGAGAGGATCGGTCGCGCCGCCTTATCGTAGCGCGCCGCGGTCCGGACCAGCGCGGAGAGGAGGGTCCGCAACCCCATCTCGGGGTGGTAGTCGGTGTTGCGCGGCACGGCGCCATACTTCCGGATCCCGCTGTTGAGGTGGGCGCCGCAGAGCGGCGCGGTGTCGGTGGCGGTGACGCAGACCAGGTTCCGCCCGTTCGCGAACGCGGCGTCGGCGAAGGGGATCGGCGTCCCGTAGGGGTCGATGTCGATCACGTCGAAGACGCGCTCGTGCATCAGGGCGTTCACGTTCCGGTGGACGACCTCGCCGTCGAGGTCGTTGCGCGCGAGGTTCTCGCGGGCCAGCTCGACCGCGTCGGGGTCCACGTCCGCGCAGGTGACGTCGTACCCCTCGGCGGCGGCGCGGACGCCCCGGATCCCGGAGGCGGCCATCGCGTCGAGGTACGACGCGGCCCGCGGTTCGCGGTCGGCGTACGCCCGGAGGACCGCCACGGTCACGTCCCGGTTCAGCTCCTGGGTCGGGTTGAAGAAGACGCCCTCGCCGGTCCCCTCACTGGCGCCGTCGCGTGACTCGGGCACCTCGACGGTCACGCCGCCCTCCTCGACGTTCATGAGGCGACGTTGGCGGATGCGGGTGAAAAGCGCCGCGCTCCGCGGGCGGCGGTTATCCTCCCCGGTCGCCGGTGCCGGTTATCCTCCCCGGTCGCAGGACTCCGCCGTGTCCCCGCCGACGCCCCGGAACCGGAGCGCCGTCAGGACCAGAAACGGCGCGAGGAAGACGGTAGCGACCGCGGCGCCGTACGGGACGCCGACCGCGCCGAGGGGCGTCGCGACCGCGTCCGCGACGAGGAACCACGCCATCATGCCGAGGATGGCGACGGCGCTGCGGACGCTCTCGCCCGCGTCCCAGTCCGTCAGGAGAACGAACGGGGCGACGAGCGCGACGCCGAAGGCGATCAGGAAGACCGCGACGAGCGTCCTCTCGCCACCGGTTCCACCGCCCGCGCCGACCCCGACCCACTCGGCGACGCGGACGGCGTCGCCCGCGAGGTACTGCGCGCCGAGGACCCACAGCAGGATCCCGAAGATGCCGAGGAGGATCCGAAGCCCGCGGGGGAGCGCGGCGGCGCGCGTGCGGACGGTCGCCCGGAGGCCGTCGAACATGCCTCCGGCTACGGAAACCCGGGCCAAAGGGCTGACGCTCGGGAGGCCCCCTCGGGAATGCCGACCACCGCACCGACGGGATTTAGGAGCGCCCGGCAGAAGCGGAGAGCGTGGACCCAGTCGACGACTGGCGCGAGGCGCTCGAGGCGGCCGGAGAGCTGACCGGCCCGATAGCCGCCGCCATCGTCGACACGCACGGCGACCGCGGGAAGCGCGCCATCGAGGCGGTCGCCGAGGAGCGGGTGAAGCAGTACCGCGACTTCACCGTCGTCGTCGGTCACGAGGACGAGTACGTCGTGGAGGAGGGCGAGTGCGACTGCGCGGACGCCACCTACAACCTCGACGCCGAGGACCCCGACCAGCGGTGCTGGCACGCGCTCGCGGTCGACGTCGCCGAGCGCGTCGGCGCGGTCGACCACCACGACATGTGGTACTCCGAGGTCCGCGAGTTCCTCTGAGTCTGCGGGGCCGGCCCCCGACCTTGCCGCGGCCGACCCACCGCGGCGCTTTTATCTACTACCGGCCTACGTCCGGGCAACTGTGGCCATCACGGACAAGATCTACGTGAAGAACCACCGCCAGCTCGCCTCCCAGCTGGAGACCTCCATCCCGAAGGGGGCGTTCTCGGGCGCGACGCTGGACCTGCTGTTCACGGGCGAGGGGCTCTCCAAGCTCGACAGCACCACGCGCGACCGCGTGCTGGACTTCGCGGAGGACTTCCTCGACTGCGACTGCGACCAGAACCCCTACTGCGGCTGTCCGGAGCGGAAGTTCATCGCCTACCTGTTGGAGCTGCGCGCGCAGGGGCTCGGCCCCGACGCCATCGTCGACGTGATGACCGACGACTACATGGTGTACGCCTACACCGGCGACGTGCGATCCTTCCTCGACACCGCGATCCGCCGCATCGAGTCGGTCGAGGCGCTCGCGGACGTGGAGGGCGACGCGGAGATGGCCGAGAAGGCACGGCAGGCGAAGCGGGCGCTCTCGGGGTAGGTCCGGCGGCTCGCGGTCCGCGAAGGAGGTCGATTGGCCGCGTCAGCCCAGTCGGAACGAGGGCTCGTCCGGCTCGCCGTCGAGCTCCTCCAGCTGGATCACGTCCTCGTCGTCCTCGTCGAGCTGTTCCTGCAGGTAGGTGACGTAGCGCTTGTGCTCCTCGAGCTGCTCGCGGAGGTGGTCCGCCTCCAGTTCCAGCCGCTCGTGCTCGCGGATGAAGCTCTTGGGGACCTCGACCTTCGGCGGGAACGACTCCGTCTCGTCGTCGCCCTCCAACTCGCCCTCGGGGACGACCCGGACGCGCCCGTCGTGGGCAACCAGCGTGTCCACGTAGTCGCGGAAGACGGCCGACAGCGAGATATCCCGCTCCTCGGCGATGTCGCGGAGGGTCTCGAACGCGTCCTCGTTGACGCGGAACGAGATGGTCTTGTTCTTGTTGCCCATTGGGCGACTATCTCAGCCCGTTCCACTTAATGGTTTGTCAGACGCTACCGCGGTCGCTCGGCGACCCGGCGTGGCGGGCGCACGGCTCCGGCGCGGAGGCGTGTGCGAAAAATCGGTGCGGCGGGGGAACGGCGGGCGTCGGAGCGCGACGCGTCGGCCGATCCGGGGCGTTACGCCTCGGGGGCGTCGGCCGAGTCGGTCGCGTCGCCGGCGTCCGACTCCGTCCCCTCACTCGCCAACTCCTCCAGCGCGGACAGGGCCGCGGCCTTGTACGTCTCGGGGTCGAGGTCGTACTCCTCCTCGGCCATCCGCGCGTACTCGTTCCCCTCGTCGTCGAACCGGGCGACGCGTTCGAGCGTGCGCTCGGCCGCCTCGGCGACCCAGCGGTCGCGGACGGTCGCGTCGACCACGGTGATCGACTCCGGGCGGACGGAGACGTTGATCGAGCCGTCGTCCGTCTCGTACGTCCGGGGCTTGCCCACGACTGCGACGTAGGCGGGCGGTTCGAGATCGCGGAGCGTGGAGGCCGCCTCGGGCTGGTACTGGCCGGCGTAGACGAAGAACGTCCCGGTGGGGTCGACGATCCGGCCCTGCCAGTACTCGCTGTCGTCCCCGACGTCCTCCTTCTCGGTCAGCGTGCCGACGAAGAAGACGCGGTTCGCGCTCTCGCCGGTCGGGAGCAGCGAGTAGACCGGCGCGCGCTCGTCGTCGGACTCCTTGAACGTGTAGCCGGCGTCGTTGAACTCGCGGGCGAAGACGCGCCGCGCGACCTCGCGGGTGGGTGCGCTACCGCTCATCTCAGATCGACCTCGCTTTGACCAGCGCAGCCTCGGCATCGATCTGACCGGGCTCCTCGGCGTCGTTGACCAGCACGTAGCGGCCCAGCGTCGGGCCGCTGACGCGGTAGTAGCGCCCCAGCAGGTCGCCGGCCATGTCCTCGGCGACGACGGTGGTGTCGAGCGCGTCCATCGCCATGTCCTTGGCCTCCTCCAGCGTCATGCCGGTGAGCTCCTCGGTGGCCTCGCGGTCGAAGATGACCTCGTGGACCTCCTCGCCGTCGTCGAGCACGCCCTTGATGCGGAGGTCGAACTCACCCTCCACCTGGCCGTGCTCGCTGCAGCGGCCGTTCTGGAGGACGCGCGTGCAGTCCTCCTCCGGGCAGCGCTTGATCAGGCCGGAGCCGGACTGGATGTCGACGAGCGCGCCCTCGACAGTCTCGGCGTTGTCGCCGACCTCGATCTCCTCGTCGATCTCGGTGATGCCGGTCGTCCGGTTGAGCTTCACGGAGTAGCGACCCTCGTACTCGTCGGTCACGACGTTCGTCAGCTCGTAGGCCTGTCCCTCCTCCAGCTCGGGGAGCTCGGAGGTGTCGAAGGAGACGAACTTGATGGTGCCCGACTCGTCGCCGAGCAGGCCCACCTGCGCGATGGCGTCGCTGCGGGGCTCCCACAGCTCCACCAGCTCCACGCGCAGGTCGACCCACTGCTCGTCCTCGTCGATGTCGTTCACCCGGACCTCCTCGCTGCCGCCGCGGCCGAGCTCCTCGCGCTCCATGCCGGCGTCGTCGAGGTAGCTGTTGATGACGCTGCGGCGCGCCTCGTCGACGGGCACTCGGTACTCCGTGACGAGGTTCTCCAGCCGCTCCTCGACCTCGTCCGGCGAGACGTCCAACTGGTCCGAAAACTGTTCCGCGATCTCTTCCGCGTGTTGTCGCAGTTCGCTCATGGGGTTCACTGCCTCCGGTCGTGTTTCAAGGGGAGGCACACGGTGGTTGGTGCGGAATCACGTAAAAGGTTTCGCGACCGGAGCGGAAGTGGAAACGCACGGAAGCAGCCCTCACACCCGACACCGTCAGACGCCCGTCGGCTCTCCGCGGGCTCCGTTTCGGGTGGAACTCGGTGGCGTGGGTGGCGTTCGCACGGTCGGGTAGCGAGGGTCGGTCGCGCCAACGGACCTTTGTCCGCGGCCGTCGAACGACCGCACATGGACGACCGGCTCGGGCGCGTCATCCGGCAGCAGCTCCGCAAGGCCGGGCGCCAGTTCGAGGAGGCGAAGCGCGCGTACGCGGAGGGCCAGGAGGGCGGCGAGGGGCCGCCGGATCGGTCGGGGGCGGACCGGTACGACCTCCCCGCGGACGCGGCCGGCGACGCGCGGATCGTCTGCCGACGCCACGCCGAGAAGCGCACGGTCGCGGTCGGCGCGGACGGCCGCCCCGAATGCTTCGAGGCGGGCCACCCCGACTGCGAGGGCTGCGCTGAGGACGTGCGGGACGGCTACGTGGAGACGTGGTAGGGCAGGTCGAGTTCGAAAAAAGCCTACTCGCCGGCCGGGGTCGCGGACTCCGCGTGCCGCTCGATGTTCGCCCAGACCTCGCTCATGCGCTCGCCGGTGAGGTCGATCAGCGCCTCGACCTCGGGCTCGCAGTCGCCGGGCGCACAGCCCAGGTCGCGGATCGCCTTCGTCGCGGAGACGTGGTGGACGTGGACCAGGTCGTCCGCCTCGCGTTCGTAGATGACCGTCGTGCAGGGGAGCAGCCCCGCGAGCGTCGGGTCGATGGCGAGCGCGTCGCGGGCGATCTGCGGGTGACAGACCACCAGCAGCGCGGTCCGCGGGACCTCGTCGCCGAGCATACCCGCGATCATCTCGTCGAGTCGGGTCACCTGCACCGTCTCGAAGTCCGCCAGCTCGTGTTCGAGTTGGACGAACGGGACAACGTCCTCGAAGGGGGCGTCGAGGGTCGTGTGGAGCGCCTCCTCCACGGTGGGGGCGGGAGCGTGGCTCATAGCGAGGAAGCGGGTAGCAGGGACATAAGGACTGCGCCGGACGGCGGTCGGCGCTCGAGAAGCGTGGTGCGGAACCGCGCGGGACTTCGGAACACAAGGAGTGCGAACGAGCACGGAGGGATTCGAACCCTCGACCATCGGATTAGAAGTCCGACGCTCTATCCTGGCTGAGCTACGTGCCCTCGTCCGGTGTCTGTCCCCGCCCGGTAAAAAGCGGTTAGGTTCCGCGGTCGACGCGGTCGGGTCGCCGCCGCGGGCGGCACGCTCGCGACGCGCCGCCGACGCGTCCGCGGCCGCCACCGCCCGCGGCGCGGCCCGCAACAGCAGACATAAGTCCGCGACGCGGGTAGCGGGACCGATGAGAGTCATCGGCACCGTCGGCCTGCCCGGCAGCGGGAAGGGGGAGGCCGCGGCGGTCGCGGAGGAGCAGGGGGTCCCGGTGGTCGTCATGGGCGACGTGATCCGGGCTGAGTGCCGTCGCCGGGGGCTCGACCCCGCCGAGCACCACGGCGCGATGGCGGGGACGCTCCGCGAGGAGGAGGGCGCGGACGCGGTCGCAGCCCGCACGGTCCCGCGGATCCGCGAGGCGGTCGCCGAGGCGGACGCCGACGCGGTGCTGGTCGACGGCCTCCGATCGATGGTGGAGGCGGAGCGCTTCCGCGAGGCGTTCGGCGACGACTTCACGCTCGTCGCGATCCGCGCCCCGTTCGACCTCCGCGCCGAGCGCCTCCACGAGCGCGGGCGCGACGAGTCCGATTCGGACCTCGAAGCCCTCCGCGAGCGGGACGAACGCGAACTCGAACTCGGCCTCGGCGAGACCCTCGACGCCGCGGACGTGGAGATCGACAACACCGGCTCGCTCGCCTCGTTCCGCGAGCGCGTTCGCGAGGTGCTCGGGGTCGTGGACGACGAGCAGAAACCGGAGGGAAAGCAGTGATCTACAGCATCGACGTGCGGATCGAGGCGCCGGTCAACGACACGGAGGTGACCGACCGCGTGGCCGACGCCGTCCACAACGTCTTCCCGGAGGCCAACCTGACCCACGAGTCCGGCCTGCTCGTCGCGGAGGCACACACCCTCGACCCCTTCTCGGACGTGCTTCATGAACAGGAGATCCTCGACACTGCGCGGCGGGTCTTCCGCGACAACGCCACCGAGACCGGGTTCTCCTTCCGGCTCAAGAAGCAGGCCGCCTACGAGGGCGTCGTCAACTTCGCGGTGGGCAACCCCGACGAGCTCGGCGACATCGCGGTCGAGGTGACGGTCCGCGAGCCCGAGGTCGAGGCGTTCATCGACTACCTCGCGCCCGAAACGGAGGACGGCGCTCCCGTCGACCCCGACCGCGAGTACGGCGATCGCTACGACCCCGACGCCGACGACTACTGACGCCCCGACGAGGCGGCCGTCCCGAACTTTTCTCGCGAGGAAGAAGCGCTACTTCGCGTTTTCGACCTGCTCGCGCGCCTCGGCGGCGAGGCCGTGGGCGCGGTCCGCGTCCCGGGCCTCGGCGTAGATCCGGACCTTCGGTTCGGTGCCGGAGGGGCGCACCAACACCCACGCGTCGCCGTAGTCGAGCCGGTAGCCGTCCTTCGTGTCGAGGTCGGCGTCGGCGTTCATCGCGTACTCCGCGGCCGCGTCGAGCATCCGGTCCAACTCCGACTCCGCGTCGTAGCCGACGTTCTCGCGGACGTTGTGGTAGTCAGCGAACGGCGCGACCACCTCGCTCGCGGTCCGGCCGTCCGCGAGCAGTTCGAGGAACTTCGCGCCGATGTAGGCGCCGTCCCGCGTGAGCCGGTACTCGGGGAAGAAGACGCCGCCGTTCCCCTCGCCCGCGATCGGGACGCGCGTGCCCGCGGCCTGCAGTTCGCGGGTCCGGGTGATGATGCTCGTCGCACCGATGGGCGTCAACTCGAGGTCCGCACCGACCGCCTCGCAGACGTCGACGAGCCGCTGGGAGACGTTCACGGCGGCGACGGTGGCGTCACCCGGCTCCAGGGCGGCCTTCGCCAGTGCCGCGATGGAGGCGTCGCCCTCGACGTACTCGCCCCGCTCGTCGACGAACACCGCGCGATCCGCGTCGCCGTCGTGGGCGATCCCCACGTCCGCGTCGGCGGCCCGGACCAGCCGGCGGAGGTCGTCGAGGTGCTCCGGAACCGGCTCAGGGAGCCGCCCGGGGAAGTGCCCGTCCGGCTGGGCGTTCGTGGTGACGACCGCACAGCCGAGCCGCCGGAAGATTTCGGGGTTCGTGAGCGCGCCCGCGCCGTGACCGGGGTCGACCGCGACGGTGAGGTCCGCCTCGGCGATGGCCTCGCGGTCGACGCTCGCGACGACCTCCTCGACGTAGGCGTCGGTGACGCCCTCGACGCGCGTCTCCTCGCCGACCGCGTCCCACGTCGCCTCGTCGTACTCCTCACCGAGGATGTGGTTCTCGACGCGTTCGAGCGCGCTGACGGAGAGCTCCACACCGTCGTCGCCCACGAGCTTGATCCCGTTGAACTCCGGCGGGTTGTGCGAGGCGGTGACGAGCACGCAGGGGATCCCCTCCGTCTCGCAGTACCGGCTCACGGCGGGCGTCGGCGCGACGCCGATCCGGTCCACGTCACAGCCGACCGCCGCGAGCCCCGAGGCGACGGCGTTGGCGAACAGTTCCCCCGTGGTTCTGGTGTCGCGGGCGACCGCGACGCGGTCGGCCTCCCACACCGTCCCGGCGGCCTTGGCGACACGCAACGCGAACGTCGGAGACAGGTCCGAGATGGCGACCCCCCGTGTGCCACTGGAGCCGAACAGCTTCATGCCCGAGAAGTGACCGGCCGAGGGGAAAGCGGTTCCGAAGACGGCCACGAGACCCCTCAACGGGTCGACTCGACAGGTGGTAGGGTGTTTCGGCACCGTGTGATAGTCCTTCACACTCATATACCTGCGGCACGTAGCTGAAGCATGGACGCGAAGCGTCTGGAGACCGCCCTGGCCGAGGAGTTCGGCGGTACGGAGGCGGAGCGGCGCGTGGTGGCGCGACAGGCGCGCGACCTCGCGGACTCCGGCAAGCCGAAGCGCGACCGCGGCCACGCGCTGACCGTTCCGGACGTGCTGCGACACCTCTCGGACGCGCCCGACGACGCCACCCTCCCCGAGCGCTGGAACTGGTGGATGGGCGCGCTCGACACCGCCTACAGCGGCTACACCCCCTTCACCGTCCGCGTCGTGGAGGACGACGGAACGGCCGGCGTGAATCGGTAGGTGATCGACCGTCGGTCGCGACGACGGCCCGACGCCCTCCCTTACTTTCAGTTTCACTCCGCCCTTGGCTCGGTTATAGGTAGCAACGCGGTGGATCTCGGGGTATGGACTCCCGAACGACCCCCTCAACGCGGTTCGCCGGCCGCGCACGACTCGACGTGACCGACTGCGAAGCCGACCGTCTCCCGGAGCGCGCCCGCGCGAACGACGTCCGCGGTGCCGAACTCCATCTGGAGCGCCGCGGGGGCAAAACGTACCTCGTTGCGGACGAGACCCAGCGGTAGGGCCGCTCTCTCCCCCGGAACCTGTCTCCCCGCGGAAGTCGGCGGCATCCTTTTGTCCCGACCGCGAGAGGGTCACGTATCGTGCCCCTCCGCCGCTTCGGTGGCCGACGCCGCGCCGCTGGCGCCGCCTCTCCCGCCGTCGCGCTCGGCGGGATCCTGCTGGCGACCCTTCTCGACCCGACGTTCTCGTGGACCGGCGACGCGCTCTCGGACCTGGGCGTCCGCGCGCCGAGCGCGCTCGCGTTCAACGGCGCGCTCATCGTCGGCGGCCTGCTCGGACTCCCGTACGCGCACCTGCTTTCGGAGCGCGGCGGCCGTGCGGTCGGCGTCGCGTTCGGCGTCGGGACGCTCTGTCTGGCCGGCGTGGGGCTCTTCCCGAGCGGGACCGCCCCGCACGCGCCCGTCGCCGTCGGCTTCTTCCTCCTCGCGACGGTCGCGGTCGCGGTCGACGGCGCCGCTCGCCGCGAGGAGCCGACCGGCCGCCTCTCCCTCGCGCTCGCGGCCGGTCACGTCCTCGCCTGGGTGACGTGGGGCGCGGGGCTCTGGCCGGCCACCGGCCTCGCGCTCCCCGAGTTCGTCGGCGCGATGATCGTGGCGGCGTGGGTGTGGCTGCTCGGGCCGGTCCCCGCGCTGGTGGACGGGAAGGTCAACGGCGGGGGATGACCGCACGAGGAGCGGACTCGACAGACACTAACGCCCCCGTCCGGTAGGATCCGGCGATGGAGTTGGAGTTCCTCGGCGGCGCCCGCGAGGTCGGCCGGAGCGCGGTGCTCGTCGACGACCGCCTGCTGCTCGACTTTGGCACGCTGGCCGCCGAGCCGCCGCAGTACCCGGTGCGGACCCCGGAGCCGGAGGCAGTCGTCGTCTCGCACGGCCACCTCGACCACGTCGGCTCCGTGCCGGCGCTGCTGTCGGGACGGCGCCGTCCCGCGATCCACTGGACGCCGCCGACGGGGGAGCTCGCCCGCACGCTCGCCCGCGACACGCTCAAGCTGCGCGGCAACAGCCCGACCTGCCCGTTCACCGCCGAGCACGTCCGACGGCTCGGCGAGGTCGAGCACCGCCACGGCTACCGCGAGCCGTTCCCGGTCTGCGGCGGAATCGCGGACGGCGGCTACGAGGTGACGCTGTACGACGCCGGCCACATCCCCGGCTCCGCGCACGTGCTCGTCGACGACGGCGAGACGCGACTGCTGTACGCCGGCGACTTCCACACCGATGACCAGCGCCTGCTCGCGGGGACGACCGCCCGACCCAACGCGGACGCGGTCGTCTGCGAGTCGACCTACGCGGACGTGGACCACGAGCCGCGGGCGACCGTCGAGGACCGGTTCGTCGACCGCGTCGAGACGACGCTGTGGGAGGGCGGCACCGTCGTCGCGCCCGCGTTCGCCATCGGGCGCACGCAGGAGCTGCTGTTGGTCTGTGCGGCCCACGACCTCCCCTGTTACGTCGACGGGATGGGAACCGACGTGGCGCGGATGCTCAAGAACCACCCGGATTTCGTCCGCGACCCCGACGCCCTCCGGCGGGCGATCGCCCACGCTCGGTTCGTGGACGGCCGCGACGGCCAGCGCGAGCGCATCGCCGAGCAACCCGCCGTCATCGTCACCACGAGCGGGATGCTCTCGGGCGGGCCCGCGATGACGTACGTCCCCGCGGTCCGCGCGAACCCGGTCAACGCGGTGACGATGACCGGCTATCAGGTCGAGGGGACGCCCGGTCGGTCCCTGCTGGAGAGCGGCAGCGCGGAGATCGACGGCCGCGTGATGCAGGTGAGCGCGGGCGTCGAGGCGTACGACTTCTCCGCGCACGCCGACCGCGGCGGCCTCCGCAAGTTCCTGGATCCCTACCGCGGCGCGGAGGTACTGGTCGTCCACGGCGACGACGCGCCCGGCTTCGCCGAACGGCTCTCCACGGACGGCCACGACGCGAGCGCGCCGGAGTTGGGCGCGACCGTGACGGTCTGACGGGTGAGGTACCCGGCCGCCGCGGAGATAGACATAACAGACCGGGGCGAGACGTGCGGGAGGATGGACGAGCCGACGAGACTGGTTCGGGACGCGACGAACCGGTACAAGCTGAAGGTCTCGCTCCCCGGAGGGCGCTATCAGCTCTCCCTCGACGACCGCGGCGTGATACTGCTGACCGACGAGCTCGGGTACTCGGAGCGTGAGACGGTTCCCGACCCGATCGTCCCGGCCCTCGTGGCGATGGGCGACGCGTGGTTTCCCCGGGAGCGGGACGTCGACGCGATACTCAGCGACCTCCCGGCGAACGGTCACCTCTCTCCCGCCGAGAGCGAGGCGGTCCGGTCGTACCTGACCACGAGTTACGTCCAGGAGCGGAACGTCTCCCGAGTGCTCGACGTAGCCGACCGGCCCCCGGTCGGCTCGATCACGGAAGACGATCTGACGGTACAGTCGCTCCCGTCGCTTCCGGACGGCATCGCGAGCGACGACGACGGGGCAGAGACCGGGCGTGCCGGGCCGGCGGGCGCCGCCTCGGATGCAACCTCCGAGACGGAGACGCCACCGGAGCGGCCCGAGGAAGAGGAGTCGGCCGGATCCCCGGAGCGGGACGGCGCCGCGAATCGCTTCGAGGAGATCCCGGGGATCGGACCGGACCGATCCGCCCGGCTCGCCGCGGCCGACGTCTCGTCGCTGTCGGAGCTCGCGGAGCTGCGCCCGACAGATCTCGCCGCTACGAGCGACCTGTCCGAGGGCGTGGCCGCGGTCGCCATCGAGGGAGCTCGCGAGCTGATCGGACAGGTTCCACCGACGGAGGAACGGCTCGCCGCGCAGACGGGCGTGTCGGCCGCCGAGTTCGACAGCGCGCTCGCCCCGCTCGCCGCCGCCGGGGTTCCACCCTCGGAGGCCGCACCCACGCTCCGGGCGATCTTCGGCCCGACCGTCGGCGACATCGAGACCGTCAGCGGCGTGCAGGCGTACTTCCTCTGGGAAGCGGGATACCGGACGCCGAAGGACATCGCGGACGCCTCACTCGAGGAACTGGAAGCGATTTATCAGGTCGGCAGCGCGACCGCACCCCGGATACGGGATGCCGCGACCGAACTCATCGGGGAGTGACAGCCGATCGGGCGAAAGCGCCTGAACGTTCGTTCACATCACTCCGGACACGATCAGGACGTATAGCAGCGTGAACAGCGTCGCGTTGTAGAGTCCGTGAGCGAGACTCGGCACGAGGATGTTGCCGGTGTACTCGTAGCTCGCGCCGAAGACGTAGCTCGGGACCAGAAGCACCCCCAGCGACAGCAGGTTTCCGGCGGGGTCGCCGCCGCTGAGCGCGAACCAGTGGAGCCCGGCGAAGACGGTACCCGCGAGCACCACGGAGGCGACGGGCCCGAACACCTCGCGGAGCCGTCCCTGGACGACGCCGCGGAACAGCAGCTCCTCGCCCGGCCCGACCAGCAGGATCGAGGCGGGTATCATCAGGAGGAGCAGCTCGGGGTTTTCGAGCCCGATCTCCACGGCGCTGTTCTGTCCCGTCTCCGCGTCGATGGACTGCGCGAGCAGCCCCGCGATCGTCCCGGCGATCATGGGGCCGCCGACGAACGCGGCGAGGTACGCGCCGACCGCGGCCGCGCCGTCGCGCAGGTTCGGCCACGCGAAGCCGACCGAGAAGGGGATCCCAGGCCCTCCGTCTCCGAGCAGGTCGTTGACGAGGGCGCTGACGCGTTCGCGATTGCGGACGTACGCGAGCGCGACCAGCACGCAGCCGACGCCCTGGACGAACGCCAGCGAGAGCACGATGTTGAGCGTCGGCGAGATGTCGACCCCGGCGAGGATCAGGGCGAGCGCGGCGACGTTGAGGAGGAGGAACCCGAAGAAGAGCCCCCCGGCCCCGAGCACCAGGCTGCTCACGACCGCGAGCAGCGCGGGGAGGGGGCCGGTGGCGGCAGTGGAGCGACTCATGTCTCCCCCTTCGGGCCGGCGAATGGTTAACGATTCGCCTGCGACCGGTCCCACCGCGTCCTTATCTCCGCGTCCTTATCTCCGCGTCAGCTCGTACTGCGTCACCGCCAACGCCGTGCGCCCGTCCCGGCAGTCGCCGTCGACGACCGCCGCAAGCAGGTCGTCGTAGTCGGCCGTCCGCACCCGGATCGACTCGTTGTGGTCCAAGTCCTGCTCCGCGGTCGGCTCACACCCGGTCGCGACGAAGTGGTGGTGGACGGAGTTCGCGATGCCGTTCGAGGGCTCGACCGTGATCAGGTGCTCGAACGCCTCGGCCTCGTAGCCGGTCTCCTCCGCGAGTTCGCGGGCGGCCGCCGCCCTCAGATCCGCGAGCGAGGGAGCGTCGCCGCTCCCGCCGCCCGCGTCCTCCGGCTCCATGCCCCCGGCCGGCAGCCCGCGGTTGACGCGGCCGACCGCCTGCCGCCACTCCTCGATGACGACCGCGTCGCCGTCGGGCGTGAACGGGAGGATCACGACCGCGGGCGGTTCGTCGACGTAGTGGTACTCTGCGTCGGTCCCGTCCGGGAACCGCACCTCGTCCCGGCGCACGTCGAAGCCGGGACACGCGTAGTCGATCCCGGTCGCGGTCGTCTCCCACGCCACCTCCTCCGTCGCGGACTCGTCGGTCATACGCGCCGCTCCGACCGCGCCGGACATAAAACGCGGCGGGACCGTTCGAAGGACGCTTGTACGCCGCGGTCGGTAGATCGGCCATGAACGTCCTCCTACACGAGGGACACGAGCACACGGAAGCCGCGACCGCCGCGGTCGGCACGGAGACGATGGCCCTCGCCGCGGTCGGCGTCCTCCTGATCGCGGCCGCGATCGGGTACGCAGTGTTCCGGTTCGGGGAGTAAGGCGGGCGCTGACGGTTCTGTCGGTTGTGGATGGGACGGACCTGCTGGTGGGGAGTGTAGAAATGCGGGAAGTGGGCCGGCACGAATTTGAATCGTGGTTACGGCCACCCGAAGGCCGAAGGATACCAAGCTACCCCACCGGCCCGCACTCTGAGTGACGGCGCACGTTCCTTTAACCCTTCCGAAACCGAGAACTCCGCGACAGGATCTCCCACGCTCGCCGCGGCGCCCGCCCGCGGTTTCACTCGCGGTTTGACTCGTCGATCCCGACTTCGAAGTAGCGGTCGCGGTGGGCGCGACAGCCGGGGTTGAACGCGGCGCCGCAGTCGGGACAGAAGTCCTCGCAGGCGAAGTACTCCGGCGGCGTCATGGTCTCGCCGCAGACGCCGCACAGCACCGCCGGCTCCGAGAAGCGGTCGCGAGGCCACGGCTCGGCGGGATGGTCAGCGACCGCGTCGTGGCAGCGGTCGCAGGGGTAGAAGGCCTCACAGCAGCCGAACCGGAGCGCCACCACGTCCACGGGGTCCTCCCAGTGGGCACATCGCGTCTCGGGATCGACCGCGACGCCGCGGAGGGGCACAGAAAAGCGCGGGTCCGCGGCCGGAGGCTCCGTGGTTCGGCGGTCCGCGGTCCGGTCGCCGTCGCTCGTGTGGTCGGCAGCGGTCGCGTCGCCCGTGTCCTCGTCGCTCCGGTTCTCCATCCTCAGTAGCTGGTGTAGCCGTCGGTGTCCAGCCAGTTGTGCGCGACGGTGATCGCGTGGTCGGCGTGGAGCAGCTCGGGGCCGACGCGGACCCGACGCTCGGCGGCCTCCGCGAGCAGGTCCGCCTCAGCGTTCGAGAAGTCGTGGTGGTCCGAGAGGACGAAGATCGGGTCCGCGGGCGGTTCGGCGTCGACGAGGGGGTCGCCGTCCTCGTGGAGCTGGACGACGGTCCCCTCGCTCGCGGCCGTCTCCAGCGTCTCCGCGACGCCCATTCGATACAGCTCGACGCCGGGCGAAACGTCGGCTGGCATGTGGCCGATGGCGCCGTCGCGCTCCTCCAGCGCGCCGCGGACGCGCGCGGCGATGTTTCGCTCGTCGGGGTGGAGGTGTCTGAGCTCGCCCCCCTCGAAGCGGACGGTGAACTCGTCCGCGAGGACGAGGTGGACGCGCACGTCCTCGCGGATGCCGTGCGAGAGGAACACCGCGGAGTTGACGCACCGACACAAAAGGTCCAGCCGGCCGGCCGCGCCCGCGAGGTCGTCCAGCGCGAAGTCGGGAGTCGTGGGGGCGTCGTGGCCGATGACGAGGAACTGACGCATGCGCGAGCGTCGTCCGCGGAGGACAAAAAGGGGTCCGAAGAGGTCGTGAGACGGGTGCAGGGCCGACTTATCTGTACTGATTCAGCCGGCGCTTCAGCCGCTTCGCGGCGTCGCCGGCGGCGCGGAAGTAGGCCGCCTCCTCGTCCCGGCCGGCGCTCGCGGCCGCGTCCTCGCCGGCGAAGATGATCCCGCGCGAGGAGTTGACGAGGCCGACGTCGACGTCCTGGCCCTCGCGCGGCGCGAGGCCGTGCTCGACCGCGGCCTCCGCGTCGCCGCCCTGCGCGCCGACGCCGGGGACCAGAAACGGCAGGTCCGGAACCGTCTCACGGACCTCGGCGAGCTCGTCGGGCGTGGTGGCGCCGACGACGAGGCCGACGTTGCCCCGCTCGTTCCACAGGTCCGCCAGCGAGGCGACGCGCTCGTAGAGGGGCTCGCCGGAGGCGAGTTCGAGGTCCTGGAGATCCGCGCCGCCGGGGTTCGAGGTCCGGCAGAGCACGAACACGCCCGCGTCAGCGCGGTCGAGGAACGGCTGAAGCGAGTCGCGTCCCATGTAGGGGTTGACGGTGATGGCGTCCGCGCGGTCCAGCAGTTCGGCGTACTGCCGCGTCGTGTTACCGATGTCGGCGCGCTTGGCGTCGAGCAGGACGGGAACCCCCTTCCCCTCCGCGTACGCGATCGTCTCGCGGAGCGCGCGCCAGCCGTCAGGGTCCTCGTAGAAGGCGGCGTTGGGCTTGTAGCAGGCGGCGTGTTCGTGGGTCGCGTCGATGATCCGGCGGTTGAACGCCCACCGCGGCAGGTCGGCGTCGGACAGGAACTCGGGGATTCGGGACGGGTCGGGGTCGAGGCCGACCGAGACGACGCTGTCGGCCGCGGCGACGCGCTCGGCGAGGCGGTCGAAGAAGGGGTCGGTCATCGTTCCCCGGTGGTTCGGCTCCCGGAGTAAGCGTTTCTGTCCGTCGCGAGCACCCAACCGAACCCTTTTGCACCGCGAACGCCCCGAAACGGGTATGACCGACGACGCCGCCGACGAACGAGGCGCCGCCGAGAGCGCCGCGGACGCCGAGGCGCCGACCGGCTCGCGGGACCGCTTCGCGAGCCTCTGGGACCGCGTCGAGGCGGACCTCGAAGCGACCGCCGAGGAGTACCGCGAGGCGGGCTGGGACGTGACGACGCTCGACGTGGGCGACGTGACACCGCTCCCCTCCACGCGCCCGAACGCCGACCGCGACCGCGTCGGCCTCGACGCGCTCGTCCCCGGCACACAGTTCGACGCGCTCCGCGAGACGGTCGACGACCACGCCTTCGACGAGTACGAGACGTACCGCGCGGCCGCGGGCGACGTGACGTTCCTCGTCCTCGTCATGCGCGACACCGACGCCGGCCTCGCCGTCATGCTCCCGCTGTTCTACGTGCGCGAGGAGGCCGAGGCGTGGCTGGAGGCCGCCCGCGAGGACGGCGAGACCAACACCTACGTCCGCCCGCTCACCGACGACGAGCGCGTCGTCTTCCACCACGAGGACCCCGAGCCCTTTTACCCGCCCGAGGCGGACGCTGCCGAAGACGCGGACACCGGCGCGTAGAGGGGGCAGCCGCCGCCGACAGCACCGCCTCAGAACACGTCACCGAGCGCGTCGGCCGCCAGATCCACGCCCGCCTCCAGATCAGGACCGAGCGGCGCGCCGACGACGATTCCGTCCGCGTATTCGGCCAATTTTTCGCCGCGCTCGCGGACCTCGTCGGGCGTCCCCGCCAGACAGAAGGCGTCGACCATCGCGGGGGTCACCGCCTCGAACGCCGCGGAGAACTCGCCGGCGCTGATGCGGTCACCGATCTCCCCGGCCGTCTCGCGGTCGATCCCGTGTCTGTCCAGCACCGGCGGCGCCGCGCCCGCGGCGATGAATGCGACCGGCGGTCGGGCGGCCTCGCGGGCGGCGGCGCCGTCCTCGGCGACGGAGACGGCCGCGTAGGCCACCAGATCGAACGCGCCGCGATGGCCGGGCCGGTCCGCGAGGCCGTCTTCCACCTGCTCGCGCGCCCATCGGAGGTCCTTGGGATGTGCGCCGTTGAACAGCAGGCCGTCGGCGTGCTTGGCCGCCATCTTGCACATGTGCGGCCCCTCGCCGCCGACGTACACCGGGAGGTCCCCACCCTGCGGGGGTTCGTAGTTGAGCCCCGCGTCGGTCGCCTCGAAGGTCCCCTCGTGGTCGATGCGCTCGCCGGCCCACAGCTTCTGAGCCGTCTTGAACGCCTCCAGAACGGGGCGGAGCCCGCGCTCGTCCGCGAGGCCGAGGTTCGAGAGCGTGGAGGGGTCGCCGGGTCCGATTCCGAACACCGCGCGTCCGCCCGAAACTTCGTCGAGCGTCGCCAGCTTCGAGGCGAGCGTGACGGGGTGGGTCTCGACCGGGTTGGCGACGCCGGGGCCGATCCGGACCTCGTCCGTCGCGGCCGCGAGCCGCGAGAGCACCGCCCACGGGTCGCGGTTGTTGTAGTGACACGTCGAGAAGACGGCGTCGTAGCCCGCCGCCTCCGCGCGCTCGCCGAGCGCGGTCAGTCTGTCCATCTCGTGTTCCGGGGTGAGTTCGATGCCGAACATTGTGATCAGTCTCGCGTCCCGCTCAGTCCTCGTACTCCCAGTCGCGGAGCGCCTGCCGCACGAAGTCGGTCTCGACCTCGCGGTAGTGCTCGTCCGAGCCGTCGTGGTCGCCGAACGCCCAGTCGCGAACGACGACGACCGGGGTGCCATCGTCCCCCTCGCCGGCGACGAGGTTCGCGGCGCCGGCCAGTTCGTCGACCACGTTCTGGACCGTCACGCCCAGCTCCCGCCCGTCGCGGTCGCGCTCGCCGCGCCAGTCCCGGCTCGCGGGCATCCCCGCCCAGCCGAGCGCGACGCCGCGCTGGCCGTGTCTGAACGGGCGTCCGGAGGTGTCCGTGACGACGACGCGGTCCGCGGACAGCCCCTCGCGGAGCCGTTCCGCGCTCTCGCTCGGACGTTCGGGGAGCAACAGCAGGTCGCCGTCGCGCACGTTCGAGCGGTCGATGCCCGCGTTCACCGTCACGTGGCCGAACCGAGTCGCCGTGAGGAGGAACGGCGCCTCCGTGATCAGCTCCGTCGACTCCTCGATGACGGCCTGTGCGAACCGGGGGTCCTTCTCCTCGCCGGTCGCCTCGGCCAGCCGGGCCGCGACCTCTCGGGCGCGGGGGCTCGCGGGAAAGTCGTCGAGGTCGAAGACGCGCCCCTCGGCCTTCGAGACGACGGTGCTGGCGACGCAGACCACGTCGTCCTCGCGGAGGTCGACACGCGCCTCGACCATCGCCGCGAGGTCGTCGCCCGCCCTGATCTCGGGGAGGTCGGGGACGGCGAACAGCTCCATGCCCCCGTCTCCGCGCCCGCGCTCAAAAACCCCGCCGGTAGTGGCGCGTGCATCCGGTGTTCCCGGAGGTGTCGAGCCGGTCTGTCCCTCAGACCACGTCCCAGCGGTCGGTGATCAGCCCGTCCACCCCCGCCGCGCGCAGCGTCTCGGCGTCCGCGGCGGTCTCGACGGTCCAGCCGTTGACCGCCAACCCCTCCTCGCGGGCGGCCGCGATGACGCCCGTTCCCGTACAGAGGCGGAGCGAGGGGTGGACCGCCTCGGCGTCGACCGCCCGCGCGGTCCGGAGCGCCGCGTCGGGGTCGCTCGAACACAGCACGGCGAGCCGCGCGTCGGGGTCCGTCTCGCGAACTTCCCGGAGCGCGGTCGTCGAGAAGGAGGAGAACAGCACCGGGTTGGCGGCGCGGTCCGCCGCGCGGAGCGCCGCGTCGGCCAGCCCCGCGGTCTTCAGCTCCACGTTGACGAGCAGGTCGTCGGGGGCCGCCGCGAGCAGGTCCGACAGCCGCGGAACCGGCTCGCCGGAGTCGAGCACCTCCAGCCCGCGGAGGTCGGCGTAGCGCATCTCCGCCACGGAGCCGATTCCGTCGGTCACCCGACTCACATCGGGGTCGTGGAGGACGACGAGTTCGCCGCTCGCACACCGGCGCACGTCGACCTCCACCGCGTCGACGTGCGGGGCCGCCTGCCGGACCGCGGCCACCGTGTTCTCGGGGTACTGCCCGGCGCAGCCCCGGTGGGCGAACACGCGTTCGCCAGCGTCCTCGCCCGCGTTCCCACCCTCGGCCGCGGTCCCGGCCGCGTTCCCGTCGCTCATACGTCGCGTTTCGTGTCAAACGGTATCAATCCTCGGCGGAACGGCCCGGAGGCCACCGTCGACCCGGGACAGGACGCTTTTTACCGCCGAGCCCGTGGAACCGAACGGGCGGCGGTGACGAAGGGTTACCCCCACTGAGCCCCTTGTGACGATGGGTTTTCTCCCGAGCCGCCCGCGACAGTCGCCGAGCGGCGGCGCTGGTCGACGGTTCTCCCCCGCTCCCGGGACGCGAGGCGGTGGCTCGACCGACCGGAGTGAACGTGAACGTCCGGACCGCGAACGCCTCGCAGTCGGCGGGTTTCCAGCGGAACCGAGGGGGCACCGCCCGCTCGCCCGATCCGGCCGGGTCCAGCGTTCCGCGGCGGACGGGGCGCGGCCCGTTCCTCAAGCGCCGTCCGGATGTTCAAAAGGGATGCCGCGGCATCCGCCCCGTGACCTGACCGCAGACCGGGGCCGAACGAGACGGGCGCGCAGCGACCCGGTCCCGGATCGAGAAGCGACGCTGCCTGTTCGCCATTTCCGTCGAGGAGGAGTCGGATCGGGGGGCGCTCCCGCCGCCGCGTCCCCGAGCGCGGCGGGGAATGACCGGGCCGCAAATCGGCCGCGCTCAGTAAGTCGCCGCGCGCTTGTCGAGCCCCGCGGCCTCGATGTCCTCGCCGTCGACCGAGGAGCGAAGGCTGTCCATCCCGTCGTCGCCGTCGATCTCGAAGTTCGCGTCGTACAGATCCTGGACGCGATCGTACTCCGCGTCCGTGAGCGGCGGCACGTCGCTGGCGGCCGCCCACTCGTCGATGTCCTCGCGGGTGCGGAACGTCGGGGTGACCGACGCCACCTCGTCGTGGGCGAGCAGCCACGCGATGGCCGCCTGCCCCATCGTGCGCTCGCCGCTTGCTTCGAGGAACCGCAGCGCCTCGACCTTCTCCCAGCCGGTCTCGTACCACTCGGCCGGCCGGTGCGAGCGGTGGTCGTCGTCTGCCAGCTCCGTCTCCGGCGTCACCTGCTCGTTCAGCAGGCCCGAGGAGTGCGGGACGCGCGCGATGACGGAGGTGTCCGAGCCCGTCTCGCGGATCGTGTCGATGAAGTGCGCGCCCGGCTCCTGCTCGAAGAGGTTGAAGACGGTCTGGACCGCGTCGAAGACGTCCATCTCGACGGTCGCGTCGCCCTCCGCCAGCCAGCCGATGGAGGGCCCCAGCGCCCAGCCCAGCGCGTCGACCCGTCCCTCCTCTTTGAACTCGCGGAGGACATCGACGACCTCGGGGGTCACCTCGTCGACGTTGGCGTTGTGGAGCTGGAGGAACTCCACGT
>NZ_LKIR01000121.1:145496-159779 GCF_001462205.1 Haloparvum sedimenti
TGTAGAAGTCGTAGCCGATCTTGGTCGCGAGCGTCACCTCGTCGCGGTGCTCCGCGAGCGCGCGGCCGATCAGCTCCTCGGAGTCGCCGTGCCCGTACACGTCGCCCGTGTCGAAGTAGGTGATCCCCTGATCGAGGGCGTACTGGACCATCTCGACCGCCTGCTCCTCGGTGCGGTCGCCCCACCAGTCGGTGCCGACGACCCACGCGCCGAACCCAACCTCGCTCACCTCGACGCCGGAATCTCCGAGTTCGCGGTAGTGCATGGCTCACGGTTGGGGATCCGCCCACTTAGCGGGTACGGTTCCTCCCACGCGGTCGGTCGCGTCGGGGGGATTTATGTCGCGGCCGCGGGCGATGACCCCGTCCGGCGGACCATGGAGCCGCGCGTCCGCGGTGTCGTCGCACAACCGAACCCCTTTGAGGGTTCCCGGTCAACTGACGCCGATGACAAAGCGACACGTCTCCCTGCCCGACGCGGCCGAGGCCGGGGTCCGGGGCTTCATCGACGAGGTGGACGAGCGCCTTTCCTCGGACGAGGACACCTGCGAGGTCGTGCGCGACGTGTTGATCGACCTCCACGGCGACCGCGAGGCGTGGGAGGCGTGGCAGGCGGGCGAGTCGGTCTCGAAGGCCGAGCGCGTCCGGCTCCAGGGGTACGATCCCTGTAACGCGACGCTCGAGTCGGAGTACTACGCCGAGAAGGACGAGGACCAGTTCCAGCGCTCGAAGCATCTCCAGTGGCTCTGGCGACAGTTCGACGCCACGCCGATGGCCGACAACGTCGAGTTCGCCCTCCGGTTCCGGTCGATGCTCGCGGACCACCTCTTCGCCGACTGCGGGGAGGACTGTCGCTTCTTCAAGGGGATCACGTTCACCTACGGCCACAACATCGAGGTCGGCGACAACGTCGTGGTCCACGACGATGTCCACCTCGACGACCGCGGGAAGCTCACGATCGGCGACCGGGCCTCGATCTCCGACGGCGTCCACGTGTACAGCCACGACCACGACATCGTCGACCAGACCGAGGTCCGCAACTTCCACACGGTCATCGAAGACGACGCCCGCGTCACCTACGACGCGATGGTCCGGGCCGGCTGCAAGGTCGGAGCCAACAGCGTCGTCGGCGCTCGAGCGGTCGTGCAGGGGGACGTACCCGCCCACCACATCGTCGTCGGGATGCCCGCAAAGAGCATCCGCATCAAGCCGGGATGGGAGTCCGTCGCGACCGACCTCGAGGACGGTCGCCTCCCCACTCGGCAGGACGAGCGCGAGATCGCGTACGAGCTCGACGACGACCTCGCCGTCTTCGACGAGTTCCAGCGCGACCTCAACCCGCCGGACGTGGACTGACGAGCCGCCG
Source organism: Haloparvum sedimenti (assembly GCF_001462205.1). Classification (GTDB taxonomy): domain Archaea; phylum Halobacteriota; class Halobacteria; order Halobacteriales; family Haloferacaceae; genus Haloparvum; species Haloparvum sedimenti. The sequence continues at coordinate 146,862 of NZ_LKIR01000121.1, forward strand.
CCGAAAGCGATACCCCCGCGGCGCCGCGCGACAGGATATGGACGAGGAGACGGTCGACGTGAGCGTGGCCTTCGACGACATCGAGGAGCTGTGGGCGCCGAAGATCGCGGCCGAGTTAAACGGCCAGCACGTCAAGCTCGCACGGCTCGAGGGGACGTTCGACTGGCACCGTCACGAGGAGGGTGACGAGTTGTTCTACGTGCTCGACGGCGAACTCCGCATCGAGTTCCGCGACCGACCGGACGCGACGCTGACGGAGAACCAGCTCCGTGCCGTCCCCGCGGGCGTCGAACACCGGCCAGTCGCGGAGGAGGAGGTCCGCGTCATGCTGTTCGAGCCGGCCGGCACGCGCAACACGGGCAACGTCGAAACCGAGAAGACGAGCGAGGTAGAGCGTCTCTGAACGGCCGAGACCGGAGAATCGACGACGAAGAGAAAATGCACCGTCCGGGAATTGAACCGGAATCAGACGGTCCGGGCTGCCTGCGGTCGCGGGCTGCCGGGCTGCGACTGATAGGGTTCAATCCCGTCGGAGATTCGCTCGAAGAATGCACCGTCCGGGAATTGAACCCGGGCTATTAGCTTGGGAAGCTAATGTCCTACCACTGGACCAACGGTGCTCGTTTCCGCGTACCCGACGCCCGCACTTGAACGTAGCGCTTCGGGGTGCACCTTCGAGCCGGTACCGAGCGCGAGTCGGCTTGCGTCACCGCGTCCCACATCCTTATCGCCGCCGAGGGCCACCACCGCCACATGTCGACCGACACAGACGCCGACACCGACGCTGGCGGCGATCCGGATCCCGAGCGCGTCCGCGAGCGCCTCGACGCGTTCGCGCCCGCGCTCGGCCGGACGTGGACAGGCACCGACCCGTGGGAGTTCCTCACCGAGTTGACGGCCATCGGGAGCCGGATGGGCGGCAGCGAGGGAGAGCGCGCGGCCGCGGACCTCGTCGCGGACGCCTTCCGCGAGGCGGGGCTCCGGGACGTGTACACCGACCCCTTCGAGATGAACGCGTGGCGTCGCGGGGAGACGACGCTGGAGGTGACGACGCCGACCCGCACCGGCGACGGCGAGCGCACGCGCTCGTTCGAGGCGCTCGCGCTCCCGTATTCGCCCGCGGGCGCGGTCGACGCCGAACTCGTTGACGCGGGTTACGGCACCCCCGAGGAGATCGACGAACTGGACGTGGAAGGGAAGCTCGTCGTCGCCTCGACGACGACCCCCTCCGGCGGGCGGTTCGTCCACCGGATGGAGAAGTTCGGCTACGCGGTCGGCGCGGGTGCGGCAGGGTTCGTCTTCGTCAACCACCTCGACGGCCAGCTCCCGCCGACCGGCTCGCTCACGTTCGGCGAGGAGGCCGAGGCGCCCGCGGTCGGCGTCTCGAAGGAGACCGGCGCGTGGCTCCGCGAGTACGCCGCGAACACCCCTGGCGAGACCGCGTCGGTCCACTGCTCGGTCGACGCCGAGACGGTCCCGGGCGAGAGCCGGAACGTGGTCGGGCGGACCGGTCCGGACACCGACGAGCGCCTGCTGCTGGTCGCGCACTACGACGGCCACGACATCGCGGAGGGAGCGCTTGACAACGGCTGCGGCATCGCCACGGTCGTCACCGCCGCCGGGATCCTCGCGGAAGCGGACCTCGAACTCGGCGTCGACGTGGTCGCGGTCGGCTGCGAGGAGGTCGGGTTGCTCGGCGCGGAACACCTCGCGGAGACGACGGACCTCGACTCGGTCGCGGGCGTCGTCAACGTCGACGGCGCGGGGCGGTTCCGAGACCTGGTCGCGCTCTCGCACACTTCGGGAGCGACGGGCGCCGTCGCGGAGGCGGTCTCGCGGGCGACGCGACATCCGATCGAGGTGGAGGGCGAGCCGCATCCCTTCTCCGACCAGTGGCCGTTCGTACGCCGAGGGGTTCCCGCGCTCCAGCTCCACAGCGACTCGGGCGAGCGCGGCCGCGGGTGGGGACACACGCACGCGGACACCCGGGACAAGGTCGACGACAGAAACGTCCGTGAGCACGGCATGCTGACGGCGCTTCTGGTCGCCGAACTCGCCGAGCCGGACACCGAACTCCCGCGGCTCGACGTGGCGGAGCTTGCCGACGCCTTCCGCGAGGCCGACTTCGAGACCGGGATGCGGGCGGCCGACCTCTGGCCCGCCGGGTGGGAGTAGGCCCGGGGGGATGGCGTCCGGTCAGTCGCCCCCGGTCAGTCGCCGTCCGTCGGGGTCGGCGGACGCGTCCGCTTGTGGTCGCTCGCCGCGTGCCGAGCGAGTAGGTCCGCGACCGTCTCCTCCGCGACGCCGAGACGGTCGGCGACCGCCGGGCCGGCGAGTCCCTCGTCGACCGCCAGCCGGAGGACAGGGTCGACGACTTCGTAGGGAGCGCCGAGCTCGTCGCGGTCGTACTGGCCGAGCAGAAATCCCGCGGTCGCGGGGCGGTCGAGCACGAACGACGGCACGTCAAGCGCCTCGGCGAGCGTCCGCACCTGCGTCTTGTAGAGATGACCGAGCGGCAGCAGATCCGCTGCGCCGTCGCCGTGTTTGGTGTAGTACCCGAGCAGCCGCTCCGAGCGGTTGGTCGTACCGATCACCAGCCGGTTCGTGGCGTTCGCGGCGAGGTACGCGACCGCCATCCGCAGGCGTGTGACGAGGTTCCCGGTCGCCACCGGGTCGCCGTGGAGGTCGAACCGCTCCGGCACCGCCGACCCGAACGCCGCGACGAGTGGCTGGAGGTGGACCGTGTCCAGTTCGATGCCGAGCGCCCCCGCGAGCGCCTCCGCGTCGCGGGCGTTCGCGTCGCCCGTCTTGGTGGACGGCAGCGCCAGCCCGTGGACGCGGTCGGGGCCGAGCGCCTCGACGGCCAGCGCCGCGGTCACCGTCGAGTCCAGCCCGCCGCTCATGTTGACCACGACCCCCTCGGCGTCCGCGGCCGCGACCGACCGCCGGAGGAACGCGCCGATCCGCTCGCGCTCGGCGTCGGCGTCCACGTCCGGGACCGGGTCGGCCACCTCGCCGCGGACACCGCCGTCGGCGCTCACGCCGTCACCGGCGGCCGCCGCGTCGTCCCCCACGGCAGCGGTTCCCCGCACCGGCGCGTCCGCGGCCGTTCCCGATGAGTCATTCATCGCCAAATATTCCAAACGTGCGTTTATTCTTTCCTCTTCTCACACCTGTTTCATCCATCTATATCGGGTTTGATCGCCCACTACGGAAAAGTTTCTCGTACAAACGATTTAAGGACGTATCGCCGGCAGGGGCGCAGCGGTCGCGGCCACGATGACGACAGGCAGTCGGCCCGTGGGCACGGTCGACGGGTGGTCGGTTCCCTCCCGTTCTCGGCGACGGATCGACGATTCGGCGGTCCGGATCCGGCGAAAAGTAAAAAAAAAAATCGTCAAACGTCTCCTGAACCACGATAAGTATGCCAGTATGTTTTCTTTTTCTCGTTTATTGGATCTTCTTCAACAGTATAAGGCCGTATTATGCGAACGTTTATTTATTTCTATCTGGTTCATCCGTCCATGTCGACGGTACAGCTGAGTTCGACTCAGAAGCGGATCCTCTCGTCGCTCGTCAACCTCGCGGAGGGGGACGAACGGGCGGTTCGGGGGCGCGACATCGCGGAGGCTGTCGACCGCAACCCGGGAACGATCCGGAACCGGATGCAGAGCCTCCGGGCTCTCCAGCTCGTCGAGGGCGTTCCGGGTCCGAAAGGCGGCTACCGACCGACCCGACAGGCGTACGAGACGCTCGACGTGGACCGGCTGGAGGAGGCCGCAGCCGTCCCTCTCGAGCGCGAGGGCGAGCCGGTCCCGGACGCGACCGTCTCGGAGATCGACTTCACCAGCGTCCACGACCCCGAGCGGTGTCGCGCGGAGGTCGTCGTCCGCGGCCCGATCGGCGCCTTCGGGATCGGCGACGCGGTGACGGTCGGCCCCACGCCCTCGGCGGACCTCCGCGTTTCGGGGGTCGTCGAGACGGCCGACATCGGGGAGAACGTCCTCCTGATCGACGTGGCGTCGATCCGGACCGAGCCGGACGACTGAGCGGTCCGGCTCGGACCGGTCCGCCACGCCGTGCCGCGCCCGGCGAGGGTTTATCCCCGCTCGCGTGCCGGGAGGCGTATGGACACCGACGGAAACACCCTCCTCAACGCGGCGCTCGGTGCGGCGACCGCGGTCGTACTCTCGTGGATCCCCTTCTCGCCGGTCCTCGGCGGCGCGCTGGCCGGCTACCTGCAGGGCGGCGAGCCGACGGACGGGGCGAAAGTCGGGGCGCTCGCGGGTGGGATCGCGAGTCTCCCGATGCTGTTCGTGTTGGGCCTGATCCTGTTCATCGTCCCGTTCGTCCCCGAGCCGGGGATCGCCGCGGTCGGCGTGCTGTTCCTGCTGTTCGCGGTCGCCATCTCGCTGGTGTACGGCGCCGCGTTCGGCGCGCTCGGCGGCGTGCTCGGTATCTACGTGCGGGACGAGTTCTGATCCGCACCCTTCCGACGAACCGCCGCCACTTCGGGCGATAAATGTGGTCGGGCAATAAATGCGGCCGGGCGATCAGTGCTCGCCGCCGGTGCCGCGCCGGTCGGAGGAGAGGTCGATGTCGAGGTCCTCCAGCAGTTCCTCGGCCTCCGCGCGCTTCTCCTGGTGGTCCGCGAGGAACGCCTCCATGAGCTCCGCGGCCTGCTCCTTGCAGCCGCCGCAGAGCCGCTCGCCGCCGGCGCACTCCTCGTACACCTCCTTCGCCAGCCCGTCGTCGTCGGCCGCGAGCAGGTAGGCGTACAGCTCGTAGACGGGACACTCGTCCGGCTTGCCCCCCTTCTCGCGCTGTTCCTCGGCCGTGGACCGGCCGCCCGTGGTCGCGGCCTTCACCTTGTCGTAGCCGTCCTCGGGGTCGTCGAGCAGCGAGATGTGGCTCGCGGGGATGGAGGAGGACATCTTGCCGCCCGTCAGCCCGGACATGAACCGGTGGTAGATCGAGGAGGGCTGCCGGAAGCCGAAGCCGCCGTGGTCGAGTTCGACCTCGCGGGCCAGCTCCTCGGCCTCGCCCCGCGAGAGGTCGAACGCGTCGACGTGTCCCTCGAAGACGCGCTTGTCGCCCTCGACGGCGTCGATCAGCGCGTCGAACGCCTCGTCGGTCGCGTTGCGGTTCAGGAACCGCACCCGCGGCCGGAGCGGCTCCTTCCCGCCCGCCTCCAGCTTCCGGAGCGCGCCCTCCTTCGCGTCCGCGAACTCCGGGACCGGGCCGTAGTCGGTCAGCCACTCGGCGGCGTCCTCACAGCGCACGTCCGCGTCTCCGCTCGCGGCGTCCGCGCTCGCCTCCGCCGACTCGTTCCCCTCGGCGCCCGCGGCGAGCGCGTCGTAGGCCGCGCGCACGAGCTGGCGCTCGTCGTCGTCCAGCTCGAAGCTCGCGAACGCCTCAGTCACTTTGAAAAAGCGCATCCGGACCGCCAGGTCCCGCGTGAGCCGGACGTGCGGGTCCTGGTCCGGCCCGACCGGGATCACGGTCGGCTTCGGCTCGTCGACGAGTTGGGGATAGAGGATGTCCGCCGTCTGTGTGACCACGCTCTGGAGGTGTGAGATGTTCGTCTCGCCGTCGAAGCCGTAGATCGCCTCGAACTCCGAGAAGTTCGCCTTCGAGCCGAGTTCGAAGCCGAGGTCCTGCACCTCGCGGTTGTCGGACTGGCGGTAGAGCTCCCCCTCCTCGGCGTCGAACCCGAGCGCGAGCAGGCTCAGCAGGTAGTTGCGCGCGTGCTCGTCGATCTCGTCCCACGACATCCCGCGGGCGGAGTGCGCCTCGAGGTCGGCGATCAGCCCGAAGGCGTCGCCGCCCTGCTGTTGGTGCCAGATCAGCTCGTCGAAGACCAGCTTGTGGCCGATGTGCGGGTCGCCCGTGGGCATGAAGCCGGACAGCGCCGCGAACGGTTCGTCGTTGGCCATCGCTTTCGCGACCGCGTCGTACTCGCGGTGGCCGAAGATGACCCCGCGGCGCATCAGGTAGTGGGGGTTGGGCACGTCGGGGAGCACGTCGTCGAACTCCTCGATGCCGAACTCCTCGAAGAGGCTCCGGTAGTCGGCGACGGTCGACGACCCCCACGGGTCCAGCTCCACGTCGTCGGCGCCTGCTGCGGTGTCGGTGCCTCCGTCGGTCGCGGCCGGGCCGTCGGCGGTGGCGGGGTCGGGGTCGTCCCCCTCCGCGTCCGCCGCCGAGGGCCCGGTCGCGTCCTCGCGTGGGTGGGTGTCGTCGGTCATGGCGTCACTCGTGCTACCGAACGGTAGTCGATGGAGTTCGCTCCGGCCAGCGCAAAAACCATTCGCTTGCGGACCCCGCCGGCGAGCCGCACGTCCAGCGACAGCTCCCGCGGCGCGAAGACGTGGTCCGGCTCCACCACGCGCACGAGGTGTTCGGAGTGGGGCAGGTCCTCGACCGTCTCCACGTCCAGGTACGTCCGGAAGTCGGCACCGAACTTGAAGCCGGTCTTGGGGACCATCTCGCGGGCGCGAAGGTCGGCGTAGGTCCGGAGCCGGCGGTCGAACCGCTCGCCCTCGACGGCTCGTCCGCGAGCGACCACGGCGTCGTAGTCGGTATCGCCGTCGCTCTCCCCTTCGTCGGCCCCGTCTCCTTCCGAGACCGCCCGGTCGAGCGTCAGTCGGCCCTCCGCCGCCAGCGCCGCGGCCTCGACCAGCGAGAGCTGGAGCGCGTCCTCAACCGCCGCGTCCCGCCCGGAGAGCGGCTGCCCGTAGAATCCGCGCCCGTGGAGGCGATCCGGCGCGTCCCAGACGATCACGCGGTCGGACAGCAGCGTCCCGGCGAGGTCGCCGGGCGGCTCGAAGTCGGTCCCGCCCGACAGCTCCGGCTCGGTCGCCTCGAAGTACGTGATGTCGCTCTCCTCGTCGACGACCGCGAGCGTCTGGCCCGCGATCTCGGCGACCGGGATCGGCTCGCGCTCGCCGACGACGCGCACGCGGTGTTCGACCGAGTCGGTCCCGTCGCTCGGACCGGAGCCGCGCTCGAAGACGACGAAGTCGATGGCGTCGGCGTCGCCGGCGGGGTCGGGGTCCGCGGCCGCGAGTCGCCCGCCCGGCCACTCCTCGCGCGTGGGCGAGAGGTAGAAGCCGCGGTCGCGAAGCTCCGCGTAGACCAGAAACCGGACGGCGAAGCGGTCGGCGGCGGCCGCGGCGTCCGCGAAGAACCGCTCGAAGCCGAGTTCGTCGCCGTCGACGACGACCGCGTCGAGGTCGCCCCGGAACAGCAGGTGGGCCGCCTCCACGCGCGAGAGCGCGATCTCGTTGCCCGACAGCGGGCGGCCGTACCCTCGGGAGTCGTGGAAGCGCTGGCGCGCGTCGCCGCCGACGCGGACGGCGTCGCCCCGAAGCGTCCCCTGTGGTTGCATGCCCGAAACGGCGGCCGGGCGGCGTAAACGGGTTGCGGTCGCGCGTCGGTCGGGACGGTTGCTCAGAGTCGCGGTCGTCCGCCGTCCGTCGCGGTCTCCCACCGGTCGCAGGTGCCGTCCAGACACCGCCGGCCGGTCGGCGTCTCGAACACCGGCAGTCCGCAGGGGCAGTCGTCGACGACGGTCCCCGAGGGGACCGAGAACGTCGTCTCGCAGTCGGGATACTCCCCGCAGCCGAGGTAGACGCGTCCCGGCGCGGTCCGCACGCGGAGGTCGGCGCCGCAGTCCGGGCAGTCCCAGACGCGGTCGAACCGCTCCGTCACGGCGTCCGCGAGCGACTCGCACCCCGGGTCCAGACAGAGCCGGAAGACCTCGCCGCGCTCGACGCGGATCCGGGGGAGGCCGCAGTTCTCGCAGGTCCCGTCCGTGACGGTCGCGCCCGCGGGCAGGCCCCAGCGCTCCTCGCAGTTCCCGCAGACAACGTCGCCGCCGCTGCGCACGAGCGGGCCCGCGCAGCCGGGGCAGGTGCCGACCGGGGTGCCGGCCTCCGTGACCGGGAGCGCGCGGGCCGCGGTCGCCTCCTCGGCGACGACCCGGAGCGTCGACTCCCCGTCGCGCGCGGTGACGGTGAAGGCGTCGCCGTCGCCCTCGACGGTGACGGAGTCGGGGCGGGTGAGCCACTCGACGGGCTGGTAGCCGTCGGCGTCGTGGACGAGCGTGGTGTCGTCGGGCTTGATCAGGACGACGACGCGGCCGCGCTGGGTGCGCTGTCGGTCGTTCGACCCCGAGAAGGTGACGGTGCAGTCGCCGGCGAGCACGCGGAGGCGTTTCGGCATGCGACCCCTTCGCCGCGGTACCCGACTTCAGCGTTCGCACGAACGCGGAAATACGGGGACGAGACGAACGTGGAGGGGTCACAAGAGCGTGGCGACGCTCTGACGACCGCGGTGCTGTGGTGGTGCTGTGGCGGTGCTGTCGGCGCGCGCGAGCAACGCGCGCGAGGGAGGCCGCGGGCCGGGCGCGATGCGGTGCGGTTTCCGCGCCCGGCCCGCGGCCGAGGCTGGGGAGGTGTGAGGCTGCTGTGCGGTCGCGGTGCAGGGTGGGACTGAAAGGGGCAGCCGGCTCGAACCCGCCCGGACGAAGTAAGCACCGCAGCGGGCGGTGCGGAGAGCGAGGAGCGCAGCGAGGCCCGGCGCGGTCGAGCCGGCTGGGGCTTTCTGGGTGGTGCTGTTCCAAGCAACAGGATCTACGACAAAACGAGATCAGTAGCAGGGAGAGCCGGCTGGGGCTTTCTGGGTGGTGCTGGCAAGATCAGCAGGATCGACAACAGACACAAAAATCTCGTCCAGAGAGCCGACCGGGACTTTCGAGACGTTGCGGACCGACCCAACAGGCTCCGCCACCAAGCAGGAACCGCCACCCACTCGCTCCGGCTCCGAAACCCGTAGGTACGCCCGTCCCCAACCGCCACCAATGAGCCTCGACGCGGACTGGCGCGCCGGACTCGACGCCGTCGACGCGCGCCTGATCGACGAGTACCAGAGCGGGTTCCCCGTGACGGAGCGACCCTTCGACGCGGTCGCCGCCGATCTGGCCGCGGAGACGGGCGCGGACCTGACCGGCGCCGATGTCCTCGACCGCGTGCGCGACCTGCGCGAGCGGGGCGTCTTCCGGCGGTTCGGCGCGGTCCTCAACCCGCCGGTCATCGGCTCCTCGACGCTCGCGGCCGTGCGGGCGCCCGAGGACCGCTTCGAAGCGGTCGCGGAGGCGATCAACGCCCACCCGCAGGTGAACCACAACTACCGCCGCGACCACGAGTGGAACATGTGGTTCGTCGTCACCGCGGCCTCCCGCGAGAAGCGGGACGCGATCATCGACGACATCGAGACGGAGACTGGCTGTGAGGTCCTCGTCCTCCCGATGCTGACGGACTACTACATCGACCTGGAGTTCCCGGTCGTCAACGGGGACCGGTTCGCGCGGGAATCCCTCTCCGAGACCGCGGTCTCCGCGACGCGCATCTCGGAGGAGGCGCGCGGCGACCTCACGCCGCTGGAGGCCGCGCTCCTGCTGGAGATCCAGGACGGCTTCCCACTCTCGGAGACGCCCTACCGCGACGTGGCGGCCGCGGTCGACGACGCGCTCGGCGCGGACGGGACCGCGGGCGTCCGCGACGTGCTCGCGGCGGTCGAGCGCCTGCGCGCGGACGGCTGCATCAAGCGTATCGGCTGCGTCGTCAACCACGTCGTCACGGGGTTTCAGAACAACTGCATGGTCGTCTGGGACGTGCCGGACGACGAGCTCGACGCCCGCGGCGAGGCGGTCGGCAGCCTCCCGTACGTGACGCTGTGTTACCACCGGCCGCGGCGGCCGGATCAGGACTGGCCGTACAACCTGTTCACGATGATCCACGGCCGCGAGGCCGAGGCGGTCGACGCGAAGGTGGACGAGCTCGCGGCCGACCACCTCCCGTTCGACCACGAGCGCCTCTACTCGACGGAGACGCTGAAACAGACCGGCGCGCGCTACGAGGACCTGCTTCCGGGCGGGTCGTAGGGCGGCGGAGGAGGGTGAGTGCGGCGACCGACTGCGGAAAACAGGTCGCTCGACGCGCTACCCGTTCTGGAAGAGGTCTGGAGATGCGAATCAGCGGGGACTCCAAGATCTGAGGTGGACTGGACGGCGCTCGGGCCACGAGTGGCCTTACCTGTCGACGCCCTCGGAGAAACTACACACCTTTATATCATGAAGAAGGACCCCGGATAGAGACGAAATAGATGACGCAAGGCAGTAGTTCAGATAGTTCCGTGGAGACGGACCCCAACGACGATTTGCTTGATCGATATGAAACGATGGTCGAGAAACAGATCGATACCGTCGATGAGATCGATAAGAAGGCAGCCACCAGCATGCGCGTTCTCGCGGTCATAGTCGGGGCGTTACTTTCCCTGTTCATCTTTTTCGGCGGCGAAGAGGCGTCGATCACGTTTTCGCCGACGACTGCCGCTCCGCTCGTGTGGATCGCGTTCGGCATTGCCGGCCTGCTCACCTCGTTCGCATTCTGTATTCATACGTATCTCAGTAGCCGAATGCTGTTCGGACCGAAAGCAGTCCTCGGAGAGGTCCTCGCCTCAAACCGTGTCGATCCGAAGGACTACCAGAGCGCTCTGTTGCGAGGATTCGCGACCGCTATCGATACGAACAAAGAGGTAATTCGGGTTAATTCCAGACGTTTCAAACGCGCGCTACTTGCGTTCTGGATCGGCGTCGTCGGACTCGGTTCCGGGTTCGGCCTTCTCTTTTTCGGGGTCTCCCTCACGAAAGACCTGCTCCTCTCAGTGCCTGTCCTCGCGGTGATCGGGTACTACTCGTTCTACATCATCCAAGAAAAATACATGGTCGTGCCGCACGAACGGTGACCCATGAGTGACACAGAAACGGGAAACAAGGACGATTCGGAGTACGTACGGCTTGCCGATACCGACGCAACGACCACCGACTCGGACGGAAACCCGCGGGTCAAGATGGAGGCACTGAGCAAAGGTGGAGAGAAGGAACCGGACGATCCGGCGGAGTCGGACGAGGAGTAGAGGTCTCTTCGAACCTGTGGGCGTCGATCATCCTCCCAAGCACGCGGAACTGGCGTCGAAGACGAGGCGGCGCCCCGACGACGGCCCCTACGCCAGGAACACGTGCCGCGGCTGGTCCGCGAGCACGTCGCGGCCCCACTGGACGGTGTTGCGGAAGTCGTCCGAGCGGAAGAAGGCCATCGCGTCCTCTTTGGCGGCCCACTGGCTCGCGATGAACATGTCGTTCTCGTCTTCGACGTTGACCATCAGGTCGGTCTCGAAGTGCCCGTCCATCCCCTCGAGCTTCTCGCCGACCGCGTCGAACTTCTCCACGAAGTCCTCCTGGTGGTCGGGCTTGACGGTGTAGAACATGCCCATCGTGCCGAAGCCGGACTCCTCGCCCGCGCGGGCGACGACCTCGGGGAGCTCCGAGAGGAACCCCGCGGCGGTCTCGGCCGCGGAGGCGGTGTCCCAGATGGAGACGACCGCGGCGCGGTCGGTCGCGCGCCCCTCGTACACCGCGGTCTTGACGTGCGTGCCGTAGTGGTCGAAGTTGGCGCGGAGCCCCTCGACCTCCTCGAACAGCTCGTCGGGGTCGGCCTCGCTGTAGAGGACGGTCGCGAACACGTCCTCGCCGTGGGGCTGGCCCGCGTAGATGTCCAGGTCCGCGAGCTCGCCGCGGATCGACTCCGCGTTGGCGTCGCCGCCGTGGCCGCTCGCGGTCTCGCCGTCGCCGTGGTCGTGGCCCCCGCCGTCGCTCCCGCCCTCATCGGAGCCGTGCGGGTGGTCGCCCTGCCCGCCGGAGCCGGAGCCGTGCGGGTGGTCGCCGTGGGCGGCGCCGCCCTCGCCGTGAGCGTGCCCTCCGTGATCATCCCCGCGCTCGTCCTCGCTCGCCGGGCAGGTCCCCGAGCGGTCCTCGTCGTGGTCCGCGGTCGGCACCTTCGCGCCGTCGAGGAACGCGCCGAGGTCCGCGGGCGGGAACCGGCGGCCGACGTAGAACTCGCCAAACTCGCCGTACCGGGAGGAGGCCTCGTCGAAGCGCATCTCGTAGACGATGTCCTTGATGTCGGCCGGGTCGGAGCCGAACAGGGTGACGCCCCACTCGTGGTCGTCGAAGCCGACGGAGGAGGCGATCACCTGCTTGATCTTCCCGGCGTACTCCCGCCCCACGTCGCCGTGACCGGACATCAGCTCCGCGCGGTCCTCGAAGGAGAGGTCGTACCAGTTGTACTCCTCGCCGCGGCGCTTGCTCATCGGGTAGAAGGAGACGTACTCGTCGTCGGGGATCTCCGGCTTGAGTTTCCCCTCGATGTAGCGGCGCAGGCCCTCGTCGATCTCCGCCTCGTTGCCCTCGAAGTAGTCGTCGGAGACGTAGCCCGACACCTCGGTGACGGAGACGTAGGAGGTCTCGCGCTCGGTGAACCGCGCGAGCGCGGTGTCCTCGAACCGGCGCTCGATAGCGGAGAGGTCGTCGAGTTCGGGCCGGAAGTGGACGAACAGCAGGTCCGCCTTGTGTCCGACCATCCCGAAGACCGCGGAGTCGCCGGCGTCGGCGTCCGCGACCGCCTCGCGGTGGACGAGGAAGTGTTCTCCCTCTTCGATCGCGCGCTCGCGTTCTCGCTCCGGGGCGTCCCGCCACGCGTCCCAGTCGACCGTCCGGAAATCGTGGAGGGCGTACCACCCTTCGTCGGTTTGTGGGGCTTCGACCATACCTGCGCTTGGGGGGCCGGGCCTTAGGGGTTTGCGAGTCGGCGGCGACACAGCGACTCAGACGTCGTCGTACAACTCGGCGAGCGCCCGCGCGACGCCGTTCGTCCAGCCGAAGCCGTCCTGTAGCGCGTACTCGCCGCCGCCCGCCTCCCGATCGGGGTCCTCCACGTCGTACTTCTCGACCATCCGCCCCGTCTCGCGGTACACCGATCGGTTGCGGTCGAGCCACCGCGTCGCGACCTCGCGCGC
>NZ_LKIR01000121.1:159789-178496 GCF_001462205.1 Haloparvum sedimenti
ACTGCAGCGGGGCCCACCCGTTCGGCGCGTCCCACTGCTGACCGGTCTCGCGGGGCGTCGTCACCAGCCCGCCCTCGCGAAGGAACCGGTCCCGGAGCCGCTCCGCGACCGCGGCCGCCTGCGCCTCGCTGGCCATGCCCGCGAACAGCGGGACGACCGCCGCGAGCGACTCCCGGCCGGTCCGCTCGCCGGTCGTGAACCGGTAGTCCTCGTAGAAGCCCGTCGCGGGGTTCCAGAGGTGCTCGTCGACCGCGGCGCGTCTCTCGGCGGCGGCCCGACGGTAGTCGGTCGCGCGGTCCGACCGGCCGAACTCGTCGAGCCAATCGGCCATGCGGGTTTCGAAGCCGTACAGCGACGCGTTGAGATCGACCGGGACGATCTCCGTGGTCCGGATCGACGCCATGTCCGCGCCGTCCGCGAGCCAGCGCGAGGAGAAATCCCAGCCGGACTCGCAGGCGGCGCGCACGTCGCGGTGGAGTCGGTCGGGATCGCGGTCCCGTTCCTCGGCGGCGCGCTCCGCCAGTAGGACGTCCTCGACGTGCGCCTCCGGGCGCGAGCCGGCCGCGTCGTCCCAGTAACGGTTCAGGACGTTCCCTCCGCCGAGCGCGACGACGCGACGATGGGCGCGGAGGCCGTCGTCGACGGTCACTCGGTCCGCGCCGTCGGTCCAGAACCCGTGCTCGCGGTCGAGTCGGCTCAAGTACGGCCGGACGGCGGCCGGGCCGCGCTCACGCACCAGCAGCTCGACGAGCCGGTGGAACACCGGGAACTGCGACCGGCCGGCGAAGTAGGTGCGGGTCCCGTTGGGGACGTAGCCGAAGCGGTCGACCAGCGCGGCGAAGTCGTCCGCCATTGACACGACGAGGTCGTTCCGACCGGCAGCGGCGAGCCCCTCGGCAGTGAAGTAGCTGTCCCAGTAGTAGATCTCGCGGAAGCGGCCGCCCGGGACGACGTAGGGGTGCGGGAGCTCGATCCGCGTCGACTCCGGGTCGACCGCGAGGTCCCCCTCGCGGGTGAGGTGGTCCCACAGCGCGTCGACGTGGTCGACCATCGACCGGTCCGGATCGGCGGCGAATCCCTCCCCGGCCGGTTCCGCGACGGCGAAGTGCCGCTCGACGAACGCGCGCAGGTCGAACTCCTCGCCGTCGCGCTGCTCGTGAAACGTCCGCCGGATGACGTCGAGATCGCCGGTCGGCGTGCTGTCGACGAACCGCTTGGAGTCCGCGAAGACGCCGCCGCGCTGGACCGCCTCGAAAAGCGGTCCGTCGATATGCGGGACCGGGCGGTCGGCCGCGGTGTCCCTCGCCTCGCTCCGATCGGCCCATCCTCGCGCGTCGTCGCTCGCTCCCTGCCGCTCGCCCTCGCGTTCCGTGCCGTGGTCGGTTTCGCGGTCGTCCCCGCCGCAGTCGTAGCGGGGGTCGATACCTTGCATGTCCCCCGATTTGGGCGGCAGCCGTTTTGTGTCCTCCGAGTTCGAGTCATCGTGGGACCGCGGGGAGCGCGACCGCTCCTCGAGGACCGTCGGCGACGGGGTCGTGCTGGAGCGTCCCGTGGGGTCGCCGAGCGATCGGATCGGCCGGGGCACCGTTTGCCGGCGTCCGTGACGCATCCCGAAGGGCGGGCGAGATAGCCACAAACACCGCCACTTTCTCCGAGGTTTACCGCGTGGGGGGCGTATCGCGGCGCATGTCCGAGCAGATGCGCTTCAACCTCTTCACCATGAACTCCGTCGAGCACGTCTCGCCGGGGTCGTGGACGTATCCGGGCGACCAGTCGCACCGGTACACCGACCGGGAGTACTGGACCGAGGTCGCCCGCACCGCCGAGCGCGGCGGGTTCGACGCGGTCTTCTTCGCGGACGTGCGCGGCATCTACGACGTGTACGGCGACGACCGCGAGACCGCCGTCGAGAAGGCGGTCCAGACGCCGGCGAACGACCCGCAACTGGTGGTCCCCGCGATGGCGGAGGTCACCGACGACCTCGGCTTCGCCGTCACGCGCTCGACCACCTACACCCACCCCTACCAGCTCGCCCGCGAGTTCTCCACGCTCGACCACCTCACCGACGGCCGGGTCGCGCTCAACGTCGTCACCTCCTACCTGGAGTCGGCGGCCGCGAACCTCGGCCTCGACGAGCGCATGGACAAGGAGACGCGCTACGACCGCGCCGCCGAGTTCCTCGAGGTCTGCTACGCCCTGTGGGAGGACTCGTGGGAGGACGACGCCGTCGAGGTCGACCGCGAGGCCGGCCGCTACACCGACCCCGAGAAGGTCCACGCCATCGACCACGAGGGCGAGCACTTCTCGGTCCCCGGCCCGCACGGCTGCGAGCCGTCGCCGCAGCGCACGCCCGTCATCTATCAGGCCGGCTCCTCCGACTACGGCCGCGACTTCGCCGCGCGCAACGCGGAGGCGGTGTTCGCCAGCCAGCCGACCGAGGAGGGCGTCGTGGAGTACATGGAGGACGTGCAGTCGCGCGCGGCCGACGCCGGGCGCGACCCCGAGAGCCTCCAGTTCTTCATCGGCGTCGTTCCCGTCGTCGGCGAGACCGAGGCCATCGCGCAGGCGAAGTACGAGTCCTACAAGGAGAACGTCGACGTGGAGGCGACGCTCGCGCTTTTGTCCGGGTTCCTCGACATGGATCTGTCGGCGCTCGACCCCGACCAGAAGGTCGAGCACATCGAGACCGACGCCATCCAGGGGACGATGAACGCGTTCACCTCCTCGCAACCCGACCGCGAGTGGACCGTCCGGGAGGTCGCGGAGTTCTCCGGGCTCGGCACCACCTCGCCGAAGATCGTCGGCACACCCGAGCAGGTCGTCGACGAGCTGGAGTACTGGTTCCACGAGGTGGGCGTCGACGGCTTCAACGTGAAGGAGGTCGTCCGCCCGGACTCGCTGCAGGACTTCGTCGACCTCGTCGTGCCGGAGCTGCGCGAGCGCGACCTGATCCGCGAGCCGGACGGCTACGAGGGCGACACGCTCCGCGAGAACACCACCGGCGGCGGCCCGCGGCTCCCCGTCGATCACCCGGCGAGACAGTAGGTCTGGCGCGACGACGAAACAGAAAAGCGCACGACTGCGCGCCGGCCGGGCGCGGTCCGAGCCGGGAACTGATGCCGCGCTCGTCACGCTTAAGTGGATACGGCGGCTTTTCTCCGGTGACGCTTCGTCTTGGAGGGCCGAAGCGTCAGCGGGGACCTATCTAGGGCGGCAGGCCCGCGCCGTTTCGGCGCGGGCTTCCCCTTTCGTTTTGACCCGACCCGACGAGCCCACGGCTCGGGTATGCTGCGGACGGGACCGAGCAGCCGTCAATCGTCGGCGGCCGGTCCACCGTCGTCCGCGTACCGTTCGTAGAACTCCTCGACCGTGCAGTCGAACCGCTCGAACTCGTCGAAGTCGCGCTCGTGGTGGCGGATCACCTGTTCGACGATCCAGCGGCTGAACGTCTCGGAGTAGCACCACTCGCCGCCCTCGTCGTCGACCGCGAACCGGTCGGCGGTCGAAAGCGCCGCGAACAGGTGGTAGAAGCCGAGCACCACGTCGCCGAAGTCGCGGGCGTTCGCCCCGACCTCCCGGCGCTTCTCGGACAGCTTCTCGCGGCCGGCCTCGGTGATGGCGAAGTACTTGCGGTCCGGCTCGTCCTCGCGCTCGACGCGCTCGGTGTACCCCTCCTCCTCGAACTTGTAGAGGATGGGGTAGACGGAGCCGTAGGAGGGCTCCCAGTGACCGCCGCTGATGTCGGTGATCTCCTTGAGGAGCTCGTAGCCGTACCGGGGTCGCTCCTCCAGAAGCTCCAGCGCGAGGTAGGAGATGAGCCCTTTCGGCGGTCCGCTGTTCCGCATTTGGCCCGGATTTCGCCGGTCTCTCCGAAAGGGTTTCGGTCCGAACGGAGCCGGCCGTCCCGACCGCCGACCGGCGGGGATTTACCGCCCGGGCCGCTACCGTGCGCCATGAGCCACGTCCCGGCCGCGTCGGTCGATCCGGACGCCCTCCCGCCCGGCGCCGACACCGTGATCTGCCGCGTGGGCGAGGTCGGAACCAAGAGCGAGCGCGTCCGCTACGAGATGCAGTCGACGCTCGGCGAGAACCTCCGCGCGCTGCTCGCGGATCGGGGGATCGACGGAGCGGTCGGCCACCGGCGCAACCGTCCCCTGATCGAGACCGCGGAGCCGGCGGCCGCGACCGAGGCCGCCACCGACGCGCCGGGCGTCGTCTCCGCGAGCCCAGCGACGACGGTCGATCCGACCCTCGAGGCGGTCACGGACGCGCTCGCGCGCACCGCCGAGGCGACCTACGCGGGCGGGTCGGTCGCGGTCCGCGTCAACCGCGTCGGGACCGACTACCCGTTCACCAGCGAGGACGCCGAGCGCGAGGGCGGCGCCGCGGTGCTGGACGCGCTCGAGGCGCGGACCGTCGACGGAGGCGGCGACCGAGGAAGCCGACCGGCCGTCGACCTCGACGACCCCGACTACGTCGTCCGGGCGGAGGTCCACCCGGACGCCGCGTACGTCTTCGGCCCGAAACACCGCGGCCCGGGTGGGCTCCCGCTCGGGTCCCAGCGCCCGCTCGTGAGCCTGCTGTCGGGCGGGATCGACTCCCCCGTGGCCGCCTTCGAGGTGATGCGCCGCGGCGCGCCCGTGCTCCCGGTATACGTCGACCTCGGCGACTTCGGCGGCCCGGATCATCGCGCCAGGGCGGAGGCGTCCGCGCGGACGCTCGCGCGCTACGGACCGAACCACCTCGACGAACTCCTGGTCGTCGACGGCGGCGACGTCTGTGCGGACCTGGCGGACCTACTCGAGCAGGGGCGAATGCTCGTCTTCCGCCGGTTCCTCTACCGCGTCGCCGCGGAGGTCGCGGCCGACCGCGGCGCGACCGGCGTGGTCACCGGCGAGGCGATCGGCCAGAAGTCGAGCCAGACGACCCAGAACATGAGCGTGCTCGACTCGGCCACGGAGTTCCCGGTCCATCGCCCGCTTTTGACGGTCGACAAGAACGAGATCACCGAGCGCGCCAAGCGACTCGGCACCTACGAGGCGGCGTCGATCCCCGCCGGGTGTGAGCGGTTCGCGCCCGCCCAGCCCGAGACGAACGCCGGGCTCGACCAGATGGCCGACATCGAGCCGGCGTGGCTGGAAGACCGCGCCCGCGCGGCCGCGACCGACGCGGAGCGCGTGTCCCTCTCGCGGTGAGGCGTTCGCGGTGGGTCAACGACTCGACCCACGATATTCGCGGTGTAGCGTCCCGGACGCCGGGGAATCCTGCCACGGTGTGGTGTGTTTTTGAGGGAGGGAAACGATGGGATCGGTATGAGCGATCGAACGCTTCAGCTGTCGGCGGAGCGCTACGAGCGGCTTGCGGGGCTTGCAGCCGCCCGCGGGCGCACCGTCGAGGAGCAGGTCGCCGCGTTAGTCGACGACGCCTGCGACGGCGCCGGCGACCGGCCCGCACCCGCGGACCTCCCGCTCGGGGTCTGCGACGGCGACGAGTGACCGCCGGCCGGTGACGACCGGACGGCGGAGACGGTCCGACCCGCCACGGCTCGTTTTGATATAAATATCTGTCGTCGGTTCCGGCCGGGATGGAACCCGCCCGGGGTCCCTTATGTCGCCCCGGCCGTACATGTTGGTGGGCAGACCCCACTGACATGCACCCGACCGGTTCGCCGGTCCTCCCAAGCCTGCCCATGTGTGAGCACGGCGTGCCGGAGACGGCACGCGACCTTGTCTGTCTATCGCGCCGGATTCCGCTCCGGCGCCTCTCTCTCCGTCGCCAGCGGATCGCGTATCGGTCGCTTCGGCTACCGTGGGGCGCGTCCGCCGGCGAACTCCCGATCTCCGCGACGGTTCGACCGACTGAGCCGAGGCTCCGTCCGGTCAGATCAGAAACGGCGGTCTGACAGGAACGGCGGTCAGATCAGGACAGTACTCGGACGGATCGCCCGCCCGACTCACGCCGACGACCCCTCAAGTCATCGCGTTCGCGATCTCCTCCTCGAAGGCGACGTAGCCGCGCAGCAGGTGCGCGGCCGCCTCGTAGAAGGTCTCGTCGGTGGTCGAGAGCGTCTCCTCGGCGCAGTCGTCGATCCACTGCGAGAGGTGTTCGTCGTGGAAGACGCGCTGGAAGCCGAACGCCTCCTCGTCGCCGTCCCGTTGGCGCTTGATGAGGTAGCGCAGGAAGGCGAGTTCGACCGCGACGTGGTCGTTCTCCTCGGGGTACTCCTCCGGCGGGGTCCAGCCCGACGCCCCGTAGGAGGCCTCCACCTTCGCGAGCCCCTCGCCGCGGAAGTCCGTGTCCGTCCGGAAGTACGTCTCGTGCGGGAGGACCGGTGGCCGCGGGCCGACGAAGACGCGCGTGTACTCCGGTTCGAGGTCCTCGCGCACGTCGGCGGGGTCGCGACCCTCGTTCTCGGTCGCGAACTCCTCCAGCTTCGCGAAGCCGCGGTCCAACTCCTCGGAGACCTCGCGGTCGGGGACGGTGAACTCGCCCTCCAGCAGTCGCTCCAGCAGCTCCTCGGGCGGGTAGTCAGCGAAGGCGTCGATCAGGAAGTTCACGAGCTCCAGCCGCGCCTCGTACAGCGCGCTCTGGTCGACGCTCATCGGTCACCCCCCGGTCCCGCGCCGCGGCCCCCGGGGCCGGTGTCGGGGCCGTCGCCGGACCCGAACAGCACGCGCGGCCGGCAGTCGTCGCAGTAGTCGAAGATGTTCTGTCCCTCGGGCGCCATGCCGGCGACCACGTCGCCGACCTCCTCCTGGACCTTCGCGGCAGAGCCCTCCGAGGCGAAGGGCGTGCCGCACATCGCGCACTCGCGCATCGCGCCGTCGAAGACGACCCGCCACGGCTCGCCGTCGCGGTTCTCCGGGAGCTGGTCGAGGTGGAGCCCCGACTCGACGGTGATGGCGTCCTCGACGCAGCCCTCCTCGCAGAGCCCGCAGTTGACGCAGCGCTCGTGGCTGAACAGCAGGTCCGCGGTCTCGGTGTCGCGGTGGAGCGCGTCGGTCGGGCACATGTTCGAACAGGTGGGCGTCAGCGTGCAGGCGTCCGACACCTCGACGCTCCCGAAGTCCTTCAGCCCGCGGATGACCTCACGCTCCGGATCGACGTGTTCGAGGATCGCCCGCACGCTCTCCAGCGTCCACGCGTGCGAGTCGAAGTCCGGATTCGGCCGCGGGCCGAGGTCCGGACCGATCGTGGACGGGCCACCCTCACCGGGGTCGTCGCCCGGCACGGTGCCGCCGTCGGTGGCGACCGCGTTCGAGCCGTCGGCGTCGGTTGGACCGACTTCGATCTGCCCGGTCGCCTCGTGTTCGCCCGCGGGAACCGGCGTCTCCTCGAGCGTCTCGACCACGAACCGGCCGAGTTCCTCCTCGAAGGCGCCCGGCTCCTCGGCCTCGGGCGCGAAGAAGCCGACGCGCTCGCCGAGCCCCAGGTCGCGGGTCGCCCGGTTGAGCCGGTCGACGAGTTCGGCCTTCGGGTCGGGGCCGGAGTGGAGGCACTCGCCGCCGCAGCCGACGATCGCCACGCCCGCCGCGCCCGACGCGAGCGCGTGCATGACGTGGCCCTCGCCGACCGTGTCCGTGCAGTTCACCTGTACCGGCAGGATCGGCGGGTAGGTCACGTCGTCGCCGCGGGCGGCGCGGCGGCCGAACTCCGAGAGCGCTTCCGCGGCGCGTTCCGAGCAGACGAACGCCACGACCGGCGTCTCGACGCCCGCCTCGCCCCCGCGGCCGAACAGCCAGCCGCCGTCGTCGTCGACGGTGGGGGTGACGAGCGCCTCGACCTCGCGAGCGATCCGCTCGTTGGAGGGCTCGCGCAGTTGGACGGCACCGGTCGGACAGGAGGAGGTGCAGGCGCCGCAGTTCTGACACGCGGTCTTGTCGAAGGAGACCTCGTCGACGCGCGGGCGCGAGACCGCCTCGTGGGGGCAGGCGTCGACGCACTCGGTGCAGCCCTGCTTGCTCGACGCGCCGGCCGCGCAGACGTCCATCGCGAGGTCGAGGAAGTCGGGCTTGGAGACGCCGCCCAGCAGCGAGGTGACCGAAGCGACGGTGCCGGCGTCGACCGGGCCGGTGTAGAAGCCGACGCGGCCGCCGCGCGCCTGTCGGGTCGCGGCCGGCCAGACGACCTGGTCGACCTCGATCACGCGGGCGGTGCCGTCGACGGCGATGGCGTCGACCGGGCAGCACTCCTCCCAGTCGCCGCGCGGCGCGTCCGGGTCGATGTCGACCGGGCGCGCGGTCATGTGCTCGTCGGGGCCCTCCTTCAGACACTTCATACAGGAGATGCAGTCCTCGGTGACGCCGGCCTGCAGTTCGACGCGGAAGCCCCCGAACTCGCCCTCGACGCCGACCGGGCGGCCGCGCTCGACGGTCACCTCGTCGAGGTCCGGCGCGTCCGAGAGGTCCTCGCCGTCCGCGACGAGCGTCACGTCCGCCTCCTCGGCGAGCGCAACCGCGGCCTCGGGGTCGCCGACGACCAGCACGCGGTCGCCGGCCTCCTGCGTGTGGTTCCCCGGGCCGGCCTCGTGGGCCATCCCGGCGGCCGCGGCGTTGACCATGCGGGCGGTCTTGTCGGTCGCGGCCGACTCCTCGTGGACCCAGCCGGCGCCCTCGCGCTGGTCCACGAACTCGACCGCGTCGGGGTGGACGCCGAGTTCGGTCGCCGCGTCTCGGATCCGGTCCTGCGCGGCCGGCTCCGGGCACGTGACGACGAGCTCGTCGAGGTCGCGGTCGTCCACGACCGCCGCGAGCCCGTCGAGCCCGTCTCCGCAGAGCATGCTGGAACTCGCCGCGACGTCGACCCCCTGGACGCCCTCGCGGGCCCCCTCCAGGTCGATGTCACAGGAGTCCGCACACGAGCAGACGAAGGTCCCTGTCCTCATTGCACCGAGGTTACTGACTCAGCGGCATAGACCTTGCCCCCTCGGCGGTTCACGAGGGGATCTCTTTTTGTACCCGTGCGAAATCCTGCCACACAGACCAGTCACCGGCCCGATCTCGGTTCTGTCGGACGTTTTTGCCGGGTGATTATCGATCGTTAGTGGCAAAAGATTAATAACGGCGAGTCCGTGCGTCGGAACGCATGCTAGGCGCGCCGGCTCGGCCGTGGTGGGCGGGACAGTGCGGAACGCCGCGGTGGCCATCGCCGTAGCGGCGTGGGCCGCGGTCGGGGGCGAGCGCGCGAGGCAGCAGCCATGAGCACATCCGAACCAGTAACCATCGACCTCGACCGACGCTCGTTCATGAAGGCGTCCGCGCTCGCCGGCGCGGTCGCCCTCGGGGGCGGCGCGACGGGACAGGTCCTTGGCCAAGACGAGGAAGAGTCCGGCATCGGTGACGACGCCGAGACCAGCAAAGTGATCTGTAACTACTGTTCGATCGGCTGCGGGTTCAAGGCGGTCAAGGAGGGCGACGCGTTCGTCGGCCAGGAGCCGTGGCACGAGAACCCGCTGAACAACGGGTCGCTCTGCTCGAAGGGCGCCGGCATCCTCGAGACGGAGCACTCGCCGCGCCGCCTCAAACATCCGATGCGAAAGGAGGACGGCGAGTGGAGGAAGATCTCGTGGGACGAGGCGTACACGCAGATCGCCGAGACCTACGAGGAGACCGTCGAGCAGTACAGTCCCGAGAGCGTCATGTTGCTCGGCTCCGCGCACCACTCGAACGAGGCGGCCTACGCCTCCCGGAAGTTCGCGGCGTTCCTCGGGACCAACAACGTGGACCACCAGGCGCGCATCTGTCACTCCACGACCGTCACCGGCCTCGCGAACACGTGGGGCTACGGGGCGATGACCAACACGATCAACGACTACCGCAACTTCGACCTGCTCATCATCATCGGGCAGAACCCCGCGGAGGCCCACCCGGTCGTGATGCAGCACATCCTGGAGGGGCAGAAGCGCGGCGGCACGGTCGTCTCCATCGACCCGCGGTTCACGAAGACCTCGGCCCACGCCGACCACTACTACCGGATGCGGCCCGGGACGGACGTGGCGATCATGATGGGCCTGGTCAACTACATCCGCGAGCAGGGCGAGCTCGACCAGGAGATGCTCGACGAGCGCGTGATGGGCTGGGACGACGTCGAGCCGGAGCTCGGTCAGTACGACCTCGAGACCGTCTCCGAGCTGACGTGGATCGGCGAGGACGAACTCGCCGAGCTCGGCGACCTGATGATCGAGAACAAGCCCAACATCCAGATCGAGTGGGCGATGGGCGGGACCCAGCACAACAACGGGACCCAGAACATCCGCTCGTACGCGCTCACGTCGCTGGCGACCGGCTCCGCGGCCCGCTCGGGCGGCGGCCTGCAGGTCATGCGCGGCCACGCGAACGTGCAGGGCGCGACCGACCTCGGCGTCGAGTCGTCGATCCTGCCCGGCTACTACGGCGTCGGCGCGCCCGGCTCGTGGCAGCACTGGACCAACGTCTGGAACCGGAGCCCGTGGACCTCCGGGAGCATCTCCGCCGAGGAGATGCACGAGGACTACTTCGCCACGATGGACGCGGAGACGTACGAGCTGATCAACGGGGAGCCGCCCGCCTCTGGGCGTGACGAGAGCTTCCCGGACACCGACGGGAACATGATGTTCCACCGCGGGCTGACGGTGGCCCGCTGGTACGAGGCGGCGCTCGAACAGGAGGACCGCCTGCTCGAGTCGGAGCTCTACCAGCCGGACCCGGTGAAGATGGCCTTCTACTGGGGCCACTCCGCGAACTCCATCTCCGAGATGGACAAACAGCGGCAGGCGATGGAGGCGCTCGACCTGCTGGTGGTCGTCGACGTGTTCCCCTCGGTCGCGGGGACGCTCTCGAAGGAGGACAACGTCCTCCTGCTGCCGGCCTCCAGCCAGTACGAGCACGTCCGCACCCTGACGAACACGCACCGCTCGGTGCAGTGGTCCGAGCGCGTCGCGCCGCCGGGCCACAACTCCAAGCCCGACCTCCAGATCTTCCAGGAGCTCGCCGACTACCTCGGCTTCGGCGAGCACTTCGACTGGGGGACCGGCAACGAGATCCACAACGGGCGCTCCTCCTACGAGGACGCGCTCCGCGAGATCAACCTGGGGACGCGCTCCATCGGCTACCAGCAGCCGCCGGAGAAGCTCCAGGAGCACGTCGAGTACGACTGGGCGTTCAACACGGAGACGCTCCGGGCGGACAAGCCCGGCCTGCCCGTCTCCGGCGACTACTGGTCGCTCCCGTGGCCCTACTGGGGCGGCGACCACCCCGGCACGCCGATCATCTG
This sequence comes from Haloparvum sedimenti, assembly GCF_001462205.1. GTDB lineage: Archaea > Halobacteriota > Halobacteria > Halobacteriales > Haloferacaceae > Haloparvum > Haloparvum sedimenti. Next base: position 171,040 of record NZ_LKIR01000121.1, read on the forward strand.
GACGTCCGACCGGGACCCGCGCGAGGGCGGTCACGACTTCCGGGCCAGTTGGGGCGTGCAGGCCCCGACCCCGGAGGAGTGGGACGCCATGGGGACCGACAAGGAGTACCCGATGCAGGAGACGTACGACGCCGAGGGCGAAGCGGGGCTCGACATGCTGCGTGACCCCTTCGAGCCCGACTGGTGGGACGGCGAGATCCAGGGCGTCCCCCAGTACCCGGCGTACACGACGACGCTGCCGGACGACATCACCGAGCCGGACCAGCAGTCGCTCCCGCAGGAGTACGCGCTCCGCGAGGACACGTCGCCGTACGACGCGGCCGTCGAACTCAACGAGAACTACGGCCACAACCACGACCTCGACTGGTGGGAGCAGTACGACTTCGCACAGCCGGACGCACCGACGGGGCGCGGCCGTGCGCGCGCGGTCGTCTGGAACTTCCTCGACACCGTGCCGGTCCACCGCGAGCCCATCGAGAGCCCGCGGGCGGACTTCGTCCAGGAGTGGCCCGCCAACGGCCAGCAGCACAACTTCTGGCGGCTCGACCAGAACAACGCCGACGTCCAGGAGCAGGCGATGCGCGAGTTGGACGGCGTCAGCGACGACGCCCAGCAGATGATCCTCACGTCCGGCCGGCAGGTCGAACACCAGGGCGGCGGTTCCGAGACCCGGAACAACCGCCTCACGGCCGACCTCCAGCCGCACATGTACGCGGAGATCCATCCCGATATCGCCGAGGAGATGGACCTTCAGGGGGGCGAGGACCACGTCATCATCCACCCCACCAGCCAGGGGAAAAGCTCCATCCTGGTGAAGGCGAAGGTGACGCACCGCCCGAACCAGGAGGAGATCTTCCTCCCGTACCACTGGGGCGGCGTCTTCGCCGGCCAGAGCCAGGTCGACCAGTACCCCGAGGGGGCCAAGCCGATGGCCATCGGGGACTCCGCCAACATCGTCACCTCGTCCGGCTTCGACGTGGAGACGCAGATGCAGGAGACGAAGGCAGGGATGGTCACCATCGAGAAGGCCACCGAGGCCCGCATCGAGGAGTACGGGATGGAGTTCATCGACTACCCGCAGGACGAGGCGGGAATGGGTCGACAGAAGGGCTACGACGTGCGTGATTGGGACATGAACGAGCAAGCGTTCGGAGACGACTGACAATGTCAACAAACGACTCCGGGGCGCGGATGAGCGACGGTGTGATGAGCACCGGCGAGGGCATGCGGATCTTCCCCGACGTCGAGGCGTGTATCGACTGCGGGTCGTGTGTCGTCGCGTGCAAACGCACCTACGACGTCCCCAACGACGAACAGCGTATCGACATCTCGACCATGCTCGAAGGGCAGGAGGGTGCCGAAGGGTACAACGCCCGCCAGACGGCGGCGCTCTCGGAGGGGCAGAGCCCCGGCGAGACCTCCCTGCCGATGCAGTGTTACCACTGTGAGAACGCACCCTGCGTGTCGGTCTGTCCGACCAACGCGCTCCAGAAGAACGACGACGGCTTCGTGTCGGTCACCGACGACCTCTGTGTCGGCTGCCAGTACTGCCTGTCCGGCTGTCCGTTCGGCGCGCCGCAGTTCCCCGACAGCGAGGGGACGATCACCTCCGAGGTGTTCGGCACCGGCGGCGTGATGGACAAGTGTACGGGCTGTCGCGAGCGCCAGCACGCCTCGAAGGGACCGGCCTGCGCCGAGGAGTGCGCGACCGACGCCATCCTCGTCGGCTCGACCGGCGACATCGTCGACGAGCTCGACAAGCGCGACAGTGGATCGTTCTTCAACGAGACCGCCCTGAACATCATCTTCGGGGAGGAAGAGGCGGAGATGTTCGATAGACTATGAGCGACAACACGACCACCGACGGCGCGGCGGGCGGCGACGAGCCGACCGCCGACGCCGGCGGTCACGGCGACGCGGAGTCGACCGACGGAGCGGACGGAGGCGGCGGACTGAGCGACGACGCGGCGCTGCTCGTCAGCTCGGTCGTCGGGCTGCTCGTGGCGAGCGGCTCCGTTTGGTACGTCGGTCAGCAGGGAGTCTGGTTCGAGGCGCTCCAGCGCGTGCGGCCGACCGTCTCCGGCGGCGGCGTCGGCGCGAGCTGGGTGTACGGCGTCAGCGGCGAGACGTTCGAGATCGCCCTGCTGAACGGCGCGATCAAACTGATCCACATCGCGGACATCGTCCTCGGGGCGTTCATCCTCGTGCTGCTGTTCATCCACTGGGCGGCGTTCCACCGGCTCGCGGCGCGGATGCAGCCGCCCGCGGGCAGCGAGGAGCCGAGCCGCGAGGCTGCGGTGACCGACGGGGGGGAGCGATGACGAGCCTCGACCACGGGAAGTTCTCGAAGGTCACCACGACCTTCCACTCGCTTCTGGCGCTCACCGTGTTCCTGCTGTTCTTCACGGGGTACGCCATCGCGTTCAACGCAGAGCTGTGGTGGCTGCTGGAGCTGATGGGCGGCAACACGGGCGTGCTGGCGGTCCACCGCGCGGCCGGCTTCGCGCTCATCGCGCTCACGACGACGTGGGTGCTGTACATGCTGCTCAGCTCCTCGGACGGCGCGCCGATCGGCGACCTGCTGCCCGACTTCTCGAACGACCCGCAGGCGTTCATCCAGGACGTGCAGTTCGCGCTCGGGCGCGCCGACGAGCGGCACCCGGCCGCGCGCCAGTTCGCCGGCTACAAGGCGGACGAGATCCCGCTCCTGTCGTACGTCGGCAAGGGCGTCATCGCCATCTTCACCGTCGAGCTGCTGCTGCTGATGGTCTCGGGCCTGCTCATCTGGCAGAAGTCCTGGCTCATCAGCACGTACAACTCCCAGTCGGCCGCGATGGCGTTCATCGCCTTCCACGGCCTGCTCGGCATCATCATGCTGATGGGGATCATGTTCCACACCTTCGAACACGCGATGCATCCCGCCTTCTACCCGGTGGAGATGAAGGCGTTCCTCTCGAAGGAGGAGACGCCGAACTTCCACGGTGACCCGGACGACTACGAGTCGACGGGCATCGAGAAGCTCCGCCGGAAGAAGAGCTGGCGGCTCGCGGTCAACGTGTTCGGCGCGGCCGCGGTGCTCGGCATCGTGAGCGTCCTGCTCTCGTCGGTCACCTACGGGGGCTACCCGGTCCCGAGCGAACTCGCGTTCAACGAGGGGAGCCTGCTGCGGACGATCGGCATCAACGTCGGCTTCCTCGTGCTGTTCGCGGGGCTCGTGCTCTCGATGTACGGTAACGTCCTGCGCGCCCGCTACAAGGGCCAGCGCGGGGCCGAGTCCGACGAGGGCGCGGGCGCGGCCGCCACCGACGGCGGTCGCCGCGACGACTGACGGGCACTGGCTGCTGCCCACTTTTTCGGTTTGCGGTATGATGGCGGACTTTTGCGTTCTTGACCGTTCGGAGCGCCGCGTTGACTCGTTCGACGCGCTTTTGCAGTCGCTGACAGTTCTTCGTCCTTTTCCGACTCAGTTGTTGATCCTGCTGATCTGGACAGCACCGTCCAGAAAGCCCCAGCCGGCTCTCTCTGCCACTGATCTCGTTTTGTCGTAGATGCTGCTGATCTGGACAGCACCGTCCAGAAAGCCCCAGCCGGCTCGACCGGCCGCGGCACGCGCTGCGCTCCTCGCTCTCCGCTTGGCGAGACAAACCGCGTCTCGCGAGCCTCCAGCGTGCGGTAGCGCGCTGGAGACACCGCGCGCTGCGGTGCTTGAGGCACCGGGGCCGGATCGAGCCGACTGCCCCTTTCAGCCCCACCCGCAGCCCCGCACAGCACCGCAACCGCACCGCAGCCTCACACCTCCCCAGCCTCGGCGGCGGCGCGGCCGCGAACCGCAACGCCCCGCAATGCGGCCGCGCCGCCGCCTCCCTCGCGCGCGTTGCTCGCGCGCGCCGACCGCATCGACATCGCCCCAACATCGCTTCGTCAGTACCGCCATCGCTCCGCGTCGTCGCCGTCCGTACTGGTGGTGCGGATCAGAGCCGCTCGCCCTGATAGCTCCCGTCGTAGGTCCCGGAGTGGTCCGCGCGAGCGAGCACCAGTTGCGCGATCCGTGCGCCGCGCTCGACGGAGAGGTCGTGGCCCACCTGGAGGAGCCCCTCGCCGACGCCCTCGTAGCCGGCGTCCCACACCGCCGTGTTGAGCATACAGGAGTTACGCAGGAGCGAGGACCGCGGGTAGACGAAGCCGACGTGGCCCTCGGGGATCCGGACCGGCTCGCCGTACCGCACGACGTACGCGCCCGGCTCCAGGGCGTAGCGGTCCTCCGCGTCCGGCTCCACGCGCGCGCGGTCGCCGACCGACTTCCCGCCGCGCTCGATGTGCCCCGGTTCCGTCTGCACGAAGGCCTCGCCGAGCGTCAGGTCGACGCCGTTCGGCTGGACCTGCTCCTCGTCGAGGTCCGCGCCCGCGCGCTCCAGCGACTCCGCCACGTACGCGCCCGATTCGAACATGCCCGAGGGAGCGGGGCCGCGGCGCAAAGTCGTGTCGACTCGGGACGCCGGTGGAGCGGTCGCCTCACGCGGGCGCCGAACCGAGATATTGAGTGTTCAAATCATAATAGGGGATGGGGAAGACACCCGTTCTCTTACCGCCGTTTCGTGTGGCGATTCCACACGGTCGTTATGCGGAAAACTCGCGGGATTTATATCCGGGGCGACCGCATCTCGGATCGATATGGGACAGACGATTACGGAGAAGATCCTCGATAACCATCTCGTCGAGGGCGAGCTGACGCCCGGCGAGGAGATCGGTATCGAGATCGACCAGGTGCTCACACAGGACACGACCGGGACGATGGTCTGGCTCCAGTTCGAGGCGCTGGAGATGGACGAGGTCCAGACCGAGCTGGCCGCGCAGTACTGCGACCACCAGACCTACCAGTTCGACTTCAAGAACACCGACGACCACCGCTTCCTGCGCTCGGCGGCGGGCACGTACGGCGCCTACTTCTCCCGGCCCGGGAACGGCATCTGCCACCAGGTCCACAAGGAGAACTTCGCGGCGCCCGGCAAGACGCTGCTCGGCTCCGACTCGCACACGCCGACCCCCGGCGGGCTCGGCCAGCTCGCGATCGGCGCGGGCGGGCTCGACATCGCGGTCGCGATGGGCGGCGGTGCCTACTACGTCGAGATGCCCGAGGTCGTCAACGTCCACCTCGAGGGCGAGCTGCCCGAGTGGGCGACCGCGAAGGACATCGCGCTCCACCTCCTCGGCGAGCTGACCGTCAAGGGCGGCGTCGGCAAGGTGTTCGAGTACACCGGGCCCGGCGCCGAGTCGCTCTCCATCCCCGAGCGGACGACGATCACCAACCTCGGCACCGAGCTCGGCGCCACCTCCTCCATCTTCCCGACCGACGAGAAGACCGAGGAGTGGCTCGCGAAGCAGGGCCGCGAGGACCAGTTCGTCGACCTCCAGCCCGACGCGGACGCCGAGTACGCCGAGGAGATCACGGTGAACCTCGACGACCTCGAGCCGCTCGTCGCCGCGCCGTCGATGCCCGACAAGGTCGCCCCCGTCAGCGAGTACGAGGGCACCGAGGTCGAGCAGGTCATCATCGGCTCCTGTACGAACGGCGCCTACGAGGACATCCTGCCCGGCGCGAAGATGCTCGAGGGCCGCGAGGTCGCGAAGCACACCGAGATGATCGTGGCGCCCGGCTCCAAGCAGGCGTCCGAGATGCTCGCCCGCGAGGGCTGGACCGCGGAGATGATGGCGGCCGGCGTCAACTTCTCCGAGGCGACGTGCGGTGCCTGTATCGGCATCGGCCACGTCCCCGCCTCCGACTCCGTCTCGCTGCGCACGTTCAACCGCAACTTCGAGGGCCGCTCCGGCATCGAGGACGACTCCGTCTTCCTCTGCTCGCCCGAGGTCGCGACCGCCGCGGCCATCACCGGCGAGATCGTCGACCCCCGCGACCTCGCGGACGAGCTCGGCGACCTCGAGGCGCCCGGCCTGGAGATGGGCGAGGCCTACGGTCCCGGCATGGGCCAGGACGACCCCGACATCATCACCCCCGAAGAGGCCATCGACGACGAGCTGATCAAGGGCCCGAACATCGGCGACGTGCCCATCCGTGACGGCATCGACTCCGACATCAGCGGCGAGGCGCTGCTGAAGATGGAGGACAACATCACCACGGACCACATCATCCCGGCGACGGCGGACATTCTCAAGTTCCGCTCGAACATCGAGAAGCTCTCCGAGTTCACGCTCTCGCGCGTCGACGACACGTTCGCGGACCGAGCGCTCGACGCCGATGGCGGCGTCCTCGTGGCCGGCGAGAACTACGGCCAGGGCTCCTCGCGCGAACACGCCGCGCTCTGTCCGATGTTCCTCGGCATCGAGGCCGTCTTCGCGCAGAGCTTCGCCCGCATCCACAAGGCGAACCTGTTCAACTTCGGCATCGTCCCGCTGGCGATCGACGCGGAGACGTACGAGAAGATCGACCAGGGCGACGACATCGAGATCCTCGACGACGTGGACGCGGCCGTGCGCGAGGGCCAGGAGACGTTCACCGCCCGCGTGAACGACGACTGGGAGTTCACGGCGGAGCTCGACGCCTCCGACCGCGAACTCGAAATTCTCGCGGCCGGCGGCAAGCTCTCGTGGACCAAGCAGCAGCACCAGTCCGGCAGCGGCGCCGCGCCCGCCGACGACTGAGGACCGCCGACCGCCCCGTTTTCGCCGATTTTTCGCGGACCACGAGCGCCCTCGCGAGCGGCGGGTGCGTCGCCGTGGCCGTCCGCCGTCGGGCTTATGAGTCGACCGCCCCTGAGCCGAGGCGTGCACGAGGAATCGGCGGACGTGACCGTCCGCGGGGCGCGCCGCGAGGACCTCCTGTCGGTGCTCCGCATCGAGCGCGCCTGTTTCTCGGACCCGTGGCCCTACGACGCCTTCGAGCGGCTGGTCGAGGAGCCGGCGTTCCTCGTCGCGGTCCGCGGGGGCGCGGTCGTCGGCTACGTCGTCGGCGACGTGATGCCCAACGCCGGCCGCGACATCGGCCACGTCAAGGACCTCGCCGTGCACCCGGACGCGCGCGGTCGCGGGATCGGTCGCCGACTGCTCCGGAACGGGCTGGTGCAACTCGCCGGAGCGGGCGCGGTCGTCGTCAAACTCGAGGTGCGGGAGAGCAACGAGGTCGCGCGCTCGCTGTACCGCGACGAGGGGTTCGAGCCGGTGCGCCGCGTCGGGGGGTACTACGGCGACGGCGAGGACGCGATCGTCCTGCTGCTCGACCTCGGCAAGTGGGGCATGCAGTAGTCGGCTGCCGGCGATGCGGCGGGAGGACGGAGACCCTCAGAGGTCCCGCGCGACGAGCTCGCCCCACGACTCGAAGCCGTGGCGGTCGTAGAAGGCCCGTGCGCGCTCGTTGGCCGGATCCACGTCAAGGACGATACGGTCCAGCGGCAGGTCCTGGTCCCGAGCCAGCGCGAGTGCCGCGTCCATGAGGTCGTCCGCGA
>NZ_LKIR01000121.1:178588-184371 GCF_001462205.1 Haloparvum sedimenti
CTCGTCGGAGGCGCGGCAGCGGTCGACCCACGCGAACCAGTCCTCGCGGTACTCGTCGGTCAGTTTCTCCGCGTAGACGGTCGCCTTCTCCTCGCCGCCGGTGTTCTCGCCGAGGCCGGTCTCGAAGGCGCGCTTGCACGCCCACAGGTCCGCGGCGTCCGCGTCCGCGTACGGTCGGATCTCCATGCGGCGCCTTTGCCGACCGCGGCCGTGAGGGTTGCGACTGCGGGGCGGCGGGCGGTGCGGTTCGGAACCGGGCGTCCGCGCTCGACTCCGGACTCGACAGGTGTCGTACCCACCTTTCGATACCCTTTTGCGGGTCTCGGACGCACCGTGAGCCCATGAGCGAGACAGCCCGCGAGGAGCTCGCCCGGCGGATCGCCGGCGAGATCACCTTGAGCGACGACCCGGGAGCCACGCTGCGCAAGTGGCGAACGGACTTCGACGTGTCTCAGACGGAGCTGGCCGACCAGCTCGGGGTCTCCTCGTCGGTGATCTCCGACTATGAGAGCGGGCGCCGGGAGAGCCCCGGCATCGGCGTCGTCCGCCGGACCGTCGACGGCCTGCTCGACATCGACGAAGCCCGCGGCGGCGGCCGCCTGCGCCAGTACGCTCGCGTGCTCTCGGCGGGCTTCGAGAGCGACATCGTCCACGACCTCCGCGAGTACGCGACCGCGGTGCCGATGGACGAGTTCTACGAGGCGATGGGCGCGACCGAGATCGTCTCCGGCGACCGCGACCACGTGTACGGCCACACCGTGATCAACTCCATCCAGGCGATCACCCGCCTGTCCAGCGAGGAGTTCTACCGCCTGTACGGGCAGTCGACCAACCGCGCGCTGGTGTTCACCGGCGTCAGCCGCGGCGAGTCGCCGCTGGTCGCGATGCGCGTCGTCACCCCGACGCCGAACGCGGTCGTGCTCCACGGCATCGAGGAGGACGACCTGTGGCCTCACGCCGCGGATCTCGCCACCATCGACGGGTTCTCGCTGGCGGTCACGACACAGGACTTAGACGAGAGTCTGGAGACGCTGCGGGACTTATGAATCGGCCGCGGGCGGCCGGCCACTCCTCCTACTTTACGAACTGCAGCAAGTCGTCGCGCTTCGCCTCGTGGAAGCGGTTTCTGAGGCACTCGTTGAGCGCCTCGATGTCGCCGCGCTTGGCGCAGATCGGCGCGATCGCCTCGCCCTCCCACTGCTGCCACGGCGGGTAGAAGCCGAGGCGGTCGCAGATCGCGTCGAGGCGCTCGTCGCGGTCGTCGACCTTGTCCATCTTGTTGACGGCGACGACGGGGTCGATCCCCACGTCGCGGAGGAACGACACCATCTCGACGTCGTGGGGGACGTTGCCGCGCTCGGCGTGGCGGTCGATGATGTCCACCGCGCTCTTGCCGTCGACGACCACGACGCCCGCGAGGATGGCCTCGGCGTTCTCCTCGACGTACCGGACGATGTCCGTCTTGATCGCCTCGCGGCGCTCGTCCTCGACGCCGGACATGAAGCCGAAGCCGGGGAGGTCGGTGAACATGAAGTCCTGGCCCGTCCAGTCGTAGTGGTTGGGCTGCCGCGTCACCCCCGGCTTCCCGCCCGTGTCGAACGAGTGGCCCGTCAGCTCCCGCATCAGCGTCGACTTCCCGACGTTCGACCGCCCCACGAGGACGACCTCCGCGTCGCGGTCCGGTCGGTCTTCGAACATGGACGCCGTAGACGGTCGAGGCGGTTAAACGCCGCGTGTACGCGTCGCGGAACCCCCCTCGGCGCGCTCGCGCCCACGGGCACGGCACCGCGACCGCACCGCCAGGAGCTCCGCGAGTCGGTCTCGGCGCTCTCTCCTGATCGAAGCGGCGTCGGGTTCTCCGGCGGAGAGAACCCGTGGACCGTATCAGCGAATCCCGGTCAGTCCACGACCGCGTTCTCGGCGCGGCGCATGACCTCGCGGATCGGGAGGCCCGTCTCGCGGGCGACCGCGGCCGCGTCGTCGTACTCCGCGCTCCGGTCGTACACCTCGCCGTCGGCCGTCGACGCGACCTTCACCGCCACCTCGTGGGACTCGCCGTCGATGACCACTTCGGCCGTCTCGAACGCGCGCTCGGCGATCCAGCGGTGGCCGGCCGCGGACTCTCGGATCCCCAAGGTCCCCGTCTCGCGTGCGAGGCGTTCCGCGACCGCCGCGGCGTCGGACGGCTTACAGACCACCTTCACGAGGTGGCCCGGCCGGGACTTCTTCATCGTCGTCGGCAGCACCGTCACGTCGAGTGCACCCGCGTCCGCGAGCGTCTCCTGAAGCCCGCCGAGCACCTCCGGCGGCGCGTCGTCGAGGTTCGTCTCCAGTACCGCGACATCGTCGCGGACGAGTCCGCCGCCGTGTCGGCGCTGCTCGCGGTCGTCGTGGTCGTCGTGGTCGTCGTGGTCGTCGCGGTCGTCGTGGTCGTCGCGGTCGTCGTGGTCGTGGGCGTGATGGTGCCCGTGGTCGTCTTCGTGACCGTGGTCACGACCGTGGCCCCGATCCGCGTCCTCGGCGTCGCCTTCCTCGCCGCCGTCGGGGAGCGCCTCGCCGACGACCGCGCGGAGGACGTTCGGGTGGTCCGGGAACGACTTCCGCCCGGCGCCGTAGCCCGCCGCCTCGACGGTCGTCGCCGGAAGCTCCGCGACCGGCTCCGCGAGCGCGCCCAGGAGGGCGGCGCCGGTCGGCGTCAAAAGCTCCGACTCGACCGGCCCGCCGCGCAACGCGAGCCCGGAGCGCTCGGCGATCTCCACGACCGCGGGCGCGGGAACCGGGTAGACGCCGTGGCTCATCTCCACCTCGCCGCCGCCGACGGCGACCGGCCCGGTGACGACGCGGTCCGGGTCGAGGTCGTCGAGCAGGAGGCAGGCACCGACCACGTCCGCGAGCGCGTCGTCGGCCCCGACCTCGTGGAAGTGTGTCTCCGCGAGGTCCGTGCCGTGGACCGCGGCCTCGGCCTCGGCGAGCAGTTCGAAGACGGCGAGCGCGTCCTCCGCGACCCCAGTCGGGAGGTCCATCGCCTCGACCGCCTCGACCACCTCGGGGTAGGTGCGGTGGACCCCTGCACCCTCCGCATGCTGGTGGGTATGGTCGCCCTCGCCGTGGTCGTGCCGATGACCCGCTTCGCCGTGGTCGTGATGGTCGTGCGAGTGCCCGCCGTCGGTCTCGGCGAGCAGCACGTCCACCGTGGTCGCCCGGATGCCGTTCCTCGTCGTCTCACCCACCTCGTAGCGCACGGGGAGCGCGTCCTCGACGGGGTGGAGCACCCCGGGGTCGGCACCGGCCGCGATCAGCGCCGCGCAGATCATGTCGCCGGCCGCGCCGGTGCGACCGTCGAACGCGAGCGTCCTCATGCCCGAGAGTCGACGCGGCCGGGTAAAGAGCCTCCCGCTCGGGACTGGAGCCGATCCGCGGCCGGCTTCGCGGATCGCGAGGCGGGGTATGGGAGAAAAACCAACGGCAGCGACGGGGTTTTGTACCCGCGGGCAGTACCGTGCTACATGGTCACACGGACGTGGTCGTGCGGCGGCCGGGAATCGCCAGTCGAGCACCCGGTGTCCGGGGGGACAACAGACTTATCCCCGGACCGCGCGGACCTACGCAGTATCCCCGCGAGCCAATCATGAACGAAGTGCAACTCGAAGTGGCGAAGGCGTACCCGAACGATTCGGGTCGCGGTATCGCCCGCCTGGACCCCGACACGCTGCTCCACCTGAAGCTGTCGCCGGGCGACATCATCGAGATCGAGGGCGGCGAGACCACCGCCGCGAAGGTGTGGCGCGCCGACCGGCAGGACTGGAACACCGACACCGTCCGCGTCGACGGCTTCACCCGCCAGAACGCGGACGTGGGCATCGGCGAGCGCGTCACCATCCGGAAGGCGGAGGCCGAGACGGCCGACAAGCTCGTGCTGGCCCCGCCGGAGGAGGCGTCCGTCCAGTTCGGCTCCGACGCGGCCGGCATGGTCAAACGCCAGATCCTCAAGCGGCCGGTCGTCGAGCGCGACATCGTCCCCGTGATGTCCTCGACGAACCACCCCTTCATGCGCTCGCCCGGACAGGCGATCCCGCTGATCGCCGTCGAGACGGAGCCGGACGGCGTCTGCATGATCACGGAGGACACCGAGGTCGAGCTCCGCGAGGAGCCGATCTCCGGCTTCGAGAAGACCGGCGGCGGCATCACCTACGAGGACATCGGCGGGCTGCAAAACGAGATCCAGCGCGTCCGCGAGATGGTCGAGCTGCCGATGAAGCACCCGCAGATCTTCAAGAAGCTCGGCATCGAGCCGCCGCAGGGCGTCCTGCTCCACGGCCCGCCGGGTACCGGCAAGACGCTGCTGGCGAAGGCGGTCGCCAACGAGACCTCCGCCTCGTTCTTCTCCATCGCCGGGCCCGAGATCATCTCGAAGTACTACGGCGAGTCCGAACAGCAGCTCCGGGAGATCTTCGAGGACGCGAAGGACGAGTCGCCGTCGATCATCTTCATCGACGAGCTGGACTCCATCGCGCCCAAGCGCGAGGACGTGACCGGCGAGGTCGAGCGCCGCGTCGTCGCCCAGCTGCTGACGATGATGGACGGGCTGGAGACGCGCGGACAGGTCATCGTCATCGCGGCGACGAATCGCGTCGACTCCGTCGATCCCGCGCTCCGCCGCCCCGGCCGGTTCGACCGCGAGATCGAGATCGGCGTCCCCGACGAGGTCGGCCGCAAGGAGATCCTCCAGATCCACACCCGCGGCATGCCGCTGTCGGACGACGTCTCGCTCGACCGCCTCGCGGACGACACCCACGGCTTCGTCGGCGCGGACGTCGAGAGCCTGACGAAGGAGGCCGCGATGAAGGCGCTGCGGCGCTACCTCCCCGAGATCGATCTGGACGAGGAGGACATCCCGCCGAGCCTCATCGACCGCATGATCGTCAAGCGGGAGGACTTCGACGGCGCCTTGAACGAGGTCGAGCCCTCCGCGATGCGCGAGGTGCTCGTCGAACTCCCGAAGATCTCGTGGGACGACGTGGGCGGCCTGACCGAGGCGAAACAGGAGGTCCAGGAGTCCGTCGAGTGGCCGCTCACCTCGCCCGAGAAGTTCGACCGCATGGGCGTCGACGCGCCGAAGGGCGTCCTGCTGTACGGCCCGCCCGGGACCGGCAAGACGCTGATGGCGAAGGCGGTCGCCAACGAGACGAACGCCAACTTCATCTCCGTCAGGGGGCCACAGCTCCTCTCGAAGTGGGTCGGCGAGTCCGAGAAGGCGATCAGACAGACCTTCCGCAAGGCGCGGCAGGTCTCGCCGACGATCATCTTCTTCGACGAGCTGGACAGCCTCGCGCCCTCCCGCGGACAGGAGATGGGCAACAACGTCTCCGAACGCGTCGTCAACCAGCTCCTCACCGAGCTCGACGGGTTGGAGGAGATGGGTGACGTGATGGTGATCGGCGCCACCAACCGCCCGGACATGATCGACCCCGCCCTCCTCCGCTCCGGCCGGTTCGACCGCCTCGTCATGATCGGCCAGCCCGACGAGGAGGGCCGCGAGCGCATCCTCGAGATCCACACGCAGGACACGCCGCTCGCGCCCGACGTGAGCCTCCGCGAGGTCGCGGAGATCACCGACGGTTACGTTGGCTCCGACCTCGAGGGAATCGCTCGCGAGGCCGCCATCGAGGCGCTCCGCGACGACGACGACGCCGAGGAGGTCGAGATGAAGCACTTCCGGCGCGCCATGGAGTCGGTCCGGCCCACGATCAACGAGGACATCCTCCGCTACTACGACAACGTGG
>NZ_LKIR01000121.1:184381-184480 GCF_001462205.1 Haloparvum sedimenti
ACGGTCGGCGCTCCGGGCGCTGCGCGCCCTCGCGCCGCCGCGGTACTACAGCGTCGACGGAAACCGCACCCCGACCTTTTTCTGCGTCGGGTTCGCGCG
>NZ_LKIR01000121.1:184490-190746 GCF_001462205.1 Haloparvum sedimenti
AAGATCAGTTCAAGGGCGGCGGTCAGGACGCCCTGCGTGACACCGGCAGCGGACGGATCGGGTTCCAATAGGACGTTTTTGCGACGGGGAACCGCCACGGCGTCGAAGACGCCGCGGCTCACCCCCGTCGCAAAAACCTCCACTAAAAAGTGGCCGCGGTCGGCGCTCCGGGCGCTGCGCGCCCTCGCGCCGCCGCGGTACTACAGCGTCGACGGAAACCGCACCCCGACCTTTTTCTGCGTCGGGTTCGCGCGCCGCGGGCGGCGCGCTCACCCGTCCTTGAAAAATGTCGATCAAAAAGGGCCCGCGGTCGGCGCTCCGGGCGCTGCGCGCCCTCGCGCCGCCGCGGTACTACAGCGTCGACGGAAACCGCACCACAACCGCGACCGCAACCGCGACCGTAACCGCGACCGTAACCGCGACCGCAACCGCGGAACCGCAACCGCGACAGAAACAGCACCGCCGCCCGCGGTGCCGCGGTCAGTCCGTCAGCCCGTAGCCGCGCTCGAAGAGCCACACGTCGAGGAGCACGGCCGCCACCGTCATCCCGGCCAGCACCGCCAGCGAGAGCCGGGGGTCGACCTCCGCGAACCCGAGGAAACCGTAGCGCACGCCGTTGACCATGTACACCATCGGGTTCGCCAGCGACACCTGTCGCAGCGCCGGCGGCAGGTCACCCAGCGAGTAGAACACCGCGCCGAAGAACACCAGCGGGCGCAGGATGAACTGGTTCATCACGGTGAGGTCGTCGAAGTCCTCCGCCAGCAGCCCGCCGACGACACCGAGGCTCGCGAAGAGCAGCGTGATCACGAGCATGAACGCGATCAGATAGAGGGGATGTTCGACCGGCACCGGCCGGTAAAGCGCCGAGACGATCCCCCACCCGACGCCGGCGATCAGGCCGCCGACGAGCAGCCCGCGCAGCGCCGAGGAGAGGACGTACGCCCACACCATGCCGGCGTACGACAGCGGCGAGGTGAGCACCTCGTGGATGTACTCGTTCCAGCGGCCGTGGAAGATCGAGAAGGAGGCGTTCTCGAAGGCGTTCGAGACGGCTCCCAACACCACCAGTCCGGGCAGGATGAACAGGATGTAGGGTACGTCCGCGACCGTGCCGACGCGCTCGCCGAGCACGACGCCGAAGACGGAGAAGTAGAGCACGTTGGTGATGAACGGCGGCGCGAACGTGTTGCGCGGCCGGCGGACGAACCGCAGTACCTCCCGCTTCGCCAGCGTCAGGAAGCCGGTGAGGTCGACGCGGTTCATCGCTCACCCTCCGGGTTCGGGTCGTCCGCTCCGCCGTCGGTGCTCGCGTCGGCCGCGACCGGCTCCGCGCTCGCGGAGGGCGCGCTGTCGGTACTCTCGCCGTCGCCGACCGCCTCGCCCTGTCTGGTCATGTCGACGAACACCTCCTCCAGCGAGGTCCGGCGGATCTCCAGGTCGACGATCTCGAACCCCTCGCGGTCGAGCGCGCGCACGAGGTCGGGCGCGACGAGCCCGCCCTGGCGCGCGACCGCGACCAGCCGGTCGCCGTCGAGCTCGACGCGCTCGATCCGGTCGTCGTCCGCGACCGCCTCGGGGACCGCGTCGGCCGCCTCGCGGAGCGTCACCACGATGCGGTCGTTGCCGCGGTCCATCAGCTCCTCGGGCGAGGCGACGGTGACGACCTCGCCCGAATCGAGGATCGCCACCTCGTCGCAGAGCCGCTCCGCCTCCTCGATGTAGTGGGTCGTCAACAGGACGGTCGTGCCGTCGTCGTTGAGCTCAGTGACGAGCTCCCAGAGGTCCCGGCGGAGCTGGACGTCCACGCCCGCGGTCGGCTCGTCGAGGATGAGCAGGTCCGGGTCGGTCACGAGCGCCCGCGCGAGCATGAACCGGCGCTTCATCCCGCCGGAGAGCCAGTCGAAGCGCGTGTCCCGCTTGTCCCAGATGCCGACGCGCTTGAGCGCGCGCTCGGCCCGCTCGGCGGCCACGTCCTCCGGAACGCCGTGGTAGCCGGCCTTATGTTCTAACACCTCGTGGATCGGGAAGAAGCGGTCGACGTTGAACTCCTGTGGCGCCAGCCCGATGCGGTCCCGCGCCTCCCGGTAGTCGTCCTCGACGTGGTTCCCGAAGACGTACGCGTCCCCGCCGGAGGCGCGCACCAGCCCGACGAGCACGTTGATGAACGTCGTCTTGCCGGCGCCGTTTGGGCCGAGCAGGCCGAAGAAGGCGCCCTCCGGCACGGTCAGCGACACCCCCTTCAGCGCCTCGACGTCCCCGTACTGCTTCCGGAGGCCGTCGATCTCCAGCGCGTTGGTCATGAATGACGGTGGGCCGCGGCCGCGGTTAAGCGGCGCGAAAGCGCCGGCCGCGGTGTCGGTGAACGAACGGGCCGCGACTCGTCCGGGGCCGCAAGCGATCAGTTCTGATCACTGGTGGACGCAGATCACCGTGTGAATGCCTGCCGGCCTCGGGATAGGTTTATTATAAACGCCCTACACGTCTCGAACGAGTTACGATAACCACCCCGAACACAATCTGGACGACGCCGCTCCCGAAGAGCGGAGTCGCCGGATATCGCGGGGTGGGTGTCGTGTCCGTCGACGCCGTCTCCGCGTAACTCCCGCCGGACGCGGGACGGCGACGGTTTCTTTGTGCTCTCGACCCCCACATCGGAGAGTACGCCGTTTTCGTCCCCGTTCGGCCACCAGGACCGGTCGCACCGGCGCGACTCGCGAGGGTTCGACCCCCTCCCGGTCCCGTATGGCCGCCGCAACCCACCAGGCCGACCGCACCGAGCGGATCGCCGTGCGGCTGGAGGTGCCCCGCGACGCCGCGGGCGACCTCCACGCCGGCGTCCGAACCAAGCTCGACCGCGCCGCCGACGCCGACGTGATAGACGTCGACGTCACCGGCCTCCAGCCGCGGCTCAACGACCTCACCGTCGAGGCGAACGTGCGCGTCCGCCTCGCGAACGGCGCCGCGACCGCGGACCTGGCCGACCTCGTGGGGGTGCACGATGTCACCCGCCGCTGAGTGGCCGCTCGGACGAGCGAGCCGCCGACCAGCCCGCCGACCGACCCACGGCACCGACCCGCCGACCGACCCACCCCCGACGCGAGGGCATCGCGTCACACGACTTCGACGATGGTACGATCCCGACACGACGCCGCACGCACCGACGCACGAACCGACGCAGCACGCGAGACGACCGCCGCGACGTTCGCCGCCGGCGGCGCCGCACCGCCCGACGCCGCGACCGCGCCCCGCGTCGGCGTCCTGATGGCCCTGGCCGCGCTGCCCGCAATCGTCGCGCTGGCCGCGAGCTACCCCGTCGCCGCGCTGGTCGCGCTGGCTGCGGTCGCGGGCGCCGGCACGCAGCGCACCTACGACGCGCGCCGCGAGACCGACCGCGACCGGGCGACGCGGACGCCCGCGACCGGGACGGCCGCCGGCGAGTGACGAGCGCCGTCAGAAAAGCAATTACGCGGTCGCCCGCTTGAGGGCGTATGAACGTACTCGAGGTCGCCGCCGACGCCGCCGCGACCGGGCCCGTGTGTGACGCCTGTCTCGGTCGGCTCGTCGCCGACCGCAGTTTCGGCCTCTCGAACGCGGAGCGGGGGCGCTCGCTCCGGGTCGCGAACGCGCTCGCGGACGACGCCGACTTCGACCCCGTCGAGACCGCCGACTGCTGGGTCTGCGAGGGCCACTGCGCCGCGTTCGACGAATGGGCCGAGCGCGCCGTCGAGGCCGTCGGCGACGTCGACTTCTCGACCTACAACGTGGGCACCAGAACGCCGCCGCTGATCGAGGAGAACGAGGCGCTGCTCCGCGAGGAGTGCGGCCTCGAGGCCGACGCCGGCGAGCCGTTCAAATCCGAGTTCAACCGCGAGGTGGGCAAGCGCGTCGGCCGCCTGACCGACGCGGAGGTCTCCTTCGACCGCCCGCACGTCCAGTTCACGCTGAACCTCGAGGACGGGACCGCCGGCGCGAAGGTGAACTCCACGTTCGTCTACGGCCGCTACCGCAAGCTGGAGCGCGACATCCCGCAGACGGAGTGGCCCTGCCGGGAGTGCGACGGATCGGGGCGACAGGGGAGACAGCCCTGCGACCACTGTGACGGGACGGGCTACCTCTACCCCCACAGCGTCGAGGAGCTGACCGCGCCGGTCGTCGAGGACGTGCTCGGCGGCACCCAGGCGACGTTCCACGGCGCCGGCCGCGAGGACGTGGACGCGCTGATGCTCGGGACCGGCCGCCCGTTCGTGATCGAAGTCGAGGAACCCCAACGGCGTCGGACCGATGTGGAGCGCCTGCAGGCGGACATCAACGCCTTCGCGGAGGGGAAGATCGAGGTCGAGGGGTTACGGCTCGCCACCTACGAGATGGTCGAGCGCGTCAAGCGCCACGACGCCTCGAAGCGCTACCGCGCCCGCGTGGAGTTCGGCGCGGACGTGAGCGAGGCCGACCTCGCGGCCGCGGTCGACGCGCTGGAGGGCGCGACGATCGAGCAGTACACGCCGAATCGCGTCGACCACCGGCGCGCGAACCTCACCCGCGAGCGCGACGTCTACGAGATGACGGCGGAGTTGGAGGGCCCCCGCGAGGCGACCGTCGAGGTCCACGGCGCGGGCGGGCTCTACATCAAGGAGCTGATCTCGGGCGACGAGGGGCGCACGGAGCCGAGCCTCGCGGGCGAACTCGGCGTCGAAGCGGTCGTGACGGCGCTGGACGTGCTGGCCGTCGAGGGCGAGGACGAGCCGTTCGAGGACGCGGAGTTCTTCCGGGACTGAGCGGCGTCGCCGCGCCGACCGGAAACGCCTATGCCCGTCGGGGGCCTCGGCACGGCCGTGATCCGAATCGGCGTCGACGAGGCCGGGAAGGGACCGGTTCTCGGACCCATGATCGCGGCGGCCGTCCGGGTCGACCCCGAGACGCTGCCCGACGACGTGGACGACTCCAAGCGCGTCGCCCCCGCCCGCCGCGAGGAGTTGGCCGCCGCCCTCCGCGACCGCGAGGACGTGGCGGTGGGTCTCGGCGTCGTCGAGCCCGCCGAGATCGACGCGCCCGACACCGACATGAACGGCCTGACGGTCGCGGCGCAGGCGCGGGCGCTCGCCGACCTGTTCTCGACGGCGGACGACGACGGGCCGGGGGCCGAGGCGACCGAGGACGACCCCCTCGAGGTCGTCGTCGACGCCGGCGACGTGCTCGCGGAGCGGTTCGGACGACGCGTCAGGGAGGCGGTCGCCGAGAGGGGCGGCCCGGCGGTCGACGTGACCGCAGAACACGGCGCCGACGAGTCGTACCCCATAGTGGGCGCCGCCAGCGTCGTCGCGAAAGTGGAGCGCGACGCGCGGATGGCCGCGGTCGCCGAGCGTCACGAGGCCGACCCCGGCAGCGGCTACCCGGGCGACGCGACGACGGGCGAGTTTCTGGAGGCGTACGTCGACGAACACGGCGACGTGCCCGACTGCGCGCGGCGGTCGTGGCGCACCTGCGAGCGGCTGCTCGACGCGGCCGCCCAGTCCGGACTGGACGAGTTCTGAGAGCGCGGCCGACTACTCGTCGCTCTCCTCGGGCACGGCCTGCCCGAGCCACGAGAGGCCCAGCGCCAGCGCGCCGAGCTGGAGGACCACGAGCGTCGCGGCCGCGCCGGGCCACGCCAGCGCGGCGGTGCCGAGGATCAGGATCGCCCCGAGCGTGGCGACCGCGCGCGTGAGCAGGTAGACTAGGTCGCGGCGGACGCCGGGGGCGAGGCCGTCGGACGGTCGGGTCGACGACGCGTCGCTCGAAGCGGAGTCCGTGGAGGCCATCGCTCGGTCGTCGGGCGCGGGCAGAAAAAAGCTCCCGCCGACGGGCCGCCTACCGGTCCGTCAGCAGCGTGCGGAGGATGTCGCCGTAGGCCGGGCGCGTGATGAGCACGCCGATGAGCACGCCGAGGATGGTGAAGATGGCGAACCCGGAGAGGTCGCCCAGTCCGAGCACCATCAGCGGCGACATGGCGATGATCGTGGTCGCGGCCGCGGCGCCGATCACCCAGAAGGCGCGGCGGAACCGCGAGTCGAACACCGTCCGGGAGTTCACGTCGCCCTCGCTCATCACCTCGTCGGCGATGATGATCAGGTCGTCGACGCCGGTCCCGACCACCGCGATGAACCCGGCGACGACCGCCAGGTCGATCGGGTAGTTCACCAACGCCGCGAAGCCGAGCAGCGCGTACACCTCCGCGAGCGCGGTGAGGATCATCGGGAGCGCGACCTCCTTCTCGCGG
>NZ_LKIR01000121.1:190756-206504 GCF_001462205.1 Haloparvum sedimenti
ATGCCCGCGACCGCGAACACCGAGAGGATTCCGGTGATCAGCGAGTACACGCGGAAGCTCTCCCCCTGCGTCGGGGAGATGGAGGAGACGCTCCCCCCGCCGGCGATGTTGAGCTGTGCGGGCAGCGCGCCGGCGCGGAGGTTGATCGAGACCTGCTGGGCTCGCTCGAAGGAGCCCTCCTCGGTGCCGGTGGTCAGCCGGAAGTTGGGGTCGTCCGCCCAGGTGCCCGCGCGCATGCTGTCGGCGAGCCCGTCGTCCATGCCGTAGACGCTGACGACCTCGTCGTTGACGACCAGCAGCAGACACGGGTCCTCGGTCTCGGTGTAGTTCTCGGTGTTACACCGCCACCGCGTCCCCTGACCGCGACCGGCCGCCGCGTCCGCCTCCTGGACGGCGGCCTGGTACTGCTCGGCGGGCGACTGCTCGCCCTCCGGGGCGTCCCCGACGATCGTGACGGGAACGTACGCGAGGTTCGACCGCTGGTCGCGACTTGCCGTGCCGATGGAGTCGAAGTCGTCGCGGACCAGCGCGTTTCTGATCCGCGTCCCGTTACCGCCGTCGGGGTAGTAGATGTCGAGCCGGACGGTCCCGCGCTCCTCCAGCAGCTCGATCACGTCATCCCGACCCTCGCCCGGCACCTCGATCTGCATGAAGTGGCGGCCGCTCGGGTCGGTCACCTGCTGAACCTGTCCGCCGGAGAGGCCGGCCTCGTTGATCTTCGACTGGATGACGCTCTGTGCCGCGTTTCTCGTCTCCTCGGTGACGCCGTCGCGCACCGAGGCGTCCGCGTTCCAGTAGCCGGTCGCCTCGAGCGCGCTCCGCAGTTCGTCGCCGGTCACGTCGGGGTCCGTCACCTCGACGGTGCCGTACCCCTCGCGCTGGGTGCTCCGCGTGACGGCCACGTCGGTGCTGTCGGTGTCCGGGAGCTCGTTGGCGACGGCCCTGGCCGCATCCGGCGGATCGTCGCCCTGGAGGTTCACTTCGGTCGCGGTCTGGCCCATCAGCGGCGCGCGTATTCGCGTCCCGCCGGCCAGGTCCAGCCCGAACTGGAGGTTGGTGACTCCCTCCCGGGCTTCGACCGCCGACTCGTTCTCCGCCACGCCCGTCTCGGGCGCGAACTGCGGGGCGAACAGCACGACCGTCGACGCGAGGATGACGACCACGAGCAGCGCGATCCGCCAGTGCTTCTTGACCGGCTCCAGCATCTACCGGCTCACCCCCTCGAACTTGTACCAGCGAAGCAGGCTCACGTTCATCAGGTAGGTGTTCATCAGGTCGGCGCTCAGCCCCACCGCGAGAATGATGCCGATGTCGCGCAGCAGCGTGATGCCGAACAGCCACGCGACGACGGTCATCACGAGCATCGCGGCGATGGAGGTGAGCGTCATCGTCACGCCGGTCCGCATCGCGCGACTCACCGACTCGTAGAAGCCGCCGGTCCGACGCAACACGGAGTTGTTCAACAGGATGTCCGAGTCCACGGAGTACCCGATGATCATCAGGAGGGCGGCGACCGTCCCGAGCGTCATCTCGATCCCGAGTAGGTTCATCATCGCGACCGGGATCACCAGGTCGGAGAACGCCGAGGCGACGATGGCGACCGAGGGGACGAACGAGCGGAACATCGCGAAGACGAGCACGCTCATGCCGAGGAACGCGACCCCGACGCCGGCCAGCGCCTGCGTGGCGACGCCGGCCCCGAAGCTCGCGGAGACGAAGCTCTCGCTCTCGACGGTGAATCCGGACCCCTCTGCTTCCTCGGAGAGCGCGCTCAGCCGCTCCTGTCGCTGCTCGGGGTCGTCCGGGAGGTCGGCGTCGCGGAACGTCACCACGTAGGCGCCGTCCCCCGAGACGTACTGGATCGACGACGGCTCGGTCGAAAAGGCGTCGTCGAGTCGCGCGTCCGCCGCGTCGGTGCCTGCGTCGTCTGCGGTGACGCGGAGCTCGGCGCCGCCCGTGAACTCGACGCCGAGGTTCGCCGGCGCGCCGGTCACGACGTACCACCCGCCGATCACCGCCAGCGAGACCACCAGCACGGCGAGCGGGATCGCGACCAGCTGCCGGTTCGTGTACCGGGTGTAGTCGACCTCCGGTACGTCGATCTGGACCATGCCCCGGGGTCGTCCTGCCGGCCGAATAAGCCTTCTTATCTTCCGAACGCGGCGATGCGAGCAATACGCCAGCAGCGGAGCGATCCCGCTCGCGGTTCCCGGCGAGGACCGCAGCTCACGGAGCTCGCCGAAACGTCTACGCGCCTCCAAGTCGTACGGTAACGCATGGCAGGCACTGATCCCCCGCCGGCGACGCGCGTCGTCCTCTCGTACCCGGAGAACGCGAGCGACTGGGCCCGCGAGCAGTTCGAGGCGGACCGCTACCGGAGCTACTTCCGACGCTCGCTCGGTGCGGTCGCGGTCGGCGACGTCCGCGAGGAGTTCGTCGACGTCGGCTGCTGCGGCGACAGCCTCGACGTGGCGTTTCGGGTCGAGACGATCGAGACCGAGAGTGGGGAGACCGACAGCGCGACGGTGACCGAGGACACCGAGATCGCGTACGTCGACCGCGAGGGCGATATGGAGGGCGGCTGGCGCGTCCAGAGCGCCGCCGGCCCGACAGAATAGGGCGGCACGGCAGTCCCGCGGTGGCCTCGTTCCTCGTGCTGTCGGCGCGCGCGAGTAACGCGCGCGAGGGAGCCCGCAGTCGCGGTCGCGCGGCGGTGCGGTTCGCGCGACCGCGACTGCGGCGAGGCTGGGGAGGTGTGAGGCTGCGGTTGCGGGGCGGGACGGTGCGGGGCGGTGCGGTGGGTGGGACTGAAAGGGGCAGCCGGCTCGATCCGGCCCCGGCGCCTCAAGCGACGCGAGAGCGAAGCACTCGCTAGTCTGAGACTTCGTCTCAGGCACCGCAGCGGGCGTTGCGGAGAGCGAGGAGCGCAGCGCGTGTCGCGGCCGGTCGAGCCGGCTGGGGCTTTCTGGGTGTTGCTGTTCCACACAGCAGGGTCTGCAGTAGTGCCGTTTCTGTATGAGGGAGAGCCGGCTGGGGCTTTCTGAGTGTTGCTGTTCCACACAGCAGGGTCTGCAGTAGTGCCGTTTCTGTATGAGGGAGAGCCGGCTGGGGCTTTCTGAGTGGTGCTGATCAGAGCAGCAAGATCAGAAATGCCCACAGCAGCGTATGGGAGAGAACCGTCTGAATCGTTCCGCACGCTACATCCCCGAGAAACAGAGTCCTCCTCACACTCTCCGCAGTCTCTCAGGTACAACTCGCCACCACACACGTCCGAGTTCAGGGCATATAGCGCACGCTCACCACGCCGGGCTCCGAGCGCACCTCGACCCGGTTCACGCCGAGCCGGGCGGCCCGAGAGAGCGTCGCTTCGCGGTCCTCGACCACGTCCGCGACCGCCTCCTCGGTGCCCCCCTCGGGGACGGTAAGCACGTGGATCTCCCCCTCGCCGGCGCGGGGCTCCGTGGTCAGTTCGCCGACCTCCTGGTCGTCGGCGATCGACCGCTCCTGGGTCGTCGGCGGCTCGCCGCTCTCCTCGATGGCGACCGCGCGCCGCGACTCCACCTCGACGAGCCGGTAGGTCACCTCCAGCGGCGGATCGGGGGCGACCCGCCCCTCGACCACGTCGGCCTCGTCGAGGCCGGGGTTGTCGCTCAGCGTATGCACCTGCCCGTCGTGAACGTCCTTCAGGACGGCGTCGTCGTCGTCCGCGTGCGTGACGAGAAAAACGCTCTCCTTGGCGGTGTCGTCGTCGGTCATTGCCCGCCAGTAGCCGGTCGACCCTTTTCGGGGTTTCGGGCCGGAACGCGGCAGCCGCGACTCGCGGTCGGGCGAGGATCGCGGGAGAACACCGCCGGGAACCGCCCGTTACAGCGCCTCGACGGCGCCGCCGTCGTCGCGCTCGCGGAACACCTGTCCCTCGATGAGCGTGACCATCACGTCGTCGTCCTCCCACGCGTCCGCCGCGAGGCCGGCCTTGCGGCAGGCGCGGGCGAGGAACTGCTCGGCGCTCCAGCCGTGCTCGACCGGGAGCGTCGGGTAGAGCCACGACTGGTCCCCGCCGGCGTCGATCGCGACGCCGTGGGTGCCGACCTCGAGGTCGGCGAGGGGGTCGTCGGTGAGGACGGTGTTGGAGACGATACAGACGGAGACGTTCAGACTGTCGAGCTCCTTCGGACCGACCTCGGAGCCGCAGGAGTCGTCGGACGCGGCCGAGATGGCGGCGTCGACGATGGCGTGACCGAGCTGGTCGGAGCCGCGATAGGCGCCGGCACACCCGCGGAGCTGACCGCGACCCCGCGTCGACTGGAGGCGCACGAAGGCGCCGGTCCGGTTGTAGAAGGCGTCCCGCATACAGCCGGGCTGTTCGCGCTGCCCCTGTCGGACGAACGCCTCGACCGATTCGCGGGCGAGTTCGACCGCACGAGCGCCGTCCTCGTAGGAAACCTCGACGGTCTGCGCCTCGGACATGTACGTTGGGTAGTGGTGTGCCGACTTGAACCCTTCCCTTCCGGCCGGACGATGATGAAGGATCCGGCCGGCACGGACGACGATTCGTCGCCGACACGCCCTCGATAGCGACGTATCGTCGGAAACATCGGGGTCGTCGCGGGGACTGTTCGGGGTCTTCGAGTCCGATCGGTCCCGACGGAGGTCTCGATCGGCCGTGTGTCGGCGCCCGCGTCGCCGGGACCGTGGCGCGCACTCGTCCGACCGAACGGCTTATTCGCGCCGGTCCGCTACCCCGAATCGGGCAGAGGGAGCCCGACTCCCGTGCGTTACGCATGAGGAAAGTCCCCCCACCGACCGGACGGGCGACCGGGCGCAAGCCCGGAGTCGGAGACGGCTGGCTCTGGAACAGAAACGAGACCCCCCGCCCCGACCGATGAGGTGCGTCGGCCGCGTCGCGGCCGGCGGCGTCCGCGGTCCGCCGCGGACGCGCGAACCGACCCGCGAGGGAAGGGAGCGAACCCACCGAGGGAACAGGCGACGGTCACGTCGCCACGCCGCGGAACGCGGCGACGGGCGGGAAGGGATGGAACGGCGAATCCTCGCCGGTGCAAGTCCGCGCCGTTGGTAGTCCGGTCGAGGCGCGGACGCTCAGCCGAATGTCGGGCCGAACAGAAGGGGGCTTACTCCCCTCAGTCCGCTCTTACACGCCGAGCGACGGCGCCGTCGCTCGCGTTCGCGGTCCGGCTCCGCCGAAAAGTGCGGAAGCCCTCACACAGACCCGTACCGTTCTCGCGCCGGCACCACCCGGCGCCGGACTTCCGCACCGGAGCGGTTTGCCGGGGCGCATAAAGAATCGCCGGTGGGCGCAACACTCAGTCCCTCGCCGGCCGTGCGACTGTAGCTTTTTGAGTCCGCCACCCGTCGGGTGAGACATGGCCGACGACGAGCCGGCGGACGACGAGGCGGTCGACGCTGACGACCTGTTGGATCGGACCGGCTTCGACGCGGGCGCGAGCGTGCTCACGCGGCGACAGGCCGAGGTGCTCGCCCTCCGCGAGCGTGGGCTCCGGCAGGTCGACGTGGCCGACCGGCTGGGGACCTCCAGAGCGAACGTCTCCAGCGTCGAGGCGAGCGCGCGGGAGAACGTCGAGAAGGCCCGTGAGACGGTGGCGTTCGCGGAGGCGCTCGCCGCGCCCGTCCGCGTGGAGATCCCGGCCGGTACGGACCTCTACGACGTGCCGAGCCGGGTGTACGACGCCTGCGACGAGGCGGGGGTGAAGGTGGGCCACACCGCGCCGGACCTGATGAAGGTCGTCGGCGACGCGGCCGGCGACGCGGTCCAGGGACGGGAGGTCCGGCAGCGGCTGTTCGTCACCGTCGCCAGCGACGGTGCCGTCCGCGTGCGGCGACCGTAGGGCCGGACGGGCGGAAGCGGCCGGCACGACCTGATCGGGCGATCGGTCCCGACCGGGTGGACAGAAGGCTCAAGAGCGCACCTGCCCGAACTCGGCTCATGAACGAGCCGGGGATCGACGGTGTCCTGCTGGACCAGAACGCGCTCCGGGACCGGATCGACGATGGCGCCCCCCGATGGGTCGAGCGGCACTACGAGACGTTCCGCGGGTCCATGCTCGGGGAGCGGAACGACACATCATTTCCCTGTTACTTCGGCATCGAGGCCGAACGCGAGGGCGACCTGCTGTATACGGTCTGCGACTCGCTGACCGACCCCGCGGCCCTGCTCCGGTTGCGCGACGCCCTGCTGGAGTACCTCGACGCCTACGAGGACCACGCCGAGCGCGCGCCGCTGGTGACCTACTTCCGCCCGCCTGCGGACGATTTCTCGGAGGCCGACTACCACGAGGCGCTGTGGCACGTGCTCCAGTTCCTCCACGTCCACGACCCCGAGCCGTGGCCGGAGGACGTGCCGACCGACCCCGACGACCCCTACTGGGAGTTCTGTTTCGGCGGCGAGGCGTTATTCCCCACCTGTCGAGCGCCCTTCTACGACGACCGGAAGAGTCGGTACTGCCCGGGCGGACTGGAGATCACCTTCCAGCCGCGGGCGGTCTTCGAGGGCGTCACCGCCGACACCGAGGCCGGCCGGCGCGCCCGCGAGGTCATCCAGGGTCGGCTGGAGGCGTACGACGGCGTCTGCCCCCACGCGGATCTTGGCGACTACGGGGTCGAGGGCGACCGCGAGTGGCCCCAGTACCTCTTCCGTGAGGACGAGGAACAGGCGCCCGACACCTGTCCGATGACCGTCGACCGCGAGCACCCGAAGGCCGACGACTGGCTGCTGGAGCCGGGTGCGTGGCAGCGGTTCGACTCGGGGACCGGCGGCACCGCGACGGGGGACCGCGGCGGTGCGCCCGCGACTGACGGGGGCGTCCGCGATGTCTGAAGGGGACGCGGAGTCCCGGGCGACCGGTCGGCCCGCCCGGGACCTCGACGACGCCGTGCTCCTGCTCGTCGACTTCCAGCGCGGGTTCGACGAGCCGGGGTGGGGCGAGCGCAACAACCGCGACGCGGAGGCGGTCGCGGCCGACCTGCTCGGGCGCTGGCGGGATGCGGGCCGTCCGGTCGCGCACGTCAGGCACGCCTCGACCGAGTCGGACTCCCCCCTCGGGCCCGAGGAACCCGGCTTCGCGTGGAAGCCGGGACTGGAACCGCTCGACGGCGAGGCGGTCTTCGAGAAGTCCGTCAACGGCGCGTTTCTCGACACGGGGCTGGGAGAGTGGCTCCGCGAGCGCGGCGCCGAGACGCTCGTCGTCTGCGGGCTGACGACCGACCACTGCGTCTCCACCACGACCCGGATGGCCGAGAACCGCGGCTACGAGGTGTTGCTCGTCCGGGACGCGACCGCGGCCCACGAACGGGAACTCGACGGGGAGCGCATCGACCCCGAGACGGTCCACCGGACCGCGCTCGCGCACCTCAGCGGGGAGTTCGCGGAGATAGTCGAGGCCGCGGACCTGCGGTGAGTCGGAGCGTGAAGGACCGACCGCTTGGCTGCGAGACGACTACGCGTAGGGGTCCTCGGCGTCGAGGTCGCGCTCGTCGCGGTACTGGTCGACGAACGCGCTCACATCGAACTCGTGCATCATCCCCTCGAACTCGCGGAGCGCCCCCTCGTCCTCGCCGTGGCTGACGGCGTGCTCCATCAGCTCGATCACCAGTTCGACGACGACCTCGTGGAGTCGGCGGGCGTCGAAGTCGGCCACCCACACGAGCGCGTAGCCCACGTCCGCGTCCTCGGAGGCGTCCTCCGCGACGACCGCCTCGGGGAACTCCTCCAGCACGATGCCCATGAGGTGAGGCGTCCCGAACTCCCGCATCTCCTCGCTGGTCGTGTCGATGGCCTCCCGCAGCACCTCGACCAGGAAGTCGGGGAGGAATCGCTCCGGGGGGTGCACGTCCATCACGACCGCGTGCGCGTCGCCGCAGTCGCACTGGTACTCGCGCATCCCGAGGTCGAGGTCGCCGAAGCGGACCGTCTCGCCGCAGGGAAGCTCGATGACGCTCCCCTCGCCGGGGACGCGTGGGTCGGACATACCCGCCGTTGGCCGCCGTCGCGGGTAAAAGGCGCGGATGCGGGACGCAGGGACGGGACGGGGAGGGGGGACGTGCGACCGCGCTACTCGAAGTCCTCGTAGCCGCCGCGCTCCTCGTCCGCTTCGTCGGCGTCTTCCTCTTCCTCGTCCGCCTCGTCGGCGTCTTCCTCGTCCGCCTCGTCGGCGTCTTCCTCTTCCTCGTCCGCTTCGTCGGCGTCGGCGGCCTCCGACCCGCGTTCACCGCCGTGCGTCTCGACTTCGGCTTCGATCTCGATCTCGACGCCGCTCGCCTCGTAGCTCGCCTCGACCAGCTCGGCGTCCTCGCGTTCGATCTCCAGTTCGTCGGTGTCCACCTCGACCTCAACTTCGACGTCGACGGTCACGTCCTCGGACATGGCGGCCGACGATTCAGCCGCGAACAGGAAAGGTGCTCCGGCGGAGCCGCCGGCTTTGGCGCGGTGCGACGGCCGTCGCGGCACCGGACCGCCGCCGAGGTGCGGCGTTAGACCGCGGCCGAGGCGGTGCCGCTCCCGCCGAGTTCGACGCGGTCGCTCACGCTGGCGAAGGCCGTGCCGAACATCCGGAAGATCGCGACCTGCCCGTAGAACTGCAGGAACGGGAGGAGCACGATCCCGACGACCGTGAACGCGAGCACCAGGGTGGCGATCCAGAGGACGAACGTGACGACGATCGGCAACAGCACCGCCACGAGGTACTCGGTGCTGAAAAGCACCGGCCGGAGGATCGACACGTCGAACGCCGCGCCCGCCGAATCGCGGGCGGCGTAGGCGGTCAGCGCCGCCGGCACGGCGTAGTAGACCAGGAATAACACCGGCAGGAACGCCAGCGCGGCGATGGCGCCGAGGCTGCCGACCAGCGCGCCGGCGTCGCCACCGATCGCGCCGCCGGCGCCGAGCACGACGAAGACGAACACGAAGTAGACGAGAAGCGGGACGATCGTGTACGCGAGCGCGATGGCCGTCGCGACGATCCCCTTGACGAGCAGGTCACCCCACTCCTCGAACTCCGGCGGGTCCTCGGCGCCCGCGACGGTCGTCTCCAGGACCCGTACCAGATACCCCATCAGCGCGAACGCCGGGATCAGCAGGAACGAGAGGAAGCCCAACACGCCGCCGATGATCACGCGTCCGATCCAGTCGCCCCGAACGGGGTAGGAGAGTCCGTCTTCGAGCATGTCGGCCGAACATCCCACACGCAATACATAAACGTTGCGACGGATCGGCGTCGGACGCCCCCGCCGTCGGTGCGTTCTTGCCTCCCGCGACCCTTCTCGGGGCATGGACAAGCAGGCCGTTCGCGAGTCGGTCTGGGACGCGCTGGAGGCGGAGGGGATCGCGCGGTTCCCCTTCCCGCCGCACGGCCGCATCCCCAACTTCGCGGGCGCGAGTGAAGCGGCGGAACGACTGGCGGCGACCGAGGAGTGGACCGCCGCGGCGACGCTGAAGTGCAACCCCGACGCGCCGCAGTTGCCGGTCCGACGGGCCGCGCTGCGGGCGGGGAAGACCGTCTACGCGGCACAGCCCCGACTCCGGGACCCGGAGCCGTTTCTGGAACTCGACCCCGACGCGGTGCCGGACGTGGACGACGCGACGACCGTCTCGGGCATCTCCGAACACGGCGTTCCGGTCGGGCCGGAGGAGGTCCCCGACATCGACCTGATCGTCTCCGGCTCTGTCGCGGTCACGCCGGCGGGTGCGCGGATCGGCAAGGGCGAGGGGTACAGCGATCTGGAGTGGGCGATGCTGGCCGAACTCGGCGCCGTCGGCCCCGAGACGACCGTCGCGACCACGGTCCACGAGCGGCAGGTGCTCGACCCCACCGACGCGCCCGCGCCGGACGCCCACGACGTGCCGATAGACCTGATCTGTACCCCGGAGCGGACGATCCACACGGGGACGCCCTTCGAGCGCCCGCGGGGCGTGGACTGGGACGCGCTCGACGACGAGAAACTGGCGGCGATCCCGGTGCTGGCCGAGCGCGCGCCCGAGTGAGAAACTGGCGACGCGCGGCGGGACCGACCGCCCCCGCTTTTTAAGCCGTCCGCGGGCGAGGGACGGACGTGCGACTGGTACAGGTGATGATCCCGGCCGGCAAGCGGGCCGCGGTGATCGACGCGCTCGACGAGGAGGGGATCGACTACGTCGTGACCGACGAGACGAGCGGCCGCGAGTTCACCGCGGTGGTCACGTTCCCCCTGCCGACGGCCGCGGTCGAGCCGGTGCTCGACCGACTTCGCGACGCCGGCATCGACGAGCGGACCTACACCGTCATCGTCTCGGCGGAGACGGTTATCTCTCGACGCTTCGAGCAGTTGGAGGAGAGCTACGCCGAGCAGTCGGACCGGAGCGAGGACCGGATCGCCCGGGAGGAACTGCAGACGAAGGCGGAGAACCTCGTCTCCGGCACCGGTACCTACGTCCTGATGACGGTCGTCTCCGCGGTGATCGCCACCGCGGGACTGCTCCTCGACTCGCCGGCCACGGTGGTCGGCTCGATGGTGATCGCGCCGCTCATCGGGCCGGCGATGTCCGCGGCGGTCGGGACGGTGGTCGACGACGACGAGCTGTTCCGCAAGGGGATCCGGCTGCAGGCGCTCGGCGTCGGGCTCGCGGTCGCGGCCGCCGCCGTCTTCGCCGCCGGGCTCCGGACGCTGAACCTCGTTCCGCCGGGGATGGACCCGCTGGCGCTCGCGGAGGTGTCGGAGCGGCTCGCGCCGAACGTGCTGGCGCTGGCGGTCGCCATCGGCGCCGGCATCGCGGGCATCGTCTCCCTCATCACCGGCGTCTCCTCCGCGCTCGTCGGCGTCATGATCGCGGTGGCGCTCATCCCGCCGGCCGCGGCGGTGGGCATCGGCATCGCGTTCAACATCCCCCGGCTCGCGCTCGGCGCGGGCGTGCTGGTGCTCGTCAACGTGCTCTCGATCAACCTCGCGGCGCTCGTGATGCTGTGGTACGAGGGGTACCGCCCGGACTCGTGGTTCCGGCAGGCGGAGGCGAAGTCGGCGCTGATCAAGCGCGCGACGATCCTCGTGGCCGCCATCGCGCTCCTCTCGGTGTTCCTCGGCGGCGTCACCTACGACGCCTACGCGGCCGCGACGACCGAGGAGCAGGTGCGGACGGCCGTCGGCGAGGAACTGGAGCGCGCGGAGGCACAGCTCGACCTGCTGGACTTGGAGCTCCACCGGACCGGAACCGTCCCGCCGCTAGAGCTCGAACGCGTCACCGTCACCGTCGGCGCCGAGCCCGGCGGAACCGTCTCCGGGTTGGCCGACCGGCTCGACCAGCGGATCGAGACCGCGACCGGCACGTCCGTCGACGTGGAGGTCCGCATCGTCGCGGTCGAGCGAGCGACCTGAGCCTCCGGGTGTGGCCGAATCGCCCGAGTGAACCCGACCGACCGTGACACAAACCGCTCTTTGTGTCAACGGCACGTTAAGGGAGCCGGGGAGCGACGGGTCGCGTATGGACGGACGAACACGAAAGCTGCTGGCCGCGCTCGCGGCCGTCGCGCTGCTGGCGACCGCCGGCTGCGCGGGGCTCGCCGGCGGACAGACGGACGCATCGACGACGAGCGAGGACGCCCCCGAGCGCACCATCGAGGTGAGTGCCGGCGGGGAGGCGACCGCCGAACCGGACCGCGCCACGCTGACGGTGTCGGTGCTCGCGACCGGTGACAGCTCCGAGGCGGTGCGCCAGTCGCTTGCCGAGCGCGACGACGGCCTGCGCGACGCGCTGATCGAGTGGGGCGTCGCCGAGGACCGCATCCGCACGGACTACTACGCCATCCGCGAGACGCGCGAGTCCCGCGAGCGCGAGAACGTCACCACCTACCGGGGCGAGCACCGCTACGAGGTCGTGCTCCACGACGTGGACGCGGTCGGCGAGGTCATCGACGTGGCCGTCGACGCCGGCGCGGACGGCGTCGACCGCATCAGCTTCGGCCTGAGCGACGAGCGCGAGCAGGAACTCCGCGAGGAGGCGCTGGAGAACGCGATGGAGAACGCCGACGCCGACGCCGCGGTGCTGGCCAACAGCTCCGGGCTGACCGTCGACGGCGTCTACGCCGTCTCCACCGCACAGACCAGCGTCAACCCGTACACGACGCGGTACGCGGCAGAAACGGCCGAGGCGGGCGACGCCGCGACCGGCGTCGAGACCGGCGACGTGAGCGTCTCCGTCGACGTGCGCGTCGTCTACGAGGCCAGCGAGAGCTAAGCAGTCGGTCGGAGCGGTTCGGACCAGTCGTCGGACGATTTTTCTGGATCAGTCAAGCGTTCTGCTGTGCTCACCGCCAACATCCAGAACGCCCTCGACCGCTCGCCATACGTCGGTTTTTGTGTGATCAAGCGTTCTGCTGTGCTTGCCGACAACACCCAGAAAGCCCTCGACCGCTCGCGGGCGCTCAGCGACATATCGGCGCTCTCCGGCGGGCGAGACAAACCGCGTCTCGCTGCTCTCCAGCGTGCAGTGGCGCGCTGGAGACACCGCCCGCGCCGATAGGGGTCGTCTGAGCGCCCGCGACCGGCCTCGCCCTTTCAGTCCGCCAGGACCGGGATTGTGGAGTCAGCCATCGCGGTCAGTTGCTCGGTGACTCTCTACGCCGGCTGTCGAGTCAAGCGTGGCCTCACGCCTCCCCAGCCTCAGCCGCCCGCGGCCTCCGCGGTGCTCCGGCCGCGGGCGGGTTCCACCGGAAATCGGAGATTTCCGAGCAGCCAGCGTGCAGTAGCGCGCTGGCGACCTCGCGCGCGTCACTCGCGCGCGCCGAGCGTTGGACAGCCGGCTGGGGCTTTCTGGGTGCTACTATCCCGGTCAGAAGTATCGACGTCCGGGCGAGAAACGCCGCAGCCACCGACGTCCGCGACCTATTCGTCGCCGAGCGCCGACTCGCCGACCGCGTCGTGGCCGTCGATGACCGAGGTCCCGCCCATGTACGGCCGGAGCGCCTCCGGAACGTCGACGGTCCCGTCGTCGTTCTGGTAGTACTCCAGGATCGCGACGACGATGCGAGGGACCGCGAGCCCCGAGCCGTTGAGCGTGTGGAGGTAGTCGGCCGACTCGTGGTGCTCCTCGCGGTACCGGATGCCGGCGCGGCGCGCCTGGAAGTCCCCGAAGTTGGAGACCGACGAGACCTCCAGCCAGCGACCCCCCTGCTCGGGGCCGTCGTCCATGTCGTCGCCGGGCGCCCACACCTCGATGTCGTACTTCTTCGCCTGCGTGAAGCCGAGGTCGCCGGTGCACATCTCCAGGATGCGGTACGGGAGGTCGAGCCGGCGGAGCACCTCCTCGGCCTCGTCGAGCAGGCCCTCGAAGCGCTCGTCGCTCGCCTCGGGCTTCACGAAGTTGACCATCTCCACCTTGTTGAACTGGTGGACGCGGACGATACCGCGCGTCTCGGTGCCGTGCTCGCCCGCCTCCTGGCGGAAGTTCGGCGAGTAGGCCTGATACTTCAGCGGGAGGTCCTCCGAGAGCAGGATCTCGTCGCGGTGCATGTTCGTGACGGGGACCTCCGCGGTCGGGAGCAGCCAGAGGTCCTCGTCGTCGTACTCGTCGGCGTTGTCGCCCTCGATCCGGTAGGCGTCCTCGGTGAACTTGGGGAACTGGCCGGTGCCGCGCATCGACGCCGAGTTGACCGGGATCGGCGGGAACACGTCGCGGTACCCCTGCTCGCGGTGCACGTCGAGCATGAACTGGACCAGCGCGTGCTCCAGCCGGGCGCCGTCGCCCTTCGCGAAGTAGAAGCCGCCGCCGGAGACCTTCGCGCCGCGGTCGAAGTCGAGGATCTCCAGCTCCTCGCCCAGGTCGTAGTGCGGAACGACCGTCTCCGGGAGCCCGCGCAAGTCGTCGAACCCCTCGCGGCGGCGCTCGACGTTCTCCGACTCGTCCGCGCCGACGGGGACCGAGTCCTGCGGGATCTGCGGGAGCTCCAGCAGTCGGCGCTCCAACTCGGCCTCCAGTTCGTCGGCGCGCGCCTCGACCTCCTGCAGCTCCGCCTTCAGCTCGCTCGAGCGTTCGATGGCCTCCTGAGCCGCCTCCTCCTCTCCGGACTGCTTCAGCTCGCCGATGCGCGAGGAGACCTCGTTGCGCTCGTGGCGCAGGTCGTCCCCGCGCGACTTGAGCTCGCGCCACTCCTCGTCGACCGCGAGCAGGCGGTCCAGATCAACGTCGACGCCCTTCTGTTCGAGGGCAGCCCGCACCGTCTCCGGATTCTCCCGGACGAACTGTCGCGACAGCATTTGTCCTCCGTTCCGCGGGACGGCGGAAAACCGTATCGGAGCGTCGCCACGGCGGCACAGACCACCGAAACGTTCAGAAAGCCGGCATCGATCCGAAGGGCCGGCCCGCCTCAGAGCCCAGTCGGGTGGTCGATGAACGTCGTCTCCAGCCCCCACTCCTCGACCAGACCCTGCAGTCGGCGCACGCCGAACGTCTCCGTCGCGTAGTGGCCCGCGAGGAACACGTTGATCCCCGCCTCGCGCGCCTCGTGGTACGTCCGGCCCTTTCCCTCGCCGGTGACGAGCGCGTCCGCGCCCGCCGCGACCGCCTCGTCCAGCCAGTCGCCGCCCGCGCCCGTCACCACCGCCACGCGCTCGATCCGGTCCGGGCCGAACGCGAGCGCCCGCGTCTCCGCCGGCCCCTGGTCGAACCCCGCCAGCGTCTCCTCCACGTCCGCGACCGACAGCGGCTCCTCGTCCGCGGCGACGGTGCCGACCGTCCCGATCGTCTCCGGTCCGACCGAGCCGAACGGCTCGCGGTCGGTCACGCCGAGCGCGTCCGCCACGCCCGCGGCGTTGCCGAGCTCCTGATGGCCATCCAGCGGGAGGTGCGAGACGTACAGCGCCACGTCGTTCTCGATCAGGGGGGCGATCCGGCCGTACTCGCGCCCCGTCAGGCGCTCGATGCCGCCCCACGAGACGCCGTGGTGGGCGACCAGCGCGTCCGCGCCCGCGTCGACGGCGGCCTCCGCAGTCGCCTCGACGGCGTCGACCGCGAACGCGACGCGCTCGACGGTCCCCTCCTCGGGACCGACCTGCAGGCCGTTCGCGCTCGCGTCCAGGTCGGCGTACGCGGCGGTGTCGAGTCGCTCGTCCAGTCGGTCGACGAACGCTGAAAGTTCCATGGAGGCGCCTCGCGGCCCGAGAGGAAAAGCGGGGCGGTCGCGGCGGGGAGGAAGCGACGGTGGTAGTGGGTGCTGTGGCGGTGAGGTAGCTGTGGCGGTGAGGTAGCTGTGGCGGCCGAGTGCTGTGACCGTGTCGATGGGGTCGGCGCGCGCGAGTAACGCGCGCGAGGGAGGCGGCGGCGCGGCCGCCTGCTGTGCGTTGCGGTTCCGCGGCCGCGCCGCCGCCGAGGCTGGGGAGGGGCGAGGCTGCGGTGCTGTGCGGTCGCGGGGCAGTGGGTGGGACTGAAAGGGCAGCCGGCTCGATCCGACCCCGGCGCCTCAAGCGACGCGAGAGCGAAGCACTCGCTAGTCTGAGACTTCGTCTCAGGCACCGCAGCGGGCTGTGTCTCCGGCGTCGCCGTGAGCGCGGTGCGGAGCGAACGGCGGCTCGAAAATCTCCGATTTTCGGCGCGCTACTGCACGCTGGAGGCTAGCGAGACGCGGTTTGTCTCGCCAAGCTGAGAGCGAGGAGCGCAGAGCGTGCCGCGTTCCCGCGAGGAACGAGCGGGAGCCCGTGAGTCGCAGCCCGGCAGCCCGCTACCGCAGGCAGCCCGGACCGTCTCACGACG
>NZ_LKIR01000121.1:206514-210470 GCF_001462205.1 Haloparvum sedimenti
CGCTGTCAAGAGCAGCAGTCACAGAACCGGGGACACGGAACCGGAGGCACGGAACCGCCCGGACGCAGCGGCGCGCCTCGTCTCACGCACCCGACCACCGTCTCACGCCGGGACGGTCTGGACGTACCGCCGGAGCGTCTCGCCCTCGGCGTCGCGCAGTTCCACCACGAACTGCTTGCCCGTCGCGCCGTCGGCCAGTTCGGCCTTCCGAAGCTCGAACTCGTAGGGGGGCTCCGAAAGCGTCACGAGCTCCTCTCCACCGGTCGTGACGACGACGCGGTCGGCGCCGCGGACCGCCTCCAGGTGGCAGGCCACGAGGTCGCCCTCGTCCTCGCAGACCACGTCCGCGCCGGCGTCGGGGGCGGCGTCGCCGCCGTCCGCGAGCGGCGAGGCGTACTCGAACATCATGACGCCGGGCGTCACGGTGCCGGCGAGGAGC
Source organism: Haloparvum sedimenti (assembly GCF_001462205.1). Classification (GTDB taxonomy): domain Archaea; phylum Halobacteriota; class Halobacteria; order Halobacteriales; family Haloferacaceae; genus Haloparvum; species Haloparvum sedimenti. The sequence goes on from NZ_LKIR01000121.1 coordinate 206,954, forward strand.
ACGAGCGTCAGGAAGACGGACAGGTTCAGCTTCGAGGCCTGTCGCGCGAGGAACCGGGCGACCGGATGCTCGGCGGTGCGCCGGAGCCGGATCGCGGCCGGGACGACCCCGAGGTGGGTGAGCGGCCCCCAGACGATCAGGAGGAAGCCGTACGCCATCGCGTAGGTGAGGAATCCCCAGCCCGGGCGGTACGAGAGCAGGACGCTCGAGCCGGTCCAGCAGAAGAAGCCGAACACGACGAGCGTCCCGCTCTTCAGCCAGCGCCACGCGGGCGTGTTGGCGTAGTAGACGCTCAACAGGTCCCGCCAGAGCTGGCGAACGACGCGTCGGAGGCTGGCCACGGGCGACGAGGCGCGGTGGATGATCGACATGGGTCGTGGGTGATGGGTCCGGGGGAAGGGCGTGACCGCGGCCGGTCGGGGCGTCAGGCCCCGATCGACCACAGCTGCGTGAGCAGGTACCAGTTCAGGACGTACGCGGCGACGAACGCGGCCATGAACACCAGACAGAGGACGAACGTTCCCCGGAGTTCGACGGCGTGGACCGAGGTGCCGCCGTCCGGCGTCAGCCCGCCCTCCGCGTGGAGGTCGGTGAGGTCGCCGCCGCTGTTGTCCGCGCCGAACAGCAGCGACCCGACGGTCGCGACGACGAACAGGATCCCCGAGAGGATCGCTAGCAGCGCGAAGACGCCGAACAGCGCGAACAGCGGGCTCGCGGCCGCGAGGCTGAAGTCGGTGCCGGGGATGTTCCGGACGACCTCCGCGGTACGGCGCGGGACGCCGTAGAGGATGCCGGCATACATCAGCATCAGCGTCGCGACGCTCATCGTCCCCGCGTAGGCGTAGGGGACGAGCGACGCCAGCCGGTCCGAGACGAACTCCCGGCGGAACATCGTCTTCACGACGAACAGGGTCAGCCCCATGAACGTCAGCGTCGTCCCGAGCGCGACGGTCGCGTGGAAGTGGCCGACGGTCGCGAGCGTGTTGTGCCAGGTCATGTTCACCTGCATCTGGCCCATCACGACGCCGGTGATGCCGCCGAGGAAGCCGAACAGGATGACGCTGAACACCACCGACGAGAAGACGGGGTTGCGCCACGGCGCGGACGTGAGCCAGCCGAACAGCCCGCCGCCGAGCCCGCGCTGGCGCCGCCCGGCCTCGATGCCGGCCGGGATGGCGAACGCGTGGATCATGCTCGCGAAGGCGGCGCCGTAGAAGGCGTAGGAGGTGTTCCAGACCCGCCAGCCGGTCGACATCCCGGGGTCGACCAGCAGGTGGTGGGCCGCGCCGAGGTTGATGAAGAACAGGTAGAGGATGAACGCCGACCGGGAGACCTTCTCGCTGACGACGACCGCGCCCCCCACGACGTGCGTGAGGAAGTACCAGACGGTCACCATCGCCAGCAGGTTGATCTGCTGGGTCCCGTGGCCGACGATCCAGTAGAGCTGGCGGTAGATGCCGACCTCGACCGACTCGATCAGGCCGACGCGCCAGACGAGCGCGTACGCGAACGCCGCGATGCCGCCGAGGATCGCCTCCACGGCGATGACCCCGGTGACGAACGCGCCGAACGTCACCAGCGGGAGCGTCTTCGTCGCCGCGCCGCGCTTCTCCTTCCAGACGGCCGCGAAGAAGGGCAGCGCCGCGACGGTCGCCCCCAGCAGGAAGACGATCGCGGTCGCGTAGAACCACGGCGACACCGGCAGCGGGACGTACGCGGTCAGAAGCGGCGCCTGTTCGGGCGCCTCGGTGAACCAGATCGAGAGATTCACGCCGACTGCGCCCGCGACCATCACGGCCCAGCCCGCCTTCGCGAGCGCCGTCAGCGGCAGTCGGCGGCCGAGCACCATCGGTCCACCCACGTACAGCACCGCGATCTCCATGAACACCATCCAGAAGATCAGCAGGTTCCACGCGTGCAGGCTGAGGTGTGTGTAGAAGTCGCCGGGTTCGAGCAGGCCGATCAGCTCCCAGCGCGTGGTGGCGACGGTGAACGCGAAGCTTCCGCCGACGACCAGAGCGACCACGGCCGTCACGCCGAACAGCTTGACGTGCTCCTCGACCGAGCGGTGGACGTCCAGCCCGGTCACCGAGCAGCTACGATACCCCTCGGCGTCGTACTCGTTGCCGAACAGCGCGCGTAGGGTACCCAGCATCTCAGGCCTCCTCGACGACCAGCGTGCCGTGCATCGAGCGGTGCCCCTGCCCGCAGAACTCGTTGCAGATCACGTGGTAGGTCCCCGGCTCGTCGAACGTCATGGGGATCACCCACTCGTTGCCCGGGAACACCTGCAGGTTGATCTGCTTGCTCAGCGTCTCCTCGGGCCGGATCGAGAACCCGTGCTGCACGTCGTAGGCCCCGAGGTGAACGTCGTACTCGCGGCCCGCCTCCAGCACGACCGGGAGCGCGTCCCAGTTGTAGCGCATCGCGCCGACGTACACCGAGTCCTCGGGCGGCACGAGCCCGCGCTCGGTCTCCTCGGCGGCGTCCTTGTACTCCTGCACGCGCTCTCGGTACGCGTCGGGCTCAACGTCGTACGTCTCGCCGATGGGGTTCTGGTCGCCGAACTGGGTGAAGCCGCTCATCCAGCCGAAGATGCCGACCGACCAGAGGCCGGCGATCCCGAGCCAGATCGTCTCGCGGCGGTTCACCGGCTCGTCCCACCAGTTCCCCTCGGGCGGATCGAGTGGTGCTGGCATGCGTGATCACCTCACGGGCAGCGACAGCACGTCCATGATCCCCCAGCCGACGTATGCGACGAGGAAGAACAGGAACGCCGCCGCCGCCAGCAGCCAGATGCGGTTGTAGAGGCGCTGCATGAACGGCGCGTCCGCGGGTCGTTGTGCGCTCATTGGTCGCTCACGGACTTCGGTTCTCGCGGATTCCCACTGTGGGTTATCGCGCACATGTTCGCCCGCCGATACCGCAGATCTGGAATCGGTCGCGTCACTCGGGATCTCATGGCAAGCCACGAGATATGGAGGGGTTGAAAAAGGCGGTTCATCTGGTGATCGTAGCGGTCGGCGCGCGCGAGCAACGCGCGCGAGAGAGGTGGCGGCGCGGCCGCCTTGCGGTGCGGTGCTGTTTCGCGGCCGCGCCGCCGCCGAGGCTGGGGAGGTGTGAGGCTGCGGTGCGGTTGCGGAGCGGTGCGGTTGCGGAGCGGTGCGGCTGCGGTGCTGTGTGGTGGGAGTGAAAGGGGCAGTCGGCTCGATCCGGCCCCGACGACGCTCTCGCGAGCCTGTCGAGCGAGAGTCAGCGAGTCGCAGCCCGGCAGCCCGCTACTGCAGGCAGCCCGGACCGTCTCGCCAGACAAGCACTCGCGCCGGGCGGTGTCTCCGGCGTCGCCGTGAGCGCGGTGCGGAGCGAACGGCGGCTCGAAAATCTCCGATTTTCGGCGCGCTACTGCACGCTGGAGGCTAGCGAGACGCGGTTTGTCTCGCCAAGCGGAGAGCGAGGAGCGCAGCGAGGGTCCCGCGAGCTTGCCGAGCGGGACGACGGCAGTCGCAGCCCGGACCCG
>NZ_LKIR01000121.1:210481-226737 GCF_001462205.1 Haloparvum sedimenti
GAGGTGTTGCTGTCGCAAGCAGCAGGCTCGACAACAGAAACAGGATAGGAGCCGTATAGAGAGCCGGCTGGGGCTTTCGAGCTAAATATTCTCCACACGCGCCGACCGTCCCAGCCACTACTCTTTCTGAAACCGCCGAGAACGACCCTGAAACTCCCTCACTCCTCCCCCAACACCGACCGTCGCGAGTTCGTCACGACGATCAGGCTGCTGCCGGCCATCGCGACCGCCGCGAACAGCGGGTTCAACAGGCCGAACACGGCCAGCGGGATCGCGACCGCGTTGTAGCCGAGCGCCCAGCAGACGTTCTCGCGGATGCGCCGGCGCGTGCCGCGCGCGAGGTCGAAGACGGTCCGCAGGGAGCCGAGGTCGCCGTCCACGACGGTCACGTCCGCGGCGTCGGCCGCGCGGGCGGTCCCGTCGCCCATCGCGACGCCGAGGTCCGCGGCCGCCAGCGCCGGCGCGTCGTTGGTGCCGTCGCCGACCATCACCGTCGTCCCCTCGGCCGCGAGGCGGCGGACGGTCGCCGCCTTCCCGTCCGGCGGGACGCCCGCGAACACCTCGTCGACCGCCGGATGCTCGCGGAAGCGGTCGGCGCTCCCGCCCGCGTCGCCGGTGAGCACGCAGACGGTGCGGTCCGCGAACGCCTCGACGGCGTCGGTCCACGCCTCGCGGACGGGGTCCTCGACGACGACCACGCCGCGCGCCGCGCCGTCCCAGCCGACGACGACCGGGAGCGCCCCGCGCTCGTCCGCGGCCGCGACCGTCTCCGCGAGGTCGCCCTCGACCGGGCCGGCCTTCTCGGCCACGAGGTCGGGGGTGCCGACGACGACCCGATTGCCGTCGACCGTCGCCGCGACGCCCTCGCCCGGATGGCGAGTGAAGTCGGTCGCGTCGGGGATCGTCGCGGCCCCGACATCGGCGGCCGCCTCCCCCGCCGAGTCGGCGCCGTCCGCCGGCGCGGCCCCGCCGTCCACCGCGACGCCGGCGGCCGCCTTTTTCTCGCTCCGGGCGGCCGGATTTCTGTCGCCGTCGACGGCCGCATTTCTGTCGCCGCCGTCGCGGTCGCCGTCGTTGCCGTCGCCGTCCGCCGCCGCCAGCACCGCGTCAGCGACCGGGTGGTCCGAGAACCGCTCCGCGGCGGCGGCGTAGCGCAGCGTCTCGGCCGCGCCGACCACCTCGGCCACGCGCATCTCGCCGGTGGTGAGGGTGCCGGTCTTGTCGAAGACCACCGTGTCGGCGTCGGGCGCGGTCTCGAACACCGCGTCGTCGGTCACGACCACGCCGCGCTCGAGCGCGTCGCGCAGGCCGGCCGAGACCGCGAGCGGCGTCGCCAGCCCCATCGCGCACGGGCAGGAGACGACGAGGACGGTCAGGCCGGCGAGCAGTGCGGCCGCGACCGTCGCGTCGGTCGCGAGCTGCCAGAGGGCGACGGCGGCCCCCAACACGAGTACGAGCGGGACGAAGACCGTCGCGAGCGCGTCCGCGAGTCGCTGCACGCCGGGCGTCGTGCTCTGGATCTCCCACAGCGCGGCGGCGATGCGGTCGGCCGTGCTCTCGGCGGCCGGTCCGACCCGGACCACGAGGGCGTCGTCGACCGCGACCGCGCCGCCGACCACGCCGTCGCCCGGCCGCTTCGTGACCGGCAGCGACTCGCCGGTGAGCACCGACTCGTCCACGTCCGCGACGCCCTCGGCGACGGTGCCGTCGACGGGGACCCGGTCCCCCGGTCTGACGAGCACCTCGTCGCCCGGTTCCAGGTCCGCGACCGAGATCGTCTCGCGGCTACCGTCCGCGGCGAGCCGGGTCGCCTCGCTCACGCGAGCCGCCGTGAGCGCGGAGAGCCGCTCGGTCGCCGTCGCGCGGACGCCGGACTCGTAGTAGCGACCGAGCGTCACGACGAGGACCACGGCGACGCTCACGTCGTAGTAGAGGTGGGTGCTCCCCGTCGCCAACGCCACAGTGCTGTACGCGTACGCCGACAGCGTGGCGATCGAGACGAGCAAGTCCATGTTCGGGCGCCGCGTCCGGAGGCTCACCCACGCGCCGCGGAGCATCGGCGCGCCGGTGTAGCCGACGACGACCGCGGTCGCCAGCGCGATGAAGACCAGCGGGAGGTACTGTCCCACTGCGGTCGTCGTGTCCACCTCGAGGACGCCGGTCTCGACGCCGACGTAGCTCGGGTACAGCGAGAAGAGGTACCACGGCATCACCAGCATCGCGAAGAACCCGCCGACGACGAGCCGCTGCACCGTCTCGTCGCGCCGGTCGCGGCGGGCCGCGTCGCTGTCGGCCGCTCCCCCAGCGCCCCCGGCCGCTCCCGCGTACGCCGGACGGAAGGCGTAGCCGTATCCCGAGAGCGCGCCCGGCAGGTCCGCCTCGTCGATCCGGTCGAGATCGTAGGTGACGCGGGCGGTCTCGGTACCGTAGTTGGCCTCGACCGCGTACACGCCGGGGGTCTCCTCGCCCCGGAGGTCGAGGAACGCCTCGCAGGTCGTACAGTGCATCCCCTCGACCGCGAGGAACGCCTCCGCGGCGTCGTCTGGACCGTTGGGGGCGCGCTCCGAGACGGATGCCGTTTCGTCGGCGCCGGATCGGCCGCCGTCTGCGTCGGGATTCGCACGGTCGGGATCGTCGAGCGCGCGGGCGACCTCCAGACAGCCGCGACAGCAGAAGTCGCCGTCCACGTCGGCGGCCGTCAGCGAGCTCCCGTCGGTCGGCAGCCCGCAGAGGCGACAGGGTCCCATCGGGGGGACCTTCGGGCCGAGTCCCCGAGGCGATGGTTCCGAACGTGTTCGGCGGCGGTCGTGACGCCGGCGGCGACCCCGATCAGAAGGTCGGCCGCGTCACGGGTCCGGGTCGTAGATCTCCGGCTTCTCCTCGCCCTGCACCTCGAGGACGCCGAGCAGCCCCTTCCGGGCGACCCGGGTCAGCGAGTGGTCGACGACCTTGATCGGGCCAGGGACCGGCGTCTCGATCTCCGCGGCGGCCACGGTGCCGGGCTCGACCGGCGTCGTCTCGACGAACCGACCGGGGTCCGAGACGAGGTCGCCGTCGCGGTAGAGCTTGTCCCAGACGTTGCCGATGGCGTGCCACGAACTGCTGAGGTTCGGACCGCCGTTTGAGAGGTAGATCCGGACGCGGTCGCCCTGTTCGACCGGGATCCGGCCGTAGCCGTCCTCGGTGAACGCGTACGCCTCCCCGTTGAACGCCACGTAGGTCGGGTCCTCGCTCTTGGCTGCGTCGACGCTCCACTCGTGGTGGCCCTCCTCGCCCGTCTCGCCGTCCGTGTAGATCTCGTGCTGACCGAAGTAGAGCTCGCGGTCGACCTCCGGAAGCCCCTCCTTCGGCTCGACGAGGATCGCGCCGAACATGCCCGCGCTGATGTGGTGGTCCATGTTCGGCACCGCGCAGTGGTAGATGTGGACGCCGGGATAGGTGGCTTTGAACTGGATGGTCGCCTCTTCGCCCGGCCCGATGGTCGTCGCGTTGGCGCCGCCGCCGGGGCCGTACACCGCGTGGAAGTCGATGTTGTGCGGGAGGCTGCTGTCCTCGGGGCTCCGCAGCGTGAGGTTCACGGTGTCCCCGCGGCGGACGCGGACCATCGGCCCGGGCACCTGCCCGTCGAAGGTCATGTAGTCGAAGGTGACGCCGGGTTCGATCTCCGCGGTCACCTCCTTGGTCTCCAGCGTGATGTCGTGTGTGCGCGGCGAGCTCCAGTCGACGGGGTCGGGCACGTCCGTCGGGTCCGCCGCGATCCGGTCCACGTCGACGGACGCCGCCGGCTCCGCCGTCGACGTTCCCTCGGTCGCGGTCGCCGCCGCGGCGTCCGCGCCGTCCTCGGTACAGCCCGCGAGCGCGGCCACCGCGCCGATACCCGCCGCTTTCAGGAACGAGCGCCGTCTGCTGTGGGGATGTCGGGTCATTGGGTCTCTCTCCGGTTGATAATTACTCGATATTCCCCGTATAACTGCACAAATATTCTCAATTTGCGGGCAGATACCTGAACATCTGCGGCAGGTATTACTTAAAGGGTGTTCGGATACGCGAACTCGGCTCGGAACATGTTCGACGGGGGTGCCGTCGCGGTGATCAGTCCGTTCGCGGCCGCGGCCGGGACGGGCACGACGACGTCGAAGCGCCGGGCACACCGAGAACCGCCAGGGACGGACCGCGTCGAGAAACGTGCGCGTCGGAAGCCGACCGAATCGAGAAAAGCGTACGGCGAGGACTTCGGAGCCCCTCACTGCGCCGCCGCGTCGGCGTCGACTTGCGGGGGGAGGTCCTCGACGAACTGCTTGACCACGACCTCCTCGGCGCGGTGGAGCGTCTCGCTGCAGGTGGACTTCGCGAGGTCGACGCGGTCGGCCAGCTCGGTGAGCGAGCAGGTGCGCGGCGTGTCGTAGTAGCCTTCCTCGACCGCGCGGAGGAGCAGGTCCTGTTGGGTCTCGGTCAGCAGCTGGCTCGCCTGCAGCCGTTCCTGAATGTACTTGACGCGGAAGTCTAACCCGAGTTCGTCGAACTGCCGGCCCAACTCGGAGAGCCGGTCGTGGGCGCCGGTGACGTCGATGGTCGCGTCGCCGTTCTCGATCTCGACCGGCATCTCGATCGGGATGCCGGACCGCTTCGCCGCGATGAGCAGCATCGGCGCCGAGGTCTCGAACTGCACCGTCGCCTCGTGGTCGGCCCGGCCCATCACCGACATGTCGGTGACGGAGGGGTGCGACTCCATCGCGTCGAGGACGGCGCCGACGTCAGGGGCGGTTATCCACACGAGCGCGAACCCCGGACCGTCGCCCGGGAGCGCGGCGATCACCTGAAACGTCGCCGCCGGGAACTCGCGGGAGACGTCGGCCACCCACGGGCCGTCCGGCAGGTCGACGACGAGGCGTGCTTGTGTCATTGTCGTGTCCGTGTTGGTGGGTCGGTCCGTCGGCGTGCTGCGCCGACCGGGTCGGCCGAGCGTGGCTCCGTCGGGAGCCGGGGTCGGTTCGGGCCGCGGCCGGCGGGCGCGGAACGCGAACCCGACCGCCGCGGAACGAGCGTTACTCCACGTGGATGGCGCCCTTCATCCCCACGCTCTCGTGGGGGGTACAGACGTACCGGAAGGTGCCGCTCTCCTCGAACGTGTACTCGAAGGTGTGGCCCTCCTCGCCGCTCAGCTCCGACTCGAAGGTGCCGTCCTCCTCCGAGACGTTGTGGTCGCCACCCTGTCCGGTCCACTCCCAGACGACGGTGGTTCCGGTCGAGACCGCGACCGCGGGCGGGGCGAACTTGAGGCCGTCCTCCGCGCCGACCTCGACGGTGACCTCGTCCGCGTCGGTGCGGTCGAGCGTCGCCTCGTAGTTGTCCACGCCGTCGAACCAGCCGCCGTAGTCCGGCTCCTCGGAGAGGTACTCGTCGCCGCTGCCGCCGCCGTTGCCGTCGCCGCCGCTGCCCCCTTCCTCGGTTCCGCTGCCGCCCTCGCCGCCCCCGCCGCTGCCGCCGTCCCCGCCGCCCGAGCAGCCGGCGAGAAGCGTCGCGGTCGCAGCACCGGCCGTCACCTGTACGAAGCGTCGTCGGTCGAGGTCGTGTGCAGTCATCGTCGGACGAGTAAGCCTACGACGCCGAGTAAAAAGGGGGCGGCGGACGTTCCTACGGCACGACATCGGGGGTCGAACATATTCGTGTCGAGAACTTATAGGAGGGGTCAGAGCGGAACCTGTTCGCCGCCGCGGACCTCCGCCTCGGTGAGGTAACACTGCGGGTCGGGCGCGAACAGGTCCTCGTGGACGGTGAGCGCGCGCAGACGAGAGCCGCCGCGACAGAGCGATCGGTACTGGCAGTCGGCACACCGCCCGGTCAGCCGCCCCTCCCGGTTTCGGAGCGCGCCGAGTAAGGGGTTCGCGTCGTCGCTCCAGATGTCGCCGAAGGGGCGCTCGCGGACGTTTCCGAGACTGTACCCCTGCCAGAACTGCGTGAGGTGGACGTTGCCGACGGGGTCGACGTCCGCGACGCGCTCGCCGGCGGGGTCGCCGCCGTTGCGCTCGAGGTACGCCCGGATCCGCTCGGCGTGGTCGCTCCCCAGCTGGCGGTCGGCGTACTCGATCAGGTAGCCGGCGTCCGCGTAGTTGCCGACCAGCAGCGTCTCGATCTCCTCGCCTGCGTCGTGGTACTCGCGGGTGAGGTCACAGAGCCGGCGGACCGCCTCGCGCTTTTCCGCCGGCTCGAGGTCCGCGTCGACGATCCCCTTCCCCCGACCGCCGTAGTCGAGGTGGTAGAAGCAGAAGCGGTCGACACCGACGTCGACCAACAGGTCGATAACGCCCTCCAGGTCGGCCGCGTTGCGCTCGGTGATCGTGTAGCGCAGTCCCGTCTTGAGTCCGGCGTCCAGACATGCCTCGATGCCGCGGACGGCGGCGTCGAAGGCGCCCTCCTTCCCGCGGAAGGCGTCGTTGCGCTCCGGAAGCCCGTCGACGGAGACGCCCGCGTACTGCAGGCCCGCCTCCTTCAGCTCCCGGGCGTTCTCCTCGGTGATCAGGGTGCCGTTCGTCGAGAGTACCGGCCGCAGTCCCGCGTCGCTCGCGTGCGCGACGAGTTCCGGGAGGTCGTCGCGGACGAGCGGCTCCCCGCCGGAGAAGAGGACGACCGGGACGCCGAAGTCGGCCAGCTGGTCGAGCAGGGCCTTCCCCTCCGCTGTCGAGAGCTCGCCGGGAATCGTCTCGGTGTCCGCGGAGGCGTAGCAGTGAGAACAGTAGAGGTTGCACTGCTTGGTCGTGTTCCAGACGACGACCGGTCGGTGCTGTTTCCGCTCGGTGATCTGGTCGGCCGCGGACTCGTCGGCGGCGTCGTAGCGCAGGCCGTCGCTCTCGGCGTCGAGCCCGCACAGGAGCTTGCTGATCGAGATCACGCGCCGTCACCTACCTCGGGAGTCCCCTCGGTCTCCTCGTAGACGCGCGGCTCCGGCGGCGCGCGGTCGTCGGAATCTCCCCCTGAATCCGCCTCGACCTCGTCCCCTTCGCCGGCCAGCGAGTAGGTGGAGTACCGATGCGTCTCACCGCTCGGGCAGACCCACACGTCGCGGGCGTACCACGCGAACAGCTTGCCCGCCTCCTCGTGGGCGGTGTCGGGGTCCGGCGCGGCGACGGTGCCGACGTGTTCGAGCGGCTCGTCGGCCGCCTCGCGGACGAACACCTCGAAGCGTCGCTCCGTCGTCGCCCGTGGCGCGGCCTCCTCCGTCCGCGTCGCTTTCTCGACCATGGTGGGCGATTCGTCACCCCCGAATAAATCCGGTTGCGGGCGGTTTCAGCCCGTGGTAATCCGGGCGAAGGTGTTCGGTCGAGGACCGAAGGGGCCGGCGCCCCGACCTCCCGACGACCGATGTTCGACGACCTCGACACCGACCGCCGGCCGCTGGTGCTGATCTGGGAGGTGACGCAGGCCTGCGAGCTCGCCTGTCGGCACTGCCGGGCGGACGCGCAGCCGGCGCGCCACCCCGACGAGCTGACCACCGCGGAGGGGAAGCGGCTCCTCGAGGACGCCGCCGACTTCGGGGACGGGCAGCTGGTCGTCCTCTCGGGCGGCGACCCGCTCGCGCGCGAGGACCTCTTCGAGCTGATCAGGTACGGCGACGAGCTGGGGCTCCGGATGACGATCACCCCGAGCGGGACGCGGTCGCTGACGCCCGAACGCGTCCGCGAACTGGCCGACGCCGGGGTCAAGCGGATGGCGCTCAGCCTCGACGGCGCGAGCGCGGCGACCCACGACGCGTTCCGCGGCGAGGAGAGCTTCGAGGACACCCTCGCCGCCGCGGCCGCCGCCCGCGACGCCGGCCTCCCGCTGCAGGTGAACACGACCGTCTGCGCGGACACCGTCGAGGAGCTCCCCGCGATCCGCGACCGCGTGCGCGAGCTCGACGCCGTGCTGTGGAGCGTCTTCTTCCTCGTCCCCGTCGGCCGCGGCCGGGTCCTCGATCCCATCGCGCCGGACCGGGCAGAGGGCGTCATGGAGTGGCTGCAGGCGGTTGCCGCCGAGGAGCGGTTCGGCGTGAAGACGACCGAGGCGCCCTTCTACCGCCGGGTCGGGCTCCAGTCGGAGGGCGAGGCGGGCGGGGCTCGGCGCCGCGGGGGGATCACCGCCGGTCGCGGGTTCGCGTTCGTGAGCCACACCGGCGAGGTGTACCCCTCCGGCTTCCTCCCGGAGGCCGCGGGCAACGTCCGCGAGCGCTCGGTCGTGGACGTCTACCGGAACGCGGACCTGTTCGAGGCGCTCCGCGAGCCGGACGACCTGAAGGGGAAATGCGGCGCCTGCGAGTTCCGACAGGTCTGCGGCGGGAGCCGGTCGCGGGCGTACGCCGAGACGGGCGACCCGCTGGCGAGCGACCCCCTCTGCCCGTACGTCCCGGAAGGGTACGACGGCGATCTGCCGGCACGACAGGTCGGGACGGGTGGGGAGCATGGAGCCGAGAGCGACGAGCTCGTCGACCCGGCGGACTGACCCGCGCGCCGCCCCGGCACCGCACTCTCACACCGGCACACCGATGCCCCTTTGCTCGACAGGGTCCAACGCCGAGTCGTGCAATCGGCGGCCCCGGAACTGTTCGGTCTGCTCGCCGAGGTGGCGCCCCGGCTGGCGCGCGTGACGCTGTTCATCGCGGTCGGGGTGACCGCCGCCAACGTCGCGGTCGCGTTCGGGCTCGTGCGCTACGTCGCCGGGCTGTCGGGGCTTTTGACTCGCCCCGCGAACCTCCCGGACGAGGTCGGAACAGCCATCCTCACCACCGCCGCGTCGACCACTGCGGGCTACGCCACGCTGGCGGAGTACCGCGAGGCCGGCCTGCTGGACGACCGCGCGACGCTGGTGGCGGTGACCATCAACACGTTCTTCGGCTTCGTCCAGCACGTCTTCACCTACTACGTCCCGGTGTTGATCCCCATCCTCGGCTGGTACACCGGCGTCCTGTACGTCTCCGCGCGGGCGGGTGTGGCGCTGGCGATAACGGTCACGGGCGTGCTCGCCGGCGGCGTCCTGCTGTCGGAGCGCAACGTCGACCGGTCCGCGCTCGCCGACGTCGAGGCGGGCGGTCCGGACGCCGACGACCGCACGTCCCGCGAGCGCGTTCGGGACGCGCTTTCGAAGTCCGCGGGGACGCTCAAGCGGATCGTGCCGCGGCTCGCGGTCGTTTACACCCTCGTCGTCGCGCTGATCACCTACGTGGACGTGGACGCGCTGACCGCGGTCGCGGAGCCGCTGACCGCCGCGGTCGGCCTCCCGGGTGCGGCAGTCGCCGTCGTCGCCATCTACTCGCTCGACACCACGGCGGGCGCGGTCGCCATCGCGCCGCTGATCGGCGAGACGTTCACGCCGGCGCAGGCGGTCGCCACCATGTTACTCGGCGGCATCGTCTCCTTTGCGGTGTCGACGTTCAAGCGCTCGATCCCCTTTCAGTTCGGCATCTGGGGACCGGAATTCGGGGCGAAGGTCGTCGCGGTCAACACCGCGCTGAAGGTGCTGTTCATCGGGATCGCCGTGGCGCTGCTTTTGGCGTCCGGCGTCTGAACCGCCTCGCCCGCGTTCCTCACGCGCACCGTCCACACTGCTCCGCACAGCACCTCTCCGCACAGCACCCCTCCCTACAGCATCGCCCCGCGTTCAGTAGGGCCAGCGACCGCCGGTTTTCAGCTCCGTCACGTACCCCTCGTCGATGGATTCGCGGATCGCGGCACGGGACTTGTGGGGGACAGAGGTGCCGGCGTCCACGAACCGAACCGTCGCCTCGGCGACCTGGATCGCCACCTCCGCGAGGTCGCGGCGGTCGAGCTTATCGAGCGTGTCGGCGTGGGTGTGTCCCCACCCGCGACCGGACTGCTCGGAGGTCGTCGACGCCATCACCGCGGGGATCCCCTCCTGTGCGAACGCCCACTGGTCGCCGTGCGGCGAGATGGTCGCGTTCGTCGACAGCGGTGCGCCGAGGTCGTCGGTCACGGCCTCGAAGACGCGCCGCATCGGCTCGAACTCGTTGTAGCTCACGCGCAGGTTCCGGGAGTTGCAGGCGCCGTCGAGGTTGACGACGCACTTGATCTCCTCGTGTGCGATTGTCTCGGCGGCGTGGTAGGCGCCCCACAGGCCGATCTCCTCGGCCCCGAAGGTGATCAGGCGGACCCGGGTGTCCAGGTCGTCCTCGACGGTCGCCAGCAGTCGACCGACCTCCGCGACGAGGGCGGAGCCGGCGCCGTTGTCGTTGGCGCCGTCGGAGATGTCGTGCGCGTCGACGTGCGCGGTGAGGAGGACCGCCTCGTCGGTGTCCGGACCCACGTCCGCGACCGCGTTCACCGAGGTCGTCGGCTCGTTGCGGCAGTCGACCGCGATGGAGACGGTCGGACGGTCCGCGTCGCCCTCGCTTTCCCCCGCCGCCGCCGCTCCATCCTCGGCGAGCCGGGCCAACCGCTCGCCGACCTCCTTCGAGACGCCGACGGCGGGGATCGGGCCGGGACGGTTGTGGTAGCCGATCTCGCCGGTCGGCGGGAGCGCGCCCTCCAAGTGATTCCGGAAGACGAACCCGACCGCGCCGCGCTCGGCCGCGTTGACGTACTTCTCCATCCGGTGGATCCACCGGTCGGCCTCGTCGGGCGTCCGCGAGGAGGCCATCGCTATCGCGCCGTCGAGGTCCCCTCCGGCGGCCTCGAACTCCTCGACGGTGCCGGTCCCCACGTCCACCAGCGGCGCCTCGACCTCGCCCGCGGGCGTGCCGGGGAGCGCGATGACCGCGTGGCTCCCCTCGTGGGTGCGCTCGACCGGGTCCGGTCCGGTGCCGGTGACGGCGAGCGAGGAGTCGCCGCGCCACCAGCCGGGGATCTCGAACTCCTCGAGGCCGGCGTTGCGGAGACCGGCGGCCTCGTACGCCTCGACGACGCGCTCGGCGCCGCGGCGCTCGCCCGCCTGTCCGGCCATGCGGTTGCCGATGTCCGCCAGGTCGGTCAACAGGTCCCACCCGAAGTCGCTGGTCCGCGCGTCGCCGACGACGCGGTCCGGAAGCTCGGTCATGCGCGCACCCACGGTGGTTCCACAAAAGGACGTTCGGGTTCCGGCCGGGGAGGCTGGTTCCCCGGCGCGATTCTCGATCAGGAGGGGTACGGAAGCCGGATCAGTCGTCGACGATCACTTCGACGGGGCCGTCGTCGCCGTCGGCCTCCTCGTCGGGGCTCGCGGCGTCGGCGGCCGCGCTCTGTTTGCCCTGCCAGTAGAGCCCGAGCGCGACCGCGACGACGACCCACGAGCGCGGGTTCGCGAGGTTCAGGGTGTAGCCGACGCCGAACGGTTTCTCGACGAACATGCCCTTGCCGGGCTGCCAGTACGACGAGAGCAGGCGGCCGAGGCTCGGCCGCTCGAAGTTGTACGGGATACCGAAGAGTTCGCCGGAGGACGGTTTGTCGCTCATACCTCACGTCTCGGGCGCGGGGGATAAATCGTTTCGGCCGACGCGTGCGATGCGGTCGCGGTGCGTTTGCGGTGCGTTTGCGGTGCGGTCGCGGTACCGTGCTGTCGGCGCGCGCCGCGGCGACCGCTTTGCGCGTCGCCGCGACCGCGCGAGGTCGCCAGCGCGCTACTGCACGCTGGCTGCTCGAAAATCTCCGATTTTCGGTGGAGGCGGCGGCGCGGCCGCATTGCGGTGCGGTTCGCGGCCGCGCCGCCACCGAGGCTGGGGAGGCGTGAGGCTGCGGTGCTGTGCGGGGCGGAGCGGGGCGGGGTGGGACTGAAAGGGGCAGCCGGCTCGGTCCCGCCCGGACGACGCAAGCACCGCAGCGGGCGTTGCGGAGAGCGAGGAGCGCAGCGAGGCCCGGCGGGTCGAGCCGGCTGGGGCTTTCTGGATGTTGCTGTCCCGATCAGCGGGATTTGCGGAGACAGGTCCATCGTACAGAGAGCGGGCAGGGGCTTTCTGTCGGTTTCCGCCTCGATCCGCAAAAACTGCACCTGAGACAGAACCGGTCGAGTCACCACGAACTGCTTATCGATATCGACCGCGGCCCTCGACCGTCCGCAGTCGCTCCAGCACGGCCGCGTCGCCGACCCTCTCGTACCCCTCCTCGACCGCCTCAACCAGCGCGTCGGGCGCGGTCGCGGTCCCGTAGACGGAGCCCTCGAAGACGTGGAGGTCCATGGCGTGGTCCTCGACGTGGCCCGAGTGGTAGCCGAGACCGAAGTCGATCAGGTACGCGCGCTCGTCGTCCACGCGGACGTTCCGAGTCGTCGGGTCGCCGTGGACGATCCCCGCTTGGTGGAGCCGCGCGAGGTGTTCGCCGACCTCGCGGGCGCGTTCCGGCGAGAGCCCGGCCGCCAGGTCCGCGTCGCCGACGTGCTGGAGCGTCAGCGTCGCGTTCGGGAGGTCCACGTCGTGGACCAGCGGGGTCGGGACGCCGACGTGGCGCGCCTCGCTGGTGAGCCGCGCCTCCGCGGTCGTGCGCTCGCGTCTGAGCGTCGCGTCGAGTTCGGGATGGCGATACGCCTTCGCGACGCGGCGCTTCACCACGCGGTCCGCGTCGACGAGTTCGACGACCGCCTCCGCACCGCGGTTCGCGGCCGCGCCTATCGCGTCTGACCCGTGCTCCGACACCGTGTCCACACCCGCACCCGTGCCGGACGCCGCCGCGGTCGTTGGCGCCCGCGCGACCGTCTCGTCGCGCCGCCACGTCACCGGCACCTCGTCGGGCCGGAAGTCGGGGTCGACCGCGGAGTCGGGGATCGCGAGCGTGTCGCCGGCCGCGGCCATCTTCGCGCCCAGCACCGCGATCATGCCGGCGTTGTCGCGCAGGAACCGCGGTTCGGGCGCGTGGAACCGGGCGCCGCGCTCGCGGCACATCGTCGCCAGCATCTCGCGCAGGCGGTCGTTCTGTCCGACGCCGCCGCCGAGCACCAGCTCGTCGGCGCCCGTCAACGAGAGCGCGCGCTCCGCGACCTCGGTCAGCATCGCGAAGACGTGCTCCTGCAGCGAGAAGCAGACCGCCTCCACGGGCTCGCCGTCGTCGTAGGCGGCCTTCGCCGCGGACATGATCCCGGAGAAGGAGAAGTCCATCCCCTTGACGACGTACGGGAGGTCGAGCAGATCGTCGGGGTCGGCCTCCGCGGCCGCGGCTTCGACCTTCGGCCCGCCGGGATGGGCCCAGCCGGCGTGGCGCGTGAACTTGTCGATGGCGTTGCCGACGCCGGTGTCCATCGTCTCGCCGAGCACGCGGTACCGACCGTCGTGGAAGCCCAGCAGGTGCGCGTTCGCGCCCGAGGCGTTCAGACACACCGGGCTCTTGAAGCCCGACTGATGGCGCCCGATCTCCAGGTGCGCGACCATGTGGTTGACGCCGACCAGCGGCACGTCGAGCGTCCCGGCGAGCGCCCGCGCCGCGGTCCCGACGGTCCTGAGACAGGGGCCGAGGCCGGGACCGCGGGAGAAGGCGACCGCGTCGACGCTACCGGGACCGTACTCCGCCTCGGCGTGCGCGAGCGCCTCGTCGACGACCTCGGGGACCGCGTCGGCCATGTGCTCGGCCGCCTCGCGCGGATGAATGCCGCCGCTTTCGGGTTCGTAGGCGTCGGAGAAAATTGCGGTCTCGTCCGCGTCGGCGTCGTGGACCGCCGCGCTCGCACACCACGCGGTGCCCTCGATGCCGAGAACGATCATTCGAGAGCCGATCAGGCTTCTTCGGCTTCCGCGTCCGCGTCCTCGGCGCCGATCTTGTTGCGCTCGAGCATGTGCTCCTGCTCGACCTCGGTCGCGAACTCGGCGCTGTCGTACACCTTCGCGTAGCCGACCGTCTTGCGCATGCCGAACTTCGTGTCGAGCTCGTGGACGACGACCTCGTCCGAGCCCTTGTCGAGCGTGGCCGCCAGCGAGTCGCGAACCGAGAGACGGGAGGGGGTGGCCTCCTCGTGAACGATCTCGAATCGAACGTCCGTACGGTGCAGCATCGGGTTCTCCTCCTCGGAAATGATGTCGACGTCCATAGTCAGTTACCACTACGTCCCTTCGAAAGCAGTAAAAGGATTTCGAAGCGGCCCCTGCAGGGCCGGACGCGCGTCAAGTGCGGGGATCGGTCGCGCCGCCTCGTCCGCCGCGCGGCGACCCTGCCTCACACGTCCGCGACGCCAAGCGCCGCGAGTGCGGCGTCCACGTCCCCGTCGAGCGCGCGGAACAGCGCTCGCGCGTCGTCGACCTGATCGGGCGTCACCTCGACGCGGACCATCCCCTCGCCGGGCTGTCCGTAGACAACGCTCGAGCCGATCGGCGCCGCGACGATCGCGGGCAACGCCGCGAGGTCCTCCTCGCCGACCACCTCAATGACGGTCGGCTCCGACGCGACGAGGGCCTCCCCGAGCGCCTCCAGCAGCTTCAAGGAGAGTTCGCCCGCGGGGTTCTCGACGACGACTCGCCGCTCGCCCGCGCCGTCCAGCGCCTCGCGGATCTCGGCGGCCACCGCCTCCCGCTCGGTCTTGCCGTCCACGAGCGCCACGTCCGGCTCGCGACCGGCGTTCCTGAGGTGGTAGGTGACCACGTCGCCCACGGCGATCAGCGGGGCGTCGGGCGCGGCGTGGGTCTCACGGGCGGCGTCCGCGTCCGCGAGCAGCCGCTCGGCGTCGGCGTACACCGGTCCCAGCGGCTCCTTGAACGCGTCCCGGAGGTCCCGCGGTAGCGAGAGCATCGGCGGGACTCGGTCAGCGGACCTTCAGCGCGTACGACCCGGGCTCGGAGACGTTCATCTCCGTGGCGATCTCCGACTCCTCGGGGTGCGTGATGATGACGTAGCCGGCCCAGTCCTCGGTCAGCGAGGAGGAGCCGCAGAGGTCACACGTCTGCGAGTCGGGGTCGTTGACGTAGTGGCATTCCCGACAGGCGATGCGGTCCTCCGCCATCAGTCGGCCTCCTCACCCGTCTGCTCGCGGTGGCGGCGCTCCGACTCCAGCCACTCGTGTTTCCCGAGACCGGGCTGTTTGGCCGTCAGCCCGATCTTCGAGTCGCGCGGGTTGCGCTCGTCGATGCTCTTCGTGACGACGCGCACGCGGACGGCGTCGTCCACGCCCAGCACCTTGTCGGAGTCCGAGGAGGCGAGCTGCTGGTTCGCCCCGTCGAACGTGAGGTACTCGTCGGTGATCTGCGAGACGTGGAGCAGCCCGTCGACCGGGCCGATGCCGACGAAGGCGCCGAACTCGACGGTCTCGACGACCGTCCCGTCGACGACCTCCTGCATGTCCGGGTCGAAGGTGAGCGCGTCGAACTCCACCTCGTAGTAGACGCCCGGGCGGTTTGGCAGCACCGCCCCCTCGCCGACGTCGTGCACGTCGATGACGCTCACGACGCTCCCGACGTCCTCGTCCATTCGTCCTTCCAGTTTGTCCTGGAGGAGTGCCTTCACCCGGTCGTCGGTGACGTCCGCCAAGTGCTTTGGCGGCACCTCCACCGTGTCCTTGAGTCGAACTCGCTTGTACATGCGTGGGCTATGGTTCCGTTATCGCCAGTGTGTTCCGACCCCTTAAACCGATTACTGGTACGTCCCGCGCCAGCACTCGGTCCTGCAGGGGGCCGTCGTTCGTCACGACGTAGTCGACCCGGCCGGCCGCGGCCAGCTCGACGAGCGCGTCGTCCGCGTACGATGCCTCGGTCTCGATCCGCTCGCCGCGCCGCGCCAGGTCCGCCCCGACGCTCGCAGCTTTCGCCTCCTCGCCGGCTCCCTCGCGGAGCCGGTCCAGCTCGGCCAGCACCGCCACGGGCACGACGACCGCGTAGACGCCGAGGAGCCGGTCGAGCTCCTCGAACGGCCGGACGTTCGCCTCCACCGGCGCCATCAGGACGCTGGTGTCGAGCGCGACGGTCGGGGCGGCCTCCGGCTCCCCCCCGACCTCGTCGGCGTCCTGCTCCGACGCTCCGTCGTCGGCGTCCGCGTCGTCGTGGTCCGGGTCGGCGCTCGCCACGGCCTACTTCAGCGTCCCGACGCCGATGAGTCGCCACCGCGCGCCGACGCGGCGATTGATGGCGATCTGGGCGCCCTCGGCCGCACAGACCGGGCGCTTCAGGCTCACTTCGCACTCGCCGGATCGCGCGCTCGTCACGGCGCCGACGGTCGTGGCGGTGCCGACGGTGAGCATCAGCGGCTCGCCGGTGGAGATCTCCTCGACCTCTCCCTCGCCGACGATGCGGTCGAGCAGGTCGACATCCATCTCGAACGCCTCGCGCGTCGGCGGCAGCGTGCCGGGCTCGCCCGCGACCTGCCCCGCCAGCGCGTCGCCCTTCGTCA
>NZ_LKIR01000121.1:226747-230668 GCF_001462205.1 Haloparvum sedimenti
CGAGCAGTCCGCCGGGCGAGGCGGTCTCGACCTGCTCGTTGCCCGACTGTAGCGAGCGAATGCTCGTCTCCAGCGGCTCCCAACGGGTCTCGCCGCCCTCCTCGACCTCGCGGCCGGGGCGGAGCTGCAGGTCGTCGCCGACCTCCAGCGTCCCCTCGACGAGCGAGCCGCCGATGACGCCGCCCTCCAGCTCGTCGAACGTCGCGCCGGGGCGGTTGATGTCGAACGAGCGCGCCACGAACATCCGTGAATCCGCGTCCGGGTCGCGGTCGGGCGTGGGGATCTCGGACTCGATGGCGTCGATGAGCAGGTCGAGGTTGACCTCCTGCTGGGCCGAGACGGGGACGATGGGGGCGTCCTCCGCGACGGTCCCCTCGACGAACTCCTGGATCTGCTCGTAGTTCTCGACCGCCCGGTCGCGGTCGACGAGGTCGACCTTGTTCTGGGCGATGACGATGTTGTCGATGCCGATGATGTCGAGCGCCATCAGGTGCTCCTCCGTCTGCGCCTGGGGCACGTCCTCGGTGGCGCTCACGACGAGCACGGCGCCGTCCATGATCGACGCGCCCGACAGCATCGTCGCCATCAGCGTCTCGTGGCCCGGTGCGTCCACGAACGAGACGGTGCGGACGACCTCGCTTTCGGAGCCGTCCTCGCACTCCTCCTCGACGGTGTAACACTCGGGCTCGTCGACGCCGGGACAGCGACGGAACGTCGCGTCCGCGTAGCCCAGCCGGATGGAGATGCCGCGCTTCATCTCCTCCGAGTGCTGGTCGGTCCACGAGCCGGACAACGCCTGCACGAGCGTCGTCTTCCCGTGGTCGACGTGACCGACGAGTCCGATGTTCACCTCCGGTTGTGTGTTAGGTTGTGTCACCATAGACCTCCTGTGAGAGTAATCTTGCGTGAATTTCGCCCCGTGCGAGTGATAAAGTTGCTGTTATCGGTGCGGTCGCGGCTTGCGGATCCACCGCGTGGTTCGGCGGTCGCGGCGACCGCGGACGGCCTGCCCCTCGCGATCCCGGACCGCGACCGATAGACGAAAGACGGCCGCGCACCACGGTTCGACCATGAGCGAGGAGCGCGAGCCGGTGAAGCCGAGCGACCTCGGCGGCGAGGGGCCGCCGGTCGAGGAGAAGCCCTACAAGATCGTCTTCGAGGCGAACAAGTGCTTCGGGGCGGGGCGGTGCGCCGAGGCGTCGGACAACTGGGAGCTGGACCTCGACACGGGGCTCGCGCGGCCGAAGTCCTACTACGTCGCCGAGGACGAGTTGGCGGAGAACGTCCGCGCCGCGGAGCTGTGCCCCGCCAAGAAGGACCAGGGGATCATCCACGTCGTCGACCGCCGCACCGATGAGGAGATCGCGCCGGACCCCCACGGCGACGGAACGCTCTCGGTCGACTGGTAGAGTGTCGACACCGCCGTTCGAGCAGGCACCGCCGTCCGATCAGGCACCGCCGTCCGCGTCCCCGACCGAGAGCAGCGCGGCGCCCGCGGCCGCCGCCGCGAGCCCGGCCGCGAGCAGCGCCGTCTCTCCGGTCACTCCCCCACCGACCACCAGCGCGCCGCCGAGCGCGACCAGCAGCCAGACGACCGGCCCGCCGTCCGTCGCGTTCATAAACTGTCCCTCGCGGCCGCCCCGTAAATCGGTGGCGGAGCGCGGGAGGGTTCCCCGCCGCACCGAAAGCGGTTTCCCCACGCCCGCGGATGGTTCATAACGCGCGGGGGTGGCCGAGCCTGGCCAAAGGCGGCGGGCTTAAGACCCGCTCTCGAAGGAGTTCGAGGGTTCGAATCCCTTCCCCTGCATTCTCCGACCGCTCGTGGCTAAGGCGGTGAGACTGCACGCGCGGCGGGAGTTCTGCGGGATCCGCGAAAAGCGTTCGTCCGCCGTGCAACCGCGGTGCCGTGGCGATGCCGTGGCGATGCCGTGGCTAATGCTGTCGGCGCGCGCCGCGGGGACCCTGCGTCGCCGCGACCGCCCGAGGTCGCCAGCGCGCTACTGCACGCTGGCTGCTCGAAAATCTCCGATTCTGGCTGCTCGAAAATCTCCGATTTTCGGTGGAGGCGGCGGCGCGGCCGCCTGCAGTGCGGTGCCGTTCCGCGGCCGCGCCGCCGCCGAGGTTGGGGAGGTGCGAGGCCTGCGGTGCTGTGCGGGGCTGTTTCGGTGCAGTCGCGGTGCGGTTGCGGTGGGCGGGACTGAACGGGGCAGCCGGCTCGATCCGGTCCGGACGCCGCTCTCGCGAGCGTGTCGAACGAGAGTCAGCGAGTCCCAGCCCGGCAGTCCGCTACCGCAGGCAACCCGGAGCGTCTGCCGGAACCCGGCGCGGTCGAGCCGGCTGGGGCTTTCTGGGTGGTACCGTTCGGCACCGGGATCAGCGACCGAAACAGAACCCCTTCCGTAGAACTCCGCGTGTCGACCCCACCCTTTTTCGACGCGCCACCCCAAGTACGGGTATGTCTGCTCTACGCGACGCGCTTCGGGACCTCCCGGAAGCCGTGTTCGCGGACCTGCTGGAGTCCGACGACGCGTATCTCGTGGTCCTCGACCTGCCCGGTGCGACGAGCGAGACGACAGACGTGGTCGCCGAGGACGGCCGCCTCGTGATCGAGGCCCGCCGCGAGAAGCGGACCCCGGAGGCGTTCCGCTACGTGCGCGAGGACCGACCGCTGTTCCTGGACACGGAGCTGCCCCTCCCGCCGGACGCGATCGGCGAGGAGGCGGACGCCGCCATGGACCGGGGGGTCGTCGAGGTGACGCTCCCCAAGCGCACGGACGGCGAGCGCCGGCAGATCCCGGTCGACGACTGACGGGTGGTCACGCTGGTCAACCTTCGCGCTTACTGGCGCTTCCTCGTCGTCGTCCGACGGTTCTCGCCGCTGATCGCCGCCTACTGGCGGGACCGAAAGCGGTTCCTGCTGTTCGGCGGGAGCCGGAGCGTCGGCGAGGAGACGCAGAAGGAGCGCGCCGCGGTGCTCCTGGACATCCTGCTGACGCTCGGGCCGACGTTCATCAAGCTCGGCCAACTGCTGTCGACGCGGCCGGACATCCTCCCGCCCGCGTATATCGAGGTGTTAGAGGAACTGCAGGACGACGTGCCGCCGGCGCCGTTCTCGGAGGCCGAGACGGTGCTGGAGGAGGAGCTCGGTCCGGTCGCGGAGACGTTCGACGCGTTCGACGACGAGCCGATAAGCGGGGCCAGCCTCGGACAGGTGTACCGCGCGACCTACGAGGGCGAGGAGGTCGCGGTGAAGGTGCGCCGACCGGGGATCGAGCCGCTGGTGGAGGCAGACCTGCGCGCGATCCGGTGGGGGCTCCCCCTCCTGAAGCGGTTCCTCGGCGGCGGCCGCGCGTTCTCGCTGGAGAATCTCGCGGACGAGTTCGCGGAGACGATCCGCGAGGAGATGGACTACCGCCGGGAGCGCCGCATGCTCGAGGAGATCGGCGAGGACTTCGCGGGCGACGACCGGATCCGGATCCCCGACTCGTACCCCGGCGCGTCGGGCCCGCGCGTGCTGACGATGGAGTACGTCCCCGGAACGAAGATCAACCGAGTTGACGCGTTGCGGGAGGCTGGCCACGACCCGACCGTGCTCGCGGAGGCGCTCCAGCGCGCGTACCTGCGGATGATCATCCAGGAGGGCGTCTTCCACGCCGACCCGCATCCCGGCAACCTCGCGGTCGACGAGTCGGGCGCGATCGTCTTCTACGACTTCGGCATGTCGGACACCGTCGACCCCTTCGTTCAGTCGAAGATCGTCGACTTCTACGTCGCCGTGGCGAGCAAAGACACCGACGCGATCCTCGACACACTGATCGAGCTGGGGACGCTCTCGCCGGAGGCCGACCGGCAGGTGATGGGGGAGGTGCTGGAGCTGGCCATCGCGGACGCCCGCGGCGAGGACATCGAGCAGTACCGCGT
>NZ_LKIR01000121.1:230958-244162 GCF_001462205.1 Haloparvum sedimenti
CTCGCCGAGGACGCCGGCGACCAACTCCAGGAGACGACGCGCGCGCTGTTCACGGTCCCCCCGAAGCTCGACAGCACCCTCGACACGGTCAACCGCGGCGACCTCTCGGTGAACGTGACGCTGGAGGACGAGACGAAGGTGCTCGACAAGCTGGCGATGCGGATCGCCTACTCCGTCCTGCTGGCCGTGGGGGTGCTCTCGGCGACCATCCTCTACTCGTTCGCGGACGCCTGGCGGCTCGCGCTGGTGGTGCTCGCGCTGTCGGCCCCGCTCGCGGTCGCGCTCTATCGCTCGTTCCGCAAGCGGCGCGGGATCCGCGCGAAGCCGCAGTTCACCAGACAGAGCATGCGGCAGCGCCGCGAGGACTGAGGGAGCTGCTTCCGTCAGCCCCTCTCCCCGACCGCGAACCCCGCCGGTTATGAGGGCTCCCACCGACCCACGCGTATGCTCATCACCGGCGCCGAGTTGGCGGACGGGCGCGTGCGCGACGTACGGGTCCGCGACGGCGAGTTCCTCGCGGTCGAGTCGGGGATCGAACCCGAGGCGGGCGAGCGCGTCGTCGACGCGCGCGGGCGGACGATGCTTCCGGGTGCGGTCGACGTGCACGTCCACTTCCGCGAGCCCGGCGGCTCGCACAAGGAGACGTGGACCACCGGCTCGCGGGCGGCGGCCGCGGGCGGCGTCACCACGGTGGTCGACCAGCCGAACACCTCGCCGCCGACCGTCGACGGCGACGCCTTCGCGGAGAAGGCGGCGCTCGCCGACGGGAACGCGCTCGTCGATTACGGTCTCAACGGCGGCGTTACCGCGGAGTGGGACCCCGACGCGCTGTTCGACGCGCCCCTGCTCGCGCTCGGCGAGGTGTTCCTCGCGGACTCGACCGGCGAGATGGGGATCGACGCCGACCTGTTTGCGGAGGCGGTCGCGGCCGCCGCCGAGCACGATGTGCCCGTGACGGTTCACGCGGAGGACGCGACGCTGTTCGACGACGAGGCGATGGAAGGGGACCTCGGCGGGATCGGTCGCGCGGCGGACGCCGACCGCTGGTCGGCCTACCGCACGGCCACCGCGGAGGCGGTCGCTGTCGAGCGCGCGATCGAGACCGGTATCGAGGCGGGCGGCCGGATCCACGTCGCCCACACCTCCACGCCGGAGGGGATCGACGCCGTCGCCGAGGCGGCCGCCGACGGTGCCCCCGTCACCTGCGAGGTGACGCCGCACCACCTCTTCCTCTCGCGGGCGGACGCCGGTCGGCTCGGTACCTACGGCCGCATGAACCCCCCGCTACGCTCGACGGAGCGCCGACAGGCCGTCTTCGAGCGCCTGCGTGACGGCACCGTCGACGTGGTCGCGACCGACCACGCGCCCCACACGGTCGCGGAGAAGGAGCAGGGGCTCGCGGCGGCCCCGAGCGGCGTCCCCGGCGTCGAGACGATGCTCCCGCTCCTGCTGGCGTCCGTTCGTCAGGGCGACCTGCCGCTGGAGCGCGTCCGCGACGTGACCGCCGCGAACCCGGCCGCGATCTTCGGACTCGACCGCAAGGGCCGGATCGAGGCGGGCCGCGACGCCGACTTCGTCCTCGTGGACCTAGCGACCAGCCGCGAGATCGAGGCGGGCGCGCTCCACTCGAAGGCGAGGTGGACGCCCTTCGAGGGCTGGCGCGGCGTTTTCCCGGAGCTCACCGTCCGCCGCGGTGACGTCGTCTACGAACGCGACCCGGTGACCGGCTCCGAGTCGTTCGGCGCGGCAGAGGGGCGGAACGTTCGCGAGCGATAAGCGGGGTACGGGTGTGGAACCGTGTTTGGCTCGCTTGTTGCCGATCCTCCTGATCAGGACTGGAACTGCTCGAAAGCTCCAGCCGGCTCTCCCTCCTACTGATCTGGATCTGCTGTAGATCCTGCTGTGTGGGCCAGCAACACCCAGAAAGCCCCAGCCGGCTCGACCGGCCGCGACACGCTCTGCGCTCCTCGCTCTCCGCACCGCTCGCTGCGGTGCTTGAGGCGCCGGGGCCGGGTCGAGCCGGCTGCCCCTTTCAGTCCCACCCACCGCAACCGCTCCGCCCCGCACAGCACCGCAGCCTCGCACCTCCCCAGCCTCGGCGACGGCGCGGCCGCGAAACCGCACCGCAGGCGGCCGCGCCGCCGCCTCCCTCGCGCGGTCGCGGCGACCCCGAAGTGGGTCGCCGCGGCGCGCGCCGACCGCACAGCACCGCAACGAGCAGGCAAGCTTTTCTCACCAAGCGGGCAGATTTCTCGACCGACGCCTCAGAGGTCGTGCGTCTCGCCGTCGACGGCCAGCGGCTCCGCGAACGCCTCGTCGGCCGGGTAGAAGTGCGCGAGGTGGACGAGCCGCGTCTCGTCGGCGTTCAGGTCCTCGCCGAGCGCGAGCGCCCCCTCCCGCGTCATGTGCTTCGTGCCGAACGTCCGGGGGACGCCGTCGGGGCCCTCGTGGCGCCCTCCGAGGGGGTGGTGGTCGCACAGCGACGCCGGGACGATGGCGTCCGCCAGCAGGAGGTCGGGGTCCGCGAGCGCCTCGCGGGACGCGTCGGGAACGTCGTAGCTCGTGTCGCCCGACAGCGAGAGCTTCGCGCCCGTCTCGGGGTCCTCGATCGCGAGCCCGTAACAGCGCAGCGGCGGGTGGTCGACCGGGACGAACGTGAGCTCGAGCCCGCACGCTTCGAACGGTTCGAGGGGGGGCCGCGCGTGGACGCCGATGCGGTCCTCCAGGTAGTCGTACTTCCGACGGATCGTCTCCGCGACGCTCTCGTCGGTCGCGGGGTCGGTCTCGTCAGGGGCGTGGACCGGGAGCCCGTCGAAGACGCGGTAGACGTTCCCCAGCCCGTCGAGGTGGTCGAAGTGGATGTGGGTGACGACGCCCGCGTCCGGCAGCGGCACGTCGTTGTCAAGGAACTGCCCCCGGAAGTCCGGACTGAAGTCGACCAGCAGCGACTTCCCCGCGCGTTCGTTCTCGACGTGAACGGAGAACCGGGAGCGGGAGACGCCGCGCTCGCGGGCGGCGACACAGGTGTCGCAGTCGCACCCGACCGTGGGCGTCCCGGTCGTGTCGCCCGTGCCGAGGAGCGTGACCCGCATACGCTGGGTCCGAGGACGCGCTGGCTCTTAGTGTCGGGGGTCGCGGCGACCGCGGACCGAGGCCGCCGCGGTCACGAACGGCCCGACTACACCACCCGGTTCGCGTACCCCTCGCCGCGCGCCTGCCGTCGGAGGCTCTCGGCGACGATGGCGCCCACGCGCTCCCCGTACTCGCGGTGCGCGGCCGCGGCGTGGGGCGTGACGATCACCTCCTCGCGGTCCCACAGCGGGGACGACTCGGGGAGCGGCTCCTCCGCGAACACGTCGAGCGCGGCGCCGCGAATACCGGAGCCGGCCGCGTCACCCGCCCCGGCGTCGGCCGCGTCACCATCCCCGGCGTCGTCGGCGTTCCCCTTCCCGGCGCCGTCCCCTCGTTCCAGCGCCGCGACCAGCGCCTCCTGATCGACCACGCCGCCGCGAGCGACGTTGATCAGGTACGCGTCCGACCGCATCGCCGCGAACTCGTCGGCGCCGATCAGCCCCTCGGTCGCGGGCGTCAGCGGCACCGCGAGCGCGACGAACCGCGCGTCCCTGACCGCGTCGTGGAGCCGGTCGCTCGGGTACACCTCGTTCACCCCCTCCACGGGCGTCGGCGTGCGCTTGACGCCGACCACGTCCATTCCGAGCGCGTCCGCGCGGGCGGCGATACCGCGGCCGAGCCCCCCGAGCCCGACGACGCAGATCCGCTCACCGCGGAGCGAGAAGGGCTCGTCGTGGGCGGGCCACGACCACTCGCGGTCGCCCTGCCGGTCGCGGTAGACGTGGAGCCGGCGCGCGAACGCGAGCATGTAGCCCGCCACCGTGTCCCCTATCGAGTCGCCGTGGATACCGTTGGAGTTCGTGAGCGCGACCCCTTCTCGCTCGAAGCGGTCGAAGGGGAACCGGTCGACCCCCGACTGCACCGAGTGGACCCATTCCAGGTCCGCCTCGAGGAACGCCGCGTCGTACGCGAACGTCACCAGCGCGTCGCAGTCGGCGAGCGGGACCGACGGCGGAGCGTCGTCGGAACCGTCCCCCGTCTCGTCGCCGTTCTCGCCCGTCGCGTCGATGGAGCCGCCGCCGTACGCGCCCTCCTTCGAGTCGGAGACGACCCCGACCGTCACGTCGAGACCGTCGGCGGCCGCCGCGTCCGCGAGGTACTCACACAGCGCCGCGGGCGGGAACACCGCGTCGACCGAACCGTGTACGCCGAGCGTGTCGACCATACCCACGCTGGGACGACGACCGACATAAAAGGAACCGTGGCGGCGACCGCGGCCCGCCGTCCACGCTGAACCGTGCTCGCGTGATCTACCGCAGGAACTCGATCGCCGCGCCCTGCCCGAAGCCGACACACAGCGTGGCGAGACCGCGCTCCGCGTCGCGCTTCTCCATCTCGTGGAGGAGCGTGACCGGGAGGCGCGCGCCGGAGGCGCCCAGCGGGTGCCCGATGGCGATGGCGCCGCCGTTGACGTTGTAGATCTCCTCGTCGACCCCGAGTTCGCGGCGGGCGTACTCGCACTGGGAGGCGAACGCCTCGTTCAGTTCGACGAGGTCGTAGTCATCGATCGAGGTGCCCGCGCGGTCCAGCAGGCCGCGGGTGGCCGGCACCGGGCCGATCCCCATCACGGTGGGGTCGACGCCGGCGACGTTGTTGGTGCCGATCTCGGCGAGCACGTCGAGGCCGTGGTCCTCGGCGAACGCCTTGCTCGTCACGAGCGTCCCCGCCGCGCCGTCGGAGATCTGCGAGGAGTTGCCCGCGGTGACCGTGCCGTCGCCGGTGAACGCCGCCGGGAGCGACGCGAGCGTCTCCGCGTCCGTGTCCGGGCGGATCCCCTCGTCCTCGGTGACGGTCCCCGCCTCGGTCTCGACCGGGACGATCTCGTCGTCGAACCGCCCCTCCTCGGTGGCCGCGGCCGCGCGCTGGTGGCTCCGAGCGGCGTACTCGTCCTGCGCCTCGCGGCTCACGTCGTACTCCTCGGCGACCTTCTCGGCGGTCATCCCCATCTGGAGTTGGAAGACGTTGTACCGGTCCTGCAGGTCCGGATGGAGGTGCTGGTAGGAGTCGCCGTCCATCGGCACGCGGGACATGTTCTCGACGCCGCCCGCGACGATGCAGTCGCGGTTCCCCGCGGCGACCGCGTCCGCCGCGGAGATGATCGCCTGCATCGAGGAGGCGCACCAGCGGTTGATCGAGGCGGCGGGCACGTTCTCGCCCAGTCGGTCGGACAGGAGGGCGATGACCCGCGCGACGTTGTTGTCCTGCTCGGTGCGTTGCTGGGCGACGCCCCACATGAGGTCGTCGACGTGGTCGCCGTTCAGGCCGGCCTCTTCGAGGATCGTGTCGATGACCGCGACCGAGAGGTCCTCGCCGCGCACGTCCGCGTAGACGCCGCCCTCCTTCCCCTGCGGGGTTCGCCGCGCTGCCGCGATGACCGGTGTGGTCTCGTCGCTCATGGATCCGACGACGTTCGTCACGGTCTTAAACCCGCGTGGAACCCTCGGAAATCCTCTCAGGGTTTGTCGTTTATTCACCGCCGAAGGGACGGCGCCTGCACGCGTCGGTCGCGCGTGCGGCAGCCTGTCGGGGTGCACCCCGGTTCGACGCCCTTAAGCGGCCACCGGACCTACTCTTTCCGGATGAGTGACCCGGCCCTCGACGTGGTCGAGTTCGTCTTGACGACGCACTTCTACACGGAGAACCGCGACCTCGACGAGAACGATCTGCCCCCGCGCTTCCGCCAGGTGTTCTGGAGCGACGGCGCGGACGACGAGCGACCCGGCGGCGTCGAGCGGCCGCTGACGGCGACCAGCGAGAGCACCCGCACCGCGACCGGCGTCGAGCGGCCGTGGGAGGCCGTCTCCGACCAGCTGTTTACCCAGCGCACGGAGTTCTCCGGCGAGATCTCGCTGACCCAACCCGAGATGGCGCTGGAGTGGTACGCCGACCGCGCCGGCGAGGAGCGGATCGCCAGCAACCCGACGCTGGCGGCCGCGCTCGCCGACCACCCGGACCTGACGCCGCCCGTCTCCCGCGAGGACGCCCGCGGCAACATCCGACCCATTCAGGCCGACCGCGTCTGGATCGACGCGCTGCTCGACGAGTACTTCGACGAGGACGAGGACGCGGAGATGCTCGACCTCGTCAACGTCCGCGCCCCCGAGGAGATCGAGACCACCCTCGACGACCTCGTGCTCACGGGCGATCAGGAGGGCGAGATCCAGAAGATCGTCAAGGCGATCGAGCACCGCGAGTACCTCGCGAGCATCGGCCTCCGCGAGATCGGCAAGCTGCTGTTCGTCGGTCCGCCGGGGACCGGCAAGACCACCGTCTCGCGCGCGCTCGCCCACGAGCTCGGGCTCCCGTTCGTCGAGGTGAAGCTCTCGATGATCACCAGCCAGTACCTCGGCGAGACCGCCAAGAACGTCGAGAAGACCTTCGAGGTGGCCAAGCGGCTCTCGCCGTGTATCCTCTTCATCGACGAGTTCGACTCCGTCGCGAAGACGCGCCGCTCCGACGAACACGCCGCGTTGAAGCGCGCGGTCAACACCCTGCTGAAGTCGATCGACGACATCTCCCTCGTCCGCGACGAGGTGCTCCTGATCGGCGCGACCAATCACCCCGACCAGCTCGACGCGGCCGCGTGGCGCCGCTTCGACGAGATCGTCAACTTCCCCAAGCCGGATCAGGGCATGCGCGCGGACATCCTCCGCGTGGTCACCCGCGAGATGGACATCGCGGACTTCGCACCGGAGGAGGTCGCGGACGTGACCGAGGGGCTCACCGGCTCCGACCTCCGGATGGTGCTGCGCGAGGCCGTCCTCGGCGCGCTCACGGAGGACCGCATGACGATCACCCAGGAGGACGTGATGGCGGCCGTCCGCGACTTCGAGGAACGGGACAACCTCAAGAACATGGACATGATCGAGGGCGAGGGCGCCGAGCTGACCGGCGCCGCCTCCGACGGCGGACACTCCCACGACGACGAGGGACACGGCAGCGAGCACGACCACGACCACTGACGACCGAAGCGTGTGGGCCCCCCGCGAAGGGGGACGCTCCCGACGCTCGCCGTTCGCCGCCGTTCCGACACCTGTCAGCCTTCGAAAACGTAGTAGCCTATTTACATCTCAGCGACATAGCGTGTTCCATGTCGGTCCCACCGGGAGGCGGCCCGCTCGAGGTCCTTTTGCTACCACCGGACCGGGAAGGGGTCCTCGACGCTCGAGCGCTCGAGCGGTCGCTCCCGGACGCGAACGTCCGGCTCGCGTCCTCACTCGCGGACGCCGTCTCTCGGTACGACGCCGCGGTGGACTGCGCCGTCTCCGGGTTTCGGGTGCCGGGCGGAACGGCCGTCGACCTGCGCGAGCGGGCGGAGGTCGACGCCGACCGAACGCCGCACATCGTCGTGGTGGAGGCCGAAGACGGCCGCGTCCCGGTCGAGGCGGTCCAGGAGCCGTTCGCGGATCTGGTTCCCGCGGCCGGCGAGGACGACACGACGGCGGCGGTCCGTGAGAGCATCGAGAAGGTGGTCTCGGAGCGTCGGTCCCCGCACCTGGCCGGGGACTGGCCGTCGGACAGGCGAGCGCTGAACGACCGGAAGGCGAGCATTCTGGACCAGTTCTTCACGAAGATCCCGCAGCACCTGTTCGTCAAGGACGCGTCGGCCCGCAACGTCATGATAAGCGAGGCCGCCGTCAGTCGCCGCATCCACCGGCTGAGCGACGACTATCTGGGCAAACGGGACATCGACGGCGTCGTGCCGGTCGAGGAGGCTCGGGAGCCGTACGAGGACGACCTTGCCGTCATCCGAACCGGCGAGCCGATCCTCGAAAAGGAGGAGTACTACCCCACGAGCGACCGGTGGTTCCGCACCTCGAAGGTCCCGTGGGAGGAGGCCGGGGACGTCGTCGGCGTGCTCGGCGCGTCACAGGAGATCACGGAGGAGAAGAAGCGCGAGCGGCAGCTCGAGATCGTCAACCACCACGTCCGACACGCGATGCGGAACGACCTGAACGCCGTCGCGGGGTGGATCGACGTGGTCCGGAACCGCGAGGACGGAGACCGCAACGAGGACGGCGAGGACCGCAACGAGGACGGCGAAGACCGCAACGAGGACGGCGAAGACCGCCAGCGTGACGACGAGATTCTCGACCGCGTCTCCCGGATCACGGAGCGGCTGTGCAACAGGGTGGAGAAACAGCAGGCGATCGTCGACGCGGTCTCGACCGAACCGGAGCCGGCGCCGCGGGATCTCTCCGCGGTCGTCGAGAGCGAGCTTCGAGCGGTCGCCGACGAGTACGAGTCGCTCCGCATCGACGCCGACATCGATCGAGACGTGACCGCGGTCGCGGACGAGGGCGTCGACCAAGTGGTCCGAGAGCTGATCGAAAACGCGGTCCAGCACTCCGAGGGGCGGGTCCCGGAGATCGGCGTCACGCTCCACAGAAACGGGGACCGAGCCGAGATCCACGTACGGGACGACTGCACGGCGATTCCGACCTACGAGCGGGAGATACTGACGGGCGAACGGGAGATCGACCAGCTCAACCATAGCTCGGGGCTCGGCCTCTGGCTGGTCCGGTGGCTCGTCGAGAACTCCGAGGGTCGGGTCGAGTTCGGGCGAACAGATGTCGGGGGGAACGACGTGGCCGTCACGTTCCCGTCCCCGGGGTAGCTCGGCGCGGAGCGCTCAGGCCGACAGGTCGGAGAACTCGGCCGCGGAGGTCCGGGTTCCCTTCGAGATGACCACGTCGCCGGCGCGCAGCGTCGTGTCCAGGTCGGGGCCGACGAGCCACCCCTCGTCCGGGCGCCGGATCGCGAGCACGCTCTGGGAGACGTCCGTCGCCGGGACGCCGGCGACGACCTCTGTGCCCGCCAGCTTGCTTCCTTCGCGGACGGTGACGCGCGTGAGGATCTCGTCGGACTCCTTGACCGCGAGCTCGACGACCGGGTGAACGTCGAGGTCCCGCAGCACGCCCTCCGTGATCTCCAGGGCGGCGTCGGAGATGGTCTCGGTGGCGACGCCGAGGTGGATCAGCCCCCGCAGCGAGACCGGGTCGTCGGCCTCCTTGGCCGCGCGGAGGGTCCACGCTTCGAACCGCGACTGGAGCGCGTCCACCTCCACCTCCAGGTTCGTCACCTCATCGGCCAGCTCCTCGTTGTCGAACAGGACGGAGCCGTACGCCAGATCGACCGCGAGCTCCGAGAGGTTCTTCATCAGCACCACGGAGTCGACCGCGCGCTCGAGGTTCTCCACGTCCGGCTCGGCGGGCTCGGCCGGCTCGTGCGGATCGCCGGTTGTGTGCTTGTAGACGCCGTCTATCGCCTCCTCCGGTCCGCGAAGGATCGTCACGTCGTCGGCGTGCAGCCGCGTCTTCGGGCCGGGATTGAGGATCCAGTCGTCGGCGCGCCGGATGGCGATCACGCGGACGCCCGTCTCCGACTCCAGGTCGATGTCCTGCAGGGTCCGGCCGGCGTACGGAGAGTCCTCGGTGACGGTCGCGCGGACGAGCATCTCGACGGCCTCCGAGAGCGCGCCGCGCATCGCCTCCGGGAGCCCGATCTCCTCGATGACGATCTTCGCGATGTCGCCCGCGGCGTCGGAGACCTTGTCGGCGCCGGCGACGACCCCGAGGACCGGCGCGAGCGCCTCCGCGTCGTCCGGGCTGCGCGCCGCCATCATCAGGCTCATCCGGGCGCGCAACTGGAGCACGTCCATCTTGTTCTCCAGCTTCAGTACCTCGTGTGCGACGTTCGGGCTCTGGTGGAGAACCGCCGAGTAGGAGAGGTCGATGAGCAGCTCCGCGGTGTCTTTCATCTCCACGAGGAGGTCCTTGACACTCGTGGGCTCGTATTCGACCGTCTCCGGGGGCCCGCGCCCCTCGAATCGTCCCATGACCGATACCTCCCCGCGGCGTGGCAAAAGCCTTGCCACGGCCGCTATCGGGCGGTTCCCGGCGGCGACCGCGGGCGGACGGTCGCGGGTCGGCGAGCCCCCTACGAGCCGACCGCCGCGAGCGCCGCCCGACCGCGCTCCGTCGGTCGGTATGCCAGGTCACGGTCGGATTCGTCACCCGGATCGGCCGCCCCGTCACCCGCACCGTCGTCCACACCGTCCACGCGCTCGACGAGATCCAGCAGCGCGAGCCACCCCAGCAGGTCCGCCGTCCGGTCGCGCCAGATGTCCGTCCACTCGGCGGGGTTCTTGTACTCCTCGTAGGTGGGGACCGCGTCCCGCACGCGCTCGAAGACGGCGCCGGCATCGAGCGGCGCTTCGCCGGCGTCGGCGGCGTCGACGAGCGCCCGCAGCGCCTCCGGCGCCAGGCTTACCCGGCGCAGAAACGCGTCCCGGAGGTGGTCCGGGTCGGGCTCGGCGGGCAGGCGCTTGAAGCCGGCGTCCGTTTCGACGGCGAGTTCGAGCGCGCGAAGGAACGTGAGCCACGTCCGCGCCACGTCGCGGGTCTCGTAGCCGCACCGCTGCTGCAGGCGGGCACAGCAGTCGTCCTCGTCGCCGGGGACGAGCGGGACAGCGCGCTGGGCATCCCGGACGGCGTCGAGGTCCGCGGGCGGCGCG
This sequence comes from Haloparvum sedimenti, assembly GCF_001462205.1. GTDB lineage: Archaea > Halobacteriota > Halobacteria > Halobacteriales > Haloferacaceae > Haloparvum > Haloparvum sedimenti. The sequence continues at coordinate 241,607 of NZ_LKIR01000121.1, forward strand.
GGCAGCAGCTTGAACCGGGCGTCGACCATCGCCGGATCAGGCCTGGCCGAACGACTCGGCGAGCAGTTCCTCGTCGGTCTCGCCGCGGACGTACGTCGGGCCGTTCACCACATCGACGGTGACCTTCGCGGGCGCAAAGACGGTCTCGGGGATCTCGTGGAAGTCGTAGTCGGCGTCCGCGAAGATCTCCGCGAACGGGCGGCCGTACTCCTCGCCGGCCGTGGAGACGACCTCGCCGAAGCGGTCGTCGTCGCGGGCGACCTGCAGGTACACCTCGCCGCCGTACGCGACCGCGTCGTTGGTGCGGCCCATCGCCTCGTCCTCGTCGTAGGTGACCGGCGCCACGGGCGCGCGGCCGGAGGCGGTGAGCACGTCCGTCGGCTCGTAGCCGAGTTCGAGCAGGCGCCACACCGCGAGTTCGGGGGCGCGGGCGGCGGCGGTCACGGAGCCGACGGTGGAGCCGGTGGCGTACGTCGGCAGGAAGACGCCGGAGGGCTCGACGCCCGCCAGGTCGGCGACGTGCTCGGCGACCTCGTCGGTCGGGAGCCGCGTCGACTCGACCGCGAGCGTGGCGAACTCCGACTCGTCGTAGTAGCCGACGCGCTCGAACTCCGTCTCCCGCCCCACGAGTGCGCGGGCGGGGCCGGAGCCGAGCCCGGAGTAGTCCGGGAACTCCAGCTCCCAGCCGGCCTTCTGCGAGCAGAGGAGCGCGATCGCGGGGTGGTCGGTGGTCACCTCGACGTAGGGGCGGGGCGCGCCCGCGACCTCGTCCACCGCGGTCGTCACGTTCGCCAGCCCGGCGGTCTGTATCTCGGTCAGCAGGACGCCGGCCTCGATGCCGCCGTCGGCCTCCACGCCGAAGTCGATGGCCGTCGCCTCGGAGTCGAGGTCGTACGGCGTCACGTTGAGCTCGCCCGCGAAGTCGAGGGCCTCGTCGACCAGCTCGATCGCGGTCCGGTTGATGCTCTCCATACCCCGTCTGGGTCCTCCTCGCGTAAGGGGTTTGTCAGTCGTCGGTGCGGTCGGTCGGGACTCGAACCGACCGAACCGACCTTGTGCGTCCCGCACCGATCCCGACCGTGCACCCCGTCGAGCGCTTCCAGACCGGCCTCCTGATCCTCGCGATGGGGGTCGGGATCGCGCTCGGGCAGCGCGCCGGCCTCGCGGCCGTGGCGGACCGCGCGGTCCTCCCCGCGCTGCTCGGCGTCCTCTTTCTGACCTTCCTCGGCGTCCCCCTCAGGGAGGTCCGCGGCGCGCTGGCGAACCGCCGGTTCGTGGCGACGAGTCTGGGGTTCAACTTCCTGTGGACGCCTCTGCTCGCCGCCGGGCTCGCGACGCTGTTCCTCCGCGACCACCCGGACCTCCGGGTCGGCCTGCTGATGCTGCTGGTGACGCCGTGTACCGACTGGTACCTCGCGTTCACCGATCTGGCGGACGGAAACGTCCCGCTCGCGACCTCGCTTCTCCCCTACAACCTCTTCCTGCAGGTGGCGCTGTTGCCCGTCTACCTCTACGTCTTCGCCGGCGCCGCGGTCGACCTCCCGGTCGCGGCGCTGGTGGAGGCGGTGCTGTTCGTCCTCGTCGGGCCACTCGTCGGCGCGGCGGTCGCGCGGTACGCGGCCGCTCGACTCCGCGGCCGGGAGTGGATCGCGCGCGCCGCCGACCGAACCGGCCCCGCACAGGTGGTCCTGCTCGCGGTCGCGGTCGGGGCGATGTTCGCCTCGCAGGGCGCGCTCCTTCTGGAGCGGCCGCTGGTCCCCGTCCTGATCGGCGCTCCCCTGCTGGCCTTTTTCGCGATCAACTTCCTCGCCGGGACGCTGGTGAGCCACGTGTCGGGGTTCGACTACGAGGACCGGGTCTGTTTCGCCTGCACGACGCTCGCGCGCAACTCCCCCACCGCGCTGGCGGTCGCCGTCGCCGCCTTCCCGAACCGGCCGCTCATCGCGCTCGCGCTGGTCGTCGGCCCGCTCGTCGAGCTGCCGCTGTTGAGCGTGCTGACCAGAGTGCTACGTGCGACGCGCGGGGACGGCTCCACCCCGGCGTCGGCCTGATCACCCTACCGGTCGCGCCGCGCCTCGCGGCCGAGGTGCTCCTCGACCGCGGCGACCTTCTCGTCTGCTGAGGCGTCGACCGTCCGCTTGTCGTCGATCTTCAGGAACGTGGAGACGCGGTCGCCGTCGACGGCCTTGTGAGCCGCGCCGACCGCGGCGAGCAGGGTGTCGATGTCGTCGGCCTCGATGACGGTCCCCATCGGGTTCGTCTCGTAGGCCACGTCGTAGTCGTCGAGCGCGGCCACCGCCTTGGCCACCTCGCCGGACATGCTGTCCTCGATCACCGGTGCGACGCTCAGGAGCGCAACGACGGTCATGGGGGATAATTCGGCCGAGGGCGACATAAATGGCGCCACGGCCCGTCGCGCGCGAGTCAAAAAGTCGGGCTCAGAAGGGCGCTTCCGGCCCTTCGTCCGGCTCCACGGTCGGGTCCGTGTCGGGGGTTTCGAGCCCGTACTCGCGCTCGTAGGCTTCCAGCCCGCCGCGGAGGCTCTCGACGCGGGCG
>NZ_LKIR01000121.1:244436-244860 GCF_001462205.1 Haloparvum sedimenti
CTCGCGGTCCCCCTGAATCACAGTCGGTTCGCCCTCCAGCACGTGGAAGACGTTGGTCGAGTCGGCGTGCTCGTGGGGATCGAGTTCGGCGCCCGGGCCGAGAGCGAACAGCTTCACCAGCACGTCGTCGGAGACGAACAGTTCGGCCGTCTCGACTGCCCCCTCGGCGGGGTCGAGATCGTCGACGGCGTCGGCGTATCGGTCGAGCGTCATGCCTCCCGATAACCGACGTGGCGTGAAAAGGTATCGGGGCGTCCCCGTTCGCGGCCGGACACCGGTGACGTGGCGTCCGTCGTTCGTGAGGGGACGCCGCGTGCATTCCCTGTCCGGTGGCGCGGTCGCGGTTCGCGTGCGACTCGCGTGCGACCCGCGCACCGTACGTCGGCGGGTCCGCCGCCGCGGCTCCCGCGGAGCGGCGACGGCG
>NZ_LKIR01000121.1:245072-254352 GCF_001462205.1 Haloparvum sedimenti
GCTGGAGGAACGCGTACTCCGCGACCTCCAGTTCGTGCTCGCCGACGAGCTGCGTCTCGCCGTTCTGGAGCTGGACGAGGTCCGCCTCCTGCGGCTCGTCGAACTCGTGGTACTCGCGGCCGGAGGAGTCGTCGTCTTCGTCGTCTGCGGTCCCCTCGCCGTCCTCCGTCGCGGTGGCCGTCGACTCGCCGTCGGAATCGTCCTCGGCGGTCGACTCCTCGTCCGTCTCGCCGTCGCTGTCGTCGTCTCCGGCGTCGGCCCCCTGCGGACCGAGCCAGATGCCCTCGACTGTGACGACCAGCGACTCGAAGTCGCCGATGTCGCCTGGCTGGTCGGTGACGCGCGTCGCGAGCGTCCCGGTCGCGGTGCCGATACAGCCCGCGAGAGCGGTCGTGCCGAGCGCCGCGGCGCCGGTCGCGCGCAGGTAGCTCCGCCTGTCGAGTGTGGGTGTGTTACGGTTCATGTCTGGATATGGATGATTGAAAACAAATGGCTGTCGGCCGACGCGGGCTTACGCGTCGCCGTCCGTCTCGTCGTCGTCAGCGTCCTCAGTCTCCTCGTCCTCGGTCTCTTCGTCCTCGGTCTCCTCGTCGTCCGACTCGTCGCTGTCGTCGTCAGCTTCTTCAGCCTCCTCGTCAGCGTCGTCCGCGTCGTCGGCGTCTTCCTCGTCCGCGTCGTCGGCGTCTTCCTCGTTAGCCTCCTCGTCCGACGGGGTCACGTCGCTCAGCGCCGCGCCGAGATCGTCGACCTCACCGTCGAGGAACGCGTTGATCGTGTCGTGGATCTGGCTCACGTGGTCCGGGACCTGCTCGGGCATGTCGCTCGGCGGGCCCGCGTTCCCGGGGCGCTCGGAGGCGTTCGGGCCGCGGTCGGTCCCGTTCGCGCTCTCGTTCGCGTCGGCGTCGTTCTCCTCGTCGGTCGCGTCGTCAGCAGCGCCAGCGTCGTCGGCCGCGCCGGAGCTGCCCGGCGCGTCGCCGGCGCTCTCGTTCGCACTATCGTTCGCGTTCGATGCGTCCGCGGGCGTCGCGGCGCCGGCCGCCGCGCCGAGACCGGCGAGGGCGACCATCGCGACCACCGCGACGACTGTGAGCTTTTTCGCGTTCATCGCACTTCCCGCTCGGTCCGGGAGCAACTTGAAGGGGGGAAGCGCCGAAGTCGGGTTTCGATAGTTTGAGCCCGTCTAAAGCCCATTTAAGCCCGATTAAACGCGGTTCCACCATCCGAGTTCCGGCGGTCGGCCTCAGCGGCCCGAGTCGGTGACCGTCCGGTCGGCGCGCGCGCCGGTCGGGCCTCGGGCGACCGGCGCCGATCGGAGTACCGCCGCCGGAACGCCCGGGAAGACTCCCGTCGGGAGCGCCCGGCAGGAGCGCCGCCGTAGCCATCACGCTTACGCGACGGGCGACCCATACGGCGTCCATGACGAGCGACGAATCGGAGGCCCGGGACCGACCGCTTCCGGGTCCCTGGACCGAGGTCGAGTCGCCTGACCACATCGTGTCGAAGTACAGCCCGCGGGAGCCGGCGCTGTTCGAACGCGCCGACCGCGAGCGCGCGGTCCACATCCGCCCGGACGAGCCGGACCTCCCCCACGCCGACCGCCGCGAGTGGGTCGTCGGGCTGGTCCGGGGGGACGCGGAGAACTTCGTCGGCGCCGAGCCGATCGCGCGGGTCCACGGACGCGGGAACGCCTATCACGTCGCGGTCGCGTTCGCCGAGGCGTACGAGGAGGCCGTTCCCGACACGGGCGACGACGCCGCCGCGATCGCGCACGCGAGCGAGCAGGCGGAGCTGGAAGCCGACCGCCTCGCCGAGTGAGCGGCCGCGAAACGGACGGCCTCAGGCCTCGTCCGCTCGCTCGACCTCGATCGCCACGTCCGCCGAGTCGACGCCGATGCGCGCGAACTGCGTGCGGACGTGTTCCTTCGCCGCCGACAGCGCCGCCTCCCGGGTGTCGAACCCGCGCGGCGACGGCTCCTCGAACGCGACCCGGATCTGCTCGCCGTCGACGAGCAGCGGGGAGCCGCCGCTTTCCACCTCGTAGAAGGAGTCGCAGACCCAGACGTAGGGGGCGTCCTCGTCCGGCGCGCCGGCGTACGTCGGCGGCTCCTCGCCGCGCTCGAACACCGTCCCGGTCAGTTCGGTGCCGCCGCCGCGACCGCGAACGAGTAGCATAGCTCGGGATACGCGCCGCGGGAGCAAAAGGCGTCGGTTGCGGCCGCCCACGGGGAAAGCGATTTGCCCGTGGGCGGTCGTGTGACGTGCATGACCTTAGAGGATTTCGAGGAGTTCTCCGGCGACGGGGACGACGGCGCCGACACGGACGGCGCCAACGCGGTGACCGGATCCGGAGACGGCACCGGGGACGACGCCGACACCGGAACGGACGCGGACGGGGCGGATCCGGCCGCCGCGGACGCGGGCGCGACCGCGGACGACGGCTTCGAGCGCTACGACGCCGAGCCGGCGGGCGAGGACGCCGGGTTGGGCGTGGTCTCCGTCTCGCAGGGACTCCGCGTCGCGGAGGACGCCGAGGAGACCGTTCTCCGCGCGTTCGTCACCGCGGGGAACCGCGAGTCCGTGCGCCTCGGGAAGTACCTGCTCGTCCCCTACCCGGACGGCGAGCGCCTCTTCTGTCGGATCACGGGGCTGGAGTACGCACAGGAGTTCCAGTCGGACGACGCCACCGAGATCCACGCGCGCCGGCAGATGCGCCGCGAGGAGTTCTCCGAGCGCGACTACAAGTTCGTCGCCGAACTGGAGCCGGTCGCGGTCGTCTCCGGGTCGGGCGAGGACCTCTCGCGCCGGATGACCGACCGCGTCCCGAAGCCCGGCGCACTCGTGCAGGAGGCCGCCGACGCCGCCGAGATCAAGACCGGGCTGAAGATCCCCGAGGAGGGCGTCTTCCTCGGACATCTCTCCGTCGGCGGCGAGAAGATCCGGACCGCGGCGAGCCCCCCGACCGTCGACTACCGCGTGAAGGACGATTACGCGGACGGCGACCCCCTCGTGTTCAGACACACCCTCGTCGCGGGCGGGACGGGGTCCGGCAAGACCCACGGCTCGAAGAACGTCCTCCGGCAGTACCTCGACGCGGAGCGGACCTACCCGATGGACGACGGCCGGGAGGCGCGGATGGCGGTCGTGCAGTTCGACCCGCAGGACGAGTACGCGCAGATGCACGACGACAACCCGGACCTCGACGACGAGTTCGCGCGCCGGCTGGAGCGCGAGGGCGTCGCTCACGGCGGGCACGACGACACCGTCGCGCTGATCCCCACCTCCCGGAACGCCACCTACCCCGGCGAGGGCCACCGCGCCGAGCAGGTGCCGTTCACAATCCCGTTCTCGATCGTAAACGAGTACGATATGCCTTGGCTAATTGCTGGAGCCAGCCTCAATGACAATCAATATTCCGCGCTCAACACCCTCCTGAGACGGTTCTTCCGCCAACACGGAAACTCCGGAACGTATCAGCAGTTCCTGAGCTATCTGGACGATCCTGCACTGAAGGAAGAGCTCGACGAGAACGGGCGTGTCCACGAAAAGACGTTTGAGGCGGTCATGCGGCGGGTTCGATCGATACCCGGCGGCGTCTTCGACGGCGACGCCAAGCCCATCACCGAGCTCGACCACACCCTCGTCCGTCCCGGCGGACTGACGGTGATTCCCACGTACCACCTGCCCACGTCCCGACAGAAGGAGATGTACGTCCTCGCGGTGTCCGCGTTCCTCATCGACGACAAGCTCTCGAACGATCCCGACAGCGACCGGATCAAGGAGACGCCCCTGCTGGTCGGGATGGACGAGGCCCACAACTTCCTCGCGGAGGGCGACAACGTCCAGTCGCGAAAGGTGATCGAGAAGTTCACCGAGGCGGCCAAGCAGGGCCGCAAGGAGCGACTCGGCCTGTTCCTGATCACGCAGGATCCCCAGGACGTGGCCGAGCCCGTCTTCAAGCAGATCAACACGAAGATCGTCTTGAACCTCGGCGACGAGGACGCCATCTCCAGCGTCAACATCCCCTCGAACCTCGCCGGCAAGGTCCCGTACATGGAGAAGGGCCAGATGGTCGTTTACTCCCCCGACAACTCCGAACCCGTCGAGTTGACCGGCCTCCCGAAGTGCGTGACGCGGCACAACTGACCCTCGACCTTTTTCTGCGGTCGGGTCGCGGCGGCGCAGGCGCCGCCGCGACCGCTCCCTTGAAAAATGTCGATCAAAAAGGGGCCGCGGTCGGCGCTGCGGGCGCTACGCGCCCTCGCGCCGCCGCGGTACCACACCCTCGACAGAACAGCACCGCACCACAACCTCGACAGAACAGCACCGCACCACAACCTCGACAGAACAGCACCGTACCACAACCTCGACAGAACAGCACCGCACCACAACCTCGACAGAACAGCACCGCACCACAACCGCATCAGCACCGCGACCGCATCAGCACCGCATCAGCACCACAGCAGCACCGCGATCGCTTCGCAACCACGGAGAGGGAAGTACGGGCATTCGTGTGACGGTCTCAGCCGACCCGATCCTTTGGGTTCCTTATACGCTACCGCAGAGGGGATTTATGCGCCCGATCCTGTTTCATGTGAACATGAACCAATCTACTCCGACGTACGTCGGGAAGGCGTGTGCGTACGTCACGCGTTCGACCGGGGAGGTGCTGGTGTTCGAGGGACCGGGCCACGACGGTCTCCAGATCCCGAAGGGGACGCTGGAGTCGGGCGAGCGGCCGCGAGAGGCGCTGTTCCGCGAGGTTCGCGAGGAGACGGGACTGGCAACGCTCGCGGACGTCTCGCACCTCGCAAGCGACGTCTGGACGCGGCGGCGCGATCCGCCGAAGCGGTACGTGCGCCACTTCTTCCATGCGACGGTCCACGAACCGCGCGACGCGTGGACGCACGTCGTCCGTGACGGCGGCGCCGAACACGGCGCCGCGTTCGACCTCCGGTGGGTCGACCCGGCCACCGACGAGCAGTTCGCGCTGGACCTGGACGACTACCTTCGCGCGCTCCCGGATGCGGTTCCGGAAGCCGGAAACGCCGACGTAACCGCGACCCCGACGCCGGCAGCCACTGACTGAACCACTCTCACAAACGGAACACGTCGCGGTGCGCTAGCGGTGCGGTGCTGTTCCTGTGCGGTGCGGCGCTGAGGCGGTAGTGGTGCTGAGGCGGTCGCGGTGCTGAGGCGGTCGCGGTGCTGATGCGGTTGTGGTGCGGTGCTGTTCTGTCGAGGTTGTGGTGCGGTGCTGTTTCTGTCGAGGGTGTGGAACCGCGGCGGCGCGAGGGCGCGCAGCGCCCGCAGCGCCGCCCGCGGCCCATTTTTGATCGACATTTTTCAAGGATGGGTGAGCGCGCCGCCCGCGGCGCGCGAACCCGACGCAGAAAAAGGTCGTTATCGGACGACCGTCACGGGCCGGTCGGCGTTGCGCATCACGGACTCGGCGACGCTGCCGAGCAGGACGCGCGAGACGCCCTTGCGGCCGTGGCTCCCGATGACGATGCCGTGGGCGTCGATGTCGTCGGCGACCTCGACGATCGTGTGGGCGGGGCGGCCGACCTCCACGCGGGTCTCGACCTCGCGGTCGACGCTCTCCGCCGCGTTCGCGACGATCCTCTCGCCGCGCTCGCGGGCGGTCTCGTACCACTGCTCGACCGCGCCGGGGAACGTCCCCTCGACGGTCGAGGCGGCCTCAGCCGGGTTGATCACGTGGAGCAGCGTCAGCTCCGCGTCGGGCCACTCCTCGGCCGCGAACGACAGCGCGGCCGCGGACTTGTCCGATCCATCGACCGGAACGAGGATCCGTTTGTTCATGGTCGATGATCGGTCGGTAGCGTCAAAAAAGGGCATCATGCGGCGAGCCTGCCGCCAGTCGGGAGTGCCGCGTGCCGTTCAGAAAATGTTCGCCTGCTGGTAGACGGAGATGCCGTTGTCCGTGATCTCGTAGGGCTTCGTCTCACGGGAGTGGTTGGCGTCGCGGATCTTCTGGATCTCGACCGCGAGCCGAGTCTCCCGGAAGTCCGAGGGGCGGACGTACTGGAGGACGAATACGGCGTCGGTGAGGTACTCGACGATCCCGTGTCTGGAGGCGTAGGCGTTCTCCTCGCTGGCCTCGGAGGTGAGCATCGTCGTCACGCCCGCGTCCTTCAGCGACCGCGTGAAGTCGAACACCTCCGATCGGCGCCTCGCCGGGTGGTCGTACATCATCTCCAGCAGCGAGACGGAGTCGAGGACCAGCCGCTCGGCGCCGAACTCGGAGATGAGCCGGGAGAGGTCGTTGCGGATCGACGCCAGCGAGTTCGCCATCTCGATGGGGTCGAGCGCCACGACCGCGAGCAGCCCCTCGTCCTCGTACTCGCGGAAGGGCCAGCCCTTCTCCTCGGCGGTCGAGAGGATCGCCTCCCGGCTCTCCTCCAGCGTGATGTAGACCGCCTTGTCACCGTTCCGGAGCGCCTCGTGAAGGAACTGGAGCGCGAACGTCGTCTTGCCGGTCCCCGCCGATCCGATGGAGGCGATGAGCGAGCGTCGCGGGACACCGCCCAGGATCATGTCGTCGAGCCCCTCGATGCCGATGTCGATGCGCTCGATGTCCGACTCGAACTCCTCCTCGTTGAAGTCGGTCCCTCCACCGAAGCCGCCGCCCGCGCCGCCCGCGCCTCCGCCGTCTTCGCCGTTACCGAACTCCGCGAACCCGAACTCGTCGCCTCCACCCCCGGTTTCGGGTGTGGTTCCGCCAACGTCCGAACCGTCGTCGCCGCCGAAGTCCGCGAACCCGAACTCGTCGCCCCCGCCGGCGGGGGAGCCTCCGGAGCCGCCGAACGCTCCCTCCTGGTCTCCTGCCGACTCCCCGGTCTTGCCGAACGCTTCCCCGGGTTCCTCGGAGCCGGCGAATCCCTCCGCACCCGCCGTCTCGTCGGGGGAGTTCGAGGGGCCGTCGTCGACGGCGTCCTCCGTGGACTCATCGCGGTCGGGGCCGTCGCTCTCGGTCGAGCCGTCGGTGTTGGCGGTGTCGACGGTGTCTCCCTCGCTTTCGCTCGAATCGGTCCCGTCGTCGGCCGCGCCGCTCTCGCCCTCGATCTCGCGCAGCGCGCGTTCGAACCAGTCGTCGTCCTCGCTCATGGGGCGGCGTACCGCGTCGCCGCGGTGTCCTTGTTCCCCCGTCGGTGGCCGTCGGCTTGAAGGTTGCCCGCCGACCCGCACCCGGTCCGCTTTAGTCGCGGGGTGGCCAAGGCCCGGTCATGCAGGTCGGGATCGTGGCGCAGCGGGAGAACCCCCGCGCCGCCAGCCTCGCGGACGACCTCCGGAGCGCACTCCGCGAGCGGGACGTGGGAGTGTGGTTCGACGAGGCCACCGCGGCGGCGCTCGACGCGTCGGAGGTCGGCCGTCCGATGGACGCGTTCGACGGGGCCGACCTCGTCGTCGCGGTCGGCGGCGACGGGACGTTCCTGTTCGCGGGGCGCCACGCCGGCGGCACGCCGATCCTCGGCGTGAACCTCGGCGAGGTTGGCTTCCTCAACGCCGTACCCCCGGACGACGCTCGCGAGGCGGTGCTCCGCGAGGTGGACGCCTACCGCGGCGAGGGGATGACTCCCAGAGAAGTCCCCCGGATCGCGGCGCGCGTCGAGCGCGAGGAGTGGACCTCGGACCCGGCGGCCAACGAGATCGTCGTGCAGGGGCCACGACGGGGCCACGGCGGCGGCACCGACTACGAGGTCCGAGTCGACGGCTCGCTCTACTCCGGCGGCCACGCCGACGGCGTCCTGATCGCCACGCCGACCGGATCGAGCGCGTACAACCTCTCCGAGGACGGGCCGCTGGTCCACCCGAGCGTCGACACGCTCGTCGTCAACGAGATGTGCGCCGCCGAGGGAATGCCGCCGCTGGCGGTCGAGGCGGACAGCACCGTCACCGTGACGCTGACGGGCGAGGGGACCACCGGCGTCGTCATCAGCGACGGCCGCCACCCGAAGGAGGTCGAGGCCCCCGTCTCCGTCACCGTCGAGCGCACCGACCCCCCGATGCGGATCGCCGGGCCGAGCGCGGACTACTTCGAGGCGCTCGGAAAACTCTCGTGAACCGCCCCCTCGGGCTCGCCCCGTTCGCGGGCGAGTCGCGGCTCGACTGCGGGCTCGTGGCCGCGGGCGGCGTCGTCGCCTTCGCGGTCGGTTACCTCGCCACGGCCCTCCTGCTCGGCGGCATCGGCGTCCTCGACCACGGCGGCGACAGGGCCGCCCGCCGGCTCGCGGGCGCCGGCGGGTCGGTGCTCTGCTGGGGCTACTTCGCGGTCACGTTCACCCGCGCGAAGGGCGGACCGGTCCTGAACGCCGTCGCCTACCCGGTCGCGACCGCGGTTCTCGCCCCGTTCGCGCTCCGCTGGGCGCTGTTCGGACCGGACTGGGCCGGCCTCCGCGAGCGCGTCGGCTTCTTCCTGTTCCGGCCGGACCTCCTGCTCGACGCGGCCGCGCTGCTCGTCCCCGGCATGCTGACGTTCCTCTCGCTGCTGTCCGCGTGGGGCGCGACCCTGAACGACGCGGAGATCGACGCCTGGCAGCGCGACCACCTCCGCGAGGAGTTTTACGACGCGTTCGTCGAGGCGTCCGACCTTGACGCGGAGTGAGGAAGGCCAGAAGACGTCGGGAGAGCGCGAGGAACGTCCGGTCTTGTCTCTGGCGTAGATCCCGCGGACCGGCACTGCGACACTCGGAAAGTCCCAGCCGACTCCCCGCCACGTCGGCGTTTTTTGTTTTTGCTGTCCTTTCGGCTGCGTGGAACAGCAACACCCAGAAAGCCCCAGCCGGCTCGACCAGCCGTCGTGAGACGGTCCGGGCTGCCTGCGGTAGCGGGCTGCCGGGCTGCGACTCACTGGCTCCCGCTCGTTCCTCGCGGGAACGCGACACGCTCTGCGCTCCTCGCTCTCCGCCGCGCGGGACAAACCGCGTCCCGCTGGCCTCCAGCGTGCAGTAGCGCGCCGAAAATCGGAGATTTTCGAGCCGCCGTTCGCTCCCCACCGCGCTCACGGCGACGCCGGAGACAACGCCCGCTGCGGTGTCTGAGACGAAGTCTCAGACTAGCGAGTGCTTCGCTCTCGCGTCGCTTGCGGCGCCGGGGCCGGATCGAGCCGGCTGCCCCTTTCAGTCCCGCCCCGCACAGCACCGCAACCGCCCCGCCACCGCCCCGCAGCCTCACGCCTCCCCAGCCTCGGGCTGGACGCGGCCGCGGAACCGCACCGCATCGCGGCCGCGTCCAGCCCTCCCTCGCGCGGTCGCGGCGACAC
>NZ_LKIR01000121.1:254362-283451 GCF_001462205.1 Haloparvum sedimenti
GCAGCACAGTACCGCATCACCACCACCGCAGCACCGCACCACCACCGTACCACCACCGCCACTACACCGTCCTCCCCCGGACGCTTTTCAGCGATGCCGAGCGACTCCCGCCGTGAGTGCAGTTCGGGACGGGGGATGCGGAGCGTCAGGCCTCTTCGTCGCCGTACCCGACTCGGTCCGCGTCCGCGAGGGCGCGCTCGGCGGCCGCGTCGACGTCGAACTCCCGGCCGTCGACCAGCTCGCCGTCCCGGATGAGTGGCTCCAGCAGCGGTTCCGCGTCCGCGGGCCCCTCGCGGTCGGCGAGCCCGACGCCGTGGCCGCCGTCGGGCGTGCGGTAGACCTGCTTGACACCGGAGAGCTTCCCGCGCTTGGAGACCGGCTCGCCGTCGACTTCCACGATGTCCAGCGCGAAGTCGACCGGGTCGGCGTTCGAGACGGTCCCGCCGACGCCGAACCCGTCGGCCACGTCCCGGAGGTGCCTGAGGTCCGCGGGGCCGAGCCCGCCGGAGACGTAGAGGTCCACGTCCTCGTGTCCGCGGGCGTCCAGCTCCCACGCGACCTCGCGGAGGATGTGCCGGAAGTCGCCGCGGCGCGAGCCGGTAGTGTCGAGTCGAACGCCGTCGAGGCGGTCGCCGAGCGTCTCGACCGCTCGCAGCACCTCGTCTTTCTCGTCCGAAAAGGTGTCACACAGCGCGATCCGGGGGGCTCCCTCCTCGACCGTCTCGTCGAAGGCGGCCCACGCCGCCTCCTGGTTCCCGCGACCGAAGCAGATCATGAGCGCGTGCGGCATCGTCCCGCCCGCCTCGCGGCCGAGCAGGTCGCCCGCCGCGACGTGCGAGAAGCCGTCGAAGCCGGCGATAAGCGCGGAGCGCTCGACCGCGACGGTCATCGCGGGGTGGACGTGTCTGGCGCCGAACGACAGCACCGTCGAGTCGGGCGCGGCGACGCGGCAGTCGAGCGCCGCCGTCGCCATCCCGGAGGCGTGCGAGAGGAAGCCCAGAAGCGAGGTCTCCAGCCGCGCGAACGCGAGGTAGTCCCCGCGGATCCGCAGCACCGGCCCGCCGTCGAACAGCCGCCCCTCGGGGATCGCGTCCACGTCCACGTCGTGGCCCGAAAGCAGCGCGGCGGCGTCTTTCAGCCCGGCGAGCAGCTCGAAGTCGCCGGTCGGGAACTGGTCGGCGGTCACCTCCGCGACGACCTCGGGGTTCCGTCCGGCGGCCTCCAGAACCGCCTCGGTCCGCTCGAAGTAGGCGTCCGTCGCCCGCCCCGACGCGATGGCGTCGGCGCCGACGATGTCGAACTCGGTCATGCGTCGCGGTTCGCTCGGCGAGCGCAAAAAGCCACCCGGGTCGCGGGCGCCGCTGGTTCGCGGTCGGTCGACGCCGCTCTACGTCCGCCGAGCCACCAGCGCGGCAGCGACGACCGCGATGACGGCAACGAGAGCACCGAATCCGGGCGCGTCGTCGCCGGTCGTCTCGCTGCTCGTCGGCTCCGTCGTCCCGTCTCCCTCGTCGTCGGTGGTCGGTTCGTCTGTTCGGGTCTCGGTCGGCTCCGGTTCCACGAGTTCGATGTCCGGGCGAAGCTCGAAGACCGCGTCCGGGTCCGGCCCGTGCGCGATCGTCACGGTGGTCCCGTCGCGCTCGATACCGTAGGCGCCGCGGAAGGGGCCATCGGTGACCTCGCGAACGCCGTTCTCGCGGTGGGTCGCGTCGTGTGCGGAGAGCATCCGGAGGTACGTCTCGTGGAACTGCTGGGCGTCCTCGGCGGACTCCCACTCCGTCACCCAGACGTAGCCGTCCCGCGGCTCCTCGCCCGTATCGTCGCGGTAGGGGTACAGTTCGTCGTTGGCCCACCCGTCGGATGGCGGGGAGACGTAGCTGTAGTCCTGATACGGGTGGGAAGTGTTGAACAGCAGTCTCCGGTCGATCGTGTCGGCGTCGTAGCGCTCCTGCTGGTACCAGAACATCATGTAGATCGACGCCTCGCCGACCGTGTCCGCGCCGTCGACGCCCTGCCGCTCGTACGTCTCCCAGCCGCCCTCGGCGGTGTCCTCGAAGTCGATGGGGGCCGGCGTCACCGGCTCACGGTGGATGGTCTCCGCGGACGTGTTCGGCGGCGCAGCCATCAGCTCCTCAACCGCGCTCCACCCCTCCTCGGCCACCAGTTCGTCGACGTACGCCGGCCCGTCGGAGTACGGCTGGAGGAGGATCAGCAGGATCCCGAGATTGGGTTGGCTCGCGCTCCCGCCGCCGCTGCCCCCGCTCGACGGCTCGTCGAGGCACGTCCACTCGTCGTCGCACCGCTCCGCGTACCGAGTCTCAAGGTACGCCGCCTCGCCCTCGACGATGCCGTCGATGCCGAGGTCGGCGTCCTGCGTGGCGCCGGCGTAGCGCGGGGCGGTGAGGTCGTGGTACTGGTCCTGCATGCCGTGTGCGAGCTCGTGCAGCAGCGTCGCCGGCGAGATCTGCACCTCCTCGCCGTCGGGGACGACGATCACGATCCGGTCCTGTGCGGGGGAGTAGAACCCGGCGACCGACCCCGAGAGCGTGGAGTCGATCTCCTCGCCGGAGGAGCCGTCCTCGCCGATTATGAACAGCCCCTTCCACACCTGGTCGTTCCACCGCTCGTAGGTCGCGTTCGAGGAGCCGTTTCCGACCGATTCCGCGTACTCCGTCCGGCTCATCGTCTCGACCGGCACGTCCTCCTGAAAGGTCCGGTTGCGGAGGTGCTCGACGCGGGCCATCTGGAGGTCCGCGAACCGGTCGAGCTCGGTCTCGTTGAAGCCGTCGCTCCGGTCGACGTCCGGGTCATCGGTGTAGTGAACGCCGTTCCAGCACCCGATCAGGTCGTTGTCGCTCTCGTCCTCGCAGGCGGCCGGGTCGGTGGCCTGTGCGCTCCGCGGTGCGTCCTCGAGGTCGGTTGATACGGGTGATTCGGGAGCGGTGATCGCGGGCGTTTCGGAGGGGGAAAGCGCCCCTGCGCCGTTCGCGCTCGGTGCGGCGCTCGACCCGGGCGCGGCGACCGCGGCCGGCGCGACCAGCGCCGTCACCAACAGGGCGGCGACCAGGGCAGTGAGAACCCGTCGCATACCCTTCCTAACGGCCACCGGGGTAAGTACCTTGGCGAAATCGGCGCTCCGGCGGGTGCGGGCCACGAACGGTTTTTGTCGGCGGCCGCGGAACCCGCACCCATGGGCTACGACCCGAGCGAGACGGCGGTCGTCGTCGTCGACATGCAGAACGACTTCTGCCACCCGGACGGAAACCTCTTCGCGCCGCCAAGCGAGTCCGCGATCGGACCGGTGACGGACTTGGTTGATCGGGCGCGCGCGGCCGGCGCGCACGTCGTCTACACGCGCGACGTGCATCCCCCCGAGCAGTTCGACGGGAACCACTACTACGACGAGTTCGACCGCTGGGGCGAACACGTCGTCGAGGGCACGTGGGGCGCCGAACTGCACGACGACCTCGACGTGCGGGAGTCGGACCTGGTGGTCGAAAAGCACACCTACGACGCGTTCCACGAGACCCAGCTGGCGGGGTGGCTCGACGCGCACGGCGTGAACGACCTGCTGATCTGCGGCACGCTCGCGAACGTCTGCGTGCTCCACACCGCCGGCAGCGCGGGGCTGCGCGACTACCGCCCGGTGCTGGTGACGGACGCGCTCGGCTACATCGAGCCGGACCACAAGGCGTACGCGGTCGACCACGCCGACTGGCTGTTCGGCGAGACGACCGCGCTCGCGGACGTGTCGTTCGACTGAGGAGTGGCGCCACCTCCCGGCTACCCCCCGAAACCGGCCCGGACCCAACAGCATATACGCGCCGAGCGGCAACCGGTGACGCAACGATGGCCGGGCGCACGCACGTCCTCAGAGCCGACCTCTCGGCGGGCACCGTCGAGCGCGAACGCGTGCCCGAAGAGTGGCACCGCCGGTTCCTCGGCGGGAAGGGGCTCGGCGCGCGCTACCTCTACGAGGAGCTCGATGCGGGCGCGGCGCCGCTCGGCTCCGAGAATCTGCTCGCCTTCTGCGTCGGTCCGCTCTCCGGGGCGCTGCCCGGCGAACCGCGCTACGCCGCGGTGACGAAGTCGCCGCTGACGGGGCTGTTCCTCGACTCCTACGCCGGCGGGGAGTTCGCGGCCCGACTGGCCGGCTCGCTCGACGACTGCCTCGCGCTGCTGGTGACCGGGGAGAGCGACGAGCCGGTCCGGATCGAGATCGAGGGCGGCGAGGCCGACATTCGGCCGGCCGAGACGTGGGGGAAGGACACGGTCGCGACCGCGGAGGCACACCCCGACGCGGCCGTCGCGTGCGTCGGCCCCGCGGGCGAGCGCGGCGTCGCGTACGCGACGATCGCCTCGGACGCCGGCGACCACCACGCCGGCCGCGGCGGCGCGGGGGCCGTGATGGGCGCCAAGGGGCTGAAGGCGGTGTTGGCGCTGGACGGTCCGCCGGAACCGCCCGAGCCGCTCACCGCCCTCCGCGACGAGTACGGCGAGCGCTTCGCCGACGAGGAGACGGGGCGCTGGCAGGCGGCCGGCGAGACGCTCGAATCGGTCGACTTCGCCAACGAAGTGGGCGCGCTCGCCACGGAGGGGTGGCAGAAGGGCCGCTTCGCGGGAACGGAGGACGTGGGGATCGAGGCCGCCAAGGACGCGTCCGTCGGTCGCGAGAACCCCGACGACGCGGTCCCCGGCGGCTTCCGGGTCGAGACCGACGCGGGGGAGACGGTCCCGCGCGGCGCCGCGCCGATGACGCTCGGCGCCGGTCTCGGCGTCGACGACTTCGACGCGGTGGCGGCGCTGGGGGAACTGTGCGACCGTCTCGGCGTCGACGTGATCTCCGCGGGCAACGCGGTAGCGTGGGCCGCGCGCGCGGCCGAGTCCGGCGCCGTCGAAGCGGACCTCTCTTTCGGCGATCCGGACGCCGCGCGGGCGCTGATCGAGGCGATCGCGACCGGCGCGGACGGCCCCTGTGAGGCGGGCGTCGCGGCGGCGCTCGCACAGGGGGTCGACGCCGCGGCCGCGCGGTTCGGCGCCGACGACATCCCGACGGTGAAGTCGATGGAACTGCCGGCGTACGACCCGCGAGCGGCCGCGGGAATGGCGCTGGCGTACGCCACCAGCGACCGCGGCGGGTGTCACCGCCGCGCCCGACCCATCGAGGAGGAGGTGTTCGACGCGTGGGACCGCGAGGACCGCGTCTCGGCCGTGATCACCGCACAGGACACCCGATCGCTTTTGTGGAGTCTCGTCGCGGACGACTTCGCCGGCGAGACGATGTGGCGCGACTGCGGCGCGCCGTTCCTCGCCGCGCTGGCCGACCACACCGGGATCGACTACCCGACCGACCCGAAGGCGGCCCGGCGGACGGGCGAGCGGATCTGGACGCTGGTCCGGCTGTTCAACGTCCGCGAGGGCGCCGACCGCGACGACGACGCGCTGCCGAACGCCCTGCGCGAGCCCATCGCGGACGGTCCCGCGGCCGGGAGCCGGATCGACCCGGAGGGGTTCGCGGCCCTGCTCGACGGCTACTACGCGGCCCGCGGCTGGGGCGCCGACGGGGTTCCGACCGCCGAGACGCTCGACCGCCTCGAACTGGCCGGCGTCCGCGACGCGGAGACGCCGACCGCGAACCTCGCCCCGCCGACGCCGGCGGCGGGCGAGGAGGAAGACGGACGATCGCCGGCTGACGCGACCGCACCGACGAACGACGCCGACGACCGGGACACGCCATGACAGACACCGACCGCATCGACCTCGACGAGTTGGCCGACGACGAGCCCGACGACGAGCCCGACGCCCGCCGGGGCGACTGGTTCTGGCAGGGCGAGGGCGACCCTGACGCGGAGCCGGACGCGCCGGAGCGCGACCCCGCCGAGTCCGGCGTCTCGCGGCTGATGGAGCGGGAATCGGAAGCCGAGCGGTCCTCGGCGACGGACCCCGACGCGAACGATGACGACCCGGATACCGACGACCCGGGCGCTGCTGGTGACGATGCCGACCCGGACGCTGCTGGTGACGACGCCGATTCGGGCGCTACTGATGACGCCGACGAGGCGGCCGCGATCCCCCGCGTCCCCAGGGAGAACGCCGACAAGCCGGTCGGCGTCCCCTCGGGCGTCGGCGGTGCGGGCGCCGGCGCCGGTCCCGGCTCCGCGATGTCGACGGGCGAGGTCACGGAGGCGGCCGAGAGCACCGAACCCGGCGACGGGAGCGCGCCCGCTGACGGCCCGAACCACGAGGCGGGGACGAACGCCGCCCGGAAGGCGGTCGCGGCCGGCGCGGCCGAGGCGAAGGGTCCCCACGGCGGCGGCGCCGACGACATGACCATGGCGCTGTCGTTCCGCGCGATGTCGCAGCTGTCGGACCCGCAACTCACGGTGGCGAAGGCCCGCGAGTGGGCCGACTGGGTCGGCATCGTCGGCGAGGTAGAGGCGCCCGTGATCAACAAGTTCCAGCGCGAGCACCGCGTGGACGCCGACTTCTTCAACGGCACCGGGACCGGGCCGGCCGAGCGGCTGGCGAACGTCGGCGAGACCTCCATGTTCTACGCGAAGCGGATGGTGCTGGTCGGGACCGAGGCCGACCGCTGGATCGCCGAGGAGGCCGGCTGGGAGTTCGTGCCGTTCGAGACGGCCGCGGAGAAGGCCGGCTGGGACCACGAGGCGTAGCCTCGCCCGGTCGCTCGCGCGTTCGGGCCGCCGCGGCGGGACCCCCGCCAACCAAACTGTTTAGACGGTGCTGTCCCATGTGGTTCACGTCATGTCGATGCGAACCGCCTACGAGCAGAACAAGTTCGTCCTCGTCGGGGCCCTGCTGTTCGCCGGCTGGACGGCTTTGACGCTGCTCAACGTCGCCAACAGCATGGGGTCGATCTCGACCAGCAACTGGGTCGGACAGCACGGCATCGGCGGCATCGTGGGGATCGCCGCCCTGCTCGTCATCCTGGCGCTCACGCTCACCGCCTACGGCACGCTCACGGAGCCCGAGCCGGCGCCGGCGGAGTGGCCCCCCGAGTCCGAGTGACCGTGCGGGTCGAGCTCACCGACCGGTTCCACGAGGCCGCGGCCCAGTGGGCCGACGAGCGCGTGATGACCGAGGCGGCGGCGCTGGAGTCGAAGGCCGAACAGGCGGTCCTCGAGATCGAGCACCTCGTCACGGGCGCCCACGAGGTGGAGTTCGAGATCGAGGACGGCGTCCTCGTCTACGAGCCGAGCGACGACCTCGCGGCGTTCCTCGAGGAGCAGGCCGAGACCGCCGGGATCGAGCCCGAGACGGTTCTCGCTCTCCATGTCGACCTGTTCGCGGGGGCGTTCCTCTCCGAGGACTCCACCGGCCCCGACGACCCGGGCGTCACCGCCGACTTCGACCCCAACCCGAACCCCGGCGGGCGCTGATGGCGACGTTTTGCGGCGGCAGTGCTATGGCGGCTTTTTTGCGGCAGCATTTCTGTAACGACGTTTCTGTAGCGGCGGCTCGCACCCACTCTTACGTCAGCACTTGACTGCGGGCCCACCGCGAGCGTGACGCCGCAGGAAAGAATTATACCCTCGAACGTGGACAGTGTAGGTATGCGCAACCACACCGACTGGCGCCCGCGTCCCGCCATCGAGGAGATCGAGGGGTTCGAGACGTGGACCCACACCGCGCCCCACGAGATCAACGAGGGGGACGTGGAGGGCGACCTCGACCTTTCCGACCTGATCGACGACGACGCGGACGACGAGTAGCGCCCGACCGGTTTTCCACTCGCTGCGGCCGTTTCTGACACCTCCCGCGACCGCCGATGCGGTTACGGACCGTCACTCGCCTTGAGCGACGCGCTTCCCGCTCGGCCGCGAGCGCGCCGTCAGTCGTCAAACCCGATCCGGTCGCCGATGTCGTCGATGTGCTCGGCGATGTCGTCGCCGACGGACTCGCCGGGGAGGATGTCCCCCAGTCCGGCGCCGAACGCGGCCGCGGCCCAGACGACGCTGATCCGAGAGACCGCCTCGAAGTTCGTCGGCCCCGCCTCGAACAGCCGGCCCCACAGCACCATCAACAGCACCGTCGCGATCAGGGAGACGCCGAGGACGCCCACGAGCCGCCGGGGGATCACGCCGAGGATCGGGTTGTTGATCTGCACCTGCCGGAAGTCGGCGCCGTACAACAGGCCGACGGTCATCGCGACGACGAAGACGACGTTGCCGAGGAACATCACCGGCACCGGGCCGACCCGGACGCTCGCGAACCACGCCGCGATCTCGAAGACGCCTCCCTCCACGAGCAGCGGCAGCGCGAACAGCACCGCGCCGACGAACGCCTCCGCCATGTCGCGGGTGGTGTACTTGCTGATGCGTTCCGTGAACGCCGCGCTGCCCGGCATCCGCTCGACGAGCGAGATGGTCTGTCTGACCTTCCGACGCTCGTCCGGGTCGTCGACGACTTCCTCCAGTGCGTCGAGCTTCGCCAGCAGGTCGTCGACGTTCGGGTTCTCGGGACCGCGGTCACCGTTCGCGAGCGTCGGGTCGTCGCCGTCGCCCTTCCCCGCACCCGGTCGATCGGCGCTCATGCCTGTCCCCTCGGCAGGTCGTGATAAATAGCTGGCTCCGCTACCCGTCCCGCCGCGCCGCCGCGACGCCGGCCGCGGCGCCGACGAGGTGGCCGTACGCGGCCGCGACGCCCTCCAGCCCACGGACCGCGGAGAGGTCCGCCGCCACCTGGGCGCCGACGACCGCGACGAGCACGACGCCGGCCCCCGCCGCCGCGATCCGGTGCCGGTCGGTCCCCGACGCAGCGTCGGGCGACAGCAGGTCCCGCGACCGGACCGCGACGTACCCGACGAACGCGAACCCCGCCGCGCTCGCGCCCGCAGCCCCGCCCGCCAGCGGCCCGAGGTTGTACAGCACCACCGACCCCCCGATCGCGAGGGACGACGCGACCGCGAACAGCCCGAGGAACGTCCGCCGCCCCGCGAGCGAGACCACCAGCCCGCCGAACAGCACCGTCAGCGCCGCGTTGGTCGCGGCGTGACCCGGGCTCGCGTGCGCGAACGGCGCGAGCAGCCACCCCGGCGAGGGATCGGCGGTCGCGAGGAACCAGAAGACGTGCGACTCCCCGCCGAGGCGAACCACCGTCGTTAGCTGCGCGAGGTAGACGACGCCGTACAGCGCCGCGACCGCGACCGGCAGGAGGAAGTCGCTCGCGGCCACTGGCCAGTTCCTCGGTGGGTCGTCGGTCACGATGGTGAGGTGGGGGGCCGGCGAGAAAAGCCCTCGCCGTAGTAGCGCCGCTACGCGGATGGACTGCTGTAGAAATTGAGTGGGACCGCTGAGCAGGTCGTGAAGCCCTTAGCGTCCTGATCCGGGTCGTAGTGGCGTGAGTCATCAGTCGAGGTCCTCCAAGTGGTCGCGGCGCTGTTCGGCCCGCTTCCGCGGGTCGCTCCGGTCGTAGTGGTAGCGGATCGTCTGTGCGGTCGCGTCGACGCGCTCCGCGACCACCTCGGCGGGCATCCCTTGCTCCCGCATGTTGGTGATCGCGCCGGTCCGGATCCGGTGCGGGGAGAGCGACGACGGACACTTGCTCTGGTGGCCGTGTTCGCGATACTGGCAGGTCTCCGGCTCCTCGTCGTGCGGACAGTCGCCGATCTCGCAGGGCTGGGTGAGCGTGTAGATGGTCTGCCGGATCGTCTGCTTCGAGGCGCGGCCGAACGCGGTCGTCAGAAGCGGTTGGCGGCCGTCATCGTCGACGTAGTGCTCGCGATTGGTGTCGACGTAGTCCGCGACGACGCGCGTCGTGGCTTCCGAGAGCGCCACGTCGCGCTCGCTCTCGTCCTTGTTCTTCAGCGGGAGCCCGCGGTCGGGCTCGTGCCGGAACCGGAGGATCTGCTCGTCGCGCTCGAAGTGGTCCAGGTCGAGGCCGCGGAGCGCGCCCATCCGGGCCCCGGTCCGCCACATCAGCAGCAGGAGCGCGTGGTCGCGACTCGCGTACCGGAACCGCGAGAGGTGGTCGAGGATCTCCGCCGCGCGGTCGGCGTCCAGCTTCAGGTCGTTCGCGTCCTCCTGCTTCGACGTCTGCGGCTTGAGCAGCTGGACCTTGTCCGGCATGCTCGGTTCGGCCGCCTCGATGGCGACCGCGAACTCGAAGAACTTCTTGATCGTGCCGAACTGCGTGTTCAGCGTCGTCCGCGTCAGCTCGTCCTGCCGGAACGAGAGGTACTCCTGAATGTGCCGTCCGTCGATGACGTTCACGTTCATGATCCCGCGCTCCTCGCACCACCGGACGAACTGCAGGAGCCGGTAGCGGTACGACTGCAGCGTCTCGTCGCTGCTGTCGGACTGCCGCCGGTCGATGAACCGCTCGACCGCCTCGCGGGGCGTGATCGGCTCCAACTCGTCGCCGCCGGCGCTGTCGAGGCTCACGCGACGATCACCTCGCCCGAGACGAACGCCTGCGGCGGGATCTCCGCCTCGCGGCGGGCCATGTCGACGACCGCGGAGTCGGTCGCGAGCGGGCCGGCCTCGACGGTCGCGGTCGTCGTCCCCAGCAGCGACGTGAGCCGGACGCGGACGGGGCGGGCGTCCTCAGACATCCTGTCCCCCCAGTAGCGGGAACCACTGGATCGCCTTGATCCGGCGGTGCGGGAAGTCGACGATCTCGTCCACGTCCTCGCCGTCGAAGTTCACGACGCGGAGGTACGCCGTGCGCTTCTGGACGTGGTCGGCGGCGTACTTCTCGCCGTCGACGGTCATCACGACGGCCGGGTCGCGGTCGTCGCTGTACGTCTCCATCGCGCGAGCCTCGAATGGCTTCCCGTTACTCACCGGCCTCACCCTCCCGTTCGAGCGGATGGCCTGTGTCGTTCCGAATCTTCGGCGCGAGGGCGTACGCGACCTCCTGCGGGTTCTCGTGGGGAACGAGGCTCAGCGGCTTCTCGTCCTCCACGATGACGTTCATCTGGTGGCTGTCCTCGAGCTCGTTCGCCATTTCGAGGAGTTCCGCGAGACGTTCTCCGTCGAGGAGGACGGCCGCGGCGTCGTCGCTGTAGACGCGCTTACCAGACTGCCACTCCTCGTTGTCGAGGAATCCGAGAAGGTCCGCGTCATCAGTGACGAGTGCGGCGTCCTCGGCGGTCGACGCGTCACTCACCGTCCTCACCTCCCTGCCACGCCTGCCGGGCCGAAAGCGCGCGACGCGCCGTCTCAGTGAGGCTGTACTCGTTCGTCCGGCGATCACGGGTCCGCTTCTCAACCAGCCCGGCATCGGCCAGCCGGTCGAGGTTCTGGTAGAGGCGGCTGTGGTTCAGGCTCTCACCGTAGTAGTCTTCCAGCTCGTCCTTCAGCGCGAGGCCCTTTCGACCGCCCTCGTGGGATAGCGCCCACAGCAGGTCGCGCTGGAACGCGGTCAGGTCCGCGGCGAAGGTCGCGGTCGTTTCCGCCTCCGTCATTCGCTCTCACCACCGTCTTCGAGAGGAGTGAAGTTCTGCTGAACCATCCCCGGAACGCTGACGACGCCGTCGCGCTCGTAGCCGGCACGCTCAAGCGCTTCGTCGATGGCGTCGACGTTCTGGTCCGCTTCGTTGCTCTTGATCACGAAGTGTCCGCGACCGCTCTCGATCTGGACGAGACTGTCCGGATCAGCATCCTCGATAGACTCCACGGCCTCGATGAGCGCATCGTCCGTCACGCGGACGCACCTCCGGCACAATCGCGGCAGACGTGGTCGCCGCGAGCGGCGTCGTAGCCGTCCGCCGGCGCGCCACAGACGGCGCAGGCGCTACGGTTTTCAGAACGCGGTGCGTGTGCTGTCGTGCGGGGCCCAAACCCCGCGAATTCGGATTTCGACATGGTCCGTGCATTCGCACGGAACCCGCCCGCGGCCGGTGGTTCCAGCACCGGCCCGGGCCCGATGAACTCTCACTAGCCGAGGATATCTCGCTCGGGCTCCGTGTCTGCTCAAACACACTAGTTGTGCATAAATGCACCGACTGTATATTTGATGCTTAGATATGTGAGCAAACTCCCTTTTCAGGAGTATTAGTGGTCAATAGCGCCTGAACACACTCAATGCGTAAATCTGCCCCGTGGATGACTATTTGGGACGACCGAATTCTCGAGATCGCACAAGAAGAAGACTCGGTTCGCGCACCTCAACTGGTTGATAGTGGCTATATCCATATCTCTCGCTCCCAAATTTCTCGCCGACTCCGGAAACTCCGGGATCACGGTCTTCTGCAGGACCTCGGAAACGGCGTCTATGCGATTACCGAACTGGGAGAGGAGTACCTCGCTGGCGATCTGAATGCCGAGAATCTCTCTGAGAATGGCGAAGAAGGCCATGCCGCTAGCTAAGGATGTGTATCAGAAATGCCGCCGTCTGGATGACCTACCTCGACGACCGCATCCTCGAACACCTCCACGAGGAGGACTGGGCTTCGCCCGCGACGATGGCCGCGGATGTCCGCTTCGCGGCGAGTCAGAACCGCATCTCCGAGCGGTGTCACGTCCTCGCGGACGCCGACTTCATCCGGCCGTTGATCGACTCCGCGGACGCCGATACGTTCGAGATCTCCCGGTGGGGCTCGCTGTACCTCGAAGGGAAGGTCGACGCGGAGCTGCGCCGACCGCGGCCGGCTCCACGGCCGCCAGACGCTACGAGACCGGATTGGTGGGCGAGGTTTGGATAAAATATGGTACTGGAACGACTCACCCGCCTCTGGCGGTCGGATGACCCGAACAAGCGGTACATCGGGCTCTTCGGAAAGCTGTTCGTCGAGCTCGGCACTTGCGTGCTAGCTGCCGTAGTAGTCTATGCACCCTTCGCACTTCTCGATTGGCAGTTCGATGTTTTCGGGCTCTTGTCCGAACCGCTCGCGGTGCTTACCACCGTCGCAGCGATCTCTGCGTATTTCGGGAACCTAGTCTTCTGCAAGGTGATTACGAGAGAACCATCGAAGCTGGACGAGAGGCTCGTCGAACTACTCGGAGACGAAGACGAGGAGTCAGGTGAGACGCCGCCCGGCGAAGAACCGGAGCGGTAGTTCGTCGAGCTTGATGTTCTTCCGAGTGACGTTGTGCGCGATGTGAGCCGTAACCATCAGTGTAGCCAGTATTAGGGCCAAGAGGCCGGAGATACTGAGCAGGTATCCCTCCTCCATGGTCCACATCTCGTACATCGGATAGACGATTGCGAATGCAACTCCGATGCCGGTGAATCCCGAAAGCACGAGCGCGTGCGAGATGGAAATGACGAGTAGTAGAACGGCGTTGTAGTACAGGACGCTAATGATAGAGAGGAGGGTACTAACGATCCATCCGAAGTCTCCTGCACCTTCCTCGGTTTCGAAGCCAGAGAACACCATCTTCTGGCTCATGAACACCGCCCATCCGAGTAGCGCAAGGACCGCATAACCTAGATACTCAAACCCTCCACCGACGGCTGTTAGAGCCCACACTGGCGCGGTGATAAGACCGACCGCGACGAATCCACCCAGTGACGCGATAAGCGTCCCTACGAAGTAGTAGGCCAATCGCACCCGTGGATGGTGGTCTTCAGCCATGTCTCTATTAATGATATCGCCGCATGAGTTGTAAACCTTCCTTCTAACCAAATGATCCGTAGTTCTAAAAGATCAAATCAGAGATTGGGTGAAGGAACGCCATCCTCCCGCCGATACTGTACCTGTCCATCCTCTTTATTGATCCGTACGTAGTGAGTGATTCCACTCAGTCCATGATAGCGGAACGTCCAGTAGTCGTCGTTCTGTCCCTCGATATTCTCGACATCCTCGATGGAGCTACTGAAGCGATCTAGGCTGGACTTCTGCTGAATCGCCATCCATGCAGTATATCGGAGCTTCTCTTGCTGCTGATCCTGCAGTTTCTTGAACTCGGCACCACCTCCAATCAGGGCACCAATCGCAGCACCTGCAACCGCGAACTGGGGACCAAATATTGCTCCAAAAAGGCCGCCAGCAGCGGCTCCTGCGGCGCTAGGGACACTCGTGATTTCCTCGTCATCCATCTCGATGCCGAGAACAGGTTCCCAGTTCGATTCACCTCCGTCTGTACGTGCTTCGGAGTCCTCATCGTCTGTATCAGAGAATCCTGCCTTGATTTGCTTCTCTAAGCGATCGAGGCGTTTCTCGATCTTCTGTTCCAAGTGGTAGAGAGTATAGAACAGAGCGATTACACCGAGAGCGATTCCACCGAGAATAATCTCCTCTACAGTAAGAAACTGAATTGCTCCAAATATCATTCCGACCACACCTGCACCTCCAACGAGAGAGCGGCCAAGTTGAGTGAGTGCTTGCTCGACTCCTGGCATTGCCCCACAAAATTGATTGAGAGATAATAATATTGTTCAAACATAGGTCTGGTTAATCATACAACGCACTTCACAGGAGGATACCTATGGATTTTCGAATTAGGGCCCCATTCATTTGATTCGATTGCTGAATCAAGGCGTATTTTTAACCTGCTATCCTCTCCGAACTGGGATACGGTCGATGGAGCCAATGATTAAATACGGTAGAGCGGCACTCTCTGGTAGATGAGTGAGCAGGGACTGACCTACGTCGATCTGTTCGCGGGGGCGGGCGGGCTCTCCGTCGGCCTGGAGCGAGCCGGGTTCGAGCTCGTCCACGCAGTCGAGGTCGACGAGGACGCTCGCACTTCCTTCGCGAACAACCGCGAGGGCTTGGACGCGGAGGACCTCACGCAGGATATCCGCGACGTGGACAACGCCGAGGTGACTGATGTCGTTGGCGAAGAGACGGTCGACCTCGTCGCGGGAGGTCCTCCGTGTCAGGGATTCTCCGAGGTTGTGAGCCCCGACGGCTCCGACGACCGAAACCATCTCTTCGTCAACTTCATCTCCTGGGTGAACGAGCTGGATCCGAAAGCGGCGCTGTTCGAGAACGTCCGCGGGATGCAGAACACCGCGGACGGGAAGTTTTTCGACGCGGTCGAGGAGTCGTTCGCGGAGATTGGCTACGACGTGAGCCACCGCGTGGTAAAGGCATCTGACTTCGGTGTTCCGCAGGAGCGTCACCGTCTCCTCGTCCTCGCGACCAAGCAATCGGAAACGGAATTGCCGTTTGAGGGGTTCGAACTCGATCCTGTCGATACGCCGGGCGTCATCGACGGGATTGGAGATCTTCCTGAGGTCGGACCCGGCGAACAGAAGACGGAGTACGAAACGGAACCGACGACGGTCATTCAGGAGGACCTTCGCGGAAGTAACGAGGTCATCACCCACCACCAGGCAGCGAGCCACACCGAGGATATGGTGGAGATGATTTCTCACATCCCCGACGGTGGTAACCGGACGGCGATCCCGGACGATCTGCAGCCGTCCTCAGGGTACCACAACTCCTACTCCCGGCTCGACTCGCAGGAGCCCGCGGTCGCGATTACGTCCAACATGTCGAAGCCGTCGAGCGCACGCTGTATCCATCCGTTTCAGGACCGTGGCTTGACCCCTCGCGAAGGTGCTCGACTTCAGACGTTCCCGGACTCGTACCGCTTCGAGGGAGGCCTCGTCTCGATCCGCCAGCAGATCGGGAACGCGGTTCCGCCCTATCTCGCGGAGGCCGTCGGGTACTACCTCAAGCAGAGCGTTTTCCACCAGGAACTCTCCGACGAGGAGCGAGAGCGGATCTACGAACTTCGCTGTGGCGGGATGGACCTGAAAGAGTTCGACCAGAAGAAAGCCGACCTAAGCGGGCACGCACAACAGGTCACGCTCGACTTCGCGGACTAGCTGCTTTCTCCCTACCGAACCGCCTTCGGTATTGTTCTCAGTTAGAAACGGATCTGCAGAGATTTTCTCGATGCAGCCCAACTAGCTGGCTATTCACCGGACGTCGACCCGGTCGCCGTACGCAATGATAACCTTTCTAAGAGTGTCTACTGAGTAGACAGTATATTCGGATGGACCGATGGAGTGAGAGCCGAACCGAAGGGGAAGACGAAGCGATAGAAGCGTTTCTGTCGAGCCATTTCCCGGCGGATTACGCCGAGGAACAAGCTAGCCTCACGGCATACGCCGAATCCGAGGCAGAACTCTCCGACGAAGAGCGTGACGAGGTCGACGCACTCGTCGCGGAAGCGGGAAGGCAGTTCGAGTCCTCGAAGGGGACGCTTGGACTCGCTATTGACTTCATCATCCTCGCTGAAGAGCTGGCGCAGCACGACGACTGGATCGAAGGATTTGATCCGAGCATAGTCGTCGATGACGTGCTCGCTCGGTACGAAAGCAAGGCGAAGTCATCGCTGACACTCCAGCGGGGCGACGTGAAAGAAGGTATTCGAGCGTACCACAACGAGCTGATCGAACTGTTTCGGGAAGACCTGAACCGGACGAACTTCCCGAGTTCCCCCGGTCATCACACGGGGGAGTGGGAACGCTACGACGACATGCTGGAGCACGCCTTCCGTCTTTCACGGGAAGGTCGATACGTAGCTGTTCAGGAGCTGTTCGATCTCGGGTTGGAACGCTTGGAGTCGAAAGAGTACGAACGTCGTGATCCGCCGTTCAAGGACCCGTTCCTGCGAGTACTACGTGATTACAGACGAAGCGATCCTGACGAGCAAGGCGGTTCGGCGTATCAGGCACTCTGTTACGGGTACGTCAAAACAGAGTGGCCACACCTATCTCTCCGAGCAAGCAAAGTCCGAACTGGCTCCTCCAGGCAACAGCGCCACGGCGACATAGACGGTTATCACGGACCGGATCTGATGATCTCGGTCGAGGTCAAAGACCGGGAGATCGACTCTTCCAACGTGCGATCCGAACTCGGGACGATGATGAAGGTCGCGAGGGACACGACCGCGATTGCAATTGCGATCTGTAACAAGGTGAGTTCCGACGCCCGAGAGACGCTGGAGGAAGAGGGGGTCCGGGTACTTGATGATCTAGATCTCCAACGTCAGTTGGAATTCTGGGACTATCACAAACAGAACCGCGCCCTCCACGGTATGCTCCACTTCTTTGCCAACATCGAGGAGAACCCTGACGGCGTCCAGCGCCTTCTCCAGTTCATCTCGACCGTCGATCCGGATAACCGCGTACTCGCTCACCTCGCGGAGCAGGACTCGCAGACCAACCTCGACGGGATCTGACCCGCTCGAACGGGCGGACGAGGATCTGGCTCTAAATCCCGTACAACTCCCCTCGCTCCAACGACCGATTAATCGTCGGCCGCGAAGTCCCCAACCGCTCGGCCGCCTTCCGCTTGCTCAACTCGTCCTTCTGGACCATCTCCAACACCGCGACCACGTCGTGATAGTTCTCGGCCTCGACGAGCCGCCCGTCGTCCTTCTCGAAGCCGAGCGGAGCGCGGCCGTGGTGGTAGTCCTCGTTCTCCTGTCGCGCCGCGATGCCCTCCTTCGTGCGCTGCTGGGCCATGTTCGCTTCCAGCTCCGCGAACACGCCGAGCAGTTGGAACATGGCGGTCTGGTAGGGGTCGTTGTCGTTCGGCTGCAGCGTCAGTCCCTCGCTCACGATGTGGAGCTCGACGCCACACTCTTCCAGCCGTGACGCGGACCGTTCCAGGTCGCTGATCGATCGGCAGATACGCGAAATGCTGTGAACGACGACCGCGTCGATCTCGCCGTCCTCCGCGGCCGCCATCATCTCGCGGTAGCCGCTCCGCTCCGTGTCCGTCCCGGTTGACTTGTCGCGGAACACCTCGAAGTCGCTGAGGCCCACGTCGAACTCGCGGTCGGCGTACTCCTGCGTCGAGGAAAGCTGTCGGTCGAGGCTCTGCTCCTCCGTCGAAACTCGGCAATACCCGGCTACTGTCGTCACGTCACCGTGCAGGGAGGGCGACTATTTAAAGAACGAGCCTTCCGTGCCGCCTGTACGATAACACCCGTTTTCGGGTGGATCTCCTACCCCGATTTGGTGTACATATACAGACACGAAAAGATAAGATTCTCTTCAGACTCGGATCTCAGTTAGTCTTCGCCATCTGAGTCGGAGTCCGAATCATCGCTATCGTTGAACGCGCCTTTTCGAGACTGATGGCCATCGGGGGCACCGAGCCCTGTAGACTCCACTTCCGAGGAGTCGTCATCATTGTCAGACATACTGTGTATGGATAATGGTACCAACCAATATAATTCCAACGCCAAGTAGTGAGAGATACATTGCACATGAAACCTTTGTGCTGTTATTCTCAGTCTTCTCTCCAATATCCTCGATCCAACCCTCGTACCCTCGTAATGTTCCGATTAGATACTCTATCTCCGGAGAATTCAATTCTCTCACTCTCTGATAAAATTCTGGTTCAGGTCCTAAGGAGACGTACTTCGCCCTCTGACCAATCATTGCTAATACAGTTGATGCTATTATCAGTAATCCTCCTATCGCAAAAATCAAAAGGAGACTCCCTTCTGTCGGGATGAAATTCTGAGAATTCGTGATTGCTGCGATTAGTATCGTTGATATGATTCCGTTAAGTTTCACTACTCGCCATGCCCGCTCATTTACGTCGTTATATGCTTCTAACTGATTTGCGTGTGTTAGACGAGCATCTTCTAATGCACGCTTATATGATTCTGGATCTCTGTCACTCAGATTAATCTCTTGTTCAGATTTACTTTCATTCTCTTGGTTCTCTTGAGTTTTCACCACATCTGATTCCGTCTCTGACATTATTCTTACCACCCGTCGAATTCGTCGGCCTCAACGTACCGGAACTCCTCGTTGACGGGGTCGTAGCCGACTTGCATCGTGTCGCCGGGCTCGACGCCGACGCCCCGCGCGGTGTCCTTCGGGATCGTCAGGGTGAGGCTCCCGCTGTTCTCGCCGACAGTTCGGGCCCCGAGCGGGACCACGACCGACTCATCATCACTCTGCGCCTCCGCGGCGCGCCGACCGGGCTCACACTTCGTCGCCATCTCGATTCACCCAACGCGACCGTCACATAAAGTCCCTCTCCCGTCCACTACGCGGTCATAAACGCGACCCGAAACTCCGCGATTCCTTACGCGGAGCGGGCTCCCCCGCCCATGTATGGTCGCTTCGACCACTACCGAGACGGCACCGATGACGACCGACCGCGACACCGGCCGGAGGAGCTGACCGATGCTCGCTTCCGAGGGTGGCGCGGCGCTGGCCCTCCAACCGGAGACGGAGGGCGAACAGACCGCCCTGACGCGACTGCAGGCCATCTACCGTCGCGCGACGCAGTACCAACTCCCGACGCCGTACTGGGACGCGGCCGCGAACTTCCCCGATCTCGACTCGACCGGCGAGGAAGTGCTGGTGTTCCGGGACGGAATGAACGGCACACCCGTCGACGGTGAGGCGACCGCGGCCGCTCGCGCTGATGACGCGCCCCCGGACTGTTCGGAGAACCCCTCTCCTTCCGGTGGAACGGACGAGACGACCACGGATGGAGGGACCGCGTGACGGAGGTCCTGGAGTTCGGGACGCGTGCCGACGCGAACAGCGTCCGCGACGACCACGCGGAGCACCTGACCGGACGGTTCGACCGGCGCTTCGCGAAGGCGGAACTCGAGGACGACGTACCCGACGATGTCGAGGCGGAGATTCGTGGGATCGCCGCGGACGGTCGCGCCGACCGCGCAACGGGAGCCGGGCAGGTCGAACTGACCGACGCCGAGAAGGACCGCCTCGGGCCGTTCACGGGGTCGAACAACTACCGGAAGGCGGCCGCCGTCAAGGGCGCGTATCTCGGCGCGGGGATCGACGACTGGGGAGCCTACTACGATCCGGAGCTGACCGCCGACGAGAACATCGGCCGGATCGAAGAGGTGCGCCAGCAGCAGGCCGGTGCGGACGTTCGCGACGGTCCGACCGAACAGGAGATGCTCGACAAGGAGGCGGACGCCGCCGCCCGTGTCGACGACGAAGAGTGCGACCACGCCCGGAACAAGTGTAAGAACGGCGCGCCGGGCGCCTGCGAGCACCTACAACATGAATGCGGGATTTCCGAAACAGAGGTTACGACGCTACTGGACCACACCGAACAGGTGCCGTTCGAGTATGTCGACGGGACGACGAAAGGCGCGCTCTCTCGGGCGTGGGACGGATACACGGCCGCAGTTCGCAGCCTTTCCGGCCTGCTCGACGACCTCGAGCGCGAGTTCCAGCATGCCGAGCGTGCTGCCGAGGCGATCAACGCCATCGAACAGGGCATCAGCGATGCGGAAACCGAGCGGTTCGACGCGCTCGAAGGCCACCATCGCGCGCTGCTGAACCTCTACAATCGTCACGACCACACGGACCACGGTCAGCCCGGCCATGGCCGCGATCCGACCGACGATGAGCTGCAAGAGCGCGCTCCTGACCCGCCCGAGCCGCGAAAACCTGACGCGCTGACGAACGACTCGACTCGGAAACCGCGGCTAGATGTCGATACGACACAGCTCCAGGTCGACGATGGCCATCCCACCGAGATCAACGGGTGGACCAAAATCAAAGCGACCGATGACCACGTCCGCTACTCACGATACTTTGGCGACAGGGAGTGGAAGATCTTCCTCGACCGCGGTGACACGCCATCCGATTTCCGCATCAAGATCGGAGCGACCGTGGTCCACAAAAACGGGACTTCCGACCCCGAAGATAAGCTGAGCGAGCGTACGGCGCTGGAGAAAGCGACGAAGCTCGCCAACGAAGAGCTGGAGCGTCAGTACGACCGGACCCGGTTGCATCACCAGGATTGGTACACGCCAATGCCGCCGACGCGCGAGGCGGATTTTGACCGGCTGAATCCTGGAGAGAGGTATCTCGACGGTGATCGGGCTCCGTTCGAGGCGCTCGGCGTGACGCTTGAACCGTCGGATCGGGTCCGGATCTCGTTCCGAGGCGAGGACTACGAAGGCCCCGTCTTGTCGTCGACTGCGGAGGCGTTTATCTTCGACTCGGGATCGCTTGGACGCCTGAAGGTCGACCAGAGAAGGACCGTTCACGAAAAGATGTCCGGGCAGTATCTCCCGGGCGGCCAGCTTGACGCCATCGAGCGGGTGCAACGGTTCGCGGATAACCGTCACGTCGAGGATTCTGACGGCGGTCTCGCGGAGTTCGGAGTAGAGGCGACTACCGGTGCAGACGGACCCAGCGAAGAGCATCGCCGGGCCCAGAATCAGGGCTATCTCCGAGGGGGATCGCGTGGCTTCGCTGAAGATGCGAGCGCCCGTGACGGACTCGGACAGTTCGCGGCGACAGGCGGCGAGGAAACCTTAGACACCTACGAGAACGATGACTGAACTCGACTGCAAGATCGATGGGTGCGACTACGCGGGGTCCCCGCAGGGCCTCCGGTCGCACCTCCACAGTAGCAAGGACGAGGCGCACCACGACGCGGCGCAGAACCGCGACCATCACGGCTGGTACCCCGCGGCCTACGGTCTCGACGAGGACGAGGGTACCGACGAGGGGGCCGATACGGGGGGTGATGCCCCCCCTTCGGAGGGGGTCGAAAAGGGTAGCTCGAACGAGGGCGACGATACCCCCACCGAAGAGGGGTCCGAATCGCCCGACGGAGGAAGCGACGAATACGCGGAGCAGTGGGGGGAGACGGCCCCCGCCGAAGGGGAGTCTGAGGGCCCCTCCGAGGTGGGTAGTTCGGAAGAGGCCGGCGACACCCCCGAAGATGGGGGTTCGACCCCTTCCGCGGACGGGGGGAGCGGCCCCTCGCTGGGGGTCATCGTCGCGGGGACCGCGGCGGTCGGCCTCGCGTGGCTCCTTCGCGGGGGCCCCGACACCCCCGACGAGGACCCCGTCACCCCCACCGAAGACGGGGGTAGCGACCCCACCGAACAGCCTACCAACGACTCCACTACCCCTGACTCCATCGTATGACCGACGAATCCGCAGACGACGAGGACGCACCGACCCCCGAAGAGGACCCTACTGACACCCCCAACGAGGGAGGCGAGGGGGAGGACGACCGCCCCCCTATCGAGGAGGACGAACGGGCAGACGTGGACCTCTCGGAGATCACCGAGGAAATACAGGCGGAAGAGGGGGGCGAGTCCCCAACCGAATCGCCCGACGCTGACACGGACGGAGATACCCAAGCGGAAGGGAGCAACGAGGGGGACGAAGAAGGGGGCGAGACCCCACCAAAGGGGGCCCATACGTGGGGGGACCAGTACGTCGCGACCCTCTCGATGGTCCTCCCCGAGATCGCCGAGGAGATGAGCGGGGAGGATTGCGAGATGGAGCCGGCAGACATCGAGGACCTCGCGACGCAGCGTCCCGTCTGTCTGGACGAGCAAGTCGACCGGCTGGCCGCGGAGATGGGCGGCACCGAGGACCTACCGCCGGGACAGGCCGTGGTCCTCTCGACCGGGCTCCTGGTCGGGACGGTACTGCTCAAGGAGGGCGGCGTGGCAGGCGACCTCGCCGGCCGGGTACAGGAGGCTGGTGCCTGATGCTCGGCGGGATGCAACAGCAGGCGCTCAAACGCGTCCTGTCGAACCCCGAGGAGAACGAGCGGATCCGTGCTTACGCCGGCACGCTGGCCGCCATTGAGCGCGAACAGCGCGAGGCGATGCGCGACCACTTCGCGGACGACCTCGGCGTCGACCCCGAGGAGTTCGACCTGGTCGAACCACCGGAGGCCGAGGAGCGTATCAGTACGCTCTGTCGGGCCATCGCCGCGCACATGGCGGGCGATCCGTGGAACCTGTGGCTCGAGGAACTCGCGCCCGAGGAGCTTCAGAACGCCGAGCAGGCGGCGGAGTACGCAGGGATGGACGATGACGCGTGGAGCGAACAGGTCACTGAGTGGGCCGCGCAGTACCGCGACCGGGCCGGCGACGCGGTCGCGGGCCGGACCGACCGCGAACTCGCGAGCGTCTTCATCGAGGACACCTTCGGCGTCGGGCTCGACACGTTCGAGCAGGCGGTCGTCGGCTTCGATCCGGGCGAGGTGTTCCGTGAGGTAGTCGCGGCCCCGCTCGAAACGCACACGGAAGCAGTCACCGACTACGGGGAGGACGACGCGGAGTGATCCTCTCCATCGCCGCCATGTCGGGGTGGGGCAAGTCCTACGCCTGCCAGGCGATCACCGAGATGAACACGGAGGTACATTCCGACGCCGCCAGCTACGACCACGTCGTCGTTCTCGACTTCAAAGACGAGTACCGCGGTCTCTGCTCGAAACAGCACGGTCCAGCGCCCTTCCAGCACTGGATCGCCGGCCCTCGCGAGCGGGACCACTTCCGCCGGAAGCACTGGCGGGAGCTGATCAGCGAGAACGGGAACGTCGTCATCGCCCGGCACCAGGAGGCCGTCGACGTGGACGAGTGGCGCGAGATCTGCGCGATCGTCGCGGAGGTCGCCCGGCCGATGGGCGACGTGCTGATCGTCATCGACGAGGCGCACTTCGTCGCGCCCCAGTCCGGCAAGGTCCCCGAGCCGCTCGTCGGCCTCGCGACCACCGGCCGCGGTGAGGGCGCGTCCTCCGCGTGGGTCACTCAACGCCCCGCGAAGTTCGAGGAAGACATCTGGAGCCTCGCGAACGCCCGCCTGCTCGGCGCGTTCGACTCCGACAGCGACCAGAACAAGATCGCCGGCCCCATCGAGTACCCCAAGGAGGTCCACATCCCCGGCGGCGAATCGCTCGGCCGCCTTCCCGACGACCTTCTTGCGGACGGTGATGCGGTCTCCCTCCGAAAGAACAGCCACGTCGCGGACGACGGGACCGAACGCGTCACCGACTCCGAATGGGTCTACAGTGACGACGACGGCACTCGCGAACGCTTCTGGAGCAGCTCCCGCTGGAGCCCGCAGTGTGACCACGTCGGATCGCCCGGGAAGCGCATCGAGGTGGGGCTGTGAGCCGAACACAAGTCACGCTTCGAGGAGGTGATACCGAACAGTTCGAAGAGATCCGGTCAGAGATCGCCGACGCTCGCGGCGGAAACGAGCCGAGCAACGCGGAGACGCTCCGGATGCTGATGCAGGCGTGGTCGTCGAGACGGGTTCCAGTCTGACTGGCAACCGATGCGGACCCCTTCGGTCCAAATCCCTTCTTCGTCGGTTCTTGAAGGGTAGCGGGCCTCTCGGGGGAGAGTGCAATGCCCATTGATGCAACGGCTGGCTTCGACAAGCTGGCCGACATGCGCTTCAACAAGGAGGCCGCCGCGGTCGTGGGCGGGCTCCTCGTTGGGGAGGCGTCCGGCTACATGATCGACGGCACCACCGTCTTCGGGGTCGACCTGCCGCCGGAACTCGGCGGCGTCCTCGTCATCGGTGGCGCCGAATACGCGCCCGCCGTGTCGGGTCGCGTCAAGCGCGAGGTACAGATCGGCGGGGCGTCCGCAGTCGCGCTCTCCCTGCTCGAACGGTTCGGCGTCCGTGACGCGCTCACGGAGGCGGTGGCGTAATGGTGAACGTCTACGCCGCGAACGGCGAGACGACCGACGCGGACGCCGTCGAGA
Organism: Haloparvum sedimenti; assembly: GCF_001462205.1. Taxonomy (GTDB): domain Archaea; phylum Halobacteriota; class Halobacteria; order Halobacteriales; family Haloferacaceae; genus Haloparvum; species Haloparvum sedimenti. The sequence continues at coordinate 278,770 of NZ_LKIR01000121.1, forward strand.
TGGAGCTGCTGGAGAACATCCCGCAGTACCACAAGCCGACGGAGATCCTCTCCATCTCGGCGACGCGAGGGAACTTCCTGCGGTTCCTGAACCGGATCAACCGGGGCGAGGATGCGGGCTTCCCGCTCTACATGGACCTGCGGAACTCGAACAACGATCCCCTGCCGACGAACACGGAGGTCGTCCTGCTCGCGAAGGTGTCGGGCTCGAACGACACCTACCAGGTGAGCGAGACTCGCCACGAGATCAGCTACTACAACAACAACACCATCACCGAACAGCGGGAGGTAGAGCGGATCGACGGCGCGAAGATCATGCTGCAGGCGCCGGAGGCGGCCGGCGGCGGCCCGGTCGAGAAGCACGACATCCGTGACATCGACACGCTGTTTCTCGCGATCCAGTCGGCGGACGTGATCGACTGGTCGAACTCGCAGGTGTACGCGGACTCGAACGCGGTCGAACAGGGAGACCGGTAGGATGCCCGCGGAGATCATCAAGCAGGCGATCGCGGAGGTGGACAACCTTCGCCGTCGCCCGAAGACGCTCTCGCCGTCGACGCTCGACACGAGCGCGAACACGCCGGGGTCGACGTCGACGGTCGCGAACCGGACCGCGGACGTGCCGCTCGCGGTTCGCACGGGGCGCCAGAATCCCCTCAAGTACGCCATCCCGGCCTACGAGTCCTTCGAGACTGATGGGACGGGCGACACGCAGAACTTCGGCCTGAGCCACTCCATCACGGACTGTCCGTACACGGAGAACATCGTCGTCTGGTTCGACGACCAGTATCAGGGAACGCCGTCGACGGTCAACAAGGGCGGCGACTGGTTCGAGGTGAGCGGGCCGGGCAGTGTCGTCACGGTCCACGCGTTCTACATCTCGGACGAGCCGGCGACGTTCCGCATCCGGAAGTCGATGCCGTCCTCGTCGACCACGTCATCGGAGGTGCTCTACGACGCGTCACTCGGACTGGTCCAGCAGACGGACCTGATCGAGCAGCCGGAGTGGGTCGAAGCGAACGCGTCGGCGCTCCAGCGGTTCGTCGCGGCGGACATGGACCTCTCCGTCGAGGTGGACGCGCCGTACCAGGTGCGCTTCGAGAGTTCGAACGGGGACGCGGAGGCAACGAACGCGCTCCTGTCGGTCCCGATCCAGCAGGGCGCGGATTCGCTCGACTCGCTCAAGGCCGGCGTCAAGGCCGACATGGGCGAGCGGTAACCCCCCGGAGACCCTCTTTATGAGTGCACGCACGACCGTAACCACGACCGGACAGCAGAGCGACCCGGCGCCGATCGTCGGCCGCGACCTGTGGGACGACACCGGCAGTGAGGTGTCCGTCACGGCCCTCGGCGGCGGCGAGACGAACTCCGACCCCGCGGGGATGGACGCCTCGGTGACGACTACGAACGTCGAGCAGGGACCGCTCGCGGCGGCAATCGAAGCGTCGCAGTTCTCACACGACGAGATCGAACTGTTCGCGGACATCGTCGGCATGGCGGCCGGCGTCCTCGCGCTCTACCTCGCGCTGGGCGGTGATCTCTGATGGCGCGCGACACGGCCACCGTCGAGGTAACGAAGGAGGAGATCCCGCCCGCAGTCGCCGAGGCTCGCGGCCGCGAACTCCGGTGGAAGGACGAGGAGGACGGTAGCTGATGGAAGTCGTTCCGGCGCCGGCCGAGGGCGATATCCCGTGGAACCAGCCCCTCACGGTGGAGCTCAACGGCGGCGAGAAGGCGACCGTCGAGTTCAACGCCGAGCAGCGCACGAATGACGGGCTGGTTCTCCCGACGCTGGCGATCAGCAAGTACCAGTACAGCAGTTACGCGGCGTGGCTCGACGGTGAGACCGAGCCGCGTTACGGTCCCGCGAGCGTCCCCCCGACCGACGTGGACGACGCTTCGGTGACGTTCATGCCCGCGTACCAGTTCGACCAGACCCTGACGGTCGAGGTGATGAACCTCTCGGACCAGTACCGCGAGTACCACATCCAGCCCATCGGCTTCGAGCGCATGGAGGGCCAGTAATGGCGCTTGAGACCACGACCGACGTGGACTCGATCAGCTCGGTCATGGGGCCGAACAACGAGGTCCAAAGCCCCGCGACCGCGGAACAGCAGAAGGAGGTCGTTGACCGGCTCTCGAACGGAGGGACGGTTGTCGCAGGGGAGTACGCCACCGGCAGCACGACGAAGGAATCCCTCCCTTCCGACACGATTCCGGAGGGTGTCGATGTCGGCATCCAAGCGAAGAACAGCAACACCGGTGCCGTCTTCGTCGGTGATGAGTCTGTCCAGGTGATACGACTCTCCCCGAACGCGAGTATCGAACTCGGAGTGACCGACCTCAGCGCCGTGTACGTGCAGACTCCCAACTCGGGAGATGGCGTGAACTACATCTACGAGGCCTAATCCATGGTGAATTTATCGACGGACGGCGCTGGCGGCGGTGACGCCTACACCTACGTACAGGACGCGCAGCCGGCCAGCCCCGAGGAAGGGGAATCATGGTACGACACCAGCGAAAACGCCGCTTACGTCTACGATGGCGCATCGTGGATAGAGCAAACCGTGGTCGACCACGGTGAACTCTCAGGAGTGGGATCGGGCGACCACCACGCGAAACCGATCGGAACCGGGAACCAAGCAAGGCGTCAATCCACATTCCGGGTTTCGATCTACGCAAACAGTGGAAACAGTTCGACACAGCATGTTCCCGTAGTCTGCGACGGCTGCACTATCAGCGGAGACGGCAGCGGTGGCGGTGGGGCCTACGAGATTCGCGAGTACAGGACTGATAACGTCCTGGCTTCGGGGTCCGTTGGCGAGAACGGTAGTGAATCAGTTTCGTTCAATCCCAGCTACGTGACTTGCTACTATGAAAACACAACGACCTTCGACGGCTCGAACTACTACGACCTCGATGCCGTCGTACTCCCCCCTCACAGTCACAGCATCTAATGATGGTCTCCTTCCCCTACCACGCCGTCCCCGACGGCACGGTGATCGCACCGCACCATCTCTACATCGGAGTCCTACTGGCGCTGCTCGCGGCAGCAGTCGTGTGGGACGACTCCCGTACGGACGAGCCGGTGATGGTCGTAGGGTTGCTGTGCGCGTCTCTCGTCGGCTTCGCGGCGACCTGGCCCGAATGGCCCGTGGTCGGATCGCTCATCACGCTCGCCGGACTGGCGGGTGCGCTCGTAGCCGTCTCTGTGGGGCCGTTCTGGCGCGGACGGCATCCGTGGATCGTCGGCCGCCGGCCCGCCGTTCGCTCGCTCGTCGCGGTCGGCATCCTGGTCGCGCTCGACGACGCGGTCGAGCATGCGGTCGGTCTGCCGACCCCGCTCGATACCGTCTGGAAGCTAGCAATCGCGCCGCTCCTACCGGGAGGGCCGATCTCGGTGTAAACTCATGATGAACACAATCACTACTCAGACGGTCGAATGGCTCGCCGCAACCGGGGCACCCAACGGTATCGTCATCCTCACCCTGCTCACACACCCGGCAATGTGGTCTGAGAAGGCGCAAAAGACGGTCTCGACAGCGTATCAGCGCTGGACAGACCGGCTCAGTGGGACCGGAGGTGGCGCCTGATGGTCGCCACCATCGACACTGGCGGTGCCGGCGGGGGCGGTACCCTCGATGCAGACGACGATCCGTGGGAGGACGACTCGGGCGGCTCGACATCTTCGAGCTCCTCGACCGACACCACCACAACGACCACCACGTTTGATCCGTCGGACCAGACGCTGGGCGACGGGATGGTCGACACGACGGACGACGAGCCGGCCGACATTAAGGTGGACGACTCGAACACTGACCCGGACGCTTCCAGCCCGGCCGGCGGACAGGGAGAGACGTCCGCGGTCGCGGACCTCATCGGCGAGGACGAGTCTGTCGTCGAGGACTACGCGAGCGAGGAGGGACAGGACGCGCTCGACCTCGGACAGCAGACGAGCGACGAGTGGACCACGCGGCGCCGTCTGGCGCAGTCTCTCGGTATCGAGACGGACGCGGCTGAGTCAGTCGGCTCGATCTTCACGGGCGAGGGGATACTCGCTGAACAGAGCGCGGCCCAGCAGGAGGCCATCGACGCACTCGACCAGCCGGGCCAGCAGGTGCTCGACAACCTCCCGGACGCGTTCGGGGAGCTGTTCGAGAGCGATGCGGTGGACTTGCCGCCCGGCGCGCTGTTCGCAGCCGTCGCGCTTCTGGGTGGTGGTGCGGTGGCGATCCACCAGACAGGAGGGCTCGACCGGTGAGCGTCGGCGGCATCGTCTCGGGCGGCTACGACGACACTGAGGAGAGCGTCGAGGAGGCGACTGAACACGCTGAAAACCCTCTCACCGAGGAGGAGGCGGCCGCTATCCCCGAGGACGAGCGGTCGCGCTTCGAGGACGCAATGGCAGGAGACCTCGACCCCGATTGGGGCGGCGACGAGATCGGCGAAACCGTCGACCCGTGGACCGATGCGGCGGAAAGCGCCGGCGACGCGGCCGCAGACGCCATCACGTCGGCGGTGCCGTGGTGGGGTTGGGCACTTCTCGTTCTCGGCGGTGCCGGTGCGGCGACATGGCTGTTCCGTCCGGCCGTGTTTAATCACCTGAAGGGAGTGGAATTTGCTGTTCCGCGGCCTTCCTGATGTTGTATACTGCACACATCAGCGCAAGTTCACGGAATTCTC
>NZ_LKIR01000122.1:0-9371 GCF_001462205.1 Haloparvum sedimenti
CCACGTTGTCACCGCGCTGGTCCGTGTACGTGGACTGCGCGAAGGATACCTGACCCTCACCGATGGACTGGACCGTGAAGTCCACCTCGTCCTCGGCCGTCGTGTCTTCGACGTCGAAGGTCAGCGTGTAGTTACCGGCGTCGATGCCGGTGAAGTTCGCTTCGAAGGTGTCCCCGCTGCCCGCGTTGAGCAGCACGGAGTCGTTCTCACCGTCGTCGTCCGCGTCGTACGCGGTGCCGCCGGTGATCTGCTCGAGTTCCTCAACGTCGAGGTTCTCGGAGGTGATGATGTGGTCGAACGTGCCGCCACGGTTCGAGTCGATCTCGACGTCCGTGAGGGCACCGTCGCCGTCGTTGTCGACGCTCGTGGAGTCAGCCGTCACGTCGAGATTCTGCACCGCGACCTCGAACGCAACGTCGGAACCACTGTCGTCGGACGTGAGGATGTAGTCATCGGCCTCGAGGTCCGTCGTGTCGAAGGTGATGTCACCCTCGGAGTCGACGGACTTCTCGGTGACGAACGAAGTGCCGGAGTCCGTCACGCGACGGAGCTCGACGTCGTCGTTCGCGCTGAATTCGTCAGTGTAGATGACCTGACCCTGGAAGACGAGCGTGTTGTTGCCAGCCGTAGTGCTGTTAACAGTCACGTCGCCGCCAGTTGCCGCGGCACCGCTACCAATGCGGAAGCTCGAAGTCTGCTCGTTGTCCGCATCCGGTGCGTTACCGTTCGAACTGTCGTAGCGCGAGTCAGTGCTCGTGCCAGTCGACCCGGCAACATCGTAGGTGACGCCCTTGACGTCATCAGCATTGCTAGCGTCAAGGCTACTGAGAGTGATGTCAAGTGTAACGTCACCGTCACCGCCACCGTCGTTGACGGAGACGTAGGCCACGGTCACACCGCTGTTACTGGAGACCGAGGTGGTCGAACCAGCGGAGTCACTAGTGCTCGTCGCAGTAGCACTAACACTAGCGGAGTCCACGTCCACACCGTTCTCTGCCAGATCGGTAATGTTGACGTAGACAAATCCGTCGGTTTCGCCGCTGACATTGGCGGTCACACCAGTAATGGTCTGACTCGTGTCAGAGGAAGCGATGTTCGACGGACTACCTGCGTCAGTGATCGGGCCACCGACACTGAACGTGTCAGAGTCGGAAGAGCTGTCCTGACCGGAGTAGATGTTGTACGTGTACGACCCCGTGGACGCGCTCGTCGTGTCCAGCGTGAGGTCGACACTGACTGACTCGCCCGTGTGGGCAGTATTGTCATCATTCGTGTCCGACACCGTCACCGTGACGTTGTTATCGGACTCGACGGTCGCGCTTGCGTCGGTATTCGTACCGCCGCTAGCGGACGCTCCAGTCACGTCAACACCTGCGGAGACGAACTCCTGAGTGTCAATGGTGACGGAGTCGGACGTTCCAGCAGCGATGTCTACGTTAAACGATACCGTCTGTGTGGTCGAGGACTGATCGACCACGGTGTCGGAAACAGAAGCGCTCCCGACGCTTGCGGCAGCGGCCGTACCTGCGAACGCCATGGAGCCTCCGAAGACGGAGACGACCATGATGAACGCGAGGAAGACGGCGCGCGCCTTTCCGCGATAGTTTGTGTTTTCGCTTGTCATGTTTAGTTGGTTGTTGCATCCGGCGACAGAACCTTTCTCCCAACCTTGACCGAGCGCCCGCCATCGACACCAACGTCGTCGGCGTAAACCGGCCGGACTTGGTCAGGGATACTCACTGCTGCCACCATGGGTAGGGGTACGGACGGAACAAGCGCACCTCGTTATAAATACTTTGTGTTGCTTAGAGTATCGTGTGAAGCCTTCACACGCATGAATCCGGGGGGTAGAGCCGTTTCGGCGGGGTCTCCGGTAAGTACTTTGTGGGGCGTCCGATGCGTGGCGGACAGGCGAGGGTCGCGAACCGGCCGGTTCGGGGTGAGAATCGCGGCCGCGGGCTGGGACGCGGGCGTCGCGGACCTCGCGTGTTTGCGGACAGGGATTCAGCTCGCGCGATCCCGGACGGCGTCAGCGGCGTCCGCTACTGCGGAGCGGACTGCGGAGGGGCCGACACACGTCTAGACGCTCGCGCACGCGAGCGACGCGTCCGCGAAGAGTCTCGGCATGACTCCGCGAGTTCGAGGAACGGACGCGACGCATCGCTCCGAGACGGTCGCCGAACGGCTTCCCTTCCCACGGAGCGACCCGACCGATACGTCGACCGATTCGGCGTGAAACGGGACGACGATGAACGCCGAGGAACGTGACGAGCTGGTCGCGGACAACGCCCGCGAACGTCGAGCGTTCGTCATCTCCTGGGCCGCGTCCGTCCGGACCCACGACGACGCGGAGTGGTCACGCCAGGGGAACGTCCTCATCGACTCGCAGCTGCAGTCCGCCCGCGAGACGGAGCTCTCTCCCGAGGAGTACGCCGCCCGCGAGCGCTCGACTCGAGGCTCGCGGTCGGGCGAGGAGTGACGACCGCGGTCGCGACCGACGAAAGCGGACTCCTCAGGGCGGGAGATAGCGGTCGTACAGTTCCGGCGATGCCCCACCGCTTCGACAATGAGACGATCGTTCGACCGGTCCCAGGTGATGATCGCCCGGTAGTCCCCGGCCCGGAGTTTGTAGTAGGGGTAGCCCGCGAGTGGTTCGAGACGGTGGTCGGTCCACTCGGTCGCCTCGTCGACCTTGTTCATCACGCGGTCGGCGACCTGTTGGTCGTGTTTTTCGAGGTGCTCGACCGCCTGCTCCGTGTACTCGACCCGCGTCAGTCCTCGTCCGCGAGCCCGAGTCGCTCCCGCACCTCGTCCGCGTCGTGCGTCGCGCCGCGTTCGACCTGCTCGCGGCTCCGCTCCAAGTCGTCGAGCGTCTCCTCCGAGAGCCGCGTCGACGGCTCCACCCAACTGCGAAGGGCGTCGCGGATCGCCTCCGACTTCGAGGAATACCCACGCCGCTCCCACTCCTCATCGATCCGAGCCAGAAGCCCCTCCGGCACTCGGACGTTGATCTTCTCCATTCGGTTGTCCCCCGCGTCCGTGTCGGTGCTCATGGGCGGTGATACAGCGGTGATACACAAAAGAATTCCTCCCAACGGTCCAACCACGGTCACGGTCGTGTCAAGGGAACGTTCGTACGCACTCGGGGATCCAGTCCGCCCGCGAGACGGCGCTTTCTCCGAGGAGTACGCCGCCCACGAGCGCGCGACGCGAGTTCCGGTTTCCGTCGAGGACTGACGACCGCGACAGCCGACTCCGATGAGACGCTATCCCTCAGCGGTCGGTTCGACCCGGTCGACGATCCCGTCGAAGTCGTCGTCGAAGCTCACGACCGCGTCCGCGTCGCCGCGCTCGCAGTGCGCGATCAGGTTCGCGTCGGTGAAACTCAGGTCGTGATCCCGATAGCGCTCGAACGCCTCGACAGTCCGGTCGAAGGCCGGCGGATCCGAGATCAGGAACTCGACGACATCGGGGAACCGCCCCGCACCGCGGATCCGGTCCCCGACCGTCTTCGCCGCATCGAACGACCCCGTCCGCGACCGCGTCAGCGTGACCGTCTCGTCGTACACGTACTCGGTCGCGTACACGCGCCCGTACGCGCCATCAAGCAGTTCGTTCATCATCGCGACCGCGGCGTCGTGTCGGGCGGCGTCACGGTCGTGATGCGCGTAGAACACGCCCGTGTCGACGAGGACGCTCACCCGTACAGCTCCTCGTCGATGTCCGACTCCCGCGTCGTCGTCCCCGAGGCGATCTGGCCGTCGTGAAACGCCTCGCGCTCCGCCACGGACGCGTCCGGCTCGGACTCGCGGAACGAGTCGATCAGCTCCGCCCGCGAATCGTACGCCTCCCCGACGATACGCGCGAGCAACTCCTGTTGCGTGACACGAACGCCGGCCTCCAGACGGATTTCCGCCTGCAGCTCCTCCAACCGGGACTTCGTCGACTCGTCCATCTTGACGGACGTGCTCATAACGGTGGAACGTTCTACTGAGTCATAAATCCTCCAACCGGCCCTGTGACCCGTCGGACCATCGAGCATGGTCACACGGAGTCGACGGACGCAACCGTCCCCCCCTCGGACCGGACCGCAAGACCGGACCACCTCCCTCGGCGTTTATTCCGAACCGGGCACAGCATGATCGTAGCGTCCGAGCGTCGAAACCGCTCGGTCGCACACGACCATGGCTACGCAACCGAACCCGCCGTCGCCCGACCGCGACGGTCCGACAGTCACGCATCGTCCGTCGACCACCACGCTCGCCGCAGCGAGGGCGCGTCGCTTCGCGGCCGCGTTCCTCGAGGGCCCCGTCTTCGTCGCGCTCGTCGCCGTCGTGGAGACGCTGGTCGCCACCGCGCTGCTGGGCGTCCCGCTCTCGCCCGCGCCCGCGGTGGTGGGCCTCGTCGCCTTCGCGGTGTACGCCACCGACCACGTCGCCGACGCCGAGGCGGACGCCGCCTCCACCCCGGAGCGTGCGGCCGCCGCCCGCAGACACGCCGATCTGTTCACGGCCGCGGCCGCGCTCGCGTACGGGCTCGCCGTCGCCGTCGCGCTGTTCGGCGGCCCCCTCGCGCTCGCGATCACCCTCCTGCCCGGCGTCTGCTGGGTCTGTTACGCCTCCGACTGGCTCCCGACCGTGGGGGACGCGCTCCCGGGGGTCGCCGAGCGCGTCCCCCGCCTGAAGGACGTGCTCCTCGTCAACTCGCTCGTCGTCGCGGTCGCGTGGGCGACCGCGCTCACCCTCCTCCCGCTGGCGTTCGCCGCGCCCGCGATCGAAGGGCCGCCGAATGTCGCCGGGCTCGACCCCGCGGTCGCACCCGTCGCGGCGGTCGTCTTCGCCTACTTCCTCCTGCGCTCGTTCGTCGACGTGGAGGTGCCGAACGTCCGCGACGTGCGCGCGGACCGCGAGGCGGGCGTCGCCACCCTCCCGACCGCGCTGGGCGTCCGCCGCACGCGCCGGACGCTGTACCTCGTCGACGGCGTCGTCGTCGCGCTGATCGCGGCCGCCGGCGCCGCGGACCTGCTCGCCCCGGTCCACGTCGCCGCGCTCCTTGTCGGCGTGACCGTCTCGCTCGCGACCACCGGGCTCGTCGGCCGCGTCAGGGAGCGCCGCCTCCTCGGAATCGCGCCCGAGTGCAGCTACCTCGTGGCCGCGGCCGCGCTCCTCCTGCTCGGCTGAGCGTCGACGGCGGCACCGACGGCGACGACGGCAGCGACGGCGGCGACGGCGGCCGACCACCGGGCAAGGGACCGCCGTCGCTCCCCGACTTCGATCCGCGACTTCGATCCGCGACTTCGATCCGCGGCCGCAAAAGAACACGCCGCTCGGCTGGTACGTTTTTCTCGGTGACAAGAGAATTAAACCCCTTCGCGACGAGGGGACGGATGTCGTGTTTCCGATCGCACCGCTCCGGGCCGTCGTGACGGTCGCCGTGATCGTCGGCGTGGCCGCGGCTATCGTCGCGTGGCGCGAGCGGCCGGAACCCGGAGCGACCCCCCTGGCCGTCCTGCTTGCGGGCCAGGCGTGGTGGGCCGTGTTCCTGGTCTTCGAGCTCCAGGCGGAGACGCTCGCCGCGAAGGCCTTCTGGTACGACGTGCAGTGGGTCGGCGTCGTCGCCATCCCGGTCGCGTGGCTGGTGTTCGCGCTGGAGTACACCGGCCGCGACCGCCTCGTCACGCGAAAGACCGTGGCCGCGCTCTGTGTCGTCCCGGCGGTCACCGTGCTGCTCGCCGCGAGCGGCGACCCCTACGGCCTCCTCCTTCGTGACCGCTGGATCGAGTCGACCGCGTTCGGCGACTTCGTCGGGGCCGCGCCCGGCGTCTGGTACTACGTCACCGCCGGGTACACCTACCTGCTGGGACTGTTTGGCACGATCCCCCTGCTGCAGCTCGTCCGCGACGAGGCGCGGGCGTTCAAGGCGCAAAGCGCCGCGCTCATCGTCGGCACGCTGGCGCCGTGGACGACGAACGCCCTCCACCTGGTGGGCGTCGTTCCGGACGCACTGGCGGGGTTCGACCCGACGCCGCTCAGCTTCGCGGTCACGGGCGTCGCGTACCTCGGCGCGCTCACTCGCTTTCGGCTGCTCCGGACGAGCCCCTCGGCGATGCCGCGCGCGCGTCGCTACGTCTTCGACCAGGTCCACGAGGCGGCCGTGGTGATCGACAACCACGGCTACGTCGTCGACTACAACCGGGACGCGGAGGCCGCGCTGGGGCTCGACCCGGACGACGCGCTCGGACGCCCCGCGGCCGCGGTGGTCCCGGCCTACGATCGGCTGCCGGAGACTGACGGCGACACCGAGCGCCTCACCATCGAGGGGACCGACGGCTGGCGCCCCTACGACGTGACCGTGACGCCGCTTTCCGACTCGCGGAGCCGCCAGGTGGGCCGCGTCGTCACCTACCACGACGTGGGCGCCTACCTCCGTCAGCAGCAGCGGCTCGACGTGTTGGACCGCGTGCTCAGACACAACATCCGGACCGAGACGAACCTCATCCACGGTTACGCGAGCGTGGTGGGGGAAGACCCCGAGCACGCCGAGTCCGCCGCGGTGATCCAGGAGAGCGCGAGCCGGATCCTCCAGCTCAGCGAGCGGACGCGGTCGATCGCGTCGATGTTCTCCGAGGAGGCCGACCCCCTCGACCCGACGCCGACCGGGCCGCTGCTCGCGAACGCGACCGAGCGGCTCCGCGACCGCTACCCCGACGCGACGATCGAAGTCGGTCCGGTCCCGGAGAGCACGTACGTCGCCGCCTCGCTCGACGTGGTCGTCGAACAGCTGCTGACGAACGCGATCAGCCACAACGACGAGCCGAACCCGACCGCGTGGGTGACGACCGCGGTCGTCGACGACTGGGTGCACGTCGCGGTCGCGGACGACGGACCGGGGATCGACGCCGAGGAGTGGGCGGTCATCGACCGGGGCCGGGAGTCCCCCCTCGAACACGGGAGCGGTCTCGGCCTCTGGCTCGTGAAGTGGGGCACGGACCTGGCGGGTGGTCGGATGGAGATGGCGGACCGCCCGGGCGGCGACGGCGCGGTCGTCACCGTCGAGGTGCCGATGCTCCCTCCGCCGGCGGACGAGGAGGAAAGCGAGACCGGAGAAGACGATCGGGCCGGCGGAGACGACGAGAGTCCGGAGTCAGCCCGCCCCGACCGGTCGGACGACTGATTCCCGTCCGTCGACGTGCCGCCCCGGGCAACATTCGCCCGTGCCTCAGTCGTCCGCGGTCGCCGCGTCAGGCCGATAGTTCTGGCTGATCGCCTTCCACTTCCCGGTCCGGAACCGGGCGTAGTTGATCGCCGCCGGGATGGAGGTCTCCGCGAGGAACGCGAGGTAGAGCCCCCAGTAGCCGAGCGGCGCGAGCGCGACCGCGGGCGTGGCGGCCCCCAGCAGGGGGACCGTCACCGAGGGGATCGAGAGCCCCGCCGCGCCCAGGTACGCCAGCGGGATGGAGCCGCAGAACATGCCGAGCAGCTGGCTCAGGAAGGGGATCTTCGTGTCGCCGGCGGCGTCCAGCGGCCCCGCGGCGCCCCCCGAGACGCCCTGCAGGATGACGGCGACGCAGGCGGCGTAGACGAGGTCCGTCGCGATGGGGATCGCCGGGCTGTCGGGGCGGTCCGCGAACAGGGTGACGATGTCGGCCGCGGCGACGGCGATGAGTGCCGCGGAGACGAGGTAGGTCGCCACCGAGAAGCGAATGATGTCGCGCGCGTACGCCTCCGCGGACGCCTCGTCGTTCGTCCCGAGTTCCTGCCCCACGAGGCTCGAGGAGGCGAGTCCGAAACCCCATCCGGGGGTGTTCATGATCCCCCAGATGCGGCGGGCGATGACGAACGCGGCGACGGTGTTCTCGCCGAACACGTCGAGGATGGCGAGCATCGGGAACTCCGCGACCGTCCACACGAGGTTGCGCGCGCCGACCGGCGCGCCGATCTCCACGAGGTCCCGTAGCGTTCCGGGGTCGAGGTAGTTCCCGAAGGGGTCGATCGTGACGGGGAACGCGCCCATCCCGGGAAGGGCGCCGCGAGTGAGCCCGACCGCGAACGCGGCGACCGCGACGACGTTCGAGAGGACGGTGCCGAGCGCTGCCCCCTCGACGCCCCAGCCGAGCCCGAAGATGAAGACGGCGTTGAGGACGACGTTGACGAGCGCACCGCCCGCGCGGACCTGCATCGCGGTGTATGCGTCGTCCGCACCGACGAGCACGCGGCTCCCGACGAGGTTCAGCCCCGCGAAGGGGACGCCGAGCCCGACGATCCGGAGGTAGTCGGCGCCGAGCGCGATGGCGCGCTCGTTGCTGGAGATGAGGCCGATGAGCTCGCTCGAGAACAGCCAGAAGACGGCCGTGACGGGGAGGCTGACGACGACGACGAGCAGCGTCGAGGAGCGCACCGCGAGCCCGAGCTCCTCGTAGGCCCCCGCGCCGTACCGCTGGGAGACGAGCGCGATGGTGCCGCCCGCGACGCCGCCGCCGATGGCGAACGCGAGCCCCCAGAAGGGGCCGGCGAAGCCGACGCCGGCGACCGCGGAGACGCCGACCGCGGAGCCGACCATCGCCACGTCCACGGCGTTTTTCGACATCCGGGCGACGCCGGTGACGATCCGGGGCCACGCGAGGTCGGTGGTCCGGACCACGCGCTCGCGCTCGATGAGCCCGGCTCGGGCCAGCGCGAACCCGATGTAGAGGATGGCGAGCCTGAAGGGATTGGGGACGGAGAACACGGCGGACATGCCTCGTCTCACCGCCGACCTAAAGGCCCTTCGTCAGGCGGCAGCCCTCTCCGCAACGTTCGCGTTGTCGTTCGCACACGGCCGCGCGGGCGGTCGAGTGTCGACCGCAGCCGCCCGCAGCCGCTTCCGGGTCCGGTACGCTTTTCGACCCGAGCGCCGAATCGTGGCCCGTATGAGCGGCATTCTCGACCACGTGATGATCCGCGTGGAGGACTTAGAGGAGAGCCTCGAGTGGTACCAGACCAACTTCGGCTACGAGGAGAGGGGCCGCTGGGAGGCGGACACGTTCACCAACGTCTTCCTCGGTCCCGAGGACGCCCACGAGGACGGCGCCCTGCTGGAGCTCACCTACAACCACGACGACCGGACCTACGAGCTGGGCGACGCGTGGGGCCACATCGCCGTCCGCGTGCCCGAAGACGGTCTGCAGGACGCCTACGACGAGCTGCTGGCCAACGGCGTCGACGACTACCGCGACCCCGAATCGTGCGACAACCGCTACGCGTTCGTGAAGGACCCCGACGGCCACGAGATCGAGATCGTCAAGCGCGACCACGGCGCGAAGTGGAGCCTCGACCACACGATGATCCGCGTCGAGGACGCCGACGAGGCGCTCGGCTTCTGGACCCGCAAGT
>NZ_LKIR01000122.1:9780-17987 GCF_001462205.1 Haloparvum sedimenti
GAAAGCGGGACCGCGGTTTTCTGTGGCGCGATTTCTTGGGTCGGCTTTCTGGCTGCTGTCGTGCCTGTTGTTCGGGAGAGTGACGTTCAGAAAGCCCCAGCCGGCTCGATCCGGCTGCCCCGTTCAGTCCCACCCACTGCACCGCGACCGTCCCGCGACCGCACCGCAGCCTCACCCCTCCCCAGCCTCGGCCGCGGGCGGGGCGCGGAACCGCACGGCAACGCATCGCGCCCCGCCCGCGACCTCCCTCGCGCGCGTTGCTCGCGCGCGCCGACCGCATCAGGATTGCGACGGTACCGCCATCGCTCCGCGTCGGATCGCCGTCCCGACACGCTTTACACACCGCGCGCGCTACGGTCGCGCAATGAGTACGCAGACCGCCGAGAAGGAGCTCGCGGTCGTCATCGGGCTGGAGGTCCACGTCCAGCTCGAAACCGACACGAAGATCTTCTGCGGCTGTTCGACCGAGCCGAGCGAGGACGAGGAGCCGAACACGCGCACCTGCCCGGTGTGTCTGGGCCTCCCGGGCGCACTCCCGGTGCTCAACGAGGGCGCCGTCGAGGCCGCGGTGAAGATCGGCAAGGCGCTGAACGCTTCAGTGCCCGAGACGACCACGTTCCACCGGAAGAACTACTACTACCCCGACCTGCCGCGGAACTTCCAGATCACGCAGTACGACGCCCCGATCTGTCAGGACGGCAGCCTTGAGGTCTCCGTCGAGGGCGACCGCCGCGAGATCGGCATCACGCGCGCGCACCTCGAGGAGGACCCCGGCAGCCTCCAGCACGCCGGCGGCTCCATCGACACCGCCGACTACACGCTCGTCGACTACAACCGCGCGGGGACGCCGCTCGTTGAGATCGTCACGGAGCCGGACTTCCGCTCGCCGGCGGAGACGCGCGCGTTCCTCGCCAAGCTGGAGGAGGTGCTGGAGTACCTCGGCGTCTTCGACGCCACCCGCGACGGCAGCCTCCGCGTCGACGCGAACATCTCGCTGGTCCCCGGCGAGGAGGTGGCCGCGGACGGCGCCATCGACGAGGCGGCCCTCGCGGAGGCGAACCGCACCGAGGTGAAGAACATCTCCAGCCACAAGGGCGCGGAGAAGGCGCTCGCCTACGAGGTCACCCGCCAGAAGAACGCGGTCCGTCGCGGCCGCGAGGTCGCACAGGAGACGCGCCACTGGGACGAGTCGCGCGGCATCACCGTCTCGATGCGCTCGAAGGAGGCCGAGAAGGACTACCGCTACTTCCGCGAGGCCGACCTCCCCGCGCTGGAGGTCTCCGACTGGAAGGAGTCGATCCCCATCCCCGAGCTCCCGGACGCCCGCCGCGAGCGCTTCGTGGAGGAGTACGGTCTCGACGCCGAGTCCGCCTCGAAGCTCACGTCCACGAAGGAGGTCGCGGACTTCTTCGAGGCGGTCGCCGAGGCGTTCGACCCCGACCTCGCCGCGACGTGGGTCGCCGACAACCTGCTCGGCGAGCTCAACTACCGCGACATGGCGATCACGGACGTCGAGGACCGCCTCGACGAGTTCGAGCGCCTGATCGAACTGGTCGACAAGGGCGAGCTCACCACCAAAAACGCCGAGGAGGTCGTCCTCCGCGCGATGCTCGACGAGGGCGAGGACCCGGACACCGTCGTGGAGCGCGAGGGGCTCGGCAAGGCCGAGTCCGGCGAAGTCGCGGCCGCCGTCGAGGCGGCCATCGAGGAGCACCCCGAGGCGGTCGCGGACTACCACGAGGGCGACGAGGGCGCGATCAACTTCCTCGTCGGCCAGGTGATGCAGGAGACCGGCGGCTCCGCGGACCCCGGCGAGGTCAACGGGCTGTTGCGCGAGGCGCTGGCAGAGTAAGCGAGTTTCGAGGACCCGGTCGTCGCTGAAGAGGCGGTTGCGAAATCGGTCGTCCGTGCCCGTTTCTGTCTCGGAGAGCGTTCTGCTGCGCTTGTCGCTACCGCCTAGAAAGCCCTCGGCCGTTCGCTATACGCTGGTTTTTGACTGATGAAGCGTTCTGCTGCGCTTGCTGCTAACGCCCAGAAAGCCCTCGACCGCTCGCTATACGCTGGTTTTTGACTGATGAAGCGTTCTGCTGCGCTTGCCGCTAACGCCCAGAAAGCCCTCGACCGCTCGCTATACGCTGGTTTTTGACTGATGAGGCGTTCTGCTGCGTTTGCCGCTAACGCCCAGAAAGCCCTCGGCCGCTCGCGGTCGCTGAGCAACATATCGGCGCTCTCCGCAACGCCCGCGCCGATAGAGGTTGCTCAGCGACTCCCCTTCGGCGCGACCGGCCTCGCCCTTTCAGTCCGCCAGGGCGTTTTCTGGTCAGTTGGTCGCCGCAGCCGGCTGCTCAGTGAGCCTCGCTGGCGGCTGTCGAGTCGAGCGTGGCCTCACACCTCCCCAGCCTCGGCCGCGGGCCGGCCGCGAACAGCAACGCACCGCAGGCGGCCGGCCCGCGCCCTCCCTCGCGCGGTCGCGGCGACGCGCTTCGCGGTCGCCGCGGCGCGCGCCGAACGTGGGACAGTCGGGAGAGCGTGCTCAGAAGGCAGGTCCTCAGAAGCCGCCGTCCAGTTCCCGCACGACCGCGGCGCTCGTCCGGATCCCCTTCTCGAAGCGGTCGAGGCTCATGTGCTCGTTCGGCGAGTGGTTCCCCTGGTCGTGGTCGCCGTACGGGACGACGAGGACGGGCACGTCCGCGAGCTCCTCGACCGTGCGGAACAGCGCGGCGGGCAGGCTGCCGCCGAGCACCGGGAGCTCGACCGGCGCCTCGCCGTAGACCTCCTCGAGCGCGGCCGCGACCGGCGGCGCGGCGGGGGTGTCCACCGGCGTCTTCATCGGCGGGAAGGTGGACTGCTTGGTCGCCTCGAGTTCGGGGAACCGCTCCGCGAGGTGCGACTCGATGGCCTCGAAGACGGCGTGCGGGTCCTGCCCGGGGACGAGCCGGCAGTCCAGCTTGGCCGAGGCCGTGGCGGGGAGCACCGTCTTCATCCCCTCGCCCTGATAGCCGCCGGAGAGCCCGTTGACCGTCATCGTCGGCTCGGTCAGCAGGCGCTCGTAGTAGGTCCCGTCGCCGTCGAACCGCTGCACGTCGAGGTCGGCCGCGATGGCGGCGGAGTCGTCGGGGATGGCCGCGACGAGTTCGCGGTCCGCCGCCGTCACGTCCGCGCCCTCGTGGAACCCCTCGACCGTGATCTCGTCGCCGTCCGGGCCGCGCATCGAGGAGAGGGCCTGCACGAGCCGGTTCGTCGCGGCCGGGACCGGGCCGCCGAAGTTGCCCGAGTGCAGGTCGGTGTTGGCGGTCCGACAGTCGAGCTGGAACGCGAGCACGCCGCGGTTGCCGTAGATGAGCGTCGGCTTGCCCTCCCGCGAGCCGGCGGTTCCCGCCCCGTCCGCCTCCCCGGTCGGACCGACCGCGTGCTGTGGCCCGTCCGCGACGTAGAGCAGGTCCGCGTCCGCGATCTCGGGTGCGCCCGCCTCGAGGTACTCGACGAGCCCGGCACTTCCGCTCTCCTCGCCGCCCTCCACGAGCAGCTTGACGGCGACTTCGGGGAACGCGTCCGCGGCCGCGAGCGCGTCGACCGCGAACGCGTGCGCGAGGAACTGGCCCTTGTTGTCGCCGACGCCGCGGGCGTAGATCCGTCCGTCACTGACGGTCGGCTCGAAGGCGGGCGAGTCCCACGCGTCCTCCTCGCCCGGCGGCTGCACGTCGTAGTGGCCGTAGAAGACGACCGTGGGAACGTCCGCGAGGTCGGTCTCCCCCTCTCGAACCGACTCGGGGACGCGCTCGGCGTACGCGAGCGGGTAGCGCTCGGTGTCGATCAGCTCCGTCTCGAAGCCGCAGTCGGTCAGGGTGGCGGCGACGAGGTCGGCGGCCTCCGCCATGCCCTCGCCGGTCGTGGAGACGCTCGGCTGGCGCAGCAGCTCGAACAGCGACGCGCGGTAGTCGTCGAGGCGGGCGTCGATGGCGTCCGAGACCGCCTTCTGAAGTTCGTCGTCGGTCGGCATGGTCGGTGGTTCGCGCGCCGGGGCTTGCCCGTTGCGGTCGCGGAACCCGACGGTCGCCGGCGAGCGGCGCGGAGTCGGAGCGCCGGCCAGCCCGACCGCCTCCGCAAGAACTACCGGTTCCCGTGACGACCTGCGGCGTAAGAGGTCCCCGTGGCGAACCAGGACGCGCGCGTCGACATGACGACCGGCCGCATCTCCCCGAAGCTGTTCCATTTAGCGTGGCCGCTCGTCCTCGGCAACCTGCTGCAGACGCTGTACAACCTCGCGGACATGTTCTGGGTCGGTCGCGTGAGCACGGAAGCGGTCGCGGCCGTCTCCCTGATGTTCCCGCTGTCGTGGATGTTCGTCTCCACCGCGATGGGGCTGACCGCGGCGACCATCGCGCTCGTCTCCCAACACGTCGGCGCCGGCAACGACCGCCGGGCCGACGAGGTGGTCGCCCAGACCTGCCTGCTCGCGGTCGTCGTCTCCGTCGCGCTCGCCGTCGCGGGGTTTGCGGCCCGAGAACCCCTGTTGCGGCTGATCGGTGCGCGGGGACAGGTGTTCGTCGAGTCGCTGGCGTACATCGAGGTCATCTTCCTCACGCTGCCGCTGACGTTCCTGTTCTTCGCGTTCCGGGCCTCGCTCCAAGGCGCGGGCGACACGAAGACCGCGATGTGGCTCGTCGCCGCCTCCGCGGGGCTCAACATCGTCATCGACCCCGTCTTCATCCTCGGCTGGGGACCGATCCCGCCGATGGGCACCCGCGGCGCCGCGGTCGCGACGTTCGTCTCGCGGCTGTTCGCGACCGTCGTCGGCGTGTGGATCCTCCTGCGAGGCGACTGGGGGATCCAGCTCCACCCCGGCGACCTCCGACCGAACCCCGTGCTCCTCCGGAAGCTCGTCGACGTGGGCTACCCGGGGACGCTGGACGGCTGGGCGCGCTCGTTCGCGGCGGTGGCGATGGCAGCGCTGGTCGCGCGGTTCGGCCCCGCCGCCACCGCGGCGTACGGCATCGGCGTCCGCCTGATGTCCGTCTCGTGGACCGTCTCCGGCGCGGTCGGACAGGCGACCGCAACCGGGGTCGGACAGAACCTCGGCGCGGACACGCCCGACCGCGCGAGCGAGGTCGCACGCGTCGCCACGCTCGCGACGATGGGCATCCTGCTCGCCGCGAGCCTCGTCGTCTGGGTGTTCCCCGACGGCGCCATGCGCGTCTTCATCGACGACCCCGCAACCGTCGCCGAGGGCGTCGTCTTCCTCCGGATCGTGGCGCTCTCGTGGGCGTTCTTCGGCGGCCTCATGGTGATCCAGGGCGCGTTCCGCGGCGCCGGCGACACCAGGGTCGCGATGGCGCTGTCGCTGCTCTCGCGGTGGGCGTTCCGCGTCCCGCTGGCGGTCGCGCTCGCGTTCGGCACCGTGACCGTTCCCCTCGTCGGCGTCACCTACACGGGCCTCGACTGGGGCGTCGAGGGACTCTGGTGGGGCTACACCGCGGCCGCCGTCGCCTCCTTCGCGGTCGGCGTCGCGTGGTTCCTCCGCGGCACGTGGAAGGAAGGAGTTATCGACGGGGAAGGGGCGGCGGAGGGGTCGCCGGCCGCGACAGACGACTGAGGCGGGGATCGCCCGGCGGGCCCGGTCGTTCGCGCGTCAGTCGTCGTCCGCCGGGAGCACGGCGCTCGCGATGTCGGGGTCGGCGTGCGCCACGGTCGACCGGTTCGTGCGGGGGTCCTTCTCGACGGTCACGAGGTCGTCGGCCGCGCCCACAAGGTCCTCGTCATGGCTCACGATGACGATCTGCCGGACGCCGAAGCCGCGCATCTCCTCGACGAGGTCGACCAGCCGCGAGACGTGGCCCGAGTCGAGGAAGACGGTCGGCTCGTCGAGGATGAGCGGCGGGGTCGGCGCCGCGCCCTCGATCCCCTCCGCGAGCAGGCGGTAGATCGCACACCGCAGCGAGAGGTTGAACAGCGCGCGCTCGCCGCCCGAGAGCTGCTCGGGATCGAGCGGCTGGCCGTCCTTCTGGTAGACGGTCAGCTCGTACTCGCCGTCCAGCTCGATGTGCGAGTAAGCGTCGTTGTCGTACACCAACTCGAACGTCTCGTTGAGCATGCGCTCCAGTTCGCGGACGTTCCGCTGGCGAAGCTCCGCCCGGAGGTCGCCGTACATCGACTCCAGGTCCTCGGTCTCGCCGTGGAGCGACTCGAGGGACTCGACCGTCTCCGCGAGCTCCGCGCGGTCCTCGCGGAGCTCCTCGAGGTCCCGGATCTCGCCCTTGACGCTCCCGATGGCGCTCTGGATCTCGTCGCGCCGATCGGCGAGCCGGTCGAGCTCGGCGTCGACGCGCTCGATGTAGTTCTCAGCCTCTTCCTTCCGCTCCTTCGCATCCTCGATGGCGCCCTCGTCGACCTCCTCGCGGAGTTCGTCGCGGCGCTCGCGCTTCTCTGCGAGCCGGTCGCGGCGCTCGTCGTTCAGATCCGCGATCGAGGACCGCTTCTCCCGCAGGCGCTCGATCCGGTCCTCGGCGTCCGCGACCGCGTCCAGCCGCTCCGCAACCGCGTCGACCGCCTCGCGGGCGTCCGCGAGGTCCGCAAGGTCGCCCTCCAGCGTCTCGACCGTCTCTGACGCCTCCGCGGCCGCTCCCCGCTTCTCCTCGGCGACTTCGCGGAGATCGGTCGCCTTCTCGCGCTTCTCGCCGGCCGCCTCCCGCTTCTCCTCGGCCTCCTCGCGGTGCGTCTCGGCCGCCTCCCGCTTCTCGGCGACGCGCTCCTCCAGCCGTTCGCGAGCGTCCTCGATGTCCGCGAGGCGTTCCTCCGCATCGACGAGCTCCTCGAGCGCGTCGATCCGGTCGTCGAGGGCGGCGACCCGCTCTCGGGCGTCGCTCAGGTCGCCCTCCAACTCGGCGACACGCTCGCGGTCCTCCTCGACGCGGTGGGCGTGCGGCGAGTCCTCGACCGGCTGGCCGCACTCCGGGCACTTGCCGGCGTCCAGCAGCTCCTCGGCCTCCGCGACGCGGTCGCGGGCGTTGCTCAGCTCCGCCTCCAACTCGGCGACGCGCTCGCGGGCCTCGCCGCGCTCCTCGCGCAGCGCCTCGCGTTTCGCGGTTGCCTCGCCACGGTCGACATCGGCGTCCGCGAAGCGGCCCTCCAGCGTCTCCGCCTCCTCGGCGAGGTCATCGAGTCGGTCCGCGCGGTCCTCGGCCTCCGATTCGGCCTCCGCGGCGCGCTCCTCGAGGTCGTCGGCCTCGCCGTCCAGCTCATCGGCGCGGTCCGCGAGGTCGTCGGCCTTCTCCGCGAGGTTGTCCGCCTGGTTGCGGAACGCCTCGGCGTCGACGCGAACGTCCGACAGCTCCTCCTGTAACTCCTCCTCGCGAGCGTCGAACGCTGCGCGGCGCTCCTCGACCGCGGCCTCGGTCGCCGCGTCGAGACCGGCGTCGTCGAGCCGGTCGTCCATCTCCGCCTCGAGCTCCGCGATCCGCTCGCGAGCCTCGCGGATCTCGGATTTGTGTCCCTCGCGTTCGCTCTCGGCCTCGCGGATCTCCGCCTCCAGGTCATCGATGGCCGTCTCGACCTCGCGCAGTTCCTCGCGATTCTCCGCTTGGGCGTCGAGCACCGCGGCGGCCTCCTCCCGCGTCTCGACCGCGGTCTCGCGCTGCTGCTCGTAGTTCTCGACTCGCTCCTCGAGCTCGGCGAGGTCGCTCTCCAGCTCGTTGAGCCGGCCGTGGAGGTCCTTCTCCTCCTTCTCGTCGATCCGTTCGTCGAGGTCTTCGAGGAGCGTCCGCTTGGCGGTCAACACGTCCTCGACGCCGAGGCGGGCGTCGCCCGCGCGCTCGCGGTACTCCTCCAGCGTCCCGAGCTGGAGCAGGTCGTCGATGGTGTCCTGGCGCTCGCTCGGCGTGGCGTTGATCAGCTTGTTCACCTCGCCCTGCCGGACGTACGCGCAGTTGACGAACGCCTCGGCGTCCATTCGCAGGAGCTCCGTGACGAAGCCGCGGACCGCGGTGGCGCCGTCGCGCGTCAGCCCGTCCGGCCCCTCCAGCGTGCAGTCGTGGCCGACGCGGTCGCCGTAGTCCTTCAGGCGGCGCTCGATGCGGTAGCTCCCGCCGTCGTGGGTGAACGCGAGCGTCACCTCCGTCTCCTCCTCGCCGTTGGTGATCACGTCCTCCAGCGTGCCGTCGAGCGCCTTCGACCCGTACAGCGCGAAGAAGCACGCCTCCAAAAGAGAGGAC
>NZ_LKIR01000122.1:17997-28373 GCF_001462205.1 Haloparvum sedimenti
ATCACGGTGACGCCGTCGCCCAGGTCGAGGTCCGCGTCGCCGTAGGGCTTGAAGTTCCGCAGGACGATTCGATCGAACCTCATAGGTAATCCTCCATGGAGACTTGCCCGTCGTCAGCGGAGGCGTCCGAGGCCCCCTCATCCGTCCCTTCGGCGTCCGTCTCCTTTTCTGTCCCTTCGGCGTCCGTCTCCTTTTCTGTCCCTTCGGCGTCCGTCTCCTTTTCTGTCCCTTCGGCGTCCGCGACCCCTCCGCCCGGTTCGCCGGCGTCGCTCTCCACCTCGTTCCCGTCACCGGTCCGTTCCTCGACCACGCCGCTTCCGGTTTCGAAGGCGCCGAGGTCCCCGTCCTCGAGGCGGTCCTCCAGCCGCGTTTTGACCTCCTCGCGGACGTTGCTGTCCGCGACCTTGCTCGCGCGGACCGTCTCGTCCACGTCGAGCGCGGCCGTCGACAGGCCCATCTCGCCGATGCGCTCGCGGACGGCGTCCTCGGGGTCCGCGAAGCTCACGTCCACCTCCGTCTCCGTCTCCACCTCGCGGCGGTCGGTCACGCGGGCGATCAGCGCGCCCTCGTCGGTGGCGAACTCCTCGACCGCCGCGGGGGTGACCGGCTCCCCGTCGCCGGTGACCTCCACGATGGCGACCGCGTCCGCGAGGTCGTGCTGGCGTACCTGCTCGCGCACGCGCTCGATCCCCTCGCCCTCGCGGAGGTCGACGGAGACGAACGCGAACGGGCGCGTCTCCAGCGCGCGCCGCCTGATGTCGACCGCGTCGCCGCCGTCCTCGGCGTCCCCCCCGAAGCGGACGAGGTTGTAGCCACGGCCCGCTTCCTCGCTCGCGCTCGCGCGCTCGGTCGATCCGGGGTAGGTGACCCACGCGTTGCGCACCTGCGCGGTGTCCGCCTTGTGGTTGTCGCCGAGCAGCAGCGCGTCGAAGTCGACGGTGCTTGTCGTGAGGAGTTCCTCGGTGTCCCAGTCCGCGTGCGCGAACGGCTCGAAGAGGCCGTGCGCGACCAGCGCGGCGGCGTCGGCGTCGTGTGGCTCGAACTCGTACTCGAGATCGTCGCGACGCGAGACGGGGACGTGGTCGAGCCCGTAGAAGGCGGTGTCGCCCACGACCGTCGGCGCGTCGTCGAGCCGCGTGGCGAGCCCCAGGCTCTCGAAGAGGTCGAGCCACTGCCCGCCGCGCGTCGACTCGTGGTTGCCGACGATGGCGAGGAAGGGGATGCCGGCGTCGTCCAGGTCCCGGAGGACCGACAGCGTGCCGAGGAGGTCCTGCAGCTCCGGCCGCCGGTCGTGGAACAGGTCGCCGGCGTGGACCACCGCGTCCACGTCGTCCGCGACCGCGTCCGCGACCACCTGCTCGAAGGCGTCGAGGAAGTCCTGCCGTCTGACCGGCGAGTGGTACTGCTGGTACCCAATGTGGGTGTCGCCGGTGTGGATCACCCGCGTCATTCGGCGTGAGGTTGTCCGGTTCCGCATTTAGGGGTTCCGCCGCCGCGGCGGAAGTGGTCCGGGGCGTCCCTGACGGCGTCGGGGGGCCGGGGACGGTCACCCGCCGCGGCCGCCCGAAGCCTGCGATACGCGCGGAGCGCCTCGCGGCCGCGGTCCGCGAGTGCCGCCTCCTCCGCGTCCGCGGCCGCCGTCGTCGCCGCCTCCAGCCGGTCGAGACCGACCGCGTCGAGGAATCCGGCCGCGCGGGACAGGTCCGCGCGCGCATCCGTCGCCTCCTCGATCACCGCGGCGTAAGGGCTGCGCGCCGTGTCGGTTCGCGTCGCCAGCGCGGCCAGCGCGCGCTTGACGGCTTGCGTGGTTGCCACGGGCAGGGTGGCGCGGTATCGGTGAAAAGGGTCGGGGGGAAGGAGGGAAGGAAGATGAGGGGGAGAAGCGATGAAGAACGGGCTCGGAACGGCGTCTCCGGTGACGCGGGGGGTTCCGGCCGTCAGAGCGACAGGGTGTAGAGCCGCTTGCGCGCGTCCGCGAAGGAGAACCGAGAGTCGACGACCTCCTCGTCCTCCAGCCGGGAGAGCGCGTAGCGGACCGTCCGCGGCGGCAGCAGGGTCTCCTCCGCGAGCTCGCTCTGCGTCAGCGTGTCGTTGTAGTCGAGGACCTTCGCCACGAGCTTCGCGCTCGGAGGCAGGTCCCGGACCGGCTCCCACCGATCGCCGTCGACCGCGTCCTCGTCTACCGCGTCGTCTTCGTCCGCGTGGATGGCCTCTGGTGCACTCATGTGTCTCCACGTGTGTGATGCTAATAGATAATATTTGCTATCCAGTTTAATTACTAATGGACATTAAAAGGACTCAGGAAGCGTCGGCGCGAAAATCGGGGATCACAGCAGTTCCACGCGAAGGGCCGCGGAGACGGCCCACAGCGGCGTCCGGACCGCCCCGACCCGAAGTCTCTTATTAGTGACCGGCCTAACGGGGGTAGATGAGTGACACTGTGGACGACGTCGATATGCCGTACGAGGACGAATCGGCGTCGCAACAGGAGAAGATCGAGACGCTGCAGGAGCGGCTCGAGGTTCTGGAGTCGCAGAACGAGGAGATGCGGGACAAGCTCCTCGACGCGAACGCCGAGAACAACAAGTACCAGCAGAAGCTCGAGCGGCTGACTCACGAGAACAAGAAGCTGAAGCAGTCCCCGCTGTTCGTCGCCACCGTCCAGGAGCTCAACGGCGAGGGCGTCGTGATCAAACAGCACGGCAACAACCAGGAGGCGCTCACCGAGGTCACCGACGAGATGCGCGAGGACCTCGCGCCCGACGACCGCGTGGCCGTCAACAACTCGCTGTCCGTGGTCAAGAAGCTCGAGAAGGAGACGGACGTGCGCGCCCGCGTCATGCAGGTCGAGCACTCGCCGGACGTCACCTACGCCGACATCGGCGGCATCGACGAGCAGATGAACGAGGTGCGCGAGACCGTCGAGATGCCGCTCGAACAGCCCGAGATGTTCGGCGAGGTCGGCATCACGCCGCCCTCGGGCGTTCTCCTGTACGGTCCGCCGGGGACCGGCAAGACGATGCTCGCGAAGGCCGTCGCCAACGAGACCAACGCGACGTTCATCAAGATGGCCGGCTCCGAGCTGGTCCACAAGTTCATCGGCGAGGGGGCGAAGCTCGTCCGCGACCTCTTCGAGGTCGCCCGCGAGAACGAGCCCGCCGTGATCTTCATCGACGAGATCGACGCCATCGCCTCGAAGCGGACGGACTCGAAGACCTCCGGCGACGCGGAGGTCCAGCGGACGATGATGCAGCTGCTCTCGGAGATGGACGGCTTCGACGAGCGCGGCGAGATCCGCATCATCGCGGCGACTAACCGCTTCGACATGCTCGACGAGGCGATCCTCCGGCCCGGCCGGTTCGACCGCCTCATCGAGGTCCCCAAGCCCGACGCCGAGGGCCGCGAGATCATCTTCGAGATCCACACCCGCGACATGAACGTCGCCGACGACGTGGACTTCGGCACGCTCGCGGAGATGGCCGAGGACGCCTCCGGCGCGGACGTGAAGGCCGTCTGTACCGAGGCCGGGATGTTCGCCATCCGCGACGACCGCACCGAGGTCCGGATGGGCGACTTCCGCGAGGCCTACGAGAAGCTCTCGCAGGTCGAGGAAAGCGACGTGGGCGACTCGATCGCGTTCGCCTGATCGGCCGACTCCGGCTCCCTCCGGTTGGTTTTTTGTTCCCACGCTCCGCCGCCGAGCGGCGCATTCCGAGGCGTCTCTGGGGGCGGAGCACCCCGCCGCGCCGCGAACGGGTCGGTGTGCAACCGTCCGAGTCAGCGCGCGACAGCCCGGCGAAGCGCGGGGCCGTAGAAGGCGGCCGCGACGCCGAGGGTTACCGCGGCGCCGAGCGGCGGCGCGGCGAGGGCGCTCCCGCCCCGCGCGCCGACGCCGACCGCGACCCACGCGCTCCCGACGGCGGCGAGCACGAGCAGACCGCCGGTGACACGCCGATCCTCGCGACCGAAGAGCGCGCCGGCGGCCGCGCTCCCCGCGGCCAACAGGTGACACGCGAGCGCGACCGGCCAGACGGTGATCGACCGGGGTAGCGCCGCGACCGGCGGCCCGTCGAGGAAGTAGCTGGCGACGGTGTAGACGTGAAGGGTCCGGTCGGGGTCGAGCGGCGCGGTATTCAGGAAGCCCCACGGCATGAGGAGCGTGTAGTCGCCGGCGCCCGCGCGGAGGGCGGTCACCGGGACGAAAAGTACGGCGAACGTCGCCGCGGCCGCGAGGCGGCCGGAGGGCGGGGTCGGGTCGGAGGTGGCGTCGCCCATCCTACTTCCGGGCGACGATCCGGAGCACGTCCTCGTCGGCCAGCACGTGCCCCTTGCCGACCTGCTGGTCGTCGTGTTTCGCGCTCGGCCCGGAGACGCGGGCGAACTTGAACCGCTCGTCGAACTCGCCGCCGATCTTCTCGCAGGCGTCGCCGACGGTGGCGCCCTCGAAGAGGACGAGCGGCTCCTCGTAGTCGACGCCCCGGCCGGGCTTGTCCATGTAGATCCGGATCAGCCCGAGCTCCTCCCAGAGCCGCTCCTTCAGTCCGTCGAGGCCGCGCTCCTTCTCGGCGGAGATGAAGACCACGTCGTCGGGGTCGAGGTCGCGCCCGCGGAGTTCCTCCTTCACCGTCGGCAGGTACTCCTTGTCGATCAGGTCCGCCTTGTTGACCGCGACCATCGAGGGGAGGTAGACGCGGTTGTCCATCACGGCGTCGACGAGTTCGTCGATGGTGAGGTCGTGGGGGATCGTCACCTTGGCGTTGACGTAGCCGTACTCGCGGAGCACCTGCTTGACGGTGTCCTCCTCGAGGCTCACCTCGTCGCTCATCGTCACGCCGATGCCGTCCTTGTGCGTCTTTCGGATGTTGATGTTCGGCGGCTCCGCGTCGATCCGGATGTTGGTGGCGTACAGCTCCTCGCTCAGTCGGTCGTACTGTTCGATCTCGAACACGGAGAGCATGAACACGACCAGATCCGCGGTCCGGACGACCGAGAGGACCTCCTTCCCGCCGCCGCGGCCGCCCGCGGCGCCCTCGATCAGGCCCGGCACGTCGAGGATCTGGATGTTCGCGCCGCGGTACATCAGCATGCCCGGGTTGACGTCGAGCGTCGTGAACTCGTAGGAGCCGACCTCGCTGTCGGCGTTGGTCAGCGCGTTGATCAGGGTGGACTTGCCGACGCTCGGGAAGCCGACGAGCGCGACGGTCGCGTCACCGTGTTTCTCGACGGCGTAGCCGTGACCGCCGCCGGCGGAGGACTGGTTCTCCAGCTTCTCCTTCTTCTCCGCGAGCTTCGCCTTCAGCCGCCCGATGTGCGCCTCGGTGGACTTGTTGTAGGGCGTGTTGGCGATCTCCTCGCGGAGGTCCTCGATTTCGTCCTCCAGTCCCATCGCCGCATACTCGGCCGGTCGGCTCGTTAAACCTGTCCCTCCGCGGTCGACGTGCGAATCGGACGCGGTCGGACCCACGACCGGGAGCCGCGCATCGAGGACCGCGGCGCTCGCCCACGCGCTCGTTTCGACACGCCTATATGTCGGCCTTGCAACCGGTTTGACCACGAATGCCGGACCCCGCGCGGCTCCGCGACAGCACGCAGATCGTGGTGCCCCGCCACGCGGTCGAGGGGATCCGCGAGCGACTGGAGGCCGAGTACACCGTCACCGTCGTCGAGACGGAGACGCACTGTCGGATCATCGGCAGCCCGGTCGAGATCAAGGCCGTCAACGACTACCTGGCCCGGCAGGGCGTCGCGCTGGCGTAGCGGGTCGCGGACCGTCCGTCGGCCGTCCGCCCTCTCTCCTACGAACGCGTGTCCCCAGTTCCGGAGCCGCGGCTGGCGCGTGACGCTGCGAGAAGGAACGGACCGCGACGCGCCGACTCAGCCGAGACTGCCGATGACGAGCTGCGCCGCGATGACGAACAGGAGCGCGAAGCCGAAGGAGATGGCCCCGACGGCCACCCCCTGTGCGTTGCCGAGTCCCCGGCCGCGTGCGCCGGCGTACCCGCCGAGGAAGACGAACGCGAAGAGCGAGATGCCGAGCACGGCGTAGACGACGGTCAACGCGGTCGCGGCCGCCCCCTCGGAGAGACCGAAGCCGCCGAACGCGGCGACCGCCCCCAGGCCGAACGTGAGCGCGCCGGCGACGAAGACGACCGCCCAGACCGCGGGCGACTTGGCGAGTTCGTCGAACCGACGCGCGAGCTGGTCGTACCGGTCGCCCTCCGACGCGGCCGCCTCGTGTTTCCGTCGAGTGCCGATCCGCGCGGCGGCGACGAACGTGGCGACGACGAGCAACCCCATCAGTACCGTACTCACGAGCGTAAGCGAGACCATATCTGTATCCGTTCCTCGTTGGTAGAGCGTCCGTGCGTGCGTACAAATAGCCTTCGTATGTCGCCGACGATGAACCCCTCGGATATGGCCGACGAGCACGCGGGCGAACGCGCTACAAAAGAGCTAAGTGTGCCATCGCTAAGTCCACACGTAAGGCCCGACAGAAGAACATGATAGAGTCACTCATATTACAAGTGGCCGACGAGTGGCGAGCGCAGTCAGCGGTGTTCGACGAGATCTTCTTCGTCTTTCTCGCGCTCGGTACCCTCGTCGGGACGATCGTCGTCTCGTATACGCTCTACAACGCGTACAAGTACCGCGACGACGGGAGCGACCCCGACGAGAAGTTCGATCCCCCGGTCCTCGGGGAGCTGCCGACGGGACAGGGCGGCCCGAAGGCGAAGAAGCTCTTCCTCTCGTTCGGTCTCAGCGCGATCGTCGTCATTAGCCTCGTGGTTTACGCCTACGGCCTGCTGCTCTACGTCGAGGAGGGACCCGCCACCGACGTGGAGGAGGACATCGAGATCACGGTCGAGGGCTACCAGTTCGGCTGGGAGTTCCAGTACCCCGACGAGGGCGTCACCACGCAGAACACGCTGCGCGTCCCCCAGGATAAGGTGGTCCAGTTACGTGTGACCTCGCGGGACGTGTGGCACAACTTCGGAGTCTCCGAATTACGCATCAAAAGCGACGCGATTCCGGGCGAGTACTCCGAGACGTGGTTCAGCGGACAGGCCCACCTCGAGGAGCCGCTCGAGCCCGGCGAGACGGAGACTTACACGGCGGAGTGTTTCGAGCTCTGCGGCTCGGGCCACTCCTACATGAAGGCCGACGTGATCATTATGCACGAAGAGGATTACCAGGATTGGTACGACGAACAGCTCGCCGACGCCGAAGGCGAGGACACGGAGGGTGACGGCTGATGTCCGAGCTCCCGCCGACGACCTCGCTCCGCCGTTGGCTCGTCACGACGAACCACAAGGACGTCGGGATCATGTACACCATCACGGCGCTGTTCTTCCTCATCTTCGGCGGCGTGATGGCGCTGCTGATCCGACTCCAGCTGTGGGAACCGGGCGCGCAGATCCTGTCCGGGCTCGCGTACAACGAGGCCGTGACGGCCCACGGGCTGGTGATGGTGTTCTGGTTCCTCTCCCCGCTCGGGTTCGGGCTCGCGAACTATTTCGTCCCGCTACAGATCGGCGCGGACGACCTGGCGTTCCCGCGGCTGAACGCCGTCTCCTACTGGCTGTACGTGCTGTCGGGCGTCATGTTCGCCATCTCGTTCTTCCAGGGCGGAACGCTCTCCGCCGGGTGGACGATGTACGCCCCGCTCAACGTGCCGATGTACACGCCGAGCATCGGGTCCACGGGCGCGATCCTCGCGCTCGCGATGTTCGTGGCGAGCACGACCGCGTCCACGGTGAACTTCCTGACGTCGATCCACCACTCCCGCGCCGAGGGGATGGGCCTGATGGACATGCCGATGTTCACCTGGTCCATGCTCGCGACCGTGTGGATGATGCTGTTCGCGTTCGCGGCCCTGCTCTCGGTCGCGGTCATCCTCCTGTCCGACCGCGTCTTCGGGAGCCTCTACTTCTCGGCGACTGAGGGCGGATCGCTACTGTGGGGACACCTCTTCTGGTTCTTCGGCCATCCGGAGGTGTACATCGTCTTCTTCCCCGCACTGGGCGTGATGTTGGAGCTGTTCCAGACCTTCTCCGGCCGGCGGCTCGTCGGGCGGAAGTGGGCCATCATCGCCATCTGTCTGATCTCCGTCCAGTCGTTCCTCGTGTGGATGCACCACATGTTCCTGACGACGATCAACCTGGAGATCAAGACCCTGATGATGGCGACGACCATCGGGATATCCCTGCCGTTCGACCTGCTGGTGTTCGCGCTGATCTACACGCTGATCAAGGGACGGATCCAGTTCACGACGCCGTTCCTGTTCGCGCTCGGCGCGCTGCTGCTGTTCATCCTCGGGGGCATCACGGGCGTCTTCCTCGGCGCCATCGTCCTCGACTACGAGTTCCGCGGCACCTACTGGGTGGTCGCGCACTTCCACTACGTGATGTTCGGCGGCGCGACCGCGCTGTTCGGGGGCATCTACTACTGGTTCCCGAAGGTGACCGGGAAGATGTACGACGAGTTCCTGGGCAAGGTCCACTTCGTCGTGTTCTTCATCGGGTTCAACGCGGTGTACTTCTCGATGTTCCTCGGCTGGGAGACCCCCCGCCGCGTCTTCGAGTACGACCCCGCGTTCCAGACGTTCCACCAGATCGGGACGATCGGCGCGTTCGTCCTCGGCGGGTCGTTCTTCATCATGTTCTACAACCTGGCCAAGTCCTACCTCTACGGCGAGGAAGCCGGGGCCAACCCGTGGGACTACACGCGGACGGCCGAGTGGGCGATCCCCTCGCCGCCGCCGCTCGAGAACTGGGACGGCCGCCCCTCGTACGCCTCCGGGAAGCTCGAGTTCGTGCAGGACGCGGTGGCTGACGGCGGTCACGCCGACGGTCACGGCGAGAGCCACCTCGACGAGTACCCGTACTGGGACAAGCACCCGAGCCACGCGAGCATCTGGCCGTTCGCGTTCTCGGTCGCGACCCTGATCTTCATGATCGGGCTCTCGGGCGTGCGCGACTCGGTCTCGCTGTCGCTCGGTGAGACGCTCGCGACGACCGCGCTCTCCATGTCGAACCCCGTCTACCCGGTGTTCGCCGCCGTCGGCCCGATCCTGATGGTGTGGACCGCGGTCCGCTGGGGCACGGAGGACTTCTACGCGCCGCCGACGGCGATCGCCGAGCGGTGGCCGTTCCACGGCATCGAAAAGGTGAAGCTGGGGATGTGGTTCTTCCTGGCCTCGGACGTCATCGTCTTCGGCGCGTTCATCTCCGCGGCCGTGTTCATCCGCGTGAACGCCGGCTGGATGAACTGGGGTCCGATCACGGAGCCGCTGCCCGGCCTCATCAACACGTTCGTGCTGTTGACCTCCTCGTTCACGGTCATCCTCGCGCTCGTGTTCGCCCGCCGGGAGAACGCAAAGGGGCTGCTGGCGAGTCTCGGTGCGACGATCCTGCTGTCGTTCACGTTCCTCGGGATCAAGGCGTGGGAGTGGCACCACGAGGTGTACGACAAGGGCGTCACGCTCACTCAGAACCCGCACGGCGACCCGATTCAGGCGTCGATCTACTACGTGACGACCGGACTGCACGGCTTCCACGTGGTGATCGGCGTGCTCATCGCCGGGTACCTCTTCGTGCGCGCCGCGCGCGGCTACTACCGGGAGGACCAGCGCCCGCTGGAGTACTTCGGACTCTACTGGCACTTCGTCGACATCGTCTGGATCTTCCTGTTCCCGCTGTTCTACCTCTTCTGAGGTAACGACAGCGGGCGGTCTCTTTTGACGCGTCCCGCCCGCGTTCACACGCGCCGCCGTTCTCACGCGACGGGAGCGAACCGCACGACATACCTTTCCGCCCGCGATACCCGGAGTATGGACGAGACTATGGTCGCGCGGCTCCGCGTCGCGGCCGTCGCGCTCGCGGGCGTCGTGGCGGTCACGCATCTGCTGCACCCGAGCTACGGCGGCCCCGCACTTCTGGTGTACGCGAGCGCCGGCTACCTCGGTGACCCGCGTCCGGTCGCGTTCCTCGCCGGGGGGTTCCTCATGGTGTTTGCGGCCTCGATGATCGTCGCGGACGTCTATCGGCGCGGCGCGTACGTGCTCGCGGCCGCGGTTGCGGGGACGTTCCTCGTCGGGTTCGGGGTGTGGCACACCCTGCTGGACCACGGCGCGTTCTGGCCGGGGCTGGAGCCGCGGGGGCATCCGGACACCGGCGTCGTCGTCGTCCTCCTCGATCACCTGGTGGGCGACTGGCTGACCCTCACCTCGAAGGGTGCCGAGGCCGCACTGCTGGTCGTCTGCGTCGTCCTCTTCCGCGCGGAGGCGCCGCGAGGCGACGGACCTAACTCCGGGAGCCCCTGAGTCCGCCCATGGTCGTGGACGCACTGACGAACGGGCGGCTCCTGGTCGGCGTGGG
>NZ_LKIR01000122.1:28383-31726 GCF_001462205.1 Haloparvum sedimenti
GCGCGGTGATCTTCTGGTCCAGCGGGTTCGTCGTCGCGCACTACCTCTGGAACCGCTGGCGGGGCAGCGAGGAGACGGATGAATAAATCTATAAGGACGGCACCGAAGGTTGAGGTGTACGAATAATGGCGTCCGACTCCATCAAACTCTACAGCCTCGTCTACGCGGGACTGGTGGGCCTCGCCGCCCTGAACTACGTGCTCTTCGAGGGCGGACTCGACCTCGCGTACGACATCTCCTTCGTCGGAACGATGGTCATCGCCGTGCTCAAGACGGCGCTGGTCGTCGCGTTCTTCATGCACCTCAAGTGGGAGAATCGCTCGCTGACGTACCTGATGGTGCTGGCGCTCGTGCTGACGCTGCTGTTGATGTCGGCCGCCACCTACTCCATCACGTAGTTCCGCGTCGTCGCACCTTCGTTCGGCGGTTCAGTGACACTCTCTAGCTGCGCGGTCGTTTCGCCGTTCGACCGAAGGCGGAGATCCAGGGGGAAAGACCATTACGGATCCCGCACAACCCCGGTCCATGTACCACGTGCTGTTGGGAGTTGACGACGACGGAGAGATGGCCCACCGGGTGGCGGGGACCGTCGCCGACCTGCCGGGGGACGCCGACGAGGTGACCGTCTCGGTGTTTCACGCGTTCACCGACAATCCCGCGGGCGCATCCGCGGCGCAGGTCGCGGGAGTCCGTCGGGCGCAGGAGCGGCTCGAGGAGGCGGGGATCGAGACGACGGTCCTCGAGGCGAGCGGCGATCCCGCGGAGGAGCTCCTGGAGGCCGCCGCGGACCACGACGCGGACATGATCGTCATCGGCGGACGGCGTCGGTCGCCGGCGGGCAAGGCGCTGTTCGGGAGCGTCGCGCAGACGGTGATCCTCAACGCGGACCGGCCGGTGTTGGTCGGTGGCCGTCCCTCGCCGACGGACGAGTCGTAGCGACGAGTGTAGCGACGAGTCGTTCACCCGGTCGCCGACACTTTTGTAGCTGGACGTGGTGACACCCCACATGGAGATTCGTGCGGCGACCGGGGACGACGTGGACGCGATCAGGGCGGTAGCGCGCGCCTCCCTCGGCGCGTCGTACGGGCACGCGATCACCGAGACGGTGCTGGAGGCGGCCGTCGACCGTTGGTACGACCGAGACGCGCTCGGCGCGGACATCGCCGACGACCGGGTCGTGTTCCCGGTCACGGTCGCGGACGGCAAGGTCGTCGGGTTCGCCGAGAGCTACGTCGTCGACCGTCGGGAGCGCGTCGGCGAGATCGACTGGCTCCACGTCCACCCCGATCACCGCGGCGAGGGGGTCGGCACGGCGCTGTTAGCGCACGTCGAGGCGACGCTCCGCGAGCGGGGCGTCGACCGCGTCGAGGGCGCGGTGCTTTCGGCCAACGAGGCGGGCACCACGTTCTACGAGCGTGAGGGGTACGAGCGCGTCGACGAACGGCTCGTCGACATCGGCCACGACAGCTTTCCCGAGCACCGCTATCGGAAGACGCTCTCGGAGGGGGTCGCCGTCGAGGACGCCGAGACCGTGACGACCGACGACGGGACGGAGCTCCACGTCGCACTGACGGAGAGCTCCCGCGGCTCCGAGGGCCCCTTCTACGTCGTCTACGCCGACCCGGACCACGAGGAGCGGTACGGCTTCCGGTGCGGGGCCTGCGGGAGCCTCGACGTGGCCGTGGACACGATGGAGCGAGTCGTCTGCAACGAGTGCGGCAACCGGCGCAAACCGGCGCGGTGGGACGCGGCGTACCTGTAGTCGGTCCGTGAAGCGGACGAGGTTCCGGCCGGTCCCTCAGGGCTCGTAGAAGGCGTCCGCGCCGTGGTCGTCCTGCCACGCGAACGCGAACAGCCGCCGTGAGGGGACCCGTTCGAGCGGCTCCGCGGCGGCGCCGCCCGATTCTCCGGTGTGGGCCGCGGGTGCGTCCACGGGGAGGCCGGTCGCGCCGTCGTACAGCGCGCCGGTGCCGTCGGGGCGGTCCGCACGGAAACCCGCCGGCGTCGGGCGCCAGTCGTACCCCGGGTCGGCGAAGGCGTGGATCCCCTCGTCCGCGAAGACGACGACGCGCTCGCCGCCGATCATCGCGGTGACGACGCCGCCGGCCGCCTCGACGCGCGGGAGGGGGAAGCCGAGCGCGTCGCCGTCCTGCTCGACGCCGAGGACGACCGCCTTCGGGTCGAGATCGGTCCGGTCCCACGAACGGCCGCCGGTACCGCGGTGGGCGCCGAGCCCGAATCCCTCGGCCTCGAAGTAGCGCTCGTAGGGCGCCTCGTCGTAGTCGACGGGCTCGGGGTCGTCCCCGTCCCCGGCCGCTTCGCTCTCGCCGCCCGGCGGGGCGAGCACGTCCCCGTCGGGGTGTGCCTCCCGGAAGCGGGCCATCGTCGTCACGCCCGCGGGGAGCACCCGCAGCGACGCGCCCGCGAGCAGCCCCGAGAGCGCGCGTCCGAGCGACTGCTTCCACTCCGTCCCGGTCTCGCCGTCGTACATCACGAGGTCGTCGTCCGCGAGCTTGCCGGAGACGCCGAACGTGAGCGTCTCGGGGAGGCCGCCCTCGTCGTCGAGGTCGGCACCTTCCGCGTCGACCGTCTCCGCCCGCCGGTCGTAGACCACCGCGGAGCCGCAGAGCGGACACCACGTCACCGCGACCGGGACGCCGCCCAACTCGTCGTTGACGATCTCGTGGTAGTGGAGGTAGCGGACGGGGTACGCCCGGGCCCGCCCCTTGACCGCGACCGCGACCACGTCGTCGTCCGGCTCTCCCTCGTAGGCCGCGACCGGCACACCCTGCGGGTCGTCGACGCTGGGGATCGCGTCGTGCGGGACGACCTGTCGCAGGTCGAAGTCGGCGTCGCTCACGCCGCTCCGTCCTCCGCGTTCGCGGGATCCGTGTCGTCCCCGTCGTCGACGTGCTCCGCGAGCGCGAACCGGACGCGCTCCTCGTCGCTTCCCTTCGTCTCGCGGCCCGTGACGACCAACTCGCCGATCTTCTCGGTGTTGTCGACGTGCGTGCCCGCACACGCGGTGCGGTCGTAGGGGTCGGCGTCGGCGTCGGGCTCGCCGTCCGAGTCGAGTCCGGCGACCTCCACGATGCGGAGTTCGGTGATGGAGTCGGGCAGCAGGTCGATCCGCGTGCGCTCGGTGTCGAGCGTCGCCTCCGCCGCCGTGCGGTCCATCGTGTAGTGGGTGACGGGGCGGGCGTCGGCGACGAGTTCGTTGAGCCGGTCCTCGATCAGTTCGAGGTCCGCGTCGGTGAAGCGGTCGTGGGCGGCGTCGAGGTGCGCGTGGTCGTCGTACAGCTGGTTGCCCGTGGTGGGCGCGTCGAACTCCGCCAACAGTAGC
>NZ_LKIR01000122.1:31736-48792 GCF_001462205.1 Haloparvum sedimenti
TGGGCGTACCGCCGGTTCCACGTCACCTCGCAATCGACCGTCGTTCCGGGTTCCGGCAGGTCCGTCCCCGCCTCGCCGCCGACGGGCGCGTCGTTGGCGACCGCGCCGTTCTCCGGGCGGAGCGTGTGGTAGACGTCGTCCGTCTTCTGTACGTCGACGACGCGCCAGCGGTCGCCGTTCGCCTCGACGACGCCGGTGTCGTTCGGCTGGCCGCCGCCCTCGGGGTAAAAGTGCGTGCGGTCGAGCACGAGCCGGTCGTCGAGGGTCCGCTCGACGGTCGCGGAGAACTCCCGGACGTAGCTGTCCGCGAGGTAGGCCTGGTCGGTCATACGCGGACGGAGTCGACCGAGCTACTTACGGGTTGTTGAGCCGGAAACGGGCGGATACGGCGGTGGAGCGCGTGCCGCCCCCAACCGCGGGGCGCCCGGAACGCGTCCGCCCAACCGTGGGTGCACTGTCGTAACGTCTAAAAGCGTTACGTACCTCCGTTCGCACAATGAACTACACGGATCGTCACGGGGGGAGGTGCCGGCGTGGGCGTCGAGATTAAGGAGTCCTCGGTGGGTGAGGACGCGTTCGAGGACATGAAGGAGTTCGTCCACGACTACCTCGCCGCCAGCGTCGAGAGCGAGGACGACGGGGGACGGATGCGGTGGTACCCCTGGCACTCCGCGGAGTACCGGTTCAACCACATCCTCAACGTGGTGGAGATCGCCACCGAGATCGCGGAGGCGGAGGGCGCCGACGTGGACGTGGTTCGCGTCGCGGCGCTGTTCCACGACGTGGCCAAGTTGGAGGCCGAACAGGACGTACACGCCGAGGCCGGCGCGCGCGTGGCCGGCGAGTACCTCCGGACGCGCGGAGACTACCCGGAATCGTTCGTCGAGGAGGTGTGTCAGGCCGTCGAGGACCACTCCTACCAGGGCGACCTCGACGCGGTCGCGCTGGAGGCGCGGTGTCTGATCGAGGCGGACATCCTCGACAAGATCGGCGCCAACGGCAGCGCGCTGATGCTGCTCCGGATGGGCTACGAGTCCCGCTCGCACATGGACGCCGCGAAGATGGTCGACCGCGTGCTCGAACGCGGCCGCGACCACGTCGACCGCATCGAGTCCGACACGGCCGAGAGCATCGCCCACCAGCGGCTCAAGCGCGCCAAGTGGTTCCGCGAGTGGCTCGTCGACGAGGTCGCGGCGATGGACCGGTCCGGCGTCACCGACGAGTAGGGCACCGTCGATCGGCCCGGCGCCGACGAGTAGGACGGCCGCCGACCGGCCCGGCGTCGCCGAGCCGCCGTTCCGGGTTCTATAAGGCCGTCCCCGGCCGAGCGGCGGTATGCTCACCTTCATCGGCCTCGGCCTCTACGACGAGCGGTCGATCACCGTCGAGGGGCAGGAGGCGCTGCGCGCGGCCGACCACGCCTACGCCGAGTTCTACACCAGCCGGCTGGTCGGCGCCGACGTCGCGGACCTGGAGGCGTACCACGGCGTCGACATCGAGGTGCGGGACCGGCCCGGCGTCGAACAGGACCCCGACGACATGCTGGCGAGGGCGGCCGCCTCGGACGTGGCGTTTCTGACCGCGGGCGACACGATGATCTCGACGACCCACGCGGACCTCCGGCTCCGCGCCGAGGAACGGGGCATCGAGACGCGCGTGATCCACGGCGTCACCGCCCAGTCGGCCGCCTCCAGCCTGACCGGGCTGCAGAACTACCGCTTCGGAAAGGCCGTGACGCTCCCGTTCCCGTACGCCCACGGCGGCGACCGCGTCCCGGAGAGCGTGATCGAGACGATCGAGGCCAACCGCGAGCGCGGCCTCCACACGGTCGTCTACCTGGACATAAAGGTCGGCATGGGCCCGCGCGGGCCGGACCCGGACCACGAGGAGTACATGACCGCCGACTACGCGGCCGAGCTGTTCGCCGAGGAGTGGAGCGACGAACTCGCCGTGGTCGTCGCGCGCGCCGGGAGCCCGGACGCCGTCGTCGCCGCGGACCGCCTCTCCGCGCTCGCGGCGCGCGACTTCGGCGACCCGCTGCACCTGCTGGTGATCCCCGGGGACCTCCACCACGTCGAGGCGGACGCGCTGGCGGGGCTCGCCGGCGCTCCCGACGACCTGCTGTGAGCCTGCGGCGCCACGTGGACGTAGCGAGGACACGCGACGGAACGTAGCGGGGAAGCGAGACGGAGAGGACGGACCGCGACGGACGGCGTCGTTATCGGTCGCTCACGTTCTCGGCGACCGCGACGAGCCGGGTCCAGCTGTTGATCCCGGCGCGGAGGGCGACGAGGTCGTGCGCCCGTACGCGGACCGCTACCGTGTCCCCGTCGCGGTCGACGCTCGCGGTCGAGCGGCCGTCGTCGATCTCGCCGACCTCCGGGCCGAGCGCGTCGGCCACGAGGCGGGCGCGCCGCTCGTCGGAGTAAGAAAAGCGCAAGAAAGCGTCGTGCTCGAACGCCGGCGACACGGGTGGACCCGTCAGTTGACGTCGACTTCTTTGACGTCGCCGCCGCGCTCCTTCAGGAGGACGCGGTGGCCACAGTACGGACAGCGGACGCCGCCGTACTCGTCGAGCGTCACGTCGCGCTTACAGCGGGAGCACTTGTAGCTCATTATTCCTCGTCGGCCAGCGCGGCGCGGATGGAGCGCCGGACGGTGCGACCGCCGGGCGTCTCGGGGCGGTAGGCGCCGCCGGTGAACTTCTCGCCCGTCTCCTCGTTGACCCAGATGCCGGTTCCCACGCGGGTGACGTCGTCGCCGTCGACCGTCGCGGACTCCATCTCCGCTTCGATGTCCTGCACGCGCTTGCGGGCGACGCGCCCGTAGCGTGCGCCGAATCGGCCCGCGCTGCCGGTGGATCGAGCCTCGTTCTCAGCCATAGTGGAGAAGAGTACCGCCAGCGTGGGTAAAAAGGCTACGAGTCCGGGCGCCCGCGAGAGGGTCTCACAGTCCCGGAGCGGAGAAACGACCACCGGGACAACGGCCTTTTAGCTTCGAGCGACCACACCCCGAACAATGAACTGTCGGCGGTGTGGCACCCCCCTCGACAAGCCCGGGGACTACTGTCTCACCTGCAACACCGCCAACAGCGACGCCGTGGTGGTCCGCTTCGACGCCGACCGCGCGGAGATCGCGATGCTCGACGACGACGAGGTCGTCGGCCGGACGACCGTCACCACGATCCCCGAGCGCGACCGCCGGGACGGGGACGAACGCGAGACGGTTCAACGGCGGAACTTCGCGGGCCGGGTCGCCGACGAGATCCGGCGCAAGCGCCCCGAGGCGGTGTACGCCGCCGGCGAGCGAGGACCGCTCCGCGAGGCGCGCGCCCAGCTCCATCACGAGTTCTACCGCATCCCCGACGAGGCCGACCCCGTCGCGTGGGTGCGCGACCGTCGCGGCGACCGCGCGCTCGAAGTCGTCGAGACGCCGCCGAAGGAGAAGATCGGCGGCACACACTCGACGCTCATCGGCGGGCGTCCCGGCCGCCGTGCCATCTCCACGGTCGCGGGACACCCGCACGTCAAGAAGATCGTCCCGGGGCCGATCGACGCGGGCGGCACCGGGTCGCGGACGGGACTGCGCGCGAAGGCCACCCGCGCGGACCGGAACGGCAACGTGCGGCTCCTGTTGCGGGACGGCTCCAGCGTGCAGGAGAACCGGATCGTCACGACCGCGATGGACCGCGACACCGGCGAGCGCGTGCGGGAGGACCTCAACGAGGCGCTGCGCGAGGCGGAGCTGCAGGACGGCTGAGCCGGCCGCCCCCGACTTCTCTACTCGTCCTGCCGCACGTACAGCGTCTTCTCGCACTCCGCGTGGACGACGCCCTCGGCGTCGACGATCGCCACCTCGTAGACGCTGTCGAGGGACTCGCCGGGGGACAGCGCCTCGCGGATGCGGTCGAGCTCCGCCCCCTCGATCTCGAACTCCGCGTACAGCGTCTCGCGGCCGGGCTTTCTGAACCTGATGTCGGCCGCCTTGTCCCACACCGTGTAGCGGTCGGTGTCGAGGTTCCGCCGCAGCAGGCTCATGTAGACGGGGTCGACCGCGCCGTAGAGGCTGCCGCCGAAGATCGCGCCGACGATGTTCCGCGTCCGCCAGTTGAACGGGACCCGGACGCGGACGTAGCGCCAGTCGCCGCCGATGTGGTCGATCCGGGCGCCCGTCCCGCGGTAGGCGGGGAACAGGTTGTACGCGTGGCGCCAGAGCCGCGTCCGGAGCGTCTCCGCGGGCGGATCCTCGCGCAGTGGGACGCGCTCCGGCCCGTCGTCGGCATCCGCGACCGCGGCGTCGTCGCTCATACCCGCACACGCGACCGCAGGCGCATACCCCTGTCGAAATCGGCGACGACGTGGGTGCGGTCGTGGCGCCCTCCTTTTACGTCGACGCGCGCCGGACGGTGCCGTATGGAGACGGAAACGCTCGGCGACCCCGCCGACCCGGACCTCGCGTGCGTGCTCGGCTGGGGGAACCGCCTC
Source organism: Haloparvum sedimenti (assembly GCF_001462205.1). Lineage (GTDB taxonomy): Archaea > Halobacteriota > Halobacteria > Halobacteriales > Haloferacaceae > Haloparvum > Haloparvum sedimenti. The sequence goes on from NZ_LKIR01000122.1 coordinate 36,221, forward strand.
GACCACGAGAACGTCCGCTGGCTGCTGGAGACGCTCGCGGCCGACAGCCACGTCACCGCGGTACAGATCCCGATCACGGTCGCCGACTTCGAAGAGGAGTACCTCGGCCCGGTCCTCGAGGTCGTCGCCGACCTCGAGGACGACTACCGCTTCGTCGGCCACTCGACCGGCGGACTGATCGGCGCGTACCTCCGCGGGGAGGCGGCGCCCGCGACGCGGACGTACCTCAGCCCGTGGTGGGGAATGGTTCCGGAGACGGCCGGCCCCATCTTCGACCTCGTCACGCGGCTCCCGATTTCTCGACAGGTCGTTCCCACCGGAACCGCCGACCGCGAGGCGCTCGGCGCGCTGGCGACCGACCGCCAGATCCGGGAGGGCCCCGACTGCGCGGCACCAACGTTCCTCCGCGAAGCGGCCCGCGCGCAGGCCGGGCTCGCGGACGTGGACCCCGACCCGGAGGCGGTCGCCTTCTGCACCCTGACGGACCGGATCGTCGACCCGCGGCGCGTGGGCGACCGCGTCGACGCCGAGCGCACCGTCCTGTACGACGGCGGTCACGAGCTGTTCTCCTCGCCGTCGCGCGAGGCGCACGCGGAGACGCTCCGGGCGGTCGTCCGCGAGGGGCCGGCGGGACTGCCGTAGCGCCCCGGGACGGCCCCGCGGGCGACCGACCCGACCCCGAAACCCGTATCCCGACCGGTCCGCTACGGGTCGGTAATGGACTGCGACAAGTGCGGCGCGGACGCGGTCACCTTCGCGGCCTACTCCGGCGCCCACCTCTGTGAGGACCACTTCTGTCGCTCGGTCGAGAAGCGCGTGCGCCGGCGGGTCCGGGAGGACGGCCTCCTCGACCCCGAGGCGACGCCCGACGACCCCGACCGCTGGGTGATCGGGCTCTCCGGCGGGAAGGACAGCGTCGTGCTCGCGTCGATCCTCGACGACACGTTCGGCAAGGACCCACGCGTGGAGATGCTCGCGCTCACCATCCACGAGGGGATCGAGGGCTACCGCGACGAGAGCGTCGACGCCTGCGTCGAGTTGGCGGACGACCTCGACATGCGCCACGAGGTGGTGTCGTACGCCGACGAGATCGGCGTCGAGATGGACGACGTGGTCGAGAAGGACCCCGAGAACATGGCCGCCTGCGCCTACTGCGGCGTCTTCCGACGCGACTTACTGGAGACGTACGCCGACGAGTTCGGCGCCGACAAGCTCCTCACCGGGCACAACCTCGACGACGAGGCCCAGACCGCGCTGATGAACTTCCTCGAAGGGGACGTGCGCCAGATCGCCAAGCACTTCGACGCCTCGCTCGGCCCCTTCGACGAGCGCGGCGGAGCGACCGATGCCGGGGATGACGCCGCGGACGAGGACGCTCCCTTCATCCCGCGCGCGAAGCCCCTCCGCGACGTGCCCGAGAAGGAGGTCGCGCTCTACTGCCACCTCCGGGACATCCCCGCGCACATGGCTGAGTGCCCGCACGCGGACGAGGCGTACCGCGGCGAGATCCAGCGACTCCTCTACGACTTAGAGGAGAACCACCCCGGGACGCGCCACTCGATCATGGCCGGCTACGAGGAACTGGCGGCGCTCGTCGCCGACCGCTACCGCGACGACGGCGAAGGGCCGGAGCTCCGCGAGTGCGCGGAGTGCGGCTCCGTAACCAGCCGCGAAGTCTGCCGGAAGTGCCGCCTGGTCGCGGCCATCGAAGCGGTCTGAGAGCCGGATCGGGGCGTCGGAGTCGCGGCGGCGCGGTCGCTCGCGGTGTGAGGTCGAAAAAACGTGACGCGGTTCGCGGCGAACGGCCGGCGTCAGCGGATGACGTCGAGGCCGTTGTTCTTCTCGACCGGGTCCTCGCCGCCGTCGGACTCCCAGGCCGCGGCGTCGCTGCCGCCGGAGGCGTCCGCGGACGGGGTACGGGAGACGTCCGCCGCGCCGTCGTGGACCTCGCCGTCGCCCTCGATGCTGGCGCGGGACTTGTCGGCCTGTTTCTGCGTGGAGGGGCCGAGCACCTGCGCGCTCTGGACGCCCGTCATGATCGCCATGACGCGCACTTTGCCCTTGTACTCCTCCTGGATCCGGGCGCCCCAGATCACGTTGGCGCTCGCCTCGAGGCGCTCCGTGATGCTGTCGGCGATCCCCTCCGCCTCCTTCAGCGTCAGGTCGGGGCCGCCCGTGATGTGGACGAGCCCGCCCGACGCGCCGCGGTAGTCCACGTCCAGAAGCGGGTGGTTCATCGCGTCGTTGACCACTTCCTGGGTCTTGTTCTTGTCCTGGGTCTCGCCGACCAACATCACGGCGACGCCGCCCTGGTTCATGATCGTGGACATGTCGGCGTAGTCCAGGTTGATCAGGGACGGCTGGGTGATCGTCTCCGAGATCCCCTTCACCGTCTCCGCGATGATCTGGTCCATCACGGAGAACGCCTTACCGATGGGAAGGTTCGGGACGTAATCGAGGAGGCGGTTGTTGTCGAGCACGATGATCGAGTCGGCCTCGTTGCGGAGCTCCTCGAGCCCCTCCTCGGCCTTGACCGTGCGGGCGCGCTCGACGTTGAACGGCGTCGAGACCATCCCGACGACGATGGCGCCCTGCTCCTTCGCGATCTTCGAGACGACGGGCGCGGCGCCGGTGCCGGTCCCGCCGCCCATGCCGGCCGTGACGAACACGAGGTCGGCGTCGCCGAGCACTTCCTTGATGGTCCCCTGGGCCATCTCGGTGGCGCGCTCGCCCATCTTCGGGTCACCGCCGGCCCCGAGGCCGGAGGTGAGCGACTTGCCGACGAGGATCTTCGTGTCGGCCTCGATCATCTTGAGGTGCTGCTTGTCGGTGTTGATCGCGACCGTGTCGGCCCCGTCGACACCGATGTTGTACAGGCGGTTGATCGTGTTGTTGCCCGCGCCGCCGGCGCCGACGATGACGATTCGGGGGTCCCCGAAGTCGTCGTCGTCCATGTCGGCGTCCATCTCACGCTGCTCGGCCTCGGCGTTGTCGAGTGCGTCCTGAACGATGTCCTGCATCGTTACACCTTGGCCCAGCCGCGCTTTCCGCGGCGCTGGCTCTCGTGGTCCCCGTCCTGCTCGTTGAGCATCTCACGGACGGCGGAACGAATCGCTTCGCTACGATTCGGGAACTCCCCCGTCTCGACCATCTGTTCGACCTCCTCGATCTGCTGTTTCGGTATGCGTAGTGTCACACGCTCCATGCTTACATTCCCCCGGTAAGACGGCGGGCGACGAACGCCCGCGTCTTACGAAACGGAATCGCCAGACGGAGCGGACTCCCGCTCCGTGGCGACCGTCTGTAAGACGACCGTCTTACGCATATAGACGCACCGAGGCATAGCACTTAAAGATAACGGCGGTTGTAAGACACACTAGCGAAACCCGCGTATACTCACTCCACGGTGCCGCTATCCGCGTTTACCTGGTGTCGAGCACGTCCGCGGCCGGGGTCCGACGACCGCAGCCGGGACAGAAGCCCCAGTCCGTCCGCACCTCGTCACCGCACTCACAGAACATGCGGTGGGTGGTCTTCTCGCCGCAGTTGGCGCAGTACACGTCGCCCGCCTCCAGCGACTCGCCGCAGCCGCCGCAGGTCCGCTCCCCGTTCTCGCCCGGCGCGGTCGCGGAGTCGGCGGACCGGTCGGCGGCGTCCGACGCGGAGGGCCCCTCGTCCGCCGGCTCCTCCCGCTCCGCGGCCGGCCCCCGACCTGACGCCCGCCGTCCGCTCGCTGACCGCTCGGTCGTCTCGTCCGCCGCCGTCGCGCCGTCCACGGTGACGTTGACGTTGATGTCGCGGTCGCGGGGCGCGGGGCCGTACCCGCGGGCGACCGAGCCCCCGAGGCGCTCGTCGAGCGCGGCGTCGAGCCGGTCGGCGATGATTGCGTCGACACGCTCCGCGATGGCGCCCTCGAGGCCGTCCGTCGCGACGCCGCGGTCGGCGTCCGTCGTGTCGGCCGCGACCGACGAGTCCGACGACGAGGCCTCGTCGAGGTGACTGCGCAGCGCCTCGCGCATCACCTCGCTTTTGGAGGCGTCGAGCGCCTCCAGTCGCTCCACGAGGTCGTCGTCCGCGCGGAACGTGATCTTACTCATCTCGACACAGCATCCTCGCCCCGACTACATCAATCTTCCTGCGCGTCCGACGCGCGTGTGACACACCGCCTTCCCGGACCGTCGGACCGTCGCCCACCGACAACCGACCGATCCCACGCGAGCCGGTTCTCGCGGCGAGAAACCGGCCATAAGCTCTTTGCCATCAGAATTGTGAAGCTATCCGCAATGAGTATCGACCCCGAACGCGACGAGGCTCTGGAGAGTGGCCTCGACGCACTCCCTGCAGGGGAATTCCTCCGGGCAAGTCCCGACCCGGCGGTGACGGTCGGGCTCGACGGTACCGTCCACGCGGCCAATCCCGCCCTCGAGCGCATCCTCGGGTACGCCCCCGCCGCGGTCGTCGGCGAGCCGGCCGAGGTGCTGATACCGGACCGCTTCTCCGCAATCGCCCGCGAGCTTGCAGCCGAGTACGTCGAGACGGGCGAGTCACCCGTCGGAACCGCGAACTTGGAACTGCTGGCCCGGCACGCGGAGGGCCACGAGGTGCCCGTCTCCGTGACGCTCGTCGAGCACGGCCACGCGGGGGAACCGGTCGTGACCGCGGTCGCCCGCGAGATCACCGGCGCGATCGAGACGCGCGAGGAGCTGATCCGCGAGCGCGACCGCCTCTCCGCCGCGCTGGAGGCGCTCGCGAGCGACCACGACGTTCACGAGGTCTCGGTCCCGGACGTGGCGGCGTCCGCGTGGGCGACCGTCGAGACCGGATCGGAGTCGCTCGACATCGACGTGGGCGCCGTCGTCGAGACGGACGCAGACCGGCTGAAGGCGCTGCTGACGGCGCTGTTCGCCGCGACCGCACCCGAGGAGGGCGCCGTCCGCGTGGTCGGCGACGCGGACGCGGTGCGCGTCGAGGGGGCCGCGGTCGCCACGGACCTGGGCGCCGCGCCGGCGCTCGCGGTCGACCTCGGCGTCGCGTTGGACGTCGAGCCGACCGCCGTCACCGTCTCCTTCTGACCGCGCGTCCGCGCTCGCGGCCGGGCCGTTCGTGGCCCTCGGTGCCGCGTTCACGTCGCTTTCTGTGTCGCGTTCACGGACCCCAGCCGGGGCGCTCGGGGTCGACCCGGAAGCGCTTTCCGTCGCGCTCGCCTCGTCCGGTCATGGAGTACGAAGCGAGCCTCGACCGCGCCATCGACTCGCTCCCGGACCTCGGCGGGTCCGACGAGCGACTGCAGGTGCCGGACCCGCAGGCACAGAAGGACGGCGCGTTCACCCGACTCACCAACCTCTCGGCCATCGCGGACGCGCTCGGGCGCGACCCCGAGCACCTCCACTCGAACCTCCAGCGCGAGCTGGGGACGGCCGGCCAGTACGAGAACGGCGTCGCGCGCTACAACGGGACGTTCCGCCCGAGCGACTTCGACGCCGCCATCGACGCCTACGTCGCCAGCTACGTCACCTGCTCCGAGTGCGGCCTCCCCGACACGCGACTCGTCACCGAGGACCGCACGCAGATGCTTCGCTGTGAGGCCTGCGGGGCGTTCCGCCCGGTCGCGAAGCGCTCGTCGACCACGACGAAGACGACCACGCAGGAGGAGGCCATCGAGGAGGGCAACACCTACGAACTGGAGATCGTCGGCACCGGCCGCAAGGGCGACGGCGTCGCCGAGCGCGGCCAGTACACGATCTTCGTCCCCGGCGCCTCCGAGGGCGACACCGTGAAGGCGTACATCGAGAACGTCTCCGGTACGCTCGCCTTCTCGCGCCAGGTCTAACTGCGGACATTCCGTTTTGAGCGATAGCGATACTTAGTGGAGCGGAGTGTTTTTGTCTGTTTTTTGTTACTAGATGGTGTTTTTGTGACTGGTGTCGGTCCTGCTGCTCCCGACAACAACACCCAGAAAGCCCCAGTCGGCTCGACCGCGCCGGGCCTCGCTGCGCTCCTCGCTCTCCGCACAGCCCGCTGCGGTGCTTGTCTGGCAAGACGGTCCGGGCGTTCCGTTGCGTCTCTCCGCACCGCCCGACGGACGGGTCCGGGCTGCGACTTGCTGACTCTCGCTCGGCAGGCTCGCGAGAGCGTCGTCCGGGCGGGTTCGAGCCGACTGCCCCTTTCAGTCCCACCCACCGCACCGCAACCGCCCCGCACAGCAGCCTCGCACCTCCCCAGCCTCGGCGGCGGCGCGGCCGCGGAACCGCACCGCAAGGCGGCCGCGCCGCCGCCTCCACCGAAAATCGGAGATTTTCGAGCAGCCAGCGTGCAGTAGCGCGCTGGCGACCTCGCGCGGTCGCGGCGCCACAGGGGCGCCGCGGCGCGCGCCGACAGTACGGCACCGCAACCGCACCGCTCCGCGACCGCACAGCACCGCACCGCTCCGCGACCGCACAGCACCGCACCGCCGCGAGTTTCAGAAAAGTGGCATGTCTGAATCGGGCTGCGTCACTCAGTATCGGATTCAGTCAGCACCGAACATTCATCACTCCCGGCTCACACGCTCGGAGACATGGATCAGCAAGACCGCGTCGCCGCGTTTCTCGACGAGCACGACCTCGACGCGCCGCTCGCCTACCGCCTGCTCGACCTCCAGTCGGAGGTCGGGGAGCTCGCGAAGGAGGCGACGGTCTCGACCGACTACGGCGCGGAGCCGGCCGCCATCGACCTCGCCAGCGACGAGGTCGGGGACGCGCTGTTCGCGCTGCTGTCGGTCGCGGAGGCGGCGGACGTGGACGCTGACGCGGCGCTCGCGGAGTCGATGGAGAAGTACGACCGCCGCATCGCGGAGACGGGTGACGCCGGCTCGGGTGCCTGACGGGCCGCTCTCGCCGCCCCGATTCGTCGAACCCTACTGCTCCGCGCAGTACTCGACGAAGTTCCGCAGAATCTGCAGCCCCGTCTCGCCGCTCTTCTCGGGGTGGAACTGCGTGCCGAACACGTTGCCCGCCTCGTTGGCGACGACCGCGGGGAAGCGGACGCCGTAGTCGGTCGCCGCGACGACCGCGTCGTCGTCGGCCGGGTCCGCGTAGTAGGAGTGGACGAAGTAGGCGTGCTCGCCGTCGACGCCCGCGACGAGGGGGTGTTCGCGCTGGACGCGGAGCTCGTTCCAGCCCATGTGGGGCACCTTCTCGTCCACCTCGAAGCGGCGGTTGGTGCCCGGAATGAGGTCTAACCCCTCCACGTCGCCCTGCCCCTCCCGGTCGGCCTCCTCGCTGGAGGTGAGCAGCATCTGCATGCCGAGACAGATGCCGAACAGCGGGCGGCCGGCCTCGGCGTGTTCGACGAGCGCCTCGCGGTAGGGGCCGGCGTTCTCCATCCCCTCACGGAACGCGCCCACGCCGGGGAGGACGACGCCGTCCGCGGCCGCGAAGGCGTCGATGTCGTCGGTTATCTCCACGCTCGCGCCGGCGCGTTCCAGCCCGCGGGTGACGCTCCGGAGGTTGCCGAGGCCGTAGTCGACCACGACCACGTCCGCGAGCGCCTCCGCGGGAGGCTCGGGGATGCTCATACCGATACTCGGGCGAGCGGGGAAAAAGCGGTTTCCCTTCGGGCAGTCGGCGGGGCGTCGGGACTCGCCGACCAGGCGCAAGGAGGTAGAAAACGTGACCGCGGCGACCTACTTGAGCAGCGACTCGGCCATCCGCTGCGGGAAGCCGAGCAGCAGGTCGATGAACCCCTGCGTCTCATCCTCGCCGCGGAGGCGGGACCGGAGCCGCTGGGAGAACATCTCGACGGAGATGATCAACACGAGGATGACGAGGATGGTCGCCATCATGTTGGTGAACGCGAACAGCCCCTGCTGGACGTTGAGCACCTGTCCGAGTCCGCCGCCGCCGATGATCCCGAGCGAGACGGCGATCCGGACGTTGATCTCGAAGATGTACAGCGTCCACGCGATGAAGGGCGTCGTCACCTGCGAGAGCATCCCGAAGACGATGATCTGCGGCTTGTTCGCGCCCGTGGTGCGCATCGCCTCGATGGGACCGTCCTCGATCTCTTCCAGTTCGTCGGTGAACAGGCGACCGAGGTTCCCGATCGTGTCCGTGGCGATGGCCAGCGTCGCGGTCGTCGGGCCGATCCCGCCGAGCGGGACGTAGATGAGCGCCCACACCAGCGCCGGAATGGCGCGGATCGAGGACATCACGCCGCGGAAGATGAAGTTGAACGGGAACGGCGTCACGCGGCCGGAGCCGAGGATGCCGAACAGCAGCGCGAGCGGGAAGCCCATGATCGTGCCGGCAAAGCCCATCGAGAGCGTGATGCCGGCCTCACCGAACAGCGCCAGCGGACCGCCCGTGCTGGGGTCGGTCAGCGACGCCTCGGGGTTGTAGATGAGGTTGCGCTCCTGGATGAACGCCCAGTACTCCAGGAACCCGCCGGGGTTGAACGTGATCCACGGGAACCCCTCGACGCTGACGAGGAAGGGGAAGAAGTCCTGCAGCGCCTCGAGGAAGGTGCCGAAGTACTGGGGAAGGTTCGCCTGCAACAGCTCGACGGCGTACAGCGCGTTCGCGAAGAAGTAGCCGACCACGAGGATCAGGAGGGCGGCCAGCAGCGCCCGCACCTTGCGTGCGCGGACGATGCGCTCGTACTGCTCCGTGACCGCGCCGCTGACATCGCTCGCGCCGAGATCCTCGGGATCGGTCGAGTCGTCGGAGGTGCCGGCCGCGTCGGCCGCGCTCTCGCCGCTCATGCTGTCGCCTCCGATTCCGTGTCCTCGTCCGTCTCCGCGAACATGCCCTCGGTGTCGATGTCGCCGTAGATCTCGTCGATCACGTCCATCGTCACCTCGTCGCGGTAGCCGTCGAACACCTTCTCACCGTCGCGGAGCCCGATGAAGCGCTCGCCGAACTTTCGGGCGAGGTTCACCTGGTGGAGGCTGCTGACGGAGGTGAGCCCGCGCCGCTCGGCCGCGGTCCGGAGGTAGCCCATCACCTGCTGGGCGCTCCCCGGATCGAGGCTCGCGACCGGCTCGTCGGCCAGCATGATGTCCGGGTTCTGAACGAGCGCGCGGGCGATGCCGACGCGCTGCTGTTGGCCGCCGGACATCTGGCTGGCGCGCTGACGCGCCTCGTCGAGCAGGCCGACGGTCTCGAGCGCCTGCAGCGCCTGATACTTGTCCGCTTGTGACTGGAACTGGAGGATGCTCTGGAGGAACCCGTTTCGGTTGAGCGCGCCGGTCAACGCGTTGCCGTACGCGCTGAGCTGTCCGATGATGTTGTGCTGTTGGAAGATCATCGCCGTGTCGTTACGGGGCTGCGTGACCGGCGTTCCGTCGATGCGCACCTCGCCGCTGGTGATCGGCGTCAATCCGTTCATACACCGCAGCAGGGTCGACTTTCCCGATCCCGAGACGCCGAGGACGATCACGAATTCGCCCGACGGGATCTCGAAAGAGACGTCGTTCAACGCGACAGTTTCACCGTAGTGTTTGGTGAGACCGTCGACTGTAATACGACTCATGTAGGGTGTGAAAGGGGGTAATAGGGGGGTTTAGGAAAGGTCTTCGAACTCGAGACCGAGCTCGTCCATCACGTTCCCGATCATCTCGTAGTCGTCGATGTTTCCGTCCTCGACGCCGGTGAACCAGAGCGGCTCGCCGTCGTAATCGTCGCCGTGGCTGAGGTCGTCCTCGCTCACGTTGAGGATCGCCTCCTCGATCTCGGACTTGACCGGGCTATCCCAGTTGCTGCGCGTCACGAGGGGCGCACGCGGGATGGGGTCGGAAACGGCGAGGAGTTCGAGCTCGACGCCCTCCTCCTCGATCGCGTCGCCGGCACCGCTGTACTCCGCGGAGATCTCGACGAAGTCCTCGGACATCTCCTCGAACTGCTCCTGGGGAACGTAGGGTGCCGAGGAGAACGCGCCCGTACACGCGGCCGCCACGTCGTCCCGGTTGACCATCTGTTCGCGGGACGTCGTGTGGTCGGAGTAGGCGGCTTCGAAGTCCTCGGCGTCGCCGTCGGGCGCGGTGCCGACGTCGAGACCCGCGTCCTGCAGAACCGTCAGGGGGACGAGCGTGCCGGACACCGAGAGGATGTCACCGAAGTTGATCTGTTCGCCCTCCAGGTCGGTCAGTGCGCTGATACCGCTGTCGGGCGTGGTCGTGATCGTCGAGAAGTACTGTGCCGCGCCGTACGCGATGCGAATCCCGACCACGTCGACGACCCCCTCGCCCGCGATGACCGCGGACGGCGAGATGTCCGCGATCTCGCCCTGGTCGTTGCGCATCGACTGGAGCGTTGCGGTGTAGCTGGCCGCGCGCTCGGACTCGATCTCCACGTCGACCTCGGACTCGAGGTACTCGAACATCGGCTGGTACTGCCGTTCGATCTCGACGTCGGCCTCGGCCGGGTTGAGGATGAACTGCGCGGTGGGCGTGTCCGCGACCTCGCCGGTCGTCCCGCCGGATTCGGTCCCGCCACCCGAGCCGTCCTCGGTCCCGCCGGAGGACCCGTCGTCGCCGCCGGTACAGCCCGCCAGCCCAACGGCTCCGGCAACGCCAGTCGTCTTGAGGAACGTACGCCGATTCGCCGACCACCTGTTGTCGGACATGGATGTTGAGAGCGACGCACCATTTTTAGTCTTTTCTATGTTTACGGGGGAGTCGAACGTACGTCTCAATAGGTCCACCCCGGACGATCAAACGGAACGGAGTGTCCGCGTGCCGTTTATGAATCTGCTTTTTCACCGGCAGATCCGGATCAGTAGTCCCCGAGCCGTGACTGTCCGCCGGCACCGTCGGCTGCGCCGGCGAGGTCGGCCGCCTCCGCGATCGCCTCGAAGAACCCCTCGCGCTGGCTCCGGTCGTACAGCGTCGCCGCGGGGTGGACACACAGCAGGACGCGCCGCGCCGCGCCGTCGATCCGCGCCTCGACGACCGAGCCGGCCGCCGAGGTGATCGCCACGTCGCGGTCGAGCAGGTGCTCGCTCGGTACCTTCCCGAGCGGAACGATCAGTTCGGGATCGACGCGGTCGATCTCCTCGGTCAGGTAGCCTCGGCAGTTCGCCAGCTCCTCGCTCCGCGGATCGCGGTTCTCCGGCGGTCGACACCGGACGCAGTTGGTGATGCGGACGTCCGCGCGGGCCAGTCCCGCCTCGCGGAGCGCCTCGTCGAGCACGTCGCCGGAGCGGCCGACGAACGGCTCGCCCTCCTCGTCCTCCGTGGCGCCCGGCCCTTCGCCGACGAACAGCAGGTCCGCGTCTGTCGGCCCGACGCCGTTGACGATGCGGCTCCGCGAGTCGACGAGCGCGGGGCAGCGCTCGCACTCGCGCACGCAGAGGTCGTCGTCGAGGCCTCGGGCGGGGGCGTCGTCGCTCATGTTCGACTGCGCGCGGCCGAGCCTCAAAAACGGGGCCGGTTCGGGACCGCGGCCGCCGGTGGACGTCACCGCTCCGGGGCGTCGTGGTACGCCCGGGCGGCGATGCGGGCGGCCCGCACCGGTTCGGGTCGGTGCCCCTCCCGCGTCAGTTCGCGGACGACCGCGGCCGCCGTTTCGTCGTTCGTCCCGACGGCGCGGACGTACAGCGTCCGGTCGCCGACCGCGACCGCCCGCCGCGGCGGCAGCGACCGGTAGACCGCCAGTCGGTCCTCGAGCGCGTCACCGGAGAACTGTTCGCGGAGCGCCCCCGCCAGCCCCTCGCTCTCCTCGAAGGAGACCGAGAGAACCGGGCGGTCCACGGTCTCGTGAAGCGCCTCGAGGTCGATCAGGTTGAACCACGCGGGCGCGACGCCCGCACAGAGGACTCGGTGAACGTCCTCGCGGTCGAGCCTGTCGAAAAGTGCGGCGACGCTCGCGGTGGCGTCGCGGCCGCCCACGGAACACCCGCCGTAGGCGAGCCCGTCGAGGACGCCGTCGGTACGGACGACGGCGCCCGCGATGCGGCTCCGCTCGTCGGCGTCGCGGAAGGCGACCCCGAGCGAGCGGCTACCCGGTTTCACCTATTCGTCCGACTTGATGTCCGCCAGTCTGTCGAGGAGTTCGTCGTTCGAGGCGCCGTTCTCGAAGTTGATGTCTCCCTCGTGGGAGGCCTCGGACGTTCGGACGCCGTCGTCGTTCTCGAAGTCGGCGTCGAGGTCCTGGTTCTCCTGTTCGGATTCATCGTAGCTCCCAAAGCCCATACACTTGCGTATAGACGATCAGTACTGAAAAACCCCCGGGACGATGTGAACATGCCCCACGACCGCGTCGTCGCGACCGCGGCATCGCGCCCGCGGGACGCTTCCACTTTTAGGACGGCCGCGCCAAAGAGGGGACATGGAACCGAGAACCGTCACCGCGGACGCCGAGGCGTTCACCTGCAACGCGTACCTCGTCGAGGGCGAGGCGACCACGCTCGTCGACGCCGGGACGATGCCGGGCGTCGAGGCGGTTATCGCCGAGCACGTCGACGACCTCGACCGTGTCGTGTTGACCCACCAGCACGGCGACCACGTCGGGGAACTCGACGCGGTGCTCGACGCGTTCGACGCCGACCTGTACGCCTACGGCGACCATCCGCGCCGCGACGTCGCGCTCGACGAC
>NZ_LKIR01000122.1:49183-54287 GCF_001462205.1 Haloparvum sedimenti
GGTCCACGAGGTGATCGCCCGCGCCCGCGAGCGCGCCGCGCTCCGAGAGCCGAAATATCCCGAGGAGTAGCGGTCGATAGCGGTCGATAGCGGTCGATAGCGGTCGATAGCGGTCGATAGCGGTCGATAGCGGTCGATAGCGGTCGATAGCGGTCGATAGCGGTCGATAGCGGTCGATAGCAGTCCCCCCGACGCGGTCGCTGGCGGGAAGCGGTGTCGAAAAATGGCGGCCGCGGTCGCCCGATTACGCCGCGCGGCGTTCCTTCGCCTTCGGGCGGAGCTTCGTGTAGCCGCACTTGCGGCAGCGGTTCGCCTCGGAGGCGTTGCGGGCGTTACAGCGCATGCAGATCTGTCGGTCGAGGTTGCGTCGTTCCGCGGCGTCGAAACTGGCCATGTGGAGTGAGAGTGCGCGGGCGCTGTAAAACCTTGCGAGACGGTCCGGGGGCAAACGGTCGGGTCGGGGTCCGGGAGAGAACTGTCGGAACGGCCGGGTCAGGCGCCGGCTTCGCTCAGCGCCGCGTCGATGTCCTCCTTCTGCGTGACGCCGACGAAGCGGTCGACGACGCCGTCGTCGTTCTCGACGATCAGCGTCGGGAGCGAGCGGACCGAGTACTGGTTGGCAACGTCCTGCTCCTCGTCGACGTTCACCTTCTGCAGTTCGAAGGCGTCTCCGCGCTCCTCGACGATCTCCTCGAGGATCGGGTCCTGCGTCTTACACGGGCCACACCAGTCGGCGTAGAAGTCCAGGAGTCGAACGGTCATTGTGCGAACACGGGTAACCGCGGCGCGCGCATAAGGGTTTCCCACCCGTTCACGACCCCCGCATGAGCGGTCGCCCGCCCTGCCGGCGGCGACGACCGCGGCCCGACGGAGACGCCCTGACTGAGACGAAACGTTTACGCGGGTGCGCGGCGCAGAGCCGTGTATGAGCAGTGGTCAGAACTCCGGCGGCCTGATGTCCAGTGCGGGCCTCGTCCGCTACTTCGAGTCCGAGGACCGCAACGCCATCAGGATCGACCCCAAGACGGTGCTGGCGTTCGCCGTCCTCTTCGGCGTCTTCGTCCAGATCGTCTCGCTGGCGGTCTGAGGCCCCCCTTTTCGACGCGGCCGCGCCCGTGACCCCTCGCGAGCCGCCGGCCCGTCCAGCGTCTCCCGCGAACGGCCACGAGTGAGCGCTCGCCGGCGAGCGCCCGCCGGCGAGCGCGCCCTTTTTGCACGTCCCCGCCGCACGTTCGCACATGAAGGCAGGCGTCATCGCCGTGCAGGGCGACGTGAGCGAGCACGCCGACGCGATCCGGCACGCGGCCGCCGCGCACGGCGAGGAGGCGGAGGTCGTGGAGATCCGGAGCGCTGGGCTCGTCCCGGACTGTGACGTGCTGTGCATGCCGGGCGGCGAGTCGACCACCATCTCCCGGCTGATCCACCGCGAGGGGATCGCGGCCGAGATCCGCGACCACGTCGCGGCCGGCAAGCCCGTCCTGGCGACCTGTGCCGGGCTTATCGTCCTCTCGCGGGACGCGAAGGACGAACGGGTCGACCCCCTCGGCCTGCTCGACGTGACCGTCGACCGAAACGCGTTCGGCCGACAGAAGGACTCCTTCGAGGCGCGCATCGACGTGACGGGGCTCGAGGAACCGTTCCCCGCGGTGTTCATCCGCGCGCCGCTTATCGACGAGGTGGGCGACGACGTGACCACGCTCGCGACCGTCGAGGACCGGCCGGTACTGGTCCGCCAGGGGCCGATCGTCGGTACCTCCTTCCACCCCGAGCTGACCGACGACGACCGCATCCACGAGCTCGCCTTCTTCCCCGACGAGCGCACGGAGGTGGCGGCGTGAGCGACCCGGACTCGGACGATGGGGCAGAGCATGACGCGCTTCCGGCGGACGTGCTCGACGACCTGTTCGCGACCATCGAGGCCCGCAAGCGCGAGCTCCCCGAGGGGTCGTACACGGCATCGCTGTTCACCCACGAGAAGGGGGAAAACGAGGTGCTCGAGAAGATCGGCGAGGAGGCGACCGAGACGATCCTCGCCGCGAAGGACGACGACCGCGAGGAGCTGACCGCCGAGAGCGCCGACCTGGTCTACCACCTGCTCGTACTGTTGGCGATGAAGGACATGGACCTCGACGACCTGCGCGGCGAGCTCGCCGACCGTTTCTGAAGCCGATCGAGAACCGTCCCCTTGAGCTAGAGCTTCTCCGACTCCCGTGCCTGCGCCGCACGCCGGTCCGCCTGTTCGAGTCGGCGCTTGGCCGCCCGCGATAGGGGGTCCGGCACGTCCCCGCTCGCCTCCGCGAGCCTGTCGCCCGCCCGCCGGAGCCGCTCCGCGACGACCTCCAGCTGGCGGTCCGTACCGCCGCGGTCGCCCGACTGCGCCCGCTCGGTCGCCTTCTCCGCGGCGTCGACCACGGCCTGAAACGCGCGGGCGAGCCCCTGTACTGCGTTCCCGGAGCCGCCGGCCGTGCCGCCGGTTCCGTTGTCGTCATCGTCGTCATCCTCGTCGCCGTCCTCGTCGACCAGCGCCGCGACCTCCGCCCGCGTCTCCTCGGCGATGTCGGCGAGGAACGCCGCCAGCGACGCCTTCCCGGTCTCCGGGCGGTCGATGCTGACTCCGTCCTCCGAGTCGGGGTCGGGGTTGACGCGGTACGCCCCGACCGCGTCGTCGGCGTCGCGAACCTCGGTCGTGTACGCGCCCCCCGCGTGGACGTAAAGCGCGTCGCTCCCCGCGGCGGCCGAGTCGTAGATCCGGCCGGCGAAGTCGTCCTCGACGGCGACTGCTGAGAGACTCGCGGTATCGCCCGCCCCGCTCGCCGTGTTCTCGGTTACGGTCTCCTCGGTCGCAGTCTCCTCGTCCGAACCGGCGTCATCGTCTCCGTCCCCGTCGCCCGCCCCGACCGTCAGCTTCGTCGCGTTCTCGCGGGCGACGAGCGGAACCTCCCCGTCGACGCCGGCGACCGTGGGCGCGTCGCCCTCGTCCGCGACCGTCACGCGCTCGCTGTGGGGGGCGCGGCCGGCGCCGTTGACGGTGAAGCGGTGCTCGCCCGCGGGCACGTCCTGTACGGCCGCGACGCCGCCGAACGTCGGAACCGCCTCGGGGTCGCTCTCCAGCAGGACGACCGACTCCACGCTGCCCGCAACCGTGGTCAGCCCCTCGCCGTCGGGCGCGTCCTCGTTCGTGACCGCCTCGGTGACCCGCGTGACGACCGCATTGAGCCCGCCCGCCTCGCCGACGGCCTCGTAACGGTCGGCCAGCTCGGCGCGGTGGTTCCGGGCGGTGATGTCCGCCGCGGGGTTCTCGTAGCGGGGCTGGTCCCACGGCACGCCGGTCGTCGTGATGTGGCCGGCGACCGCGTCCTCGACCGCCTCCGGGACCGAGAACTCGAAGCTCAGCTGTGGGCCGGTAAAGGCGGCGATGTGCTCGATCTCGCTCGTCGGGACGAGGTCGTAGGCAACGTCGGTGTCGAGGTCGGCCTCGGACCGCGCGGTGTCGTCGCTCCCCTCGTCTCCCTCGCTCGCCGCGGGGCGGAACACCAGCCCGGTCTCGCGCGTGGGGAGGTCGGTTGGCGGCGACTGCAGCGCGTCGAGCGAGCGCACGGTGAGCGCCTCGTCGACCAGCGACTCCCGCGTGACGGACGGGAGTCGGTCGTGTTCGTGGAGCGGCGCGCCCTCGTACTCGGGGACGACGTAGGGGAGCCGCCACCCTTCGTCCCGGGGGAGCCCGTACGCGAGCGGGACCTCCGCGAGGTCCTCGATCCCCTCGATGGCGGTGTTCGTGACGTCCG
Organism: Haloparvum sedimenti; assembly: GCF_001462205.1. Classification (GTDB taxonomy): domain Archaea; phylum Halobacteriota; class Halobacteria; order Halobacteriales; family Haloferacaceae; genus Haloparvum; species Haloparvum sedimenti. The sequence continues at coordinate 52,969 of NZ_LKIR01000122.1, forward strand.
CGAGGAGGTCGCCGTCCGGCAGGCGCTGGAACCGGTCCGGCACGTCGTTGATCGACAGCGTGCTGGAGTGTGACCCCAACTCGGGGAGGATACGGGGGACTGCGTCCGGGTCGGGGTCGAGAAACTCGTTGTTCGGCACTTTCCGGGAGTGCGAACTCGCGACGAACAGCTGCGGGTCGCCGGAGTCGTCGTCCACGAAGACGTGCAGCACCTCCCAGTCGTGCCAGTGGAAGTTGGTCGTGAACTGGTCGAACGCGGAGTAGAACCAGAACTGGGCGACCGACAGCGGCGAGTCCGCGTACTCGACCGCGCGGTAGAAGACGGTGGGGTTCGGCGGGGTCGGAGAGCCGTCCTCGCCGTCGGCGCTTCCGTCGAACCGCTCGTGGTAGCCGTCGAAGGCGTCGAAGCCGTCCACGACCGTCTCCCCGTCGCGCTCGCTCGTGTAGGGACGCGGGTCCGTCGGGAACCAGCGCTCGTGGGCGTCGAAGTACAGCGTCGGTGCGAACCGCTCCGCGAGCTCGCGGGCGCGGTCGTCGTCCGCGGGCATCGTCTCGGCGTCGACGCCGCGGTCGAGCGCGGAACAGCCCGAGAGCGAGGCGGCGCCGAGCCCCGCGACCGCGCCGAGGACCGTCCGGCGGTCGACGCCGGCGGCGTCCTCCCCGCTCATGGCTGGCGCGGGAGCGTGCACGCGTTCGTCGGCCGTGGCTCGCGGTGGTGCATCTCTACCGTTGAAGGCCGACTGTGGACAATAAGCCTTCTGGGGAGTGGGCGTGCGACGGGACGCGCAGCGACTGGAGAAGGCATGGGCCCTGCCGGTCCTCCCCTACGGCGCGGACGCTGCTTCGAGCTGGGCGACCAGACGTATCCGGTTGGGACTGTGAGTTCATCATGAATCTGGAAGGTAATCGCGACGCTGTTCAGACTTCTCGCGCGCACTCCGCCGGTCGTAATGTTCGTCGAGGATACCGCTACTGGCGTCAAGTCGATCGGAGACCACGCGCCGCGGAACGTCGTCCCGGCGGTAGGCGGTCACCCGACCGCTTCGAACGTCATGCGGCGACCGGGAAGAGGGACACTTACTCGCGAACCGCATCTCCGTTGCCTCGCAGGTTTCCACGTCCCGATCGTGGGGACAGGGAGCACCGCGCCAGCAGGGGCGAGTAATGCGGTAGACGGTATCGCGCAGGGTTGACACTGAGGCACGGCCGAACTTCGTACTTACGCTCTTCTGTAGGAGATTGTTGATAGAGTTCAGCTGCTGCTCTGAAATCGAAGAGGGCAAGGACACCGCGCTAGCGGTGTCCGACACGAATGATTCC
>NZ_LKIR01000123.1:0-39359 GCF_001462205.1 Haloparvum sedimenti
CGACCGGCGTCTTGAACGGGAACCGGACGCCGCTGCGGGAGTCCTCGCCGGTGATGGCGGTGGTTCCGACGGTGTGGTAGCTCTCGACGACCTCCTCGAAGGTCACCTCCTCGGCGTTGGGAAGCACGTCCTCGCGGGCGTGGCCGGCGAAGCCGTACGCCTCGCTGTCGCGGTCGATCTCCGGCGGGTCCACCAGCTTCAGCTCAGAGAGCCCGAAGTTCTTCATCGCCCGGGCGATGGAACCGACGTTGCCCGGCGTCTCGGGCTCGACGACGACCACGACCGGCTTTTTGCTCCGTGGGCCCTCCGGTGCGTCCTCAGCCTCGGCCCGCTCGACCTCGGCGGCCGCGTCTTCCTCGGCGGCGTCCGCGGCCGGATCCTCGGCGGCCGCCGCGTTCTCTCCCCCGCTCATGAGTCCGAGGGGTAGTCGGTCGAAAGGTCCAGGTCCGACTCGGAGAGGTCCTCGGCGGTCAGCCGGTCCTCGGGGTCGAACTCGTCCCCGTCGTCGGGACCGTACTCGTGGAGGTCGATCCGGCGTCCCTCGAACTCCTCTTCGAGCCGGCGCTGGACCTCCTTCTGGTCCGGCGGCTCCGGGACGCCTTCGGGGTCGTCGTCGACGTGATCGATCCCCCCGTAGCCCTCCGGTGCGCGGTTGCCCGCCGCGTACCACTCGTGGAAGGCGTCGGACAGCTCCGGGTCGCCGCGGTGGGCGTCTCCGCCCGCCTCGCGGAACCAGTAGAGGAAGTCCGCCTCGTGGGCGGGACACAGCAGCACCTCGCCGAGCGGTTCGCCGTAGACGATCTCGGCCTGTCGGGCCTTCTGTACCTCCTCCTCGCCGTACTCGAGGTAGCAGGCGTCACAGGGCTCCTCGACGAGCTTCGTCAGCCGGAGGAGGCGCTCGCGCGGCTCCTCGGGGATCTCGTCGAGGGGCTTGAACTCCCCCTCGGGGGTGAATATCTCGGACTCCTCGAACCGCCATCCGCGGAGGCCGACGCTCACCTTAGACATGTCCGAACGTCGGGTGCGGGCGGTTAAAAACGCGTCCTTCCGGGGTTCGCGGGCGGTCGTTGTGCCGGCGACCACCACCCACGCCCCCGCCGCTTCCGGACGACCTATGGTTCGCGCGCCCCACGATCCGCCCATGCGAAACGTGGACGCCGCGGGGCTGGGGATCGGCGACGACCACCCCCCGCGCATCATGGGGGTGCTCAACGTCTCGAAGGAGTCGCCGTACTCGCCGAGCGTCTTCGACGACCCCGGCGAGGCGGCCGAGTACGTGGACGAGGCGCTGATCGACGAGGGCGCCGACATCGTCGACGTGGGACTCGAATCGGCCAACAAGCGCTTCGAGGTGCTCTCCGCGGAACAGGAGCTGGACCGGCTCGACACCGCGGTCGAAACGCTGGCGTCGACCTCCGGCGACGCCGTGTGGTCCATCGAGACGCGTTACCACGAGGTCGCCGAGGCGGCCCTCGACCGCGGGTTCGACATGGTCAACGACATCTGCGGCTTCGCCGACCCGAAGATGCCCGAGGTCTGTGCGGCCCGCGACGCCGCGGTCGCGAAGATGGCCTCGCCGCCGGACCTGGAGCGCCCGGGTGCCGTCGAGGAGATCGACGACATCTACGAGGCGCTGGCGCAGAACGGCTTCACCGACAAGACCATCCTCGACCCGGCCTTCGGCGGCTGGTCGGAGGCGAAGACGCTCGAACACGACCGCGAGACGTTCCGCCGGCTGCGGGAGTTCCGCGGCTACGGCCGCCCGCTGCTCGTCTCGATCAACCGCAAGAACTTCCTCCGGTCCGTCGCCGACCGCGACACCGACGAGGCCCTGCCGGTCTCGCTGGCGGCCACCTCGATGGCGGTCGAGCGCGGCGCCCACGTGATCAGGACCCACGACGTTGCGGAGACTCGCGACGCGGCGCTGATCGGCAAGGAGTTCGCCCGCGACCGCCTCCGCGAGACGGGGCCGGACGCCGAGGTGACCGTCGAGGAGTTGGACGTGACGACGCCGCGGGAGGCGGAGCGACACCTCGACAGGCTCGACGCGACGGCCGGACGCGAGAGCCCCGACAGCACCGATCTCGCCGACCGGAGCGTCGTTCGGATCTACGAACTCGGGGGGCTTTCGCCGGAGGAGCGCGGAGCCCTTCGGTCGGCCATCGCCGGAACCGGCGCCGCGTTCGTGCTCGCCGGGGCAGCCGCGACCGAGACCGAGGGAGCGTCGACGGCGTCTCCCTCGACCGACGGCGGAGATCCCACTCCCGAACCGGCCAGCGGACTGCTCGTCGGCACCCCCGCCGCGCTCGCCGCGGCCGATGACGCCTATTCCGGGGATTCGGACGCTGTCGGCGAGGTTATGCGGAGCATAACGCGGTCCTTCAGCTAAGAGAAAGTTTATGCCCCTTTGCCAACAACGGTTCGACCGGACGCCGGAAGGGCACGTGGGTAGGGGTACTCTGTGCCACTCCGGCCCATACAGTTACGATCGCCAGCGGCGGCGCCGTCCGTTGGCCCGGCGTGATTCTGAGATCGGCGACGTGGCCGGGACAGGGGGGACCGTCGCGTGAACTTCGACGAGTGGGAACCCGCCTACGAGGCCGTGCTCGCCGACTTCGGGTACGACCGGACGGCCGACGAGCGCGCCCGCGACGTTGCGGCGGGGCTGGCGACGCCGTTCGACCGCGGCCGGCTCGCGTTCCTGGAGGGGGCGACGGTCGCGGTCGCGGGCGCCGGGCCATCGCTGACCGCCCGGAGCGAGCTCGCCGCGGCGCGGGGCGCCGACGCCGTCGTCGCAGCCTCGACCGCCGCGGACGCGCTCCGGGAGGAAGGCGTGACCGTCGACCTGATGGTCACCGACCTCGACAAGAATCCCGAGACTGCACGCGCCCTGACGGCGGCCGGGACGCCAGTCGCGGCCCACGCCCACGGCGACAACGTCCCCGCGGTCCGCGAGTGGCTCCCGGCGTTCGAAGCCGCCGCGACGCTCGTGACGACGCAGGCCGAGCCGTGGGGACCGGTCGAGAACTTCGGCGGTTTCACCGACGGCGACCGCGCGGCGTTCCTCGCCGACCACTTCGGGGCCGCGGAGCTCCGGTTCGTCGGGTGGGACTTCGAGGACCCGGGCGTCGATGCGGCGAAGGCGCGGAAGCTCGAGTGGGCCGCTCGGCTCCTCGGCTGGCTGGAGCGCCGCCGCGGCGAGCGGTTCCCGGTGCTGAACGGGCGCCGCGAGGACCTGTCGTTCCCGTGGCTCGACGGGTCGTAGGGGCCTTCTCGTCTTACTCGTCGGGGGGGTTCCCGGACTCGGCCCGGCGCTCGTAAACGACGAACGCGAGGTCCTCGCGCTCGTCGCGGGAAACTTCGGTCCACGCCTCGGGATCCCGCTCCGGGAACCGCGTGTCGCCCTCGTGAACGTTCTCGATCTCCGTGATCCGGAGTCGGTCCGCGACCGGGAGGAACTGCTCGTAGACGCGGGCGCCGCCGGCGACGAACACCTCGTCGACGCCGCGCTCGCGGGCGTCCGCCGCGGCGACGGAGAGCGCCTCGTCGAGACTCCCGGCCTGCACCGCGCCCTCGGGGAGGTCGAGGTCGCGCCGAGAGAGGACCACGTTCGTCCGATCCGGCAGCGGCCCGCCGATCTGGCCCGCGATGCTCTCGTAGGTCGTCCGGCCGAGGATCACGGGGTGGCCCGTCGTGGTCTCCTTGAAGTGCGCGAGGTCGGCCGGGTAGTGCCACGGCATCCCTCCGTCCGCGCCGATGACGCCGTTGTCCGCGACCGCGGCGATCAGCGTGAGCGTCAGGTCCGCAGGCGGCTCCGGCGGCGTGCTCGGGTCACCGCCCTCGTTCACCTCGCCCATGTCCTCACTCCGCGACCGCGAAGGAGAGCCCCTCCGCGGAGTCGTAGTCGACCAGTTCGACGTCGTCGTAGGTCAACTCGTCGAGCGGCTTGTCGGCGATCTCGATCCGGGGGCGCTCGCGGGGCTCGCGGGAGAGCTGTTCGAGCAGGCCGGGGACGTGGTCGTAGTTCTCCTCGCCCGCCGCCTCCGCGGGCGCCTCGTCCTCGAGCCACGCACGCACGCCGCGGTAGTCGGCCTTCTCCTCGACGCCCGCGAGGCGATCCTGCAGGCGGTCGAGGTTGTCGCCGTACCACGCGCCGCGGTCGCCGGTGCCGCAGTAGACGTGCGCGTCGACGATGGTGTGACCGAATTCGCCGACCTCGAACGCCGTGCGCTGCGCGATGGCCTTCGCCAGGAGTGCGTAGGCGGCGATGTTGAACGGCACGCCGAGGGCAACGTCGCCGGAGCGCTGCGTGAGGTGGAGGTTGAGCTTGCCGCCCTGCACGTTGACGACGAACGTGTAGTGGCAGGGGGGGAGCGTCGAGACGGCCGCGTTCGCGGGGTGCCACGCGTTCACGACCATGCGCCGCGAGTGCGGGTTCTCCGCGAGGGTGTCGAGCACGTACTGTATCTGGTCGAACGTGCGGACCTGCTTCCCCTCCGCGTCCTCCTCGACGGTGACCCAGCGCTGGCTCTCGTCGGGCCACGTCTCGCCCTCCAGCCCGCCTTCAGGGACGGGGTAGCGGCGCCAGAAGCGGCCGTAGGCAGTATCGAGCCGCCCCTCCTCGTCGGCCCACGCATCCCAGATCTTCGTGTGCTCGCGGAGGTTCCGGACGTGTTCCTCGCCCGAGAGGTACCACAGCACCTCGTGGATCAGCGAGTTCCAGCGGTAGCCGTCGAGCTTCTTGGTCGTCAGCAGGGGAAAGCCCTCCGAGAGGTCGATGGTGTAGCCGCCGTTGAACGTCGCGACGGTGTCGACCCCCGTGCGGTTCGGCTTGTACGTGCCCGTCGAGAGGGTCTCGTCGACGAGATCGAGGTACTGTTGCATGGGTGGAAATCCCCGCGGCCGCGGCCGGCCGGGGTGGTCTATCGGTGGAAACGCGGCCGGCTACCTAAAGACCCCGGAGTGTGCCGTCGGTCGCCGGAACTCGGATCAGGCGTCGTCGGAACCGGTCGGTCCCTCCGCGTCCGCGTTCGCGGCCGCGTGTTCCGCGAGTCCGTAGTACCCCGGCGCGTCGGGCTCCTGCGGCTCCGCGACCACGAGGTCCTCGGCGTTGGTCATCACCCACGGGATCGCCCAGTCGACGAGCACCGCCTCGGTCCCCTCGTCGATCTCCGCGTCCGGCTCCAGTCCCTGCAGCAGTCGGGCGATCTCCGGCACCGTGTAGAGCAGGTCCGGCTTCAACAGCTCCGCGGCCGTGTAGAAGTCGCAGGGGTACGTCTCCGCGAACTCCTCTTTCGGTTTGGGCATGCGCGGCCGTTCGAACGCGACCGCGTAAACGCTGCCGGTCGAGCCTCCGTGGAGGCTCGGTGCGAGTGCCAGCGGCGGTGGTGCGGACCGGCGGTCGACCCTCGGGGGTCATCTCCGAGAGCGTGCTGCCGTGTTTGTTGCCAACGCCGGGCAATCCCTCGACCGCTCTTTCAGACGCGTCGCGGAAGGGTCCCTGCCCGTCCCGCCCTACTCCTCGTCCGCCGGCTCTCTCACGTCGCCCGCCTCCGTGCGCTTCGCGTAGACGGCCAGCGAGACGGCGGTGGCGAACCAGATGGGGGCGCCGACGCGGATCGCGAACGCGGCCCGGGCGCCCCAGGTGTCGAGCGTCACGACGGTCGACAGCAGCGCGACGACGGGCGCCCCCACGAGGATGGTGACGACGAAGGTCATCTGCATCACCCAGCCGTAGTCGATGCCCTCGACCTCGGTGCGCTCGACGGGTTGCACGCGCGGACCTGCGGCGCGCGCGCCCAAATCGCTGCCGGTCCGGCCGCCGCGATCGGCTCGGAGGGATCGACCCGGAGGAACCGACCGCGACCCCGACCACTTTATCCGCCGGGCGCCGAACCGAACGGGTATGACCACGACGCGGGGGTTGCGGTCGAAGGCGGGCGAGGAGCCGATCACGATGCTGACCGCGTACGACGCGCCGACGGCGGCGGTCGTCGACGAAGCAGGTATCGACGTCATCCTCGTCGGCGACAGCATGGGGAACGCCGTGCTCGGGTACGACACGACCCTCCCGGTAACTCTCGAGGAGGTCGAAAGCCGAACGGGCGCTGTCGCGCGCGCGGCGGAGGACGCGCTGGTCGTCGCCGACATGCCGTTCCTCTCGTTCGGCGTCGACGAGGCCGAGTCGATACACAACGCGGGACGGATGCTGAAGGAGGCGAACGCGGACGCCGTGAAGATCGAGTCCGGGCCGCACACCGTCGACCTGACGGCGCGGCTCACCGACCTGGGGATCCCGGTGATGGCGCACCTCGGGTTGACACCCCAGCACGTCAACCGCCTCGGCTACGGCCGACAGGGAACCGACCGCGAGGCCGCCGAGGAGATCGTCGAACTCGCGGGCGCGCACGCCGACGCCGGCGCTTTCTCGCTCGTGTTAGAACACGTCCCCGCGAACCTCGCGGGCGCGGTGACGGAGGCGCTGGAGATCCCGACGATCGGCATCGGCGCGGGCCCGGACTGCGACGGGCAGGTCCTCGTGATCAACGACGTGCTCGGGCTCGACGACTGGTCGCCGCCGTTCTCGAAGCAGTTCGGTGACGTCCGCGCGGAGATGGCGCGCGCGGTCGGAGAGTACCGCGACGCGGTGGAGGCGGGCGAGTTCCCGAGCGAGGAGCACAGCCACGTTGAGGAGACCCTCGAGGACCTCTACTGAGCGGGGCACGCTCCAAGCAGTTTGGAGGGGCACCACGTTGGATGGGCTCCGTGAGTCCGGCCGGGACGCTGCGAGCGGGGAGAAGACACCACGGTTCCGGTGAAACGCGCGGCTGGCGGCGCTTCCGATCAGGGGGAGAGAAAACGCACGAAAGCGGTCGTCAGCTTACAGCCGGCCGACGTTCTCGACCGCGATCGACTCGACGCCCTCGACGTCGGCGAACGCCTCCTCGACGGCCTCGGTACCGCCGGCGTCGTCGGGGACGATGACGGTCGGCAGGAGCGCGACCAGCCCGAACGCGACCTCGTCGCGCTGGAACCCGCGGATCTTCGCGCCCTTGGGCAGCGACTCCTCGAGACGGTCCTCGAGGTCGTCGAGGTCGATCTCGGGGCTCTGCGGCATGACCTTGATCTGAGCGGCGACGTCACCCATGATCAGGGCCCCCGGAAGCCGCAGTCGGGACACTCGTAGAGGTTGCTCTGCTTGCGGCACGTCGCGCAGCGGTAGATCGTCGTGCCGCAGTCGGGGCACGCGAACTCCGCCGCGTTCTTCCCGGACACCTTGATGCCACAGGAGACGCACTTGCGCGCCGCCTGCTGCCGGCTCTCGCTCATACACTAAAGAACCGGCGCACGACTTTTAACCGTTGTTCTTTGGCGCCGCCCCGTGTCTCCGTCGCATGGGCGGCCGCTCAGTGGACGCAAACCGAGTTTTCGACGTTTCCGGGACTCGACGCCGCCTTCCGCTCTCACCCGATCAGCAGCGGGCCGATCAGGACGCCCATCAGGTGGACCCGTCGGGCGCCGACCCGCGGCGGTACCAGTCCGAGCGCGGCCGCGATCGCGAAGACGCCCACACCGATCGGGCCGGCGAACAGGAACGACAGCGCGGACAGAAACGCCAACACGCAGAGGCTGAGCCGCGTGTAGTCCGCGCTCCCGACCACGCGGAGGTAGGCGTCTCCGACCAGGAGGACGAGCGAGAAACCCGCGAGGGCAGCGGCGACGGTCGTCGCCAAAAGCACCGGGAGCGCGAGCGGGGCTCCCGCACGCTCGAGCGCGACCATCACGCCCGTCCGCGGCGTCCCGAGTGCGACGAGCGCGAACAGCGCGAACACCGTGTTCGAGGTCCCAGCGCCGGAGGTGGCGACGACGAAACCCCGGTCGGCGTCCTCGGCGGGGACCGCCGGCAGCGCCAGCACCGACGCGATGGCCGCCGAGATCCCCGGCAAGTAGCCGACGACCGCGCCCGCGAGGGAGCCAGCGCCCGCGGCCCGTCCGAGCGAACGAGGGGCCATCGTCAACCGCGCGTCCGCCTGCGGCGGGACGCCCGATCCACGCAGCGCCTCGATCAGCACCGGCGCGCCGAACAGTCCCGTGAACAGCGGAGCGAGCATCCCGCCGGCCTCGAGCGGTGCGGCCGGCTCCACGTCCAGCGTGAGGATACCGAGGGCGGCGCTCGACAGGAACGCCACCGCGCCGCCGGCCGCGGCTCGCCGCGAGGACTCGGTCACGAGGAGGAACGCGACCACGGCGCCGAGTACGAGCCAGAGATGCGCACGGAGCGTTGGATAGACGCGTGACATCACCCAGGTCACCGGAACCGCCAGCGGAAGCGCGAGCGCGACGGCTGCGCCCGAGCCGACCGCCGAGAGCCGCAACGCCTCGCGGCCGCGGCCGGCGATCACGAGGCGGTGACCCGGTAGGGAAGCGACCGCCATCGAAGCGTCGGGGACCCCGAGCGCGAGCGCCGGGACGATGTCGAGGAAGGTGTGAACGACGCCCGCGGCCAACATCGCCACTCCGAGCAGGAGCGGGTCGGCGTCGCTCCCAGCCGCGACGCCCGCCAGAAGCAGCGCGAAGTTGTTGGCGTGGAGCCCCGGAACCAGCCCGCTCGCGGTGCCGAGCGCGATCCCGCCCGCCAGAAACGCGAGCAGAGAGGCGGCGAGTGCAGGATCGACAACGAGGCGGAAGCCGGGGTCCATCCCGCGGAGTTGGCCGCGGCTTCCGGTGTAAAGCTACGGGAGGAGCGTGCGTCTCGGTGCGTCGAAAATCAGGCTGCGCCGGCCTGCGACTTCTTGCGGGTAACGTAGCCGGCGATGCGGTTCCGGACGCCCTTCGACTCGACGGTCGTCAGCTCGTCGACGCTCTCCTTGTTCGTCTCGAAATCCGTGTTGAACGACTGCGGATACCGCTCCAGCAGCGCGTTCCCCAGCTGCTTGATGTACTTGGGTTTGATAGCCATAGGGGGTGATACCTGCGGGCCGAACTAAAAGGGTTCGTTCCCGAGCGCGCCGGTGTGACGACCTCTCACGCCGGACCCCGCCGTCGCCGGCACCACCAACGACTTCGGTTGCGCTCAGACGTCGAAGACGACGTACGCCTCCCAGCCACCGTTCCGCCGCTCCAGCTCCATCTCCGAGTAGGTGACGGCCTTCACGTCGCGGGCGTGGACGGCGGCGAGAGGCACACCGCGGGCGGTCGCCTCGGCCACCCACTCCTCGCCCTCGCGCCGGACCGTACACTCGTGGTCGACGGGGAGTACTTCGCGCACGTCGCGCTCGTAGATCAGCCGGTCGAGATAGTCGAACAGCAGCGCCTCCTTTCCCTCCGCGCGCTCTTCCATCTCGAACCGCTCCCCGTCGGCCGGCCACGACTCGCACATCGCGGCGGTCAATCCGGCGGCCACGTCCGCGAACACGCCGTCGAGGGTGTCCGCGGTCGCCGCCACCGCCACGTCGGCGGTGTGGTCGCGAAGCTCGAAGGTCACCGTTCGTCCTCCCCATCGTCGGCGTCGACCCGGTCGTCGTCCGCTTCGGAGGTCCCCTCACCTGCGCTTTCCCCAGTAACCTCGGAAGGCCTCCGGTCGGTCGGCTCGCGCTGTTCCGGCGGTCGGTCGGCCGCCTCCGAGGGCTGCTCCTCCGTTCCGTCCTGTGCGGACTCGTAGCGTCCGGCACGCTCGGCCGGGGTGACCGTCGTCTCCTCCCGGTCGTAGACTCCCGCTTCGCCGGTTCCGGACTCGTCCGAAGCGTCCGTGGATTCGTCCGGGCGCTCGCGCTCCGCGATGGAGTCTGGCGTCTGCGCCTGCTCGGGGTCGACGGCGCGGTCGTAGTGGCTCGTCCGCTCGGTGGCAGTCGCGTCGGCCGGGCGTTCCTCGTCGGCGACGTTGCCGGGGTCGAACCACCCTTCGACCTCCTCGAACGTCGAGAGGCCGCGGAGTCGGCTGGCGGGGACCCCGACCTCGCCGCCGGTCGCCTCGCTGACGGCGACGCCGCTCGTCACGAGTGCGCGGATTCCCTCCTCGACGGTCATGTCGATCTCGACGATGCGGTCGTTCGGAACGAACACGACGTGGCCGCCCATCACCGGGTTGGGGGCCATCGGCATGAACAGCGTCGTCATGTCGCCGCGGCCGACGGGGTCGGAGATGGTCTCGGGGGTTTCGCTCGTGACGAACGCGGTCGTGTAGACGCCCTCCGTCGGGAACTCGACGAGGACGACCTCCTGGAAGTTCTGGTCGTCCGACTCGAGCATTACGTCCGACATCTGCCTGAAACTTTCATAGACGGAGCCGACGCCCGGAATTCGCTCGATGACGTAGTCGAAGTAGTCGACCGCGCGCTGGCCGTACCGCGAGGAGTTCGCGGTCAGCCCGACGACGAGGATGAGCAGCAGCAGGACCACCGGCGTGGCGAGTTCGACCAGGACCTCCTGCTGGATCGGTCCGACGCCGGGGACGGTCACCTGTGACTCGAACGGGAGGATGACGTCCGAGAAGAGGTCGAGGTACGTGTAGATGTAGTTGAACGCGATCGCGAGGACGATCAGCGTGATCAGAAGCGGCACGATGACCGCGACGCCCGTGAGGAATCCGTTTCGGAGTTCGTCGCGAGCGCGCGGCGACTCGTCTGCCATCGTGGCCATCGACGCCCGACCCCGAGTTAATTGTTCCCCCCTCGGATCGCGCCGGACGGTGGAGTTATATCTCGTGGGCGTGTTATCTCGTCCCAGTGAGCGTCAACGTGCGGAAGCGTGTCGACCGACCGGGAGACGCGGACCACGTCGCGGCCGCGTGGGACCTCAAGGAGCGGATCCGCGAGGCCGAGGGCGTGCTCCGGCAGCGCCGCGGCTTCTTCACCGACGCCTACCGGCGGTCGACGACGCACCTCCTCTTCGAGGACGACGAACTCGTCGCGTTCGCCTCGGTGCGGCGCGACGGCTACATCCTCTTTCTCGCGGTGGCGCCGACGGCGCGCGGACACGGCTACGGCGAGCGCCTCGTCGCGGAGGTCGCGGAGGACAACCGCTCGGTCACCTGCCACGCGCGGACGACGAACGCGGAGGCGCTCGGCTTCTACGAACACCTCGGCTTCGAGGTGAAACGGCACATCGAGAACTACTACGAGGACGGCGGCGACGCCTACTACCTCAAACTCGGCGAGGACTCGCTGCGCGAGCGGCTCTCCGATTTCGTCCGTCGCTGAACGGGCCGGCGGGACACCGGCAGGAGCCGCGCCCCGAGGCCGCTCCCGCCGGCGTGCGAACCGCTCGCGCACCGCGCGCCGAAGAACAACCGTTAAAAGTCGCGCCCGGGTTGCTAGGAGTATGGCTGGAACTATCGAAGTGCTCGTTCCCGGCGGGCAGGCCGACCCGGGCCCGCCGCTCGGTCCCGAGCTCGGCCCGACCCCCGTGGACGTGCAGGACGTCGTCAACCAGATCAACGAAGAGACCGCCGCGTTCGACGGGATGGAGGTTCCCGTCACCGTCGAGTACGACGACGACGGCTCCTTCAGCATCGAGGTCGGCGTCCCGCCGACCGCGGAGCTGATCAAGGACGAAGCCGGCTTCGACACCGGCTCCGGCGAGCCGCAGGAGGACTTCGTCGCCGACATGACCATCGAACAGGTCAAGAAGGTGGCCGAGCAGAAGTCCTCGGACCTGCTCTCGTACGACACGAAAAACGCCGCCAAGGAGGTCGGCGGCACCTGCGCCTCCCTCGGCGTCACCATCGAGGGCGAGGACGCCCGGACGTTCGACGACCGCGTCGACGCCGGCGACTACGACGACATCCTCGAAGCGTAACCGCGCGGCCGTAGTTCCACGTTTCGTCGCGGACGACGTCCGCGGGTCGCGTTTTCTGCCGGTTTTCTCACCCAGCGGTGCATTCCCCGTGATCGGTCGACAGCGATACTGGGTATAACGGGGTGATCAAGAAGTGTCTGTTTTTTGTCTTATAAAGCGTCCTGCTGCGCTTGTTGCCAACGCTTAGAAAGCCCTCGACCGCTCGCTTTACGCTGGTTTTTGTGTCAGAAAGCGTCCTGCTGCGATTGTCGCCAACAGCCAGAAAGCCCTCGACCGCTCGCGGACGCTCAGCGACATATCGGCGCCTCTCCGCAACGCCCGGCGCCGATAGGGGTCGTCTGAGCGCCCGCGACCGGCCTCGCCCTTTCAATCCGCCAGGAGGTGGTTTGTGTAGTCGGCCGTCGCAGCCGGTAGCTCGGTGGGTCTCTGTTCTGGCTGTCGAGGTGAGCGTAGCCTCACGCCTCCCCAACCTCAGCCGCCCTCGGCCTTCGCGTCGCTTCGGCCGCGCGCGGGCTTCCCTCGCGCGCGTTTCTCGCGCGGCGGGCGAGAGACAAGCTCTCGCTGCTCGCAGGCGTGCAGTAGCGCGCCTGCGACGCCGGGCGTTCGACAGCCGGCGAGCCGATGCGCCGTGTCCGGCGCGATACGGCTGCACTCACGGCGGGAGTCCCGCAGTATCTGCGATAAATGTTCGTCCGGCGACGGTGCGGTGCGGTTGGCGCGCGCCGCGGCGACCCTGTGTCGCCGCGACCGCGCGAGGGAGGCGGCGGCGCGGCCGCATGCGGTGCGGTCGCGCGGCCGCGCCGCCGCCGAGGCTGGGGAGGGACGAGGCTGCTGGGCGGTTGCGGTGCTGTGCGGGGCGGTTGCGGTGCTGGGCGGTGGGTGGGGCTGAAAGGGGCAGCCGGCTCGATCCCGCCCGGACGACGCAAGCACCGCAGCGGGCTGTGCGGAGAGCGAGGAGCGCAGCGAGGCCCGGCGGGTCGAGCCGGCTGGGGCTTTCTGGACGGTGTTGTCCAGATCAGCAGGATCGATCGCAGTCACAAAAACACCCCTAAATAACAGAAAGGCAACATACGCGTGTCGATATACCCAGTATCGCCGTTGTTCGGCGGAATTCTCTCGAGAATCCCGCGCCACCGGTCGGTCGTGCGGCTACTCCAGCAGGCTCTCGCCGGTCATGGCGGCCGGCTGTTCGACGCCCATCAGCTCCAAAAGCGTCGGCGCCACGTCGCACAGGGAGCCGCCGTCGTGGACCGCGTGGCCGCCGCCGTCGCCGTCGGGCGTGAGGTAGACGAACGGGACCGGGTTGAACGTGTGCGCGGTGTGCGGCTCCTCCTCCGTACCCATGTCGTCGGCGTTACCGTGGTCGGCGGTGACGACCGCGTGCCCGCCCGCGTCCGCGACCGCGTCGAGCAGCCGCCCGAGCTGTACGTCGACCGCCTCGACGGCCTCGACCGCGGCGTCGAAGTCGCCGGTGTGGCCGACCATGTCGGGGTTCGCGTAGTTGAGGACCAGGAGCTCGGGGTCCTCCCGCTCGATGAACCCGACCGCCTCGTCGGTCAGCTCCGCGGCGGACATCTCCGGTTGCAGGTCGTAGGTCGGCACGTCCGGGCTGTCGACGATGATCCGCTCCTCGCCGTCGAAGGCCACCTCGCGGCCGCCGTTGAGGAAGTAGGTGACGTGCGGGTACTTCTCCGACTCCGCGATGCGGAGCTGCTCGAAGCCCGCGTCCGCGGTCACCTCCCCGAGCGTGTCTTCGGGGATGGTGGGCGGGAACGCGACCGGGAACTCGTAGGTCTCGTCGTACTCCGTGAGCGTGACGAGTTCGATGGCGGGCTGGTCGAGGTCGTACTCCCACGTCGGCACGGTGCCGGTGAGCATCCGGACCAGCTGGCGAGCGCGGTCCGCGCGGAAGTTGAAGAAGACGACCGCGTCGCCGTCCGAGAGGGCCGGCCCCCCCGCGACCAGCGTCGGCTCGACGAACTCGTCGGTCTCGCCGCGGGCGTGCGCCTCCTCGACCGCCCCGGTCCCGGAGGCGGCCTCGTGGGGCGCCTCGCGGTTCACGATGGCGTCGTAGGCGCGCTTCGTGCGCTCCCAGTTCTCGTCGCGGTCCATCGCGAAGTAGCGCCCCGTCACGGTCGCCACCTCGCCCGTGCCGGCCGTCTCGGCGTGGGCCGTCACCTCGGCGAGGAACTCGTCGCCGATCTCGGGCGCGGTGTCGCGGCCGTCCGTGAACGCGTGTGTCGTCGCCGGCACGCCGTGGGCAGCCGCGCCGTCGATCAGCGCCTTCAGGTGGGCGATGTCGGAGTGGACCCCGCCGTCGGAGACGAGCCCCATGAAGTGGACACGGCCGCCCGTCTCGGCGACGTGCGAGAAGGCCGACTCGATGGCCTCGTTCTCCGCGAAGGTACCGTCCGCGATGACGTCGGAGATCCGGGTGTACGCCTGCTTGACGACTCGTCCTGCGCCGATGTTGAGGTGGCCGACCTCCGAGTTGCCCATCTGTGCGTCCGGGAGACCGACGCGCCGGCCGTGGACCTCCAACCGACCGGACGCTCCGCGGCTCGCGGCGTCGTCGAAGGTGGGCGTGTCCGCGGCCGCCACCGCGTCGCGACCGGCGTCGCGGTTCGGGTCGGGAGCCGGGTGGTCGCCGTCGCTCCCGGCGCCGAGACCCCAGCCGTCGAGGATCACGAGGGCTGCGTGCATGGTCGTGGCGTGGGTGGCTGCCCGTAACTACGCTTCGCTTCGCGCGAACCCCGCCGGTCGATGAGAACCGGACGACTGCGACGGGATCAGACGGACCGTTCGCCCCTGCGAACGAAACGAACGGATGTGTCTATTTATGCGTCGAGGGGCACTTCGTCCGGGTATGAACGCGACGCCCCTGATCGCAGTCCTGCTGGCGGGGTGTTGTCTCGTGGGCGGCGTCGGCGGCGTCGGTGCGGCGCCGACAGCACCGATCGACGGCGCGCAGGTCGAGACTCCCGCCGACACGCCCGGCGGAACTTCGGAGGGCAGCGGAACGGCCGACTCCGACGAGAACGGCACGGAGAACGCGTCGAGCGACGACCCCGGGTTCGGGAGCGCCGTCTCCTCGTTCGTCCAGTCGACGACCGCCGGGACGGGCGGCGAGGTCGACCAGGGGATGTGGGAAGCACGCGTCAAGGGGAACGTCAGCGCCGAGGCGGTCGAGAACCGCTCCGCGGAGCTGGCCGACCGCGTCGCCGACCTGCGGGAGCGCCGCGCCGCGCTCGCGGCCCGGTACGAGAACGGCAGCCTCACCCCTGGCGAGTACCGCGCGAGGGACGCCCGGCTCCGCGCGGAGCTCCGGTCGATCGGCATCGCGGCCAACGAGACGGGCGCCGTCGCGGAACGGTCGGGGGTTCCGGCAGCGTCCGTCGAGCGAGCCAACGCGGTCGCAGCCGCGGCCAGTGAGGCGAGCGGACGCCCCGCGACCCCCGGTGGCGGCCCGCCCGACGGCGTCCCCGGCGAGGGGGCGAACCGGTCAGGCAACGGTTCCGGACCGCCCGGCGCGGGGGAGGGCCCAGGTAACGGCGCGGGCGACGGTGGAGGCAACGGCGCGGGTGCGGGCGACGGGGGACCGCCAGACGGCGCACCCGGCGCGGGTAGTGGGGGGAACGGTAGCGGAACCGGTGACAACGGCGGCAACGGCAGCGAATCGGGGACGCCCTCGGACTCCGGAAACGGCGACCGCGGAGCCGCCGAGGGGAACGGCCCGGCGTCCGATCGCAGCTCGCCGAACGGGGCGGAGGCCGAGCGGACTTCGGAGCCGACCGGCACCCCGGAGTGACGCGACCGACACCCCGGAGTGACGCGACCGACACCCCGGAGTGAGACGACATCGTCCAGGGCTTGTGGCCCGCGGTCGGTGGGGAGTCGCCGGAGCGCCGTCGGCGTGTTAGACAGCCTTTTAGCTGCTCGTCGCTAACCACACGTTAATGGACTCCGCGGTATTGCTCGATCTCCTCGGCAACGAGAACCGCCGGCGCATCCTCCGGCTCCTCTCGCACAAGCCGTGTTACGTCACGGAGATCTCCGAGTACCTCGGGGTGAGCCCGAAGGCCGTCATCGACCACCTGCGCAAGCTGGAGGAGGCCGGCCTCATCGAGTCGCGGACGGACGACAAGCGCCGCAAATACTTCCACATCTCCCGGAGCCTCCGGCTGGAGGTCAACGTCTCGCCGCACGGCTTCGGCGCCAAGAGCGCCTATCCGGCGAGTGCGAACCTCGACATGAACGGGCGCTGCTCGCTGCTCTCGCTCGAGTTGGACCTGGAGCCGGAGTGTGACGACATGGCGGAGCTGGCCGCGGAGTTCGGTCGCCTCCGGTCGCTCGACCGCGAGCTCTCGCTGGCCCAGCGGTGGGTCCACGGTCGGCTCGAGGAGACGCTCTCCCGGATCGACGAACGGCTCGGCACCGAGGCCGACAGCCAGTTCTACGCCGAGGTACTGGCCGCGGTCGTGGAGACGGACGGCTCCGCGGACGCGGTCGCGGCCGAAGTGAGCGCGCCCGGCGACGCGGTTCGGGACGCCCTCGACAGGCTCGCTGACGTGGGCGTTCTCACGCGCAAAGAAAACGGCTTCGCGGTACGGTAGCGTCCGACCTCGGCGTCGTCGCAGTCACTCCACGTTCGCGGTCAGTCCCGCGCGGAGGTCGCGTCCGAAGTAGGTGCCGAGGAGCGCGACGACCGCCCCGAGCGCGGTGCCGACGCCGACGAGGCCGACGCCGTACTCCTGCAGGAACTGGACGCCGACCGGAAGGAACCCGACCGACAGGGCGCTCAGGAGCGCGCTCGCCGCGCCGATGCCGGCGCCCGCCAGCGCCGTCTCCACGTAGCGGCGACGCGAGGCGAGTGCACCGATCAGGAACGCGCCCGCGGCGACGCCGGCGAGTCGTCCGATGCTGCCGCCGATTATCGGGACGAACCCGCCGAGCACCGAACCCGAACCGAGCGTGAGCAGCGCGACGCCGAGCGCCCTGAGCGAGAACGCGCGGCCGCGCACGCCGACGAGCGACGCCTCGCCTCCGTCGGTTCCGGCATCGTCCGTGGACGCGGCGGTGTCGCGCGTTCCGGCGTCGGACCGGTCGATGGAGGGCGTCATACCGGACCGTTCGGCCGCGCGGCCTTTGTTCTTGCGCCGGGCGGAACGACGCGTTCTCGCTCAGGGCGGGACGACGCGGGTCGGTCCGGCGCACCGAGGGCAGCACTCAAGCCGGCGGCCCGCGAAGCCCGAGACATGACCGACATCCTCTCCCGACCGCTGGTTCCGGTCGCGAGCGTCGAGGACGCGGAGTCGACCTACGAGGCGCTCCGCGAGTACGTGGACGCTGACGCCGAGATCCACGTCGTCAACGTGATCGAGAAGGCCGGCGGCGCGCCCGACAAAGCGGGCGTCGAACAGCGCGAACTGGCGGCCGAGGAGGCGTTCTCTCTGTTTCGGGACCGCGCCGAGGCGGACGGGCTGACGGTCGAGACGGACCTGTTGTACGGGACCGACGTGGCGGCGGCGATCCGCGAGGCGGCCGCGGAGAGGAGCGCCACGTCGATCGCCTTCCGGTCTCGCGGCGGCGGCCGGATCGTCGACTTCCTCTCCGGAAGCGTCCGGACGAAGCTCGTGACGGAGGTTGACCGGCCGGTCGTCGTACTGCCCCGAGACGAGTAGCTGACGGTGCGGCGACGGCGCGTCTGACGCCCGGCGGACGGGGATTTAACCCGTCACGGCGACAACGCCGTGCGAATGAGTCCCGTGCCCGCGTCGATCGCCTGGCTGCTCATCGGCATCGCGGCCGGACTGATCGGTGCCGCGGTGATGGCCTACCCGATGTCCCGCGACGCGACCGGTTTCGTGCCCGCACGGGTCGCTACGGCGCTCGTGACGCGGTGCCGACCCGCCGACGTGCCCCTCCCGCAGGCGCTCGTGTTCCACGGCGCGGCCGGGGCGGTCACGGGGGCGGCGTACGCCGCGCTGGCAGCCGGGTTCGACAGAGTTCTGCCCGCGGTCGGCACGCTGTCCGGTGGGATCGGGTTCCCCGCACACCTGCTGGCGGCCGCGCTCGTGACCGGCGCGGTGTACCTCGTGTTTGCGGTTGCCGTGTTCCCGTACGTCGGCGGGCGCGCCTACAAGGAGCGCGACACGGAGGTGCAGGGTCGGTGGCTCCGCGCGAGTCTCGCGTTCGGCGCCGCGCTCGCGGTCACGGCGCCGGCGCTCGCCTCCCTCCTGAGGTGACGGAAGGCGTCCGCGGTCACACACGGACGCCGCCGCGGACCGTATCGCTTTTGCCGCGTCTCGGGGAGGGTTCCACATGGCGAAACAGCCGCACCTGCTCGTCGAGGAGGGCGACGTTCACGAGATCGCGATCATCCCGGGCGACCCCGGCCGCGTCGACCGCATCGCGGACCAGTGTGACGACAGCGAGGTCGTCGCACAGAACCGCGAGTACAAGGTCGTCAACGCAGAGTACGAGGGCTGCGAGCTGACGATCTGCTCGACCGGGATCGGCTGTCCCTCCGCGGCCATCGCCGTCGAGGAGCTGTCGCGCGTCGGCGTCGACACGTTCCTCCGCTGTGGCACCTGCGGCGGGCTGCAGTCGGACATCGAGATCGGGGACATGGTCGTCGCCTCCGGTGCCGCCAAGGAGGAGGGGACCTCCAAGCGCTACGAGTCGGCGAACTACCCCGCGGTGCCGGACTACGACGCGCTGACGGAACTCGTCGGCGCGGCCGAGCGCAACGGCGAGGAGGTTCACGTCGGCCCCATCGTCTCCGACGACGCCTTCTACAACGAGTCCGAGGACTTCGTCGACGACTGGGAGGACGCGAACCTGCTGGCCATCGAGATGGAGGCCGCGACCGTCTTCTCGCTGGCGCGCCGGAAGGGCCTCCGCGCCGGTGCCATCTGTACCGTGGACGGCAACCTCGTCGAGGGCACCCAGAAAGGCGCCGACTCGGACGACGAACTCCCCGAGAAGGCCAAGAACAACGTCGAGCGCGCGATCAAGATCACGCTCGAAGCGGTCACGGCGCTGTAGGCGTACCGAGCGCCGTCGACACGCTCGACGCGGTTACGGGAGGCGATGAAGCCACCGCGGTCGATAATCGGTGCAGAAACGCCGCGACCGGTGATCGGTGACAGAAATGTGCGGCGGTTTGTGAGTCCCCGCGAACCGATCTACTCCTCGTCCCCCTCGCCCATGATCTCGTCGGCGACCTCCTCGCCGTCGTCGCCGAACGCGGAGTCGACGAGGAGGTGGCCGCCGAGCGTCGACGGCGAGATGACGTGGTCCGCGCCCGCGCGACGGAGCTTGTCGACGTTCTCGCGCTGTGTCGCGGCGGCGACGATCCGGATCGAGGGGTTGAGCTGTCGCGCGGTGAGGATCGCCAGCGCGTCCTTCGCGTCGTCGTTGGTGGCGACGACGACCGCGCGTGCCTCTTCGATGTGGGCGCGCTCGAGGGGCGTCACGTCGCTCGGGTCCGCGGTGAGCGTCGGCACCTCCTGATCGTCGAGGAGGCGGGCGCTCCGGTCGTCCTCGGTGATGACCGCGAACGTGACGCCTCGCTCCGCGAGTTCTTCGAGTATCGGTTCCGTCAGGTCCCCGTATCCGAGCACGAGGACGTGGTCTTCGAGTAGGTCGAGCTGTCTGTCTGTCATTTTTCCGAGTGCCTTCGAGAGTTGCGCCTCGATCGCGGGCGTCAGCAGGACACCGAGCGCCACCGCGAACGCGGCCACGTTGATCACCAGCACCGAGATGCCGAACATGCGACCGATGTCGGTCGCCGGCGAGATGTCCCCGTAGCCGACGGTCGAGGCGGTGACGACCGTGAAGTAGAACGCGTCGACGACCGTTTCGATCCCCGAGAACTCCTCGCGGAGCGCGAAGGAGCCGAACGTCCCGTATCCCATCGCGGTGACGAGGGCGGTGCCGGCCGCCAACTGCGTGGGCGAGGGGCGGTACGTGCGCGTGAACCGCCCGCGGTTGACAAGGAGACCCGGCAGCGAGACCAGCGACAGGACGACGAGGGGATACGCGAACGCCGAGGTCTGCAGGAGCCCCTGTACCGCGGTCAGCGGAAGCAGTACCGCCGTCGAGTACCAGCCGACGCGGTAGCCACGCTTGAGTGCGTAGCCGCTGCCGAGCATTGCGAACCCCGTCAGCGTCCCCGTGAAGCCGACGGTCTGTTTCACCCAGTCCGGGACGTACGGTGCGAGCGGGCCGGCAACGCCGCCGGTCGAGATGTGGATGAGCCCGACGAGGATCGACAGCACCGCGATGGCGAACGTCAACACGATTGACGCCCGCACGGTGACCCACTCCCGGCTTAGACCCATACCCGCTCGTCGCGGACTGCGAACTTAAACGCCACGCGACGCGGGCATCGCGATGCGGACCCCATGTTGCGCTCGGTCCGGTTGCGGTCCACGCGGACCGGTGTGGACCGCCGCGGACCGCCGACGGCGGTAAGCGTTTAGGTGTGCCGGGAAAGAGGGAGAGCATGACGCTCCCGGTCGAGATCCTCTACGGGATCTACCTCGGCGTGCTGACGGGGATCGTGCCGGCGCTGGTGGCCGGCGTCCTCGGATTCGTGTTCAAGTACTTCACGGGGGTGACGATCCCCGGGTTCGGTGTCGTCGTCCTCGCGCTCGCTATCGCAGGGGTCAACGGCGGCCTGCTCGCGCTCAACGACCCGACCGTGCGCAACTCCGAGCGCGCTCCCGCGGTGCTGACCGCGATTTTGGTCGTGTTGATGCTTTCGCTGTACGCCCACGCGCAGGGTGACAAGCTCGGCGCGACGGTGCCGCGTCGGATGTCGCTGCGCACGCTTCGGGACCGCACCCTCTCCGCGGACGTTATCGAGCGCGTCGGCGGCCGTGGACAGGTCCGGATCGACATCGCCGGATCGGTCGGCGACATGGAGGGCTACCCGCCGCTCCCGGCGGCGATCCGAGCCGAGATCACCGACGACGAGTGGAAATTCCCGGCGGACGTGCCGCTCTCGGAGCTGGAAACGCGACTCGCCGACCGTCTCAAAACCGAGTACGACCTCCCGGACGTGGCCGTCACGATCGACGAGCGAGCGCGAGCGACGGTCAGCGCCGCGCCGCCGATGGGCGGGCTCTCGAAGCGCGTGCCGTCCGGCCAGCGTGCGGTCTCGGTCTCTGCGCTCGTTCCGACGGGGATCGCCCGCGGCGACGAGGTCCGCGTGTTCACCGACGACGGGGTCGTCGAGGGAACGGTGCTCTCGGCGAAGTCCGGCGGATCGACCCCAAAGCCGAGCCCGGCATCCGCCTCGCCAGCGACTGCGGCCGGAAGTGATGGGGCACCGCGGACCGACGGCGGCGAGGGCGCAGCGGCGGAGGCGCCGCCACCGAGTGCGCCGACCACCACGGGCGGGGAGGGCCGCGTCACGCTCGCCGTCGACCGCGCGGAGGCGAGCACACTGCTGGCGGCCGACCGCGGGCGGGTGCTGGTGGCCTCGCGCGGCACGCACCGGGAGTTCGAACTGACGACGCTGCTGCGCCGGGCCGGCAAGCGGTTTCGGCGGATGACGGTTCGGGCCGACGGCCCGCTCGACGGGCACTCGCTCGCGGACGCCGCGGTCCGTGAGACGTACGACGTGGTCGTCGTCGCCGCGAAGGCAGAAACGTGGACGGTCGCCCCGCGGGGCGGCGCGACGCTGTCCGCGGGCGACGAGCTGTTCGTCGTCGGAACGCGCGAGGCGCTCGACGACTTCGCTGAGGTGGCGGCGTGACGCCGGCGCTCGCAGCGGCCGGCCTCGTGATGGGCGTCACCGCCGACGGGAGCGGAGCGGTACTGCAGGCCTCCGGCGGCGCCACCTTCAACGAGCCGATGCGGGCGGCGGCGACGTTGGTCACGTTCGCGGTCGTGGCCGCGGTCGCAGCGGGGAGCGCCGCCGTCGCGTACCGGTGGTACTTCCGCGAACGCGTGGGGGAGGGCATCGCCGCGCTGGTCGGCGTCGCGGTCGTCGCGCTCTACCTCAACACGGCGTCGCTCGGGGCGGTCATCGGCGGCACCGAGTACGAACTCCTCCGGCTCGACGCGGTGTTCTTCAACGTCGTCGCCATCGGCGTCGCGGCCGCCGCGGCGCCCGTCGGACTCCACATCGGCGACGGGCTCGCGACGAACTTCTTCGCGGTCGCCGGCGGGAAGCGGCTCGAGGGGGAGGTGAGCGACGTGGTCCGGACTATCGGCCGCGTGACACCGGTGACGCTCCCCGCGGTCGACGACATCGGCGACATGGACGCCTACGAGCCGGTCGACCCCGAGACGAAGACGGAGATGGCCGAGAAGACGCTGCTGTTCCCGCGCCGGCTCACCGTCGAGGAGCTCCGCGACCGGCTCGTGACCCGGATCAAGGAGGACTACGGCGTCGGCTACGTCGACGTCGACGTGACCGCCGACGGCGAGGTGGAGTTCCTCGCGCTCGGCTCGCGGGCCGCCGGCATCGGCCCGACGCTCGCACCCGGCACGGCCGCGGTCGCGGTGACCGCCGACCCCGCCAACGCGGCGACACCAGGTGACGTGGTGCAGGTTTGGAAGCCGGGAGGCGCGGCGGACGAAGCGGAGGCGGCAGGTGCGGGGGGGACGGGGGAGTCCGGAGAGGCGGCACCGCGCCCGACGCGCGTCGCCAACGCGGAGCTCCGCGCGACCGTCGGCGACGTGGCGACGTTGGCGCTTGACGAGGCGGACGCGTCCGCGCTCGACGACCGGACGAACTACCGGCTGGCCACGCTGCCCGCGGAGCCGCGGGCCGACCGCGAGTTCGCGACCGTCCTGCGGGGAGCCGACGAGACGATGAGCGCGGTCGTCCTCGAGTCCGGGAGTCCCCTCGTCGGGACCACCGTCGCGGACGTCTCCGCGGTCGTCGCCGCGGTCCGCCCGGCCGGGGGGAGCGTGCAGGCCATCCCGCCGCGCGCCTACGCCTTCGCCGCGGGCGATACGGCCTATCTCGTCGGTCGGCCGGACGAGCTCCGTCGGTTCGAGGCGCTCGCCGCGGACACCGAGGACGGCGAGAGCGACGCCGACGGCGTCACCGGGTCCGACGACGCGGACGAGGCCGACGCGGATGACGACGCGGCGGCAACCGATGAGGCCACCGAAACGAGAACGAATCGACCCACCGACGGCGTTGACGACGGCGAGTGACGCCGGTCGGCGGCCGGCACGACCCGGTCCGCCCTACCGGCACGGAGCCGGGACGGACGCAATCCTCTTACGCGCGGCGGTGGGCTGTCCGGTATGGAGTGGAAACTGTTCGCCGACCTCTCGGAGATCGCCGGCGGACGCACGGTGACCGTCGACGCCGAACCGGGCGATACGGTCGGGGACGCGCTCGACGCCCTGCTGGCCGAACACCCCGACCTGCGCGACCGGATCATGGAGGGGGACGAACTCGCGGACCACATCAACGTCCTCGTGAACGGCTCGAACGTCGCCCACGAGGGCGGGTTGGCGACCGAGTTGGATGACGGGGACGAGCTGGCGCTTTTCCCGCCGGTCAGCGGCGGCTGACGCCACAGCGAGCAGCCGATCGGCCGCCGCGCGTAACCGGACTTTTCAAACGCGCCCGTCGCGGACGGTGACGCATGAGCGACGACGAGGGTCACGAGGACGGCGAGGAGGCTCACGGCCGCGAGGAGGAACACGCGGGCCACCACCCACCCCACCGCGAGGAGTTCTCCGAGGACCCGCTCGGACACACGCGCGTAGCGGGAGGAATGACCGTCTCGGAACTGGTCGAGCAGTACGGCCACGCCGGCATCGGCGCGGAGTCGGTCCACGAGGCGGGCGACGTGCTCGCGGAGATGCTGGGCAACGAGGACTGCACCGTCTTCCTGTCGCTGGCGGGCGCGATGGTCCCGACCGGGATGCGCGCGGTCGTCGCCGACCTGATCCGCGACGGCTACGTCGACGCGCTGGTGACGACGGGCGCGAACCTCACGCACGACTCCATCGAGGCCATCGGCGGGAAGCACCACCACGGCCGCGAGGGAGATCCCGAGAAGTCCGCCCGCGAGCACGACGAGACGCTCCGCGACGAGGAGGTCGACCGCATCTACAACGTCTACCTGCCGCAGGAGCACTTCGCGCTGTTCGAGTCGCACCTCCGCGAGGAGGTGTTCCCGCCGCTGGAGGCGGAGGGGACCGTCTCCATCGAGCGCCTCTGTCGGGAACTCGGGCGCGCGAACGCCGAGGTCAACGAGCGCGAGGGCGTGGCCGAGGCGCCGGGCGTCGCCGCGGCGGCCTACGAGAACGACGTACCGATCTACTGCCCAGCCGTTCAGGACTCGGTGCTGGGCCTACAGGCGTGGATGTACGCACAGACCGGCGACCTCACGCTGGACGCGCTCGCGGACATGACCGCGCTGACGGACCTGGCGTTCGACGCCGACGACGCCGGCTGCCTGCTGGTCGGCGGGGGGGTCCCGAAGAACTTCACCCTCCAGACGATGCTCGTCACGCCCCGCGCGTACGACTACGCCGTCCAGATCACGATGGACCCCGAGGCGACCGGCGGCCTCTCCGGCGCGAGTCTGGAGGAAGCGCGCTCGTGGGGGAAACTGGAGCGGGACGCACGCAACGCCTCCGTCCACGGCGACGCGACCGTGATGCTCCCGCTGCTGGTCGCGGCCGCCCGCGAGCGGATCGAGTAGTCCCGCTCCGCCGGCGTTCCGTGTCCATGGGCGACCGGCAAGTCCAGATTCTTCACGAACGTTTATGATTAACGAGGACGCAGGGTAGCGTGATGGCACCCGTAGTACACGAGTAGTCGGGCGGCGACGGAATCGGACGGACCGAACGGACCCACTGCCACGCGGTCGACGGACGCCCGATGGCGCGACGAGACCGCGCCACCCGGTTCGAACACCCCGGCCGAGAGCGAGACACCGAGCGGCGACCGCCCGACGACCGGTGCGGAGGCCGTGGCGCGCGCCCCGGCGACGTTCGACGCGGGCGACACGCGGCGGCTCCGCAACCTGGTGGACGACGCCAACGGCGTCGTGCGCTGACGCGCCGCTTGCGGTGCTTTTCTGAAGAACGAGCGTCGCCGCGTCGCAGTCAGAAGAGGTCGTCGACGCGATCGCGAGTCGTCGCCTCGGCGCCGGAGTTGTCCACGACGGCGTGTTCGCGCTCGAGGGGGTCGTACTCCTCGCGGAACAGCTGGTGGATCTCGAAGTCGGCGTCCGAGAGGCCGTCCCGGGCCGCGATTCGATCCTCGACGACGGACTCCTCGCACTCGACCTTGACGAGCCGGAAGGGGGCCCCGTGCTCGGCGGCGGCCGCGCGCACGTCCTCGCGGAAGCGGGCCTGCGCGAACGTGGCGTCGAGGACGATGCTCCCGCCGTCCGCGACCGCCTCCGCGGCGCGGTCGATCAGTTCGCCGTACACCCGCTCCGTCTCCGCGTCGGTGTAGTCCGGGTCCGGGAACAGCTGCTTCCGGATCGCGTCCGTGCGCAGGACCTCGCCGTCGACGTGCTCGGCGACGCGGCGCGCGACGGTCGTCTTGCCGACGCCCGGCAGGCCGCAGACGACGACCAGCGCCGGCCCGTCGTCGGTGACGGCGGCCGCGGTCGCGTCGGGATCCGCCGCGACGGCTTCGTCGGAGTCGGCGTCCGCCTCGTCCCCCGCGACCCCCGACCGCGGTCGCCCGCTCTCAGCCATCCGACTCGCTCCCCCGGATTCGCCCTCGCCCCGGCGCGGTACTCATTCGGAAGCGATCACTGGCGTAGCGTAAATGAAGGTTCCCCTCCCGCGGCCGCTCGCGACGCGGTGACACGGACCGGGGATAGCTCGGTGGGGCGGGCGACGACAGCCCGGCCCGCCCACGGAGCCGCGGACTTAACCCGACCGCGGGCGTACGACCGCGCGGCCGATGACGACGCACCGCTCCGAGCCGCCTCGGCACCGGCGATGACGAGCCCTATGAGTGCCGAGGCCGACCTTTCACGGCTACGCATCCCGCGTACCTGCCTCAGATTCCCGTCTCCAGCGCCGTCTCGACCCGCTCCAGCACCGTCAGCAGGCGCGGTTCGAGCGCCATGATCTCGTCGGTGTCGTAGATCTCCTGCTGGTCGCTCCAGAGCGCCTCGCGTGCCTCCTCGAGCAGGCCGCGGACGGTCGCGAGGCGCTCGTCCGCGGTCGCGGCGTCCCCCTCCGCGGCGGCGTCCGCGGCTGCGGTCGCCTCCTCGGCGGCCCGAGAGAGGCGGTTCAGAACCGTGTTCTCGCGCGTCGTCTCGCGGTCCGCGTCGTCGTCCTCGCCGTCTCCGCTGTCGTCCCCCGCCGCGAGTTCTCTGGCGAGGTCGCGCACCGCGGCGACCTCCTCGCGGAGGGTGGCCGCGAGGGGCCCCTTCCCGGTTTCGACGCGCTCGCGGACCGCCTCGGTGCCGTCGCCGAAGGTCCCCGGCGTGACGCGGTACGCGCCGGGGCGGCCGTCGGCGTCGACCACCTCGACCGTGTAGCGCCCCTCGCGGTGGACCGCGACGGCGAAGCGGTCCGGCTCCGTCGGCCGGCCCTCGTAGACGACGCCGGCGTAGTCCTCGACGACCCGGACCGTCTCGATCCCGCTCGCGTCGCGGCCGTCGCCGCGGATCCAGCCGGCGTCCTCGTTGGCCACGACCGTCAGGTCGCCGTCCGCGCCGGCGCGGACCGTGCCGCCCTCGTGGACGAACCCCTGCGCGAGCGGGGCGATTCCGGGCGCGTTGACCGTCAGCAGGTGATCGCCCGGCTCCACGTGCAGGGAGCCGAAGACGCCGCCGCGGGTGACCGCCGCCTCCGGATCTTCGCTCGCGAGGCGGACGGCGGCTTCCACCGGGAGCGCGAACAGGGAGACGGTCGCGGCGTCCCCGAGCGCGTCCGACCCGCTGCCGAGCGTGCCGTCGAGCGCCCCCTCCGCGCCCGCTCGGAGCTGCCGGACGCGACCGACCACGCGGTTCCGCAGCCCCGCTGGCTCGGCACCGTCGATCCGTCGGCGGTGCGCGGGGTCCGTCACGTCCGCGAGGGGATCCGCGTACCGCTCCTGCTCCCACGGGATGCCGACCGAGGTGATGTGGCTCGCGAGCCGGTCCTCCACGAATCCCGGAACCGCGAATTCGAAGCTCAACTGCGGGCCGACGAAGCCGTCCACCTCCTCGCGGACGGCGTCGAGCGGCTCCAGCGCGTAGGTCGCGTCCGCGTCCGTCGGGCTGTCCGGCGGGGCGAGCACGAGCCCCGGCCCGCGAAGGAGGATCTCCGCGGGCGGTCGCGGCAGCCCGCGCCAGTCGCCGACCGTGACGCGCTCGTCGACGAAGTCGCTCCGCTCGACGTCCAGATCGGGATGCTCGTCGAGCCGGTGGCCGTCCAACTCGGGCATCACGAAGGGGAGTCGCGCCCCCTCGCCGCGCGGGAGGCCGTAGGCGAACGGGGCGCCGATCCCCTCCGTCACCTCGATCGCGTCGTTGGTCACGTCAGAGACCCAGTCGTCGGTTGGGAGGCGCTCGAAGCTCGGAACCACGTGGTTCACCTCGCTGGCGCTGGAGTGGGAGCCAACCTCCGAGAGGACGCCGAGTCGTCGGCCGTCGCTGACGTCCGGGTCCAGAAACTCGTTGTTCGGGGTCCCCCTCGCGTGCGCGCTCGCGGACACCAGCAACGGGGCACCCGTCTCCCGGTCGAGAAACACCTGCAGGAGTTCCCAGTCGTGCCAGTGGAAGTTCACCGTGAACTGGTCGAACGCCGAGTAGAACCAGTACTGAATCGCGTCGACGCCGGGCGCCGCCTCGACGACGTTGTAGAACGCGACCGGTGCCGGCGGGGAGCCGCTCTCCGCGAACGCGGCACTGTACCCGTCGAGCGCCGCGAAGCCGTCCACTTCGCGCCTTCCGTTCGTCTCGACGACGTACGGACGCGGGTCCGTCGGGAACCACTTCTCGAGCGCCCCGAAGTAGAGGTCCGGCGCGTACCGGCGGACGCGCTCGGGAACGTCCGCGTTCGGGTCCGCGTCCGTCTCGGGACCGGTCTCGGGAGTCGCCGTTCCGTCGGGCGTCGTTGCCGCATCCGGCGGCTCGTTACCCCGCGAGGCGGTCCACGCCCCCGCGACCCCGACGCCGCCGAGCGCCGCCAGTCCGGCGTACGCGAGGAGGCGCCGGCGGCGCTCGTCGGGGCGGTCGGCGTCCGGTTCGTCCGATTCAGTCACGTGCGTTCATTGTTACCAAGGACTGGCAGCTATATCCCTGTTCCCCCGAGCGCTGGGACGCACGACGGCCGTGTCGTCATACGCAAGCTTTTGACCCCCGAGGGAAAACGCGGAGGCGAACCCGGTTCCGCGCATCATGGCTCCCGACCCCTCCATATCCGTCCTCTACGTCGACGACGACCCGGCGCTGCTCGACTTGACGGAGCAGTTTCTGGAGTCCGAGAACGACGCGCTCGCGGTCACGACCGCACAGGGCGCCAGGGCGGCGCTGGACTTGCTCGACGAGCGCTCCTTCGACGCCGTCGTCTCGGACTACCAGATGCCCGAGATGGACGGACTCGAACTCCTTCGCACGCTGCGGGAGGAGCGCGACTCGGACGTGCCGTTCATCGTCTTCACCGGGCGTGGCCGCGAGGAAGTGGCCGTCGAGGCGCTGAACCTCGGCGCCGACCGCTACCTCCAGAAGGGGGGTGACCCGACGGCCCAGTACGGGGTGCTGGTGCAGGCGATCGAACAGGAAGTCGAACACCACCGGACGCGGACCGCGCTGGAGCGCCGCGAGCAGAACCTGCGGATCACGCTGGAGTCCATCGGCGACGCGGTGATCGCCACCGACGAGACCGGAGCGATCGAGCGCATGAACGGCGTCGCCGAGGACCTGACCGGCTGGGACCGCGAGGACGCCGTCGGGCGCCCGCTCCCGGAGGTGTTCGACATCGCCAGTCAGGAGACCGGCGAGCCGATGGAGAGCCCGGTCGAGGAGGTGCTCGAGCACGGCCGGACCGTGGGGCTCGCGAACGGGACGGTCCTCCGAGCGCGCGACGGCGAGGAGCGGGTTATCGCGGACAGCGCCTCGCCGATCACCGACGAGGACGAGGTCGTCGGCGTCGTTCTGATCTTCCGGGACGTGACGGAGACGTACCGCAAGCGGGACCGGCGGCGCCGCCAGCGGGAGGCGGTCGTGGACCTCTCGACGCACGAGGCGGTCGTGGAGGGGCGCGTGGACGAGGCGGCGGCGTTTATCGACGAGACGATGACCGAGGTGCTCGAGGCCGGCCGTTCGTCCGTGTGGCTGTTCGACGACGACCGCGAGACGATGACGTGTCTGGACCTGTACGAGCGGGACGACGACGCTCACGGGTCCGGTATGACGCTGTCGGCCGAGGCGTATCCGAACTACTTCGAGGCGCTGGTGACTCACCGGTCCATCGCCGCGGCGGACGCGGCGGCGGACCCGCGGACGGCCGGGCTGACGGAGTCGTACCTCGAACCCGAGGGCATCGAGTCGATGCTCGACGCGACGGTGCGCCGCGGCGGCGAGGTCGTCGGCGTGCTGTGTGCGGAGACCGTCGGCGACTACCGCGAGTGGACCGAGGACGAGCGCCGGTTCGCGGGCGAACTGGCAGACCAGTTCGTGCTGGCACTCACGAACCGCACGCGGCGCCGTCGCGAGACCGAACTCCGACGGAAGACACGGAACGCGAGGGCGCTGTTCGAGCAGTCGCCGACGGCGGTCCTGGAGCTGTCGCCCGACCTCGAGATCCGGCGCTGGAACGACCGCGCGTCGACGCTGTTCGGCTACGACGCCGACGAGGCGGTCGGCCGACACGTCGGCGCGCTCGTCCCCGACGCGGACGAGGCGGAGGTGACGGCCTCGTGGACCGACCGCGTCCCGCGCGACGAGCCGACCTCGTTCGTCCGACGGAGCGTGACCGCGGACGGGACGGTGTGCCGCTTCGAGTGGCACGTGCAGACCGTCGTCGGGGACGACGGCGACCCGCGGAGCGTCCTCGCGTTCGTGACGCCGGTTGACGACGCGTAGACCCCCCCACCTCGGCCGGTCGGCGGTCCGAAGCCGACGACGTTCGACGCCGACCGCGCCCGAAAGCGGTAAGCCGGGGGACGCGCAACTCCGCCCATGGAAGCGTACATCCTCGACGAGGACGAGGAGAAGCTCGCCCCGGCCGTGGTCGTCGCGACGATCGCCTTGCTCGGGCTGTTCGCGTTCGGGTTCCTCTTCCTCCTCGTTCGGTCGGTCCTGTGACCCGCCCCGGGGTCGCGACCGCGCTGTGAGCGGACGTGTCGGCGCGGTCGCCACGCCGCCAGACTGACGCGAAGAGCCGGGGATCCGCGGCGTCCGGCGCGTTCCAAACCGTTTATACCCGGCCGACGGGAATCGGTGTGTATGCCGCGAGAGCAGAAGCAGGTTCGCGAACTCCAGGAGGGGAGCTACGTCATGATGGACAGCTCGCCCTGCAAGATCAACCACTACAGCACCGCGAAGCCGGGCAAGCACGGCAGCGCGAAGGCTCGCATCGAGGGGAAGGGCGTCTTCGACGACAAGAAGCGCTCGCTCTCGCAACCGGTCGACGCGAAGGTGTGGGTCCCGATAATCGAGCGGAAGCAGGGCCAGGTCGTCTCCGTCTCCGGCGACGACGCGCAGGTCATGGACCTCGACACCTACGAGACGTTCACGATGCGCATCCCGGAGGACGAGGACTTCACCTCCGACGACAACATCGAGTACCTCGAGTACGAGGGCCAGCGGAAAGTCGTCGGGTAGTCGCAATGTTCCCCGGCGCGACCGCCGACCGCGAAGCTGCTTCCTACGTGGTCGTCGGCGCGCCCCTCGACGCGACGACCACGTTTCAGCCGGGCACCCGGTTCGGACCGGACCGGATCCGGCGTTTTTCAGAGACCTTCGACGACTACGACCGCCGCACCGACAGCCGCTTCTCCGCGCTCGGCGTCCACGACGCCGGCGACGTGGCGCCGTGGGACGACGTGGAGAGCTATCTCGACCACCTCGCCGGCGAGCTCCGCGCAGCCGTCATCGACGACGCGGTCCCGCTCGCGCTCGGCGGCGAGCACACCGTCACCCACGCGGGCGTCGACGCCGTCGAACCGGACGCGCTCGTCGTGCTCGACGCACATCTCGACCTGCGGGACGCCTACGACGGCAACCCGCTGAACCACGCCTGCGTCACGCGCCGCGCGCTCGACGACCTCGGCGTCGACCGAGTCACCGTCGTCGGCGCGCGCACCGGGTCGCCCGAGGAGTGGGACCGCGCCGACGAGCCGGACGTGGAGGTCGTCGCGCCCGATGACGCCCGCGCGTGGGTCGACGGCCTCGGCCCCGACGCGTTCGCCGGCGAGTCCGTCTACCTCTCCGTCGACATCGACGGGGCCGACCCGGGCTTCGCCCCCGGCACGGGGACGATGGAGCCGTTCGGGCTCTCCCCCCGCGAGATGCGCGACGCGGTGCGGGCGGTCGCGCCCGCCGCCGCGGGGTTCGACGTCGTCGAGGTGAACGACCGCGACGACGGGCAGGCGGCGGCGCTCGGCGGGAAGCTCCTGCGGGAGTTCGTCCACGCCCACGCCGCAGCGGACCGGTAGCGCCCACGTCGCGGCGGGCGAGCAGATCGCCGCCGGAGCCGCACCCGAACCGCGGCCGGCGGGACCGCGTCAGTCGGCCGGTCCCGCAACCTCTTTCCCGACTCTCCGCCAACCGCGAGCCATGAGTCACGGACCCCTCGACGACGACGCGGTCGAGAGCTATCGGGAGGCCGGCGCGGTCCTCGTGGAGACGATGAACGAGGCCCGGGAGATGGTGGAACCGGGCGTCACCCACCTCGAGGTCGCGGAGTGGGCCGAGGACCACGTCCGCGAGGAGGGCGCCGGGCTGGCGTTTCCGGTGAACATCAGCGTCGACGAGGAGGCGTCACACGCGACGCCGGGACGAGACGACAACACCGAGTTCGGCGACGACGACATGGTCTGTCTGGACGTCGGCGTCCACGTCGACGGCTACATCGCGGACGCGGCGGTCACCGTCGACCTCTCGGGCACCGACGATCTCGTGGAGGCCTCGGAGATGGCGCTGGAGGCGGCGCTCGAGGAGGCCGGTCCCGGCGTGCCGGTCGGCGAGATCGGCGCGGCCATCGAAGACGTGATCCGCGGCTACGGCTACACGCCCGTCCTCAACCTCTCCGGGCACGGCGTCCAGAAGTACGACGCCCACACGGGGCCGAACGTCCCGAACCGCGGCGTCGACCGTTCCGTGGAGCTCGAGCCGGGACAGGCGGTCGCCATCGAGCCGTTCGCGACGGACGGCCGCGGGAAGGTCGGCGAGGGAACGACCGAGGAGATCTACGAGCAGGTGAGCGACCGGAGCGTCCGCGACCGGCGCGCTCGAAAGGCGTTAGAGCAGATTGAGGCGTTCGACGACCTCCCGTTCGCCGCGCGGTGGCTGGAGGGTACGGGCACCGAGATGGCGCTCAAGCGCCTGAAACAGAAGAACGTGGTCAAGGGGTATCCGGTGCTGAAAGAGGAGGCGGGACAGCTCGTCAGT
The DNA here is from genome assembly GCF_001462205.1 of Haloparvum sedimenti. Classification (GTDB taxonomy): domain Archaea; phylum Halobacteriota; class Halobacteria; order Halobacteriales; family Haloferacaceae; genus Haloparvum; species Haloparvum sedimenti. Next base: position 32,352 of record NZ_LKIR01000123.1, read on the forward strand.
CAGGCGGAACACACGCTGCTCGTGACCGAGGACGGTATCGAGGTCACGACCGCGGGCATCCACTCCTTCGACTAACCCCGCCGACCGCGGCCGACGCGGTCCGCGAGCGGTTCACAAAAGGGTGATCAGGCGTTGTTCATCCGCGTCGCGGTCTCGGTGTCACACTCCGTACAGGTCACGATCCGGTACGGCTCGCGCGAGAACTGCGCGTTCTCGTCCTTCTCGCTTTCCGTGCGGATCTCGACGCTCACGTCGTGGACCGTCTCGCGGTCGCACTCCGGACACACCTCGCGAACGACATCCGGGTCGGAGGGTTGTGTCGCCATGCGGACGCCACTACTCGGGAGCCGAGGATAAAGACTCGCGTCCGGGATCTGAAACGAATCGATAACTCCTGTGGCCGATTTCGGTGCGAGCGGTCCGCTCTCTAGGGTTCCGTCGACGCGACGCGGTGTGGTGGTCGGTCTACCACGCATTCGAAACCGGCTTAGCTTTCGGACGCGGTCGGGGGACCGCGCGTCGGGGCTCGGGCCGGGGGCCGTCCGGACCGAGAAGGTTGAAGGCGCGTCCCCTCCCCCTGTCGCCATGGAGCAGCTTTACGCGCCGTGGCGCATCGAGTGGGTCGAGCGGGAGACGGACCCGATCGACGGCTGTCCCTTCTGTGTCCTGCCCGACCGCGACGCCGACCGCGACTCCCGGATCGTCGCGCGCGGCGACCACAACTTCCTCCTCCTGAACAACGCGCCGTACAACCCCGGCCACGCGATGGTGATTCCCTACGACCACCTCGGCGCGTGGGGCGACCTCTCGGACGCCGCCATGCTCGAACACGGGCAGCTGAAGGCGGCGACCATCGAGGCGATGGAGGCCGCGATGGACCCCCACGGCGTCAATACGGGGATGAACCTCGGCGGGGGCGCGGCCGGCGGCTCCATCGACGACCACCTGCACACGCACGTCGTCCCGCGGTGGACCGGCGACACGAACTTCATGCCGATCGTGAGCGACACGAAGGTGATCGTCGAGGCGGTCGACCGGACGTGGGAGCACCTGCACGAGGCCTTCGCGGGGCTGGACTGTGCGATTGACGGGAGCGAGGGAGCGAGCGGGAGCGCGGACGGCGCGGACGAGGGAGCGAGCGACCCGACCGACGCGGTCCGCGTCTCCTTTTAGGCGGCCGCCCGAACGCCCGTCCATGAGCGACGGCGACCTCGGCATGCCGGTGCTGGACAACCACCTCCACCTCGACCCGCGGCACGCCCGCGGCGTCGAGGCCGTGAAGGACTTCGCGCGCGTCGGCGGTACCCACCTGCTCGTGGTCAACAAGCCCTCCTGGCACCTCGGCGTCGAGGCCGTCGAGCCCGAGGATTTCCGGGCGGTTTTCGAGGAAACCCTGGACGCGGTCGCGGACGCCACCGAGGCCCTGCCCGGCCGCGCGTGGCCGGTGCTCGGTGTCCACCCCGGGCTCATCAGCCGGCTCGTCGACGAGCGCGGCTTCTCGCCCGAGGAAGCGCGCGACCTGATGCGCGGCGGGCTGGAGGTGGCCGCGGAGTTCGTCGCGGACGGGCGCGCGCTCGCGCTCAAGTCCGGTCGGCCGCACTACGACGTGAGCGACGCGGTCTGGGGGGCCTCCAACGCCGTCACGAAGCACGCCTTCGAACTCGGCGCGGAACGCGACTGCGCGGTCCAGCTCCACACCGAGGCCAGCGAGGACCTCACGGAACTGGCCGAGTGGGCCGAGGCGCGCGGCCTCCCGGCACGGAAGGTCGTCAAGCACTACGCGTCCGGGCGGCTCCGCGGCCCGACGCCGAGCGTGATGAGCGAGAAGGACCGCCTCCTGACCGCGGCCGAGGCCGGCGAGCCGTTCCTGATGGAGACGGACTTCGTGGACGACCCCGACAAGCCGGGGATGGTGCTCGGTCCGAAGACGGTCCCGCGCCGGACGCGCTGGCTCCTGGAAGAGGGGTACGAGGCGGCCATGCGGACCGCGCACGTCGAGACGCCCCACGAGGTGTACGGGATCGACACCGAGGCGACGCTGGACCGCTGAATCTTCTCACAGCCGCCGTTTCGAGCAGTCCGTGTCACGCCGGGACGCGGAGCCGAGGGATCGGAAAGGCCTTTGAGTGGTGCGGGCGACGTTCGGGACATGACTGACGACGAGGAGGGCATAGAGACCTTCTACTCCGCCGAACGCTGGCAGAACTGGCTCGACCGCGTCGAAGAGGAGGACCTCGATCCCGAGAACGAGGACTCCGCACGGCTCCTGTTGAACCTGCAGGACGACGCCGCAATCGCGGTCGCGAAGATCCTCGCGGCCTACGAGGAGGGGCGGGTCGACGAGGACCGCGCGGTCGAGGAACTCGGCGACGTCCGCGACATCGTGCTCTCGGAGGTCGACTTCGACGACGAGGACAAGCTGATGCTGATCGACGGCGTCCAGACCTCGCTCGTCCCCGTCTTCTACGCGGCCGAGGAGTACATCGTCGCCGGCGCCACCGAGGGCGAGGTCGACGAGTTCGTCCGCGCCGCGGCCGGCGCGGAGGCCGACGAGGACCTCGACGCCGCGCTCGGCTACGTCGTGCAGGCCGGCACGCGCGTCATCGACGGCGACGCGCTGGACGTGGACCTGCTGGAGGAGTTCGAGTACGGGCTCGTCTCCGAGTGGGTCAACGGGCTCGACTCGCTCCAGTCCGCGCTCGAGGATCCGGAAGTCGTCGAAGAAGAGGGCTGAGGACGGGCGGGGTTACGGTTCCTGCGGTGCGATGAAGTAGGTCGCAGTGTCGCGCCCGTCGTCAATGATCACGGAGATGACGAAGAAGTCGCCCTCTTGTACGTTATCACCGTTTTGGAAGTCGAGTCTGAGGGTGCGTTGCTGGTTGCCACCGAACTCGACTCGAACGTTCTGGTTGTAGGCACCTCGGATCTGCATCGTCTTGCCATCGTACACTAACTGCGGTGGTGGATCCCTCGACTTCCCCTGACTTTGCCGGTTCACGTAGTAGAAATTGTACCGCATCGCTGTGATGTTCTGTGCCTCATTGTCCAGATTCTCTAACGTGATATTGACGAAGTCCCCTCCATCAGTGATGTTAGCACTTCCGAGAACGATGCTGTTCTCTCGGCTGGGATTGATCTGATCGCCGGTGTTCGACCCGCCCCGCGTATCTTGTGAACCGCGCTCAGCGGACATTTGGAACGTGAAAGTTCCGTACGGCTCGTTCACGGCGGTCGCGTTCGCCGTCACTTCCACATCTCCCGGTTCATCAGGCGTGAAGCCCACCGACGCGCGTCCATCCTCACCGGCCGTGACGGTCGTACGGGTCAGGGTCCCGTCGCTGGTGGTGAACTCGACGTCGCCGCTCACGGGATTGTTGTACTGATCTCGGAGTTCAACTGTGAGCTTCTGGGTCGCGTTCGTCCGCGCGATCGTTCCGTCCCCCTCAACGTCGACGATGTAAACGGGACTCGTCTCGCCGACCGCGCTCGCGTCGTTGCGCTCGCGGACCTCCAGTTGCGCCATGCGGAGCTCGTAGGTCCGGGTGCCGTTCAGCGTCACCTCGACGCGGCCGCCCGCGGTCGCGCTCACGTCGTCGACGCGGGGGTTCGCGAGCAGCGACTGGCCCGTCCGGTTCACCCACTCGGAGGCGGAGATCCCCGGCGGCGCGTCGAGCCGGAGCCTGATCGGGTCGTCGTTCTCGCCCGTAATCGTCACCGTCCGCTCGGTCGCGCTCACGGGGTCGGTCGTCAGCGCGACCGCGTCGCCGCCGGCCGAGACGTCACCCTCCACAAACGTGAGCGTGAGTCGGTCGCCCTGCAGCAGCGACTGTCCCGTCAACGGGATCTGGCGACCGTCGCTGTGTCTGTACGCCTGCTGGCCGGTGACGACGACCGGCTGGCCGCCGAACACGTTGTAGTCCGGCCGGAACGCGACGTCTCGGGTCGAGTAGTTCGCACCCGAGAGCGCCGTGGTGACGAACGTCCGCGTGTTCGTCGCCTCGCCGTCGACCGCGGTCACGTTCTCCAGCGTGACGTTCCGTTCCGCTGTCGCGGTCACCCTGTTGTCGGGCGGACCGGGATTGACGAATATCGCCCGGGCCGGATAGCTGACGCCGGTCCGGACCGTGGTGCCGACGCTCACGTCGCGGCCCGCGGCCGCGATCACGTCGTTCTGGAGGTCGATCATGTCCTCGCTCGCCTCCTGGTAGGCGTTGAACTCGACGCCCCGGTTCTGCTCGGGAACCACGGTTGCCTGATACAGCGAGAGCCCGATGATGAGGAATCCGAACAGGATCACCGCCCCGACCTGCACGGACTGTCCCCGATCGGCCAGGCGAAGATCCATTGTCACCCTTCACCCGTCCGAGCGTCAAAACAGTTCTCCCCGGAGCGCGGTCCGCGGAGCGTGTGCCGACCGAACGCGTCCTTCAGCCTGAAACGATCCCCAATGTACTTACGCCTCTCCCGATCCAGTGTAACCGGTGCGTGGGCAGTCGGAGACCATCGGCGTGGTGTTGCTGATGGGTGTGGTGGTGGTGGTGTCGACGACCATCGGGGTCGCGTCACTGGCGACGTTCTCGGGCGCGGACGAGCGAGCAAGCGGGGCGACGCTCCTCGACGCGACCATGAGCGACGATTTCGTGCGGATCCACCACACCGGCGGTGAGCCGCTGGATCCGGAGACCACCGAGGTCCGTCTGCAGACTCCCGAAAGAACGACAGTCTACCGGATCGCCGACGACGGGAGTCTCGACGGGAGCCCCCCTTTCTCGGCGGGCGACCGGTGGACGCTCCCGGAACCGCCGTACTCGTCCGGCGACGAGGTCACGGTCGCGGTCGTCGACACGGCCGGCAACGCGGTCCTGTTCAGCGTGACCGACCGCGTTCCGGCGGCCGCTGAGGCCGATCCCACCGCGACCCCGGCGGAGACGCCCACGTCGACGGACAGCGAAACTGCGACCGAAACTGCGACTGAAACTGCGACCGAGACGCCGACCGAAACCGCGACCGAAACGCCGCCGTCGCGGCCGCGAGGGGACGGGCTCTCGGGGCTCTCCATCTCGGACCTGACCTCCGGTGGGGGCGGCCAGACGCAGACCGTTTCGTTCACGCTCGACGGGCGGCTCCCCGCCGGCGAGACAGTCACAGTTGACCTGAGCGAGGCGCAGGACGCGAGCGGAAAGGGCAAAGGAAACGTCCGGCAGCTTCAGTACGCGAAGTCGACCGTCGACGACGACCGCGTCGACGTGGCCGCCAAGAACGACGACGCCAGCGTGACCTTCACCGCCGACGAGACGGTCGGGGACGGCGAGACGGTGACGTTCACGATCCGGAACGTCGAGGCGGCCGACGACCACTCGGCGGAGCACACGGTCGTCTTCAGTCGGTCCGACGCAGACGACTCCGACTCGACGACGTTCGTCGTTCGCGTCTCCGGTGACAAGACCGTGAGCGGCGAGAACTGGAACGGCGACCTCTACGTCGACGAGGACGTGACCGTCGGGGAAGCGAGCGTCAACGGAAACGTCACTGCCGGCGGTGACGTCACGCTCGGGGAGGACGGAGCGATCAACGGCGTCGTGACCGCGGGTGGGACCATCACCGTCGCCGAGGACGGGACGATGAACGACGCCGGTGACGCCGGCGGCGACGTGACCGTCGCCGAGGGTGGGACGATCAACGGCGACCTGGAGACCGGCGGGTCTCTCACGCTCGCCGGACCGATCAACGGGAACGTCGCCGCCGACGGGGGCGTCACGGTACAGGAGGACGGCACGGTCGAAACCGTCGACGCCGGAGGCGATGTCACCGTGAACGAGGATGGGGCCGTCTACGACGATGTCACGAGTGACGGTGCCGTGGAGGTGAACGAGGGCGGCACCATCCACGGCGAGGTCTTCGTCGGTAGTGGTGACGACATCGAGTGCGAAGAGGGCGCGACGATCAACGGACAGTCCTGTGAGGAGTACGTCGAGGAGAACTACTGATTTTTCGACGCGCGACGTAACTCCTCATCGACAAGCCCATATGCCCGCTTCGTGAAGAATCAGGCATGACCACGGTCGGCATCGACGCCATCGAGATCCGAACGGGGAAGCTGAAGCTCGACCTCCCGAACACGTTCGCGCCGGAGAAGGGCGACGACCCGGAGAAGTACACGAAGGGGCTCGGCCTACAGGACTCCTCGTTCCCGGACGTGTACGAGGACATCGTCACGATGGGTGCCAACGCGGCAAAGCAGCTGATGGACCGCAAGGGGCTGTCGCCGTCGGAGATCGGTCGGATCGACGTGGCAACCGAGTCCGCGTTCGACCACTCGAAGCCCGTCTCGACGTACATCGCGGGCTGTCTGGAGCAGGTGTACGACGGCGACTTCCGCCACGCGAACAAGGGCGAGCGAAAGTTCGCCTGCGTCGCGGGGACGCAGGCCATCGACGACGCCTACAACTGGATCCGTGCGGGGCGGAACCGCGGTCGCGCGGCGCTCGTTATCTGCACCGACACCGCGCTGTACGCCCGCGGGGACCCCGGCGAGGCGACGCAGGGCGCGGGTGCGGTCGCGATGCTCATCGATGAGGACCCGGACCTCGTGGCGCTCTCGGACGACCAGGGGTACGGCTCGATGGACGAGACGGACTTCCTGAAGCCGAACCAGCAGTTCCCCAGCGTCGACGGCAAGCGCTCGATGCAGGTGTACCTCGCCCGCATGCGCGAGGCGCTGGAGGACTACGAGTCGGTCGCGGGCAATATCGAACTGGACGACTTCCAGTACGCCCCGTTCCACACGCCGTTCCCGGGGATGGTCCGCAAGGCGGCCCTACTCGCGTACAGACACGTCATCCGCGACACGGAGCGCGAGGAGGAGCTCGCGGAGGAGATCGGCCGCCAGCCGCGCGAGGACGAGTACGAGGACCGCGAGGCCTACGAGGAGGCGATCCGCGAGCACATGGACGAGCTGAAGGACACCGAACAGTACCAGACTTGGTACGCGAAGACCGTCGAGCCGAC
>NZ_LKIR01000123.1:39369-46218 GCF_001462205.1 Haloparvum sedimenti
CGCGGGCGAGACGCTGTTGGTCGGCTCCTACGGCTCCGGCGCGCAGGCGGAGATCCACACCGAGACGGTGCAGGACGGCTGGCGCGAGGAGGTCGAGGCGCTCGATATCGACGACCAGCTCGCGGCCCGCTACGACCTGACGTGGAGCGAGTACGAGGACGTTCACGACGTGCACGAGTACGACGAGGACGTTGGCCACGAGATGATCGAGCAGTTCACCACCCCCTCCGAGGAGTTCGTCTTCACGGGTTGGGGCCGGATGAACGAGCGGCAGTACGACTACGTCGAATAGCGCCTCGAAGGCGACCGTGGCCGAATTTTTCTCGCCCGCGGTCGGCGGTGGACTCACGCTTGGAGCCACACCGATCCACAGAAAATCCGGCCGATGCGGTGCTGGTGCGGGTGCGGTGCTGATGCGGATGCAGTGCGGTGTTGGTGCGGTGCTGATGCGGTGTGGTGCTGATGCGGTGTGGTGCTGATGCGGATGCGGTGCGGTTTTCTGTCGAGGTCGTGGAACCGCGGCGGCGCGAGGGTGCGAAGCGCCCGCAGCGCCGACCGCGGCCCCTTTTTGATCGACATTTTTCAAGGAGTGGTGAGCGCGGCGCCTGCGCCGCGCGAACCCGACGCAGAAAAAGGTCGAGGGGAAGCCTTAAATCGATGTACAGACTTGTACATCGTAAGACGAACCTATACATTGGTGCCCACAATGAACATCCAGAACACCATCGAGCGCGTGACGGAGGGGGAGGACCTGACGGTCGAGGAGGCGCGGGAGACGGCGCGGCAGGTCTTCGAGGAGGCGAGTGAGGCGCAGATCGGCGGGCTGCTGACCGCGCTGCGCGCGAAGGGCGAGACGGAGGCGGAGATCGCCGGCTTCGCGCAGGGGATGCGGGACGTGGCGCGGACGATCGAGCCCGACGGCGCGCCGCTGGTCGACACCTGCGGCACCGGCGGCGACGACTACGACACGATCAACGTCTCCACGACCGCGGCCATCGTCGCGGCGGGCGCGGGCGTCGCGGTCGCGAAACACGGCAACTACTCGGTCTCCTCCTCCTCGGGGAGCGCGGACGTGCTGGAGGTCGCGGGCGTCGACGTGGAGGCGGAGCCGCCGGCGGTCGAGGAGGCGATCGAGCGCGACGGCATCGGGTTCATGCTCGCGCCGGTGTTCCACCCCGCGATGAAGGCGGTCATCGGCCCGCGGAAGGAGCTCGGGATCCGGACGGTGTTCAACGTGCTCGGCCCGCTGACGAACCCCGCGGGCGCCGACGCGCAGGTGCTCGGCGTGTACGACCCCGAACTCGTCCCGCAGATCGCCCGCGCGCTCTCGCACATGCCCGTCGAGCGCGCGCTGGTGGTCCACGGGTCGGGGATGGACGAAATCGCGCTTCACGACGAGACGACGGTCGCGGAGGTCGACGGCGACGAGGTGACGGAGTACACCATCGCGCCCGAGGACCTCGGCCTCGAACGGGCGCCCATCGAGGACGTTTCGGGAGGTACGCCCGAGGCGAACGCCGCGGACCTCGAGGGGATCGTCCGCGGCGACGTGACCGGGCCGAAGCGGGACCTGATCCTGGCGAACGCGGGCGCGGCGGTGTACGTCGCGGGACTCGCCGACTCGCTGGAGGCCGGCGTCGAGCGCGCGGCCGCCGCCATCGACGAGGGCGACGCGGCCGCGAAGTTCGAGGCGCTGTGCGGTGACGACGCGGACCGTGCGGGCGCGGAGCCGGACCCCGCCGCGGGGGCGGACGCGAACTGATGGCCAGAGCGAAGATCTGCGGACTGACGCGCGGTGCGGACCTGCGCGCGGCCGTCGAGGCGGGGGCGGACGCGGTCGGCGTGATCGCGGAGGTACCGGTCGACACGCCTCGAAAGGTGGACCCCGCGACGGCGGCCGAACTGCTGGCGGAGGTGCCGCCGTTCGTCACCGCGACGCTGGTGACGATGCCGGACTCACCGGAGCGCGCGGTCGAACTCGTCCGGACGGTTGAGCCGGACGCGATCCAGCTGCACGGCGAGTGGACCGCCGACGAGATCGGGTACGTCCGCGCGGAGACGGGCGTGAAGGTGCTGATCGCGGTCGACGCCGCAGACGAGGCTCGCGCGGAGCGGCTGGACGAGGCGGCCGACGCGCTCGTGGTCGACTCCACGACGGAGTCGGGCGCGGGCGGGACGGGCGAGACTCACGACTGGGAGGCGACCGGCCGACTCGCGGAGCGACTGGTCTCGCCGGTCGTGCTCGCGGGCGGCCTCACGCCGGACAACGTCGCGGAAGCGGTGGCGACCGCGGACCCGTTCGCGGTCGACGTGGCCTCCGGCGTGGAACTACGCGGCGGCGAGAAGGACCACAACGCCGTCGCGCGGTTCGTCGCCAACGCGGGACGGGAGGTCGAGGTCGCGTGACGGAACTCGGCCTCTCCCGTGAGGCGTTCGTCGAGCACGCCGCCGACGCCGACGGCCCGGCCGTGGTGCGCGTCGCCGCGGAACTCGACCCGGACGTGACGCCGCTCACAGCGTACGCGACGCTCGTGGGCGACAGCCCGCACGGATTCCTGTTGGAGTCGGCCGAGAAGATCGCCTCCAGCGACCCGGACGGCGCGTTCGCGCCGGTCACTGACGCGGACAAGCACGCACGCTACTCGTTCGTCGGCTACGACCCGGAGGCGGTCGTCTCCGTGTTCCCCGACCGGACCGAGGTGAAGCGGCTCGGCCCGGCCGCAGCGCTCGTCGATGCGGGTGATGCGGGCGACGGAGACGGGACCGACGCGGGCGACGAGGCGGACGCCGACGTGCTCGACCGCGTACGCGCGGCGTTCCCGTGCGTCGAGCGCCGAAACTTCCCTGATCGGGACAGACAGACGCTATCCGGCGGGTTCGTCGGCTTCCTCGCGTACGAGGCCGTCTACGACCTGTGGCTGGAGGAGGTCGGCGTCGAGCGGCCGGCGACCGACTTCCCTGACGCGGAGTTCGCGCTCACGACGCGGACGGTCGTCTTCGACGACGTGGAGGGGACCGTCGACCTCGTGTTCACGCCGGTCGTGCGCGAGGGGGACGACGCCGGCGCGGTGTACGACGAGCTCGCCGCGGAGGCCGAGGCGGTCGCCGCGGACCTCCGGACGGCCGACGCCCCGGACCCGGGCGGGGTCCGCGTGACCGAGGAGCGCGCGGGGCCGCAGGAGGCCTACGAGGACGCGGTGCGCGCGGCCAAGGAGCACGTCCTCGACGGCGACATCTATCAGGGCGTGATCTCGCGCAAGCGGGAGCTGACCGGCGACGTGGACGCGATGGGGCTGTACGCGGCGCTTCGGGACGTGAACCCCTCGCCGTACATGTACCTGCTGCGCCACGAGGACCGGACCATCGTCGGCGCCAGCCCCGAGACGCTGGTGTCGGTGCGGGGCGACCGCGTCGTGTCGAACCCCATCGCGGGCACCTGCGCGCGCGGCGAGAGCCCGGTCGAGGACCGTCGGCTCGCGGGCGAGTTGCTCGCGGACGAGAAGGAGCGCGCCGAGCACACCATGCTCGTCGACCTGGCGCGCAACGACGTGCGCCGTGTCTCGGAGCCCGGCTCCGTCCGCGTCGAGGAGTTCATGAACGTCCTCAAGTACAGCCACGTCCAGCACATCGAGTCGACGGTCACGGGCACGCTGGCGGGGGAGTACGACGCGGTCGACGCGATCCGCGCCTCGTTCCCGGCCGGCACCCTCACCGGCGCGCCGAAGGTGCGCGCGATGGAGATCATCGACGACCTCGAACGCGAGCCACGGGGCGCCTACGGCGGCGGCGTCGGCTACTACTCGTGGACCGGCGACGCGGACTTCGCCATCGTGATCCGGACCGCGACGGTCGAGCACGGCGTGCCGGTCGCCGGAAGCGGCGAGGCGGACGGGCCTGCGTCCGCCGACCGCATCACCGTGCAGGCCGGCGCGGGGCTCGTCGCGGACTCCGAACCGGCCGCGGAGTACGCCGAGACCGAACAGAAGATGGGCGGCGTCCTCGACGCCATCGACCGGATCCGGGTCGAAGCGGACGGTGAGGCGAACGACGGAGACGGGCGCGGCGGGCGGGACACCACGGACGACGCGTCGCCCGAGGACGCGCCCGCCGCGGGCACGGGGGGAGAGGAATGAAGGTCGTCTTCGTCGACAACTTCGACTCGTTCACCTACAACCTCGTCGAGTACGTCTCCGAGTGTCCGGTCGAAGGGGGTGTCACCACCGAGGTGCTGAAGAACACCGCGTCGGTCGACGCGGTCGCGGCCGCGGAGCCGGACGCGCTGGTGATCAGTCCCGGACCCGGCCACCCGAAGAACGACCGCGACGTGGGCGTGACGATGGAGGTGCTCCGCGAGCTGTCGCCCGAGGTTCCGACGCTCGGCGTCTGTCTCGGGCTGGAGGCGGCCGTCTACGAGTACGGCGGGACGGTCGGCCACGCGCCCGAGCCGATCCACGGCAAGGCGTTCCCGGTCGACCACGACGGCGAAGGGGTGTTCGCGGGGCTCGATCAGGGGTTCCGCGCCGGCCGGTACCACTCGCTCGTCGCGACCGAGGTGCCGGACTGTCTGGACGTGAGCGCGACGACCGACCACGACGGCACGGAGCTCGTGATGGGCGTTCGTCACGAGGCGTACCCGCTGGAGTGCGTCCAGTTCCACCCGGAGAGCGTGCTGACCGGCGTCGGCCACGACGTGATACGGAACTTCCTCACGGGGGTCGCGGGCGCGACGCCGCGCGCACCGGCCACGCGGTGACGGATCTCCGACGAACGGGGTCGGCACGCACGTTGGACGCGAACCCCTCCATGGGTCGACCGGTCCGCGGACCGGATCGACGCGCCGGCGTCCCGTGAGGCAGCCGCAGTGACGCCCGATCCGCCCGACAGGACCTGTTCTATTTATCTGATACGTCGGCAGACCGAACGGGTTTCTCACGGGACGGCCGACGCGGTCGGTTCGAGGGGCGTCCGCGGCGACCGCGCGGCTGCTGGACAGCCGTGAACACCCCTTCCGTTCGACTGTAGATCGCGCCCACGTAGTGCGATTTATCCGGTTCAGATTCACTTTCACTGCGGAGGGGCCATCCTTATGTAGACCCCGCCCGCACTACGAACACGTACAGGCGCGGAGCCGCTCGGCCGCGCCGCAGTGATCCCATAAGGGATCGGACAGTTCCACGCCCAAATGGACCGGGAACGCAACGCCTAAGGGGTCCAACTCACCAGTACGACATCACGATAGATGACCGATTCACCACACACTCGGGGAGACGTGACCGCCCAATGAGCGGGAGCGATCTCTCCACGGACGAGGTCGACCTGCCGATCAAACGCACCACCGGCGAGACGCTGGAGGACCGGCTCACGGCGAACGCGTACCACAACATCCTTCCCGCGCGCTACCTCCGCAAGGACGCCGACGGGAACCAGGTCGAGACGCAGGAAGAGCTGTTCGTCCGCGTCGCGAAGAACGTCGCGCTCGCGGAGGCCGTCTTCGAGGCCGACAAGCAGGGCGTCGAGGTCACCGTCACGCCCGACCAGCTCAAGCCCGACCACCCCCGCCGCGACGAGCTGGCAGAGGACGTCTTCGGCGCCGGCGTCTCCGTCGGCGACGACGCCGAGACGGCGCTGACGGCGCACAACGTCAACAAGTTCGCGTACGACACGGTCGTCCCCGAGCTGCCGAGCGAGGTCCGCGACCACGTCGAGGACGTGGCCGGGCAGTTCCGCGAGGGCATGGAGTCGCTGTCGTTCATGCCGAACTCGCCGACGCTGATGAACGCGGGCGACGAGCTCCAGCAGCTCTCCGCCTGCTTCGTCGACTCCCCCGGCGACGACATCACGGACATCCACCAGACCGCCAAGGAGGCGGCCGAGGTGTTCCAGTCCGGCGGCGGCATGGGCTACGCCTTCTGGAAGCTCCGCCCGTACGGCGACGCGGTCGGCTCGACCGGCGGCATCGCCTCCGGGCCGATCACGTTCATGCGGACGTTCGACCAGATGTGTGAGACCATCGCGCAGGGCGGCGCCCGCCGCGGCGCGCAGATGGGCGTCATGCGCGTCTCGCACCCGGACGTGATCCAGTTCATCCACGCGAAGAACAAGGACGTCTCGCTGGCCCACTCGCTCCGGCTCAACGACCCGGACGACTTCACGCACAACTCCTTCAAGGAGGCGCTCGAGGAGGCGCGCGAACTCATCGACGACGAGGGTCGCGTCCCCAAGCACCTCCGGAACGCGGTCGAGGGCCACCTCTCGAACTTCAACATCTCCGTCGGCGTGACGGACGACTTCATGGAGGCGCTGTACAACGACGAGGAGTTCGTCTTCACCAACCCGCGGACGGAGGAACCCCACGTCGCCACGCCGGAGACGAAGGAGATCTACGACATGTTCGGCCTCGGTGAGCACGTCGAGGTCGGCGAGGTGCTGTCGGTCCCCGCCGAGAAGCTCTGGGACCAGATCGTCGACGGCGCCCACGAGAACGGCGAACCGGGCGTCATCTACCTCGAGCGCGTCAACAAGAAGCACTCCTTCGACGTGGAGGAGCACCCGGATCACCGCATCCTCGCGACAAATCCCTGTGTCACCGGTGACACGCTCATCTCCACGGAAAACGGGCTCGTGCCCGCCGAGGAGCTCTACGAGCAGGGCACTGCGCAGGACGTCGTTGTCGACGGCCGACTCAGCGAGGAGCCGCTCAAGGAAGCGAGTAGCGTCTACGCGACCGGCGAGAAGGACGTGTACGAACTCACTACCGAGGAGGGGTACAGCCTCCGTCTGACTGCTGACCACCGGGTCATGACCGACGACGGATGGGTCGAGGCCGGCGAACTCGACGCCGGCGACACG
>NZ_LKIR01000124.1:0-7036 GCF_001462205.1 Haloparvum sedimenti
GGACATCTGTCAGTCTTAGTTCATCTCGCAGCCGAACTCGCTCGCCGGGCGGAGCGCGTCCTCCCCCTCGGTCTTCGAGAGGATATCGACGTTGGCCATCTCGCCGTCTCCCTCGGTCAACTCGGCGATCCACGTCGGGTTGGTGGCCTGGTGGTCGGACTCGCGCAGCGTGATGTCGCCGAGGACGGTGGTGAAGCTCCCGCCCTCGAGGGCGTCGCGGGCGTCGGCCGGATCCGTGCTCCCCGCCTGCTCCATGCCCTTCGCGATGAGCCGGACGGAGTCGTACCCCGTCCGCTCGTAGTTGCCCGGCACCTCGTCGTACTCCGACTGGAACCCGTCGACGAACGCCTGATTGTCGCCGATGTCGATGGAGGGATTGTAGCGGACCCCGCCGTACGTGCCGACGCTGTTGGCGCCGGTCCCGGCGCGGGTGCTCTTGTACGCCATCGTCGGGGCGACGAGCGCAACGTCCTCGGTCAGTCCGCGGTCCGCGGCCTGGTTGACGAAGGTGACCAGGTCGCCGCCGGTCATCCCGAGCACGGCCACGTCGGCGTCCGAGTTCCCGATCTGCGTGATGTAGGACTCGTAGTTCGACGACCCGAGACTCGAGGACGACTCGCCGACCTCGGTGAACTCGTCGCTCGCCTCTTCCATGCGCATGCTGGTCCGGTTGTAGACGGAGGTGCCGTAGGCGTAGTCCGCGTAGTGGAACCAGACGTTCGACCCGATCTCCTCGACCGTGTACCCGGAGACCGCCTCCGCGACCTGGGCCGTGTTCGTCTCGAAGCGGAACACCCACTGGTTACACTGCTCGCCCGTGATCGGCACCGCGGCCCCGCCGGCGAAGTAGACGGTCTCCTCGGAGGCGGCCAGTTCGTTGAGCCCGAGCGCCGCCGAACTCGAGATCGCGCCGACGAGGTAGTCGGCCCCGTCCTCCTGAATCGCCTGCTGTGCCGCCTGCGAGGCGGCGCTCGCGTTCGTCTCCGTGTCGTAGTAGACGGGGTCGATCTCGAAGCTGTACTCGTCGCTCTCGTTGATTTGCTGGACCGCGTACTCCGCACCCGCACGCTGTGACGGCCCGAGCGTGCTGTACGCGCCCGACATCGGGTTCAGGATGCCGATCGTCGCGGTGTTGTCGCCGCCGCTCGATCCGCCGGTACAGCCGGCGAGGCCCAGCGACGCGGCCGTGCCTGCGACCGACAGGAACGTTCGCCGATCGTACGCGCTACGCTCCCCCGCGGGGGAACCTTCGTTATTCATCATGGTGAATGATCTGATAATGGATCTCAACCAAGGGATAATAAATCTTTGTAGGATCGATGCTCGCGGTTTGGCGGGACGGCCTCGGTCGAAAGTGCGCGCGACGGTCCCCGGCCGAACGCGCGTGACCGATCCTCAGTCGAAGTTGATGTGGACGTTCTTCACTTCGGTGTAGGCCCTGAGCGCCTCCTCGCCCTGCGCCGCGCCGTGCCCGCTGTCCTTCGTGCCGCCGAACGGGACCTGCGGCCACGTGTTCGGCGTCTCGTTGACCATCACCATGCCGTACTCGAGCGCGTCCGCGAGCCGGTGCGCGCGGGAGAGGTCGCTCGTCCACACGCAGGCGGTCAGCCCGAACGGGGAGTCGTTCGCGACCGCGAGCGCCTCGTCCTCGTCGCTCACCTCGATGACCGACAGCACCGGGCCGAAGATCTCCTCGCGGGCGACGGTCATGTCGTTGTCGACGTCGGTGAGGACGGTCGGCTCGACGAAGTGGCCCGTCTCCGGGTCGTCCGGGACGCCGCCGCCCGCGGCGACGGTCGCCCCCTCCTCACGCCCCGTTTCGATGTACTCGAGGACGTCCTGCTGGTGGGACTCGCTCACCACGGGTCCCATCTGGCCGTCGTCGTCGATGCCGCCGCCGAGCGGAATACTCTCCGCGATGTCGACGAGTCGGTCGACCAGCTCGTCGTGAACGTCCTCGTGGACGACGAGCCGCGAGTTCGCCCAGCACATCTGGCCGGCGTTCATGAAGATCCCGTACTGGACGCCGCGCGCGGCCGCCTCGAGGTCGGCGTCCGGGAAGACGACCGCCGGTCCCTTCCCGCCGAGCTCGAGCGTCACGTCGGCGACGGCGTCCGCGGCGTCGCGCTGGATCGTCTTTCCGACCCCGGTGCTCCCGGTGAAGGTGACGTGGTCGACGCCCTCGTGTCCGGCGAGCGCGCTCCCGGCCTCGGAGCCGGACCCGGGAACGACGTTCACCACGCCGTCGGGGAGCCCCGCCTCCTCGGCGGCCTTCGCGTAGTAGAGCGCCGAGAGCGGCGTCGTGCTGGACGGCTTCAACACGACCGAGTTCCCCGTCGCGAGGGCGGGCGCGACCCCGCGACCGGCCAACTGGAACGGGTAGTTCCAGGGAGCGATGTGGGCGGTCACGCCCACCGGCTCGCGTCGGGTGTAGTCCAGCCGGCCGCCGGAGACGGGGATCTGGTCGCCCCGGACCTTGTCCACCGCACCCGCGTAGTGCCGGAAGGTGTCGATCACCATGTCGATCTCGAGGCCCGCCTCGAACGGCGTCTTGCCGTTGTCGTGGGACTCGACCAGCGCGATCTCGTCTTTCATCTCCTCGATGGCGTCGGCCATCTCGTGCAGCGCCGTGCGCCGGGCGCCGAGGTCCAGTTCGCGCCACTCGGACCCGCGCTCGACGGCCGCGGCCGCGGCCGCGACCGCGTCGTCGACGTCCGCCGCGCCGGCCTTCTGTACCGTCGCGTACGGCGCTTCAGTCGCCGGGTCTTCGGTCGTGATCGTCGCGCCGTCCGCGGACGACCGCCACTCGCCGTCGATAAACAGGTCTGTCGGACCGGAGTACTCCATCGTGTCAAAAAGTCCCTCGCGGTCTCCCTTAATCGTTGCTCTCCGCCCGCTTGATCATGAACTTCATGTCGCCCTCGAAGACCGTGGTCCCGTCCTGGTTCTCCATGTGGGTGTCCAAGACCACGAGCCCGGCGTCGTCCCGACTGAGCTCCTTCCGGCTGTCGACGGTCATCTCGAGCTGGATCGTGTCGCCGATGTGGACCGGGTTGGGGAGGTCCATGTAGTTCATCCCGAGGAACGCGATGGCCGTCCGCTCGAGGATCCCGGTCCGGTAGACGAACCCGGTCGCGTGGACGAACGTCATCGGGCCGTGCGCGATCCGCTCGCCGAACTCCTGTTCCGACGCGTACTCGCGGTTCGTGTGCAGCTCCGTCCAGTCGCCGCTGAGCGCGGAGTGCACCACGAAGTCCGCCTCCGTGACGGTGCGGCCGACGCTCACGAACTCCTTCCCCGGCTCGAAGTCCTCGAAGTAGTGCGGCTCGTAGCTGTATGGCATCGCCTAGAACTCATCCGGCCGGGTTAAATAAGTTTAGCTCGGGCGCCGGTCGCCGACCGGCCGTCGTGGCCCGCACCGCACGTGCTTCCGGCGGCGGTACGTATTTATCCCGCGTCGCCGACGTCCCGACCGGATGAGTGACGTTCCAACGGAGCTTCGGGAGCGGATCCGGTCGGATCCCTTCTGTGAGCTCCTCGAGATCGAGTTCGTCGACGTCGACGTCGGCGCGGCCGAGGCGGAGCTGACGGTCACCGAAGAGCTGCTGAACTTCCACGGGACGCTCCACGGCGGCGCGATCTACTCGCTGGCCGACGCGGTGTTCGCCGCGGCGTCGAACTCCCACGGCGACGCGGCGGTCGGCCTCGAGTCGAACATCTCCTACCTCGACGCGGTCGGCGTCGGCGAGACCATCGTCGCGACGGCGGAGGAAACCCACCTCACCGACGGGACCGGGGAGTACGAGGTCGAGGTGACGACCGCGTCCGGCGACCGGGTCGCGACGTTCCGCGGCCGCGTGTACCGTCCCTGATAACCCGGTTCGGGGGCGCTGCTAGCGAGTCGCCGATAGTGGCCGATGCCCGTTCTCGGGATTTTTGTGGTGGGCAGGGACGAGGGGGATCCGAACGTGTGGGTGCTCCCAGTTCCGGCGTCGCAGACGACTCTCAGTACGGCGTTTTTGTAGCTGCTGTCGGTGCTGCTGGGGACAGACCGTCTAGAAAGTCCCGGCCGGCTCTCGCTACTACGTTTCTGTCGTAGCTCCTACTGATCTGGACAGCACCGTCTAGAAAGCCCCAGCCGGCTCGACCGCGCCGGGTTCCGGCAGGCGGTCCGGGCTGCCTGCGGTAGCGGGCTGCCGGGCTGCGACTTGCTGACTCTCGCTCGGCAGGCTCGCGAGAGCGTCGTCCGGGCGGGACCGAGCCGGCTGCCCCTTTCAGTCCCACCCACCGCCCCGCGCCGCAACCGCACGGCAGCCTCGTGCCTCCCCAGCCTCGGCGGCGGCGCGGCCGCGAAACCGCACAGCAGGCGGCCGCGCCCCCGCCTCCCTCGCGCGCGTCGGAGTCGCGCGCGCCGACCGCCTCGGCACCGCCGCGATCACTGAACGGAGGATGGTCGATGGAGGACGGTCGACGGAGGGCGGTCGACGGAGGGCCGTCGACGCAGGACCGGTCTCTCGACCTGTTCGTGGACCGCGGTGATGCCCCGGTTCCGAGGGCCGGTGGTTAGCGGTCGTCGAAGACGCGCTGCACCTTGCCGACCTCGGTCCGCTCGATGCCGCCCGAATCGACGAGGGTCAACTCGTCCGGCGTGAACGAGAGGACGTTGGACAGCCGGGTCATGACGGTGCTGTACAGCTCCGACTCGTCCCCGTCGAACTCCGGCTTCTTCTCGATCGTGAGCTCCATCACGTCGAGGTTGTTCTCCTCGCGGAGGTCGATCCGGTAGTGCGGCGCGACGCCGTCGACGTCGAGCACCACGTCCTCGACTTCGCTGGGGTAGAAGTTGATCCCCCTGACGATCAGGAGGTTGTCGGTCCGCCCGGTGACGTTGTCCATCTTGACCATCGTGCGCCCGCACTCGCACTCCTCGTAGTTCAGGCTCGTGAGGTCGCCCGTGCGGTACCGGAACACCGGCAGCGCCTCCTTGCTCAGCGTCGTCAGGACGAGTTCTCCCTCCTCGCCCTCCTCGACGTGTTCGCCCGTCTCGGGGTCGATGACCTCCGGGTAGAAGTGGTCCTCCCAGAGGTGGAGACCGTCCTGCGCCTCGTGACACTCGTTCGAGACGCCCGGACCGATGATCTCCGACAGCCCGTAGATGTCGATGCCGTTCACGTCGAGCCGCTCCTCGATCTCCTCGCGCATCGGGTCGGTGCACGGCTCCGCGCCGAAGATGATCGTCGAGATCGGCAGATCCTTGGGGTCGTACCCCATCTCCTCGGCCGTCTCCGCGAGGTAGAGCGCGTACGACGGCGTACACGAGAACGCGTCGCTCTCGAGGTCGTTCATCAGCTCGACCTGTCGCTGCGTGCCGCCGCTCCCGATCGGCACGACGGTCGCGCCGAGCCTCTCGACGCCGTAGTGCAGTCCCAGACCGCCGGTGAACAGGCCGTAGCCGTAGGCGTTCTGGACGGTGTCGCCAGCGTCGACCCCGGAGGCCTTCAGCGAGCGAGCGACGACGTCGCTCCACACGTCGAGGTCGTCGTCGGTGTAGCCGACGATCTTCGGCTTGCCTGTCGTCCCGGAGGAGGCGTGGATCCGCGTCACCTCGTCGCGGTCGACCGCGAAGAGGCCGTCAGGGTACTCGTCGCGGAAGTCCTCCTTCGTGGTCATCGGGAGCTTCTCGATGTCCGCCACGCCGTCGATGTCGTCCGGGGTGATCCCCAGCTCGTCGAACTTCTCGCGATAGAACGGAACGTTCTCGTAGGCGTTCTCGACGGTCTCGCGGAGCCGCTCGTCCTGCAGTTCGCGGATCTCCGCTCTGTCCGCCGTTTCTACTGGCTGGTATGCCATGGATACGCACTGATTGGGCTAGTGTGGTTAATAATTGTTGGGATACTTCCGGTCGCCGCGCTGCCTCCGGGACCGCGGCGCTTCGGTGGGGGCGACGAGCGGCCGGCGCGCGGGGTTCGTTCCGGCGTCCGGACCGAAACGGCAACGGAAAGCTATTTTCCGTCCTCCGATGTGTGTCGTCGTATGCGAGACGCTTACATCATCGGCGCCGGGCAGACGCCGTTCGGCGCGATGCCAGACAGGAGCTATCGGTCGCTGTTCGGCGAGGCGTTCGACCGCGCGGTCGAGAGCGTCCCCGACGGGATCGACGAGGCCGACATCGACGAGGCGGTCGTCGGCTCGCTCGGCGTCGGCGGCCGCCAGCTCGGTCTCTCCGGGCCGGCCGCGACGGAACACCTCGGACTCCACGGGATCCCGAGCTCGCGGATCGAGAACGCCTGCGCCGCGTCGGGCTACTCGGTCCGGCAGGCCGTCCAGGCGGTGAAAAGCGGGATGGCGGACGTCGCCCTCGCGGGCGGTGTCGAGGTGATGACCGACATGAGCGGGGACGTGACCAAGTACTGGCTCGGCGTCTCCGGCGAGACGGAGTGGGAGCGGCTCACCGGCACGACGTTCGCCGGCGTGTACGCGCAGATGGCGAGCGCCTACCTGGACCGGTACGACGACGCGACGCGTGAGCACCTCTCGATGGTCGCGGTCAAGAACCACGCCAACGGCGCGAAGAACCCCAACGCCCACCTCGGGTTCGAGTGCTCGCTCGAGGACGCGATGGGCGCGCCCGACGTGGCGCATCCGCTGAACCTCTACCACTGCTGTCCGACTTCCGACGGCGCGGCGGCCGTGCTCGTCGCGAGCGAGGATGTCGTCGACGAGTACACCGACGACCCCGTCCGCGTCGCGGGCGTCGGCGCGAGCAGCGAGCGGGTCGGGCTCTTCCAGCGCGAGGAGTACACGACGATCGCCTCCTCCCGCCGGGCCGGGGAGACGGCCTACGACCGGGCCGGCATCGACCCGTCTGACGTCGACTTCGCGGAGGTCCACGACTGCTTCGCGATCGCCGAATTGCTCGCGTACGAGGACCTCGGCTTCTGTGACCCCGGCGAGGCGTACCGTCTCCTCGAGGACGGCACGACGGAACTCGACGGTGACCTCCCGGTCAACGCGTCCGGCGGCCTCAAGTCGAAGG
>NZ_LKIR01000124.1:7046-20300 GCF_001462205.1 Haloparvum sedimenti
GTCGCCGAGGCGTTCAAACAGCTTCGGGGGAAGGCCGGGGACAGACAGGTCGCGGACCCGAGGTACGGCGTCACGCACAACGTCGGGGGGAGCGGCGGCGCGGCGGTCGTCCACGTCCTCGAACGGGAGGTGGGCCGATGAGCGATGTCCGCATTCGCGCGTTCGGTGCGTACAGCCCGCGCCTGCGGATCGACGCGGAGTCCTTCCAGGAGGCGTGGGGTCACTTCGAGGCGGCCGGGGTCGAGACGAAGGCCGTCCCGGAGGCGGACGAGGACGCGCTCACCATGGGCGTGGAGGCGGCGCGGCGGGCCCTCGCGGCCGCGGACGCCGGCCCGGACGAGGTCGACTACCTCTCGTTCGCCACCACGACCCCGCCGATGGCCGAGTCGGACCTAACGGCTCGGCTGACGAGCCTGCTCGGCGTTTCGAGCGACGCGACGACCATGACGATGACCGGGAGCACGCGCGCGGGGGCACAGGCGCTCGACGCCGCGCTCGACGCGGGCCCGTGGGGCGACGGCGTCGGCCTCGTCGTCGCGGCCGACTGCCCGACCGGCGCGCCGGACAGCGCGGTCGAGCACGCGGCCGGCGCCGCCGGCGTCGCCGCGGTCGTCGGCGGTGGCGGTCCGGGCGTCGTCACCGACCGGGCCTCCCACGTCGAGCCCTTCCCCGGCACGCGGTTCCGGGGCGCCGGGTCCGACGAGACGACGGAACTGGGCGTGACCAGCTACGACCGGCAGTCGTTCGAGACGGCGATTCGCGGGGCGGTCGACGGCCTCGGTCCGGTCGGCGACGTGGACGCGGCGGCCGTCCAGTCCCCGAACGGCAAGCTCCCGTACCGGGTGACGGGCGCGCTCGGCGTCGACGCCGAGCGAGTCGCGGCCGCCGACACGGTCGGCACGCTCGGGGACACGGGCGCCGCCAGCGCGCTTCTCGGGACGGCGAAGGCGTTCGACGAGGGCGCAGACCGCGTGCTCCTCGCGGCGTACGGCAGCGGCGCCGGCGCGAACGCGATGGTCCTCGACGGCGACGTCCCGACGAGGTGTGCGCTCGACGGCGACGTCGACCTGACCTACCCCGAGTACCTCCGCCGGCGCGGCGAGATCACCGCGGACGAGCCGGACGGCGGGGGCGCGTACGTGAGCGTCCCCTCGTGGAAGCGGACGATCCCGCAGCGGCACCGACTGGTCGCGGGGCGCTGCCCCGCGTGTGACGCGCTCAACTTCCCGCCGGAGGGGGCGTGTCGCGAGTGCCACGCCCGCCCCGACGACTACGAGACCGTTCGACTTCCCGGAACCGGAACGGTGGAGGGAGTCACGACCATCGCCCAGGGGGGCGCACCCCCGGAGTTCGTCGAACAGCAGTCGAAGAGCGGTCCGTTCGTGAGCGCCGTCGTCGCCCTGGACGGCCCGGTCGGCGACGAGACGGTGAGCGTCCCGACGCAGGTGCTCGCTCCCGGTGAGTCTTCGGTCGATATCGGTGACAGAACGGAGACGGTGACTCGGCGGATCTACCGGCAGGAGGGCGTCATCCGCTACGGGTTCAAGATGCGGCCGGTCGAAATCGACGGATAGCGCCCCGTCGGTTCTCGGTCGCGGCCCTGCTCGACGCTCCGATCGGTCGGTTCGTCGCCCACCGTCGCCCGCCGTTGTGTGTTATGTTCGGTCGAAGACCGTCGCGACGCCCTGCCCGAACCCGACGCACATCGTCGCGAGCCCGCGGTCGGCGTCGCGCCGCCGGAGTTCGTGCAGGAGCGTCGTGGCGATCCGGGCGCCCGAGCAGCCGAGGGGGTGTCCCAGCGCGAGCGCGCCGCCGTTCACGTTCAGCTTCTCGTCGGGGATCCCGAGTTCGTCGGCACAGTGGACGCTCTGCGCGGCGAAGGCCTCGTTGAGCTCGATCAGGTCGAGGTCGTCCACGTCAAGTCCGGCGTCGTCGAGCGCCGCCCGCGTCGCGGGGACCGGTCCGCGCCCCATCACTCGGGGGTCGACGCCCACGACCGACCGCGTCGCGATTTGGGCGATCGGCTCGAGGTCGTGCTCCTCCGCGTACGCGGCGCTGGTGACGAGGAGCCCGGCCGCTCCGTCGGTGAGCGGCGAGGCGTTCCCGGGCGTCACCGTCGCCTCGTCGTCGTCGCGAAACACGGTCGGGAGGTCGCCCAACTGCTCGACGGTCGTCCCGGGGCGGGGGGTCTCGTCGGTCGACACGACCCCGTCGGGCGTCTCCACGGGGACGATCTCCCGGTCGAACCGCCCCTCCTCGGCCGCCTCGACGGCCCGCTCGTGCGACCGGAGCGCGAACTCGTCCTGTGCCGCCCGCGAGACGCCGTGTTCGCGGGCGATCGTCTCGGCGGTCTGGCCCATCGGGAGGCGGTCCGCGTCGTACCGCGACTCGATCGCCGGATGCAGCCAGTCGGAGAACGGGACGCGGCTCATCTGCTCGACGCCCGCGACCGGATAGACCTCGCCGTCACCGGCCTCGATCGCGCGTGCGGCGTCGTTGAGCGTCGTCAGCGACGAACCGCAGAGCCGCGTCGTCGTCGATCCCGGAACGGTCGCCGGGTATCCGCCGGCGAGCAGCACCTGTCTGGCGAGGTTTCGTCCCTGTTCCGCTTCCTGGTTCGCACATCCGAGCCGGAAGTCGTCCCATTCCTCGGGATCGACGCCGGTCCGGTCGATCAGCGCGTCGAGCACCGCCGTCACGAGGTCCTCGGGGAACACCGCCGAGAGCGCACCGTCCTTCTTCGCCATCGGCGTTCTGACGGCGTCGACCACGACGGCCTGCTGTCTAGACGTACCCATTGACAGGTTCCGATCGCGAGTTCTCGGTGATTAATTCACCGATCGCCGCATCGATGGCTGCAAACGCTTTTGAGCCTGCGCGTGGTCGCCGTTAGTGATGAAGGTCGCAGTACTCGGCGCGGGAACCATGGGACACGGTATTGCACAGGTGTCGGCGATGGGAGGTCACGAGGTCAGCCTGCGGGACCTCGAGACCGAGATCGTCGAGTCGGGGCTCGCCGCGATCGAGTCGAACCTCGACGGCGGGGTCGAGCGAGACAAACTGACGCCGGCGGAGGCCGAGGCGGCCCGGAACCGGATCACCGGGACGACCTCCCTGTCCGAGGCGGTCTCCGGGGCCGACCTCGTGGTCGAGGCCGTCCCGGAGGAAATGCCGATCAAACACGAGACGATGACTGAAGTCGAGAGCCACGTCGATCCGGACTGCCTCATCGCCTCGAACACCTCCTCCCTGTCGCTGACCGAGATCGCGAACGCGCTCGACCGGCCGGAGCGCGCGGTCGGCCTCCACTTCTTCAACCCGGTCCACATCATGAACCTCGTCGAGGTCGTCGTCGCCGAGCAGACGAGCGACGAGACGGTCGCGGCCGCGACGGAGTTCGCCGAGGGGATCGGGAAGACGCCCGTCACCGTCACCGACTCGCCCGGGTTCGCGTCGTCGCGGCTCGGCGTCGCGCTCGGCGTGGAGGCGATGCGCATGGTCGAGGAGGGGGTCGCGGACCCCCGAGATATCGACACCGCGATGGAACTCGGGTACAACCATCCGATGGGTCCGATCGAACTCGGCGACGTCGTCGGGCTGGACGTGCGGCTCGACATCCTCGAGTACCTCCGGGAGGAGCTCGGCGAGCGGTTCCGACCGCCGCAAGTGCTGAAACGGAAGGTGCGTGCCGGCAAGCTCGGCAAGAAGACCGGCGAGGGGTTCTACGTCTGGGAGGACGGGGAGGTCGTCGGCGTCAGCGGCGCCGGAGGTGACGGGCAGTGAGCCTCCCCGAGGCGGTCGCCGACTGCGAGACCGTGTCGGCCTCGGTCGGGGACCGCGCGGACCACGTCGCGACGATCGAACTCTCGCGTCCGGACGCCAGGAACGCGCTCGACGCGCAGCTCCGCGCGGAGCTCGAGACCGCCATGCTCGCCGTCGAGGAGACGGACGTCCGGGCCGTCGTGTTGACGGGTGACCCCGACGCGAACGCGTTCGTCGCCGGCGCGGACGTCACGGAGCTTCGGGAGCGCGACTCGCTCGAGCAGCGCGAGGCGAGCGAACGACCGCGGGTGTACGAGCGCGTCGCGGACTGTCCCGTGCCGGTGATCGCGCGCATCAACGGGCACGCGCTCGGCGGGGGCTGCGAGCTGATTCAGGCGTGCGACATCCGGATCGCCCACGAGGACGCGAAGATCGGCCAGCCGGAGATCAACCTCGGGCTCATCCCCGGCGGCGGAGGCACGCAGCGACTCCCCCGGCTCGTCGGCGAGGGCCAGGCGATGAAGCTGATCCTCTCCGGCGAGCTGATCGACGCGACCGAGGCGGCCGACATCGGGCTGGTCGAGGAGGTCCACGGCGACGACGCGTTCGACGACCGCGTCTACGAGCTCGCGGGCTCGATCGCGGCGAAGAGCCCGGTTTCCCTGCGGTTCGCGAAGAAATCGGTCAAGGCCGCCTCGCGGATGGACCTCGAGTCCGGCATCGAGTACGAGGCGGAACTGTTCGCGCAGCTGTTCGCGACCGAAGACAAAAACGAGGGGATCGACGCGTTCTTCGAGGACCGCGAGCCCGAGTGGACGGGGCGATAGCGCCCGCCCGGAACCGTTCGGGTGAGCCGAACGCGCACCGGTGCGATCCCCTTTTCTCCGTTTCTCCGGCTCACGACTCGCTTTCCGCCTCTCTCGGGGTTGACACGGACTGACACACGTACTCGACAGCGCCTCCCGGCGCCTGTTGACCGTGAATCGGGGGCTCACCCCGTTCAGCCGAGCCGAATTATGGATCGTGCTCGGAGATGCGCCGGTATCGCTGCCACACACTCGCTTTCGGCCCGGATCCGGAGCCGGACCGTTCGGACGCGACTCCGGATGCGGACCGGCTTGCCTTGGTGAGCCGACTGACGCCCGTTTTTCCGGCTCTCTCCGTTGACCGCTGGGGCATCCTGGTCGATATTTCCCACACGGTCGTTCATCGGGGATGAACGTTCCCGGACGCCGCCCTCCGAACTGGCGCGGTCGCCTCCATCGCTGAACCCCGACTACCGTTACAAAAATACGATTGTAACGGAATTCGGCACTCCCCGACTCGTTCGTCGCTACCGAGGCCGCGATGGAATAGAACTCCCAAATTAAGTGTTGCCGTCATCAATTTCCCAAAGAATAAACTGTAGCAAAGTGGAAAAACAACTGTATTAGTGGGCAATAAATTGTATATTTAACTATAATTCTCATAAATGCGTTTTTTAACCTCAAAAACCCGATAAAACTGGCTGAATATCTATTTATGACTTTGTGGTTGCCATTCACTCTCAGCCTTTGTTCAGCCTGGATGAACAGACATATGGCGAATCGTGAACAACGGCGCGTATGGACGACACCGTAGAGGCCGGGGACAAGCTGCTCCGCCTCGTCGAGACGCTCAAGGAGCACGGGCCCTCGGGCGTGACCGAACTCGCCGACAGGGCGGACATGCCGAAGAGCACCGCCCACGCCTACCTCTCGACGCTCAAGGAACACGGGTACGTCGTCCAGACCGACTCGCGGGCGTACCGTCTGAGTCTGCGCTTCGTCGACATCGGGAGCAAGGTCCGCGAGACCCGGGAGCTGTACGACGAGATCCGGGCGAAACTCGACGAGATCTCCGAGGAGACGAACGAGAAGGCGTGGTGGACCGTCGAGGAGAACGGGAAGGCGGTGTTCATGGCGAAGTCGGCGGGCAAGCGAGCCATTCAGACGAACGCCCGGATCGGGCTCCACCTCGAGTTGTACCGGCTCGCCGCGGGGATGGCGATCCTCGCGAACCTCCCCGCCGAACGCCGGGTCGACATCCTCGAGGGGTACGACTATCCCCTTCCCGACGGGCGGACCCGAGCGGATCTCGAGTCGGAGCTCGAGACCGTCCGGGAGACCGGGGTCGCGTACGGCACCGACAGCTTCCTCGAAGGCGTCACCGGGATCGGCGTCCCGCTCCTCGACAACGCCGGGACCGTCCACGGCGCGATCAGCGTCTCGGGGCCGAGCAACCGCCTCGAGGACGACCGGAACGAGCAGGAGCTGACGGACCTCCTGCGGGGCATCTCCGGCGAACTGCAGGTCAATTTCTCCTATCGGTGAGCCCGGCCGAACCGCGTCGGCCTCCCCGCCCGGTCAGCGCTCCCGGGTCATCCACTCGCTGGCCTGCGGCTCCTCGGGATCCGTCGTGACCTCCACCAGCGAGGGCCCCTCGTGGGCCCGCGCGTCGTCGAGCGCCTCCGCGATCCCGGACACGTCCGCGACGTGCGTCGCGTCGACGCCCATCCCCTCGGCGACCGCGGTCAGATCGAGGCCGGCGTCGGCCCAGCCGTACGCCCCCGGACCGAGGCCGTGGGAGCGGTCGGCCTCCTCGCTGATGATGGCGTAGTCGTCGTTGTTGAGCGCGACGACGGTGACGTCGATCCCCTCCGTCGCGAGCGTGTGCAGCTCGTGGACGCACATCAGTAGGCCGCCGTCCCCCACCAGCGCGACCGCGTCCGCGTCCGGGTTCGCCAGCTTCGCGCCCATCGCCGAGGGGAGTGCGGTCCCCATCGTCGCCCACGACCCGGGATTGACGTACGACTGCGGGCCGTATGCCTCGCAGGCGAGCAGCGTCCACTGGCGCGACCCGCCGGCGTCCGCGGTGAGGATCGCGTCGCGGGGGAGCGCCTCGCGGACCGCTCGAACCACCTCGACGGAGGTCGGCGGATCGGCCGCGTCCCGGGCCGCGGCGACCGCGTCGAACCGCGCCGCGTCAGCCGTCCGGACCGCGGCCGCGCGCTCGTCCCCGGGCTGTTCCGCGTCGCCGCCGCGCTCGGCTATCCCGTCCGTCAGCGCCCGCAGCGTCCGGTCGGCGTCGGCGACGATCCCCACGGCCGGCTCGTAGCCGGTCCCCACGTCGTCGGCGCCGAGCGTGACGTGGACCAGGTCGTCGGGGAGCTCGACGGACCAGCGGCCGGTCGCGACCGCGTCGAGGTCCGACCCCACCGCGAGGGCGGCGTCCGACTCGGCCAGCAGCTCGCGGAGCTCCGTCGAGGATCCGCCACAGAGCACGCCCGCCGAGAGCGCGTGGTCCTCCGGGAGCGTTCCCTTCCCCTTGTAGGTCGTCACCACCGGCGCGTCGAGCGCTTCCGCGAACGCGCGAAGCCGCTCGCTCGCACCGGCCCGACGGACGCCGCCGCCGGCGAGGACGACCGGTCGCTCGGCCGCCGCGAGCAGGTCCGCGGCCGCGCCGACGGCCGCCGCTGGAGGCTCCGGTGGCGTTCTGTACGCCCCTTCGCCGACGCTCGCCTGTGGCGTCGCGCTCGCGAGGAAGTCCTTCGGGATGCCGACCCGGACCGGCCCCATCGGCGGCTCGCGGGCGATCCGGATCGCTCGGGTCAGCTCCGCGACGGCGCTCTCGGCGGTCTCCACGAGGACGTTCTCCTTGACCACGTTGTCGTAGGTATCGGGCGGCGTCTCGTGGATCCCGTCGCCGCCGCGAACCTCGTGTTCCGTCTCCACCGCCACGTGAACCATCGGCACGCAGTCGTTGAGCGCGTTCTTCAGTCCGTTCATCGCGTTCATGTCGCCCGGCCCCGGGACGACGACCGTCGCGGCCATCTCGCCGGGGTCGCGCGTCTCCGCGTACCCCCACGCGGCGTGCGTGACGGCGGTCTCGTGGCGCGCGACGACGAACCGGGCGTTCCTGTCCGCGAGCGCCTCGTTGAGTGGGAGCGTCTGCTTGCCCGGAATGCCGAAGACGGTGTCGATACCGTGATCCAGCAGGCAGTCCACGACCGCCGCTCCGACGGTCGACGCTCCGTCGCCGTCCCCGGCTTCTTCGGTTTCCCCGTCCGCCGCTCGGTCCGTGTGTCCGGTCATTGGTGCCCCTTCTCCGGACCTCGACAATAATCCTTCGCACCGCCGGTATATCTCATGTCGCGATACATAGATCGGGTGGCGCACCTCCGCGGTCGACCTCGGTCCGCTCTTCCGAGTGCGGTCGGGACAGTTTTGATGCCGGCGGTCCAACGCCGCCCATGGTGTGCTCCGATGGTGCCGATCGCGCGATCTCGCCGGTGGTGGGCGTCGTGATCCTCGTCGGCATCGTCGCGCTGCTGGCGGGTACGGGCGGCGTGTTGATCCTCGGCCTCGCGGACGACCCCGACCCGGCTCCCGGGGCGACGCTGGACGTGGAGGCGGCCGGAGACGGCCTGCACCACGCGCTCGTCCACGGCGGCGGAGACACGATCGACGGCGACGCGCTTGCTATCCGCGGGGCCGCCGATCCCGACGCGGCCGCGGGCACGCGACTGACGGCCGGGACGGCCGTGGAACTCTACCCCGTCGACGAGGAGATCATGGTCGTCTGGCGTGGGGACGACGACACGACTCACGTGCTGACGACCGCGACCGTCGACCGGACGCTCCCCGAGCCGGACCGGACCTGCGAGTGGGTCGACGAGGAGACTGACGGCGGAGCCGACCCCATCACGATCGACGGGCTCGTCGTCGACTGCGACGTGGAGACCGACGAGGGGATCACCGTGAGCGACGGGGGGGTCGTCGTCGGCGAGTCGGCGAGCGGAGCGAAGGACTTCGACGGGGACGACGCGACCGTCTACGGCGACGTGGCCGTTGAGAAGGTCGTCAACATCCAGACGGGCACCGTCCGGGGGAGCGTCGTCTCCCGGACCGCGGACGCGAAGCTCGGGAACGTGACCGTCGACGGGTCGGTGACCGCACGGAAGGTCGTCGAGGTGCTCGCCGGCAGCGCGGTCGGTGGCGATGTCGAGAGCGAGAACAACACGGTGAAGGTGTTCGACTCTACCGTCGAGGGGGCCGTCGTCGCGGCCGACGGCGAGCAGGTCAAACTCGACAACGCGACCGTCGAGGGGCACGTGTACGTCGACGAGGCGGCGTTCGACTGTACCGACTCGACGATCGACGGCCGGGACTGCGGCTCCTACACGCCTCGCGACCCCGACGAGGCCTGATTCTGTTTTTCCGGCCGCCGACGGCGCGACGGGGGCCGCGCCCGCCGGCGTCACTCCTCCGAGGGAACGACGATCACCGGCACGGGCGCGTTCCTGAGCGTGCGCTCCGCGACGCCGCCGAGCAGGATTTTCTCGGCGCCGTGCTCGCCGGTGGTTCCCATGACGACCGCGTCTACGCCGTACTCGTCCACGGCGTCGACGATGACCTCGGCTGGGTTGCCCCGTTCGACGTGCGACCGGACCGCGGACAGGTCGCGGTCGTCGCCCGCCTTCTCGACGCGCGCCACCGCCTCGCTGGCCGAGCGGTCGCGTTCCTCGTCCGACAGCAGCGACCGGAGCGTCGCTCCCACGCCGCCCTCCTCGACGACCGAGAGCGCGTCGACGGACGCACCGAGCGCGGCCGCGAGGTCGAGCCCGTGGGCCGCGGCCGCCTCCGCACGCGGGCTGCCGTCGGTCGGCAGCAGGACGCGCTCGTAGGGCGCGGTCAGCCGCTCGTCGTCGCGGAGTCGCGCGACAAGCACAGGGATGTCAGCGAGCCGGACGACCTTCTCGGTGACGCTACCGAGCAGCCCTCTCGCTCCAGAATCGCCGTGCGTCGCCATCGCGATCAGGTCGTGGTCGTACCGGTCGGCGTACTCGGCGATACTCGGCGCGGGATTCCCCTGTACCGTCGCTGTCTCCGCGTCGACCCCCACCTCTGCCAGCGTCTCCGCGGCGTCCGCGAGCACGTCCTCCCCCTCGCTGACGAGCGCGTCGACCACGTTGCCCTCCACGAGCGTGACGCTGTCGCGCGCGGTATCGGCCACGAACAGCAGCTCCACGTCCGCGTCGACGCGCCGGGCGAGTTCGCCGACGTGCTCGAGCACCGCGGCCGCCCCCTCGCTGCCGTCGACGGGCACCAGGATCCGGTCGTACATGGGGCCGGGTACGCCCACCCACCTCAAAGTCGTTCGGGTCGGCGACCGCCCCCTCGTCCGTCGTCGTGTCTCCTGCTCCGAACGCCCTCGTCACCGACGACATGTTCTCTTCCCGTGACCTGTCTGTTCACTTTTCAGAATTTCTATTCACCGTCCCGGGAGCGAAGGTGTCGGACCGTGGGTGTTCGGGCGTCGCGTCGTCGCACACCTCGGAGTCGAGCCCCGGCCGTTTAGGTGCGAGCCCCACGTAGGCGCGACCGAGACGGATGACTCGTTCCGAGGACCCCCACGACCTGCAGCGGTTCGTCGAGGCACAGGAGCCGGTGATCGATCAGGTGAAGACGGAGCTTCGGTCGGGTCGGAAGCGGACCCACTGGATGTGGTTCGTCTTCCCGCAGGTCGCGGGGCTCGGCAGCAGCCGCATGGCCCGGCGCTACGCGATCGGATCGCGGGCCGAGGCCGAGGCTTATCTGGCACACCCGGTTCTCGGACCGCGACTCCGCGAGTGTACGGGCCTCGTGAACGCGCTCGACGGCCGTTCGGCGACCGAGGTGTTCGGGCCCCCCGACGATCTGAAGTTCCGCTCCTCGATGACGCTGTTCGACGCGGTCGCGGACGACCCCGAACCGTTCCGAACGGCCTTGGAGACGTACTACGACGAACCAGATCGAGAGACATTACGCTTTCTCGAGTAGTCCTGCGTCCGCGTGGTCTTCGGACGCTTTCGGACGGACGTTTCCAGCTCCGCTCTCTCCGAGATCGTGCCCGCCGCCGGGACCGCAGAGCCCGAGTTTGCCGCCCGCGATCCCGCCCGAAGGTGCGGTATCGAGACCGCGCTACCACCGAGATCACGTTACACCGCTATCTTTGTAACGGTGGAGGATGTGGATCACCGTATGACCGATACCGATTCGCGGCCGAACAGCAAGGTCGCGCGCGTCATCGAGGCGTACGACCTCGACGGGATGGGCGATCGACTGGAGGCGGAGTGGACGGGCGCGGACGGCGAGCGGACGAGCCTCCGGGACCTCGCGGACCAGTTCAACCGCGCGGTGCTTTCGGCCGCGATGCGGGAGGCCGGCCGGTCGGCCGTCGAGAGCGACGTGGCGAGCGCGTACGCCACGCTGACCGACGACGACACGGCGCGCGCCGACCGGATGCGCAAGCGTCGCGAACTCGAGCGCGACGGCGTCGAGGTCGACGCCGTGCTCGACGATTTCGTCACCCACCAGGCGGTCCACACGTACCTCACCGACTACCGGGAAGCGGAGCTTCCGGACCGCTCGGCCGACCGCGTCGACCGCAAGATCGACACGCTGGAGCGGCTGCAGGGCCGGACCGCGGCCGTAGCCGAATCCACGGTCGCGAACCTCGTCGACGCCGGGGAGCTGACCGACCACGACTACGAGCTGCTCGTCGACGTGCGCGCGGTCTGTCCCGACTGCGGGACCGATTACCCGGTCGGGGACCTGCTTCGTGAGGGCGGCTGCGACTGCGCTGCCGACTGACCGGAGCGTTGGCGGCCGTCCCGCGGGGCCGGCTCCCGTCACAAAAGTTATACCGCTTCCAACGGTACGAGCGTGCAATGAGTTCGATGGCCCGTACCGAGGAAGAAGTCCGTGTTCGCGCCCGCAACGTCGGCGGGATCGACGAGACCGAGGTGACGATCCCCCCCGGCGTCACGGTGCTCAGCGGCCGCAACGCGACCAACCGAACGTCGTTCCTCCAGGCGCTGATGGCGGGACTCGGCAGCACGCGCCCCTCCCTCAAGGGCGACGCGGAGGAGGGCGAGGTGGAACTGTCCATCGGCGACGAGACGTACACGCGGACGCTGACGCGCCGCGGCGGGGAGGTCGCCTTCGGCGGCGACCCGTTCCTCGACGACCCCGAGATCGCGGACCTGTTCGCGTTCCTGCTCGAGGACAACGAGGCCCGACAGGCGGTCGCGCGCGGGGACGACCTCCGCGAGATCATCATGCGCCCGGTCGACACCGACCGCATCGAGGCGGAGATCCGCGAGCTTGAACGGGAGAAGGACGACCTCGACCAGCGTATCGCGGACCTCGACCGGCTGGAGTCGACGCTCCCGGACCTGGAGTCGGAAAAGGACGACGTGGAGACGGACCTCGCGGCCGCTCGCGAGGACCTCGACGCTGCCCAGGCGGCCATCGACGACCTCGACACGGACCTCGAGGAGAGCCGGTCGCGCAAGGAGGAGCTGGAGGAGGCGTTCGCGAAGGTCCGCGAGGCCCGCTCCGAGCTGGAGGACGTGGAGTTCGAGATCGAGGCCGAGGAGTCGACGCTCTCGGAGCTCCGCGCGGAGCGCGAGGAGCTCGAGGCCACGCTTGCGGACACCGACGAGCCGGACCAGGACCCCGAGCGCATCGACGGCCGGATCGAGGAGCTACGCCGGCGCAAGCGCGCGCTCGACGAGACGCTGAACGAGCTCGGGAGCGTCATCAGCTTCAACGAGGAGATGCTGGAGGGCGACGGGCTGGACGTGGAGCTCGAGGGGGACGGAGCGGGCGAAACCGACGCCGGCGCGCTCACCGACGAGCTGCTCGGCGACGACCGCACCGTCTGTTGGACCTGTGGGTCGGAGGTCGACACCGACCGGATCGAGGGGACGCTCGACCAGCTCCGGGACCTGCGGGCCTCGAAGCTGGAGGAGCGAAACGGCCTCCGCGACGAGATCGACGAGCTCTCCGAGAAGCGCTCCTCGCTCCGTCAGCGACGGAACGAGCGCCAGCGCGCCGAGCGCCGCCTGCAGGGGATCGAGTCCGAGATCGACGAGGTGGAGGAGCGCATCGAGGAGCTCGAGACCGAGCGCGAGGAGACCGAGGAGCGCGTCGCGGAGCTCGAGGCGGCCACCGAGGACGTGGGCGCGGGCGAGTACGACGAGGTGATCGAGCGCCACCGCGAGGCCAACGAGCTCGAGATCGAGGTCGACCGGCTGGAGTCGGATCTCGCGGAGATCGAGGCGGAGATCGCGGAGACGGAGGCCGACCTCGAGGAGCGCGAGGAGCTCCGCGAGCGCCGCGAGTCGGTGGCCGAAGAGCTCACCGACCTCCGGACGCGCGTCGACCGCATCGAGGCGGACGCGGTCGAGGCGTTCAACGACCACATGGCGTCAGTCCTGGAGATCCTCGACTACGACAACATCGATCGCATCTGGATCGAGCGCCGCGAGACCGAGGTCCGCGAGGGCCGCCGCAAGGTGGAGAAGACCCGCTTCGACCTCCACGTCGTCCGCTCGGGACCCGACGGAAGCGCCTACCGCGACACGGTCGACCACCTCTCGGAGTCCGAGCGCGAGGTGACCGGGCTCGTGTTCGCGCTCGCGGGCTA